>NZ_APNF01000002.1:0-564576 GCF_040361235.1 Salinisphaera sp. S4-8 | reverse complement strand
CATTCTTGTGGGTGTTCATCCGGGTCACTCCTGAAGCTTGAAGGATTCGACACCCATCAGCTTTAAGGTCAGTGGCCCGGATGAACAACCTACTGAAAGATCACACCTAAGCCAGCCATGGGGTCACGGGCGCTCGCCAGCGGCGGGGCCACCCCGATTACTCAAGCCTACTGCACCGGTCATCGAAAACCGGCAATAAACAGTCGATTTTTATCGCGACTCGGCGTATGGTCGAGTTCGGTGAACGATCGTTCGGTTTCGGGGCCGGCCTTTGCATGATCCGTGAACGGACCAATCAGAGGATATCCCGCGTCGCGAAAACGAACGATCGTTCATGCCGATTCGAAACTGCATTTCATTAAATTGACGACCCATTCGGGCTGTGTCAGTTTCCGGTCGGTACAAGAACACGCTTGGATTCGTTTGCCCGCGCAAACGGGTGCGAGCACAACAGTCCGCCACAATGAGGAGAGATCATGCTTGCACTATCCAAGCAGGCCGAGGATCTGCACGCCCGGCTGCTCGCGTTCATGGACGAACACGTCTACCCGGCCGAACCGGTCTACGAAAAACAGCACGAGGAAGCCGAAGATCGCTGGGCCTGGCCGCCGATCATGGAAGAGCTCAAGGCCAAGGCCAAGTCCGAAGGTCTATGGAACCTGTTCCTGCCGGAAAGCGATTACGGCGCCGGGCTGTCCAATTACGACTACGCGCATCTGTGCGAAATCATGGGCCGCTCGCCGATCGCGCCGATCGTGTTCAACTGCAGCGCGCCGGATACCGGCAACATGGAAGTGCTCGAGCGCTACGGCAGTGAAGCCCAGAAGAAAGAGTGGCTGGAGCCGCTGCTGGAAGGCAAGATCAAGTCCTGCTTCTCGATGACCGAGCCGGCCGTGGCTTCTTCGGATGCCACCAATATCGCCACCGAAATCAAGCGCGACGGCGACGAGTACATCGTCAACGGCCGCAAGTGGTGGTCCTCCGGTGCGATGGCGCGTAACTGCAAGATCGCGATCGTCATGGGCAAGAACGACCCGAACGCCGAAAAGCATCGCCAGCAGTCGATGATTCTGGTGCCGCTGGATACCCCCGGCGTGACCATCGAGCGGCCACTGCACGTGTTCGGCTATGACCATGCCCCCAAGGGCCATGCCGAAATCCACTACGACAACGTGCGCGTGCCTGCCGAGAACCTGATTCTGGGGGAAGGCCGTGGTTTCGAGATCGCGCAGGGTCGTCTGGGGCCGGGACGTATCCATCACTGCATGCGCACCATCGGCATCGCCGAGCGGGCACTGGAAGCCATGTGCGAACGGGTGGAAAGTCGTGAGGCGTTCGGCCGCAAGATCTCCGAGTTCGACTCCATTCGCAAGAACATCGCCCGTTCGCGTATCGAAATCGAACAGGCCCGTCTGCTCACGCTCAAGGCCGCCAAGATGATGGACGAGGTGGGCAACAAGGAAGCCCGCCAGGAAATCGCCATGATCAAGGTCATCGCCCCCGAGATGGCGCTCAACGTGCTCGATCGTGCCATTCAGGCACACGGCGCGATGGGCGTGTGTCAGGACACCTTCCTGGCCTCCGCCTGGGCGAACGTGCGCACGCTGCGTATGGCCGACGGCCCGGACGAAGTGCATCTGGACAGCATCGCCAAGCTCGAACTGCGCCGTCAGCGCGCAGCCCGCGGCTAGCTTTGTCGGCCCTGTGCCGGCGGCCTGCGGGTCGCCGGCACGCGTTTGTCAACGTGAGGAGAATTTGATGTCCAGTTTGTTTGATTTGAACGGCAAGGTCGCCGTCATTACCGGCTCGAGCCGCGGTATCGGCAAGGCAATTGCCTGGCAGATGGCCGAGCACGGTGCCAAGGTGGTGATTTCCAGCCGCAAGAGCGAAGCCTGCGAGCCGGTGGCCGAAGAGCTGCGCAAGGCCGGCCACGATGCCATCGCGATTGCCTGTCATGTGGGCAAGAAAGAAGACCTGCAGAATCTCGTCGACAAGACGAAACAAACCTATGGCCAGATTGATGTGCTGGTGTGCAATGCCGCGACCAACCCGGTCTATGGCACCACCGCAGAGCTTTCCGACGAGGCCTGGGACAAGATCATGGAAACCAACGTGCGCGGCACGTTCTGGCTATGCAACATGGTGCTGCCCGGCATGGCCGAGCAAGGCGGCGGCAACGTGATCGTGCTGTCGTCGATCGCTGGCCTGCGCGGCAATACCGTGATCGGCGCCTATGGCGTGTCCAAGGCTGCCGAAGCCGCGCTGGTGCGTAATCTGGCCGTCGAATGGGGGCCGAAGAATATTCGTGTGAACGCCATCGCGCCCGGGTTGGTCCGCACCGATTTCGCCAAGGCGCTGGTCGAAGATCCGAAGCGGCTCGAACAGGCCGAACAACGTACGCCGGTACGGCGTATCGGCGAACCGGTGGATATTGCCGGCGTCGCCATCTTCCTGGCCACTAACGCCAGTGCCTATGTAACCGGGCAGACGCTCGTCGCCGATGGCGGCGAGACGATCAGCTAACCATGGCTGAAAAGAACCAGGCCGGCGCGCCGGAAATCGTGGCGGTGCGCGAGGCGCACCGCTTCGATGAGAATGCGTTGGCACAGTATCTACATGACCATGGGCTGGTCGAGGGCGGACTCGAGGTGCGCCAGTTTCAGGGCGGGCAATCGAATCCGACCTTTTTTCTGACCACGGGCGGTGCCGAGGCCTCGCGCCACTACGTGCTGCGCAAACAGCCGCCGGGCAAGATTCTGCCCTCGGCCCATCGTATCGACCGTGAATACCGGGTGATGTCGGCGCTGGTCGACGCGCCCGGCGTACCGGTGCCGCGCATGCATGTGCACTGCGAGGATGCCGACGTGATCGGTACGCCGTTCTATGTCATGGACTATGTGCCCGGGCGTGTATTCGGCGATCCGGCCATGCCGGAACTGGCGGCCCGTGAGCGCGGCGAGATCTATCGCGGCCTCATCGATGCGCTGGCCGCGCTGCACGATGTGGATGTCGAGGCGGTGGGATTGTCCGATTTCGGCCGGCCGAACGGTTATGTCGAACGCCAGATCAAACGCTGGCGCGGCCAGTACGAGGCCTCGGCCACCGAAACCGACCCGAATATGGATGCGCTCGGCCAGTGGCTGACCGACCACATCCCCGACGACACCACGCCCGCGATCGCCCACGGCGATTTTCGGATCGGCAATCTGTTGATCGCGCCGGATTCAACCGACGTGGCCGCGGTGCTCGACTGGGAGCTGGCCACCATCGGCCATCCGCTTGCGGACCTGGCCTATGCCTGCATGCCTTATTACCTGCCGCATGGCGTGGCCGGTGTGCGGGGCGTGGAAGGGCTGGACCTGGCCGCCCACGGCATTCCGACCGAGGCCGAGCAACTCGAGCGTTATCGCCAGGCCCGCGGGCTGGCGCCGATCGACGACTGGCCGGTATTCGTGGCGTTTTCGCTGTTTCGTACCGCCGCGATTCTGCAGGGCGTGTATGCGCGTGCATTGCAGGGCAACGCGAGCAACAGCGATGCATTGAATGTCGGCCGGCGTGCCGGTTTGATCGCCGAACGCGGCTGGGCCGTGGCCCGTGCGCATGATTAAACGATCGACACAGGCGCATGCGAGACTGCGCCTGCCGGTATCCGACAGCCATACAATGCCATGAAGCCGATTCGCCGAATTCTGCTGACCAACGACGACGGCGTCGATGCGCCCGGCCTGGCCGTAGCCGAACGCATTGCTGCCGCGGTGGCCGACGAGGTCTGGGTGGTCGCGCCCATGGCCGACCAGAGTGGCGTGGGCCAGGGCATATCCATGCACCACCCGCTGCGCGTGACCGAATACGGCACCCGGCGCTACGCGCTCACCGGCACGCCCGCCGATTGCGTGATGGTCGCCATGGCCGATTGGCTACGCGACGATCCGCCGGATCTCGTGCTGTCCGGGGTCAACTGGGGCGCGAATCTCTCCGACTCGGTGATGTATTCGGGCACCGTGGGTGCGGTATTGGCGGCCGATCATCTGGGTATCCCGGCGATCGCGCTGAGCCAGGCGTTTCACGACCGCGGCGCGCTCGACTTCACAGCCACCGAAGCCTATGCGGTCGAGGCGATACGCCAACTATGGGTGGCACGGGATTCGAACCGGCGTTGTTGCTGGAATCTGAATTTCCCCATGCGGGCGCCCGAGACGATACAGGGGCTACGTTTTACCCGGCAGTCCAACGGTACCATCGTCGCCCCGCGGCTGATCGCGGGCACCGATGGGCGTGGGCTGGTGTATCACTGGCTGAGCTTCGAGCGCGATACCACGGCCATCGCCGATCCGCTGTCCGATGTGGTCGCGCTGCGCGATGGCTATGTCTCCGCCACGCCCTTGCATGGCAGCCGGTGCGACGAAGCACTGCTGGCTGACACGGCCGATCACGGGCAGTGGCGACTGGACATCGGCGAGGCTGCAGAGTAAAAAAGCCGCTGAAAAACGAAACGGTATTTCAATTGTAAAATGTCAGGTATGTGCGCCGCCCGTGGCATGTCGCTCGTGCGACAGGCGCTGTACATCCGTGGCAACCCAAGCCATCGCCTGCCAAGCACCGGGCAAGAGTGCGGCAGCGCAGACCGCTGGAAAGCGAGGAGATGACCTTTATGTTCGATCGGCACTATGCCGTCTGGCCTGCCAACCTGCCGCATTCGCTGGGCCTGCCGCAGACCAGCCTGTACACGAATCTCGAGATTTCGGCGCGGCGCTATCCCGATCGCCCGGCGATCATTTACTACGATACGCCGTTGTCCTATCGCGAACTCGACGAACAGGTGCGTGCGCTGGCCGGCTATCTGCAGGCCCAGGGCGTCAAGCGCGGCGACCGCGTGTTGCTGTTCATGCAGAACGCGCCGCAGTTCGTGGTCGGCTACTACGCGATCCTGCGTGCCGATGCCGCAGTGGTGCCGGTCAACCCGATGAACCGTAGCGTCGAACTCGAGCACTATGCCGACGACACCGACGCCACGATCTGCATCTGTGGCCAGGAACGCTATGAAGCGGTGGCACCGCTGCTCGACAGCGGCAAGCTCGCACAGGCGATCGTGGCCAACTACGGCGACTATGTCACCGAGCCCACCGATCTGGATCTGCCCGCCGAGGTCAAGGCCGACACGCAGGCGGCGGCCAGCGACAAGGCCGTACTCTGGGCCGATGCGATCAATGCCGGGCACACGCCGCGTGCGCACGAGGCCGGGCCCGACGATCTGTGCGTGCTGCCCTACAGTTCCGGCACCACCGGCGCGCCCAAGGGCTGTGTGCATACCCACCGCTCGGTCATGGCCACCGCCGTGCAGAGTGTCTACTGGAGTCGTAGCACCTCCGAAGGCAAGTCACTGGCCACGCTGCCGTATTTCCATGTCACGGGAATGCAGAACGGGATGAACGCGCCGATTTTCATCGGCGCGACGGTGGTGTTGATGACGCGCTGGGAACGCCGCACCGCGGCGAAGCTCATCGAGCGTTATCGCATCACCCGCTGGACCAACATCGTGACCATGGCAATCGACATGCTTTCCGATCCCGAGATCGAAAGCTACGACCTGTCGAGCCTGGAAAACATCGGCGGCGGGGGCGCAGCCATGCCCGCGGCGGTGTCGGACAAGCTGTTCAAGCTCACCGGCCTGCGCTATATCGAAGGCTATGGTTTGTCGGAGACGATCGCGGGTACCCATATCAACCCGTTCGATGCGCCCAAGCCCCAGTGTCTGGGCATACCGGTGTTCGATGTGGATTCGCGCATCGTCGATACCGAAACGCTGACCGAGCTCGGCCCCAACGAAGTCGGCGAGATCGTGACCAATGGTCCGCAGGTGTTTACCGGCTACTGGCGTCGGCCCGAGGAAACCGAAGCGGCCTTCATCGATCTGGATGGCAAGTCCTTCTTTCGCACCGGCGATATCGGCTATTACGACGACGAGGGCTATTTCTTCATCGTCGACCGGGTCAAGCGCATGATCAACGCTTCGGGCTACAAGGTCTGGCCGGCCGAGGTGGAAAGCCTGATGTATCGTCATCCGGCGATTCGCGAGGCCTGCGTGATCTCCACGCCCGATCCGCGCCGCGGCGAAAGCGTGAAAGCCTGTGTGGTGCTCAACAGCGCCGATGCGGCTACGGCCGACGAGATTCGCGAGTGGTGTCGCGAAAACATGGCGGCCTATAAAGTCCCGCGGGTGATCGAAATCTGCGAAACCCTGCCGCGCTCGCCCACCGGCAAGCTGATGTGGCGTGCCCTGCAGGAACAGGAATGGCCGCAGGCGGGCTGATGCGGTAATCGCGACTCAAACAACGAATAAACACACCGGGCCTGCGTGCCCGGCAACCGATTGGACAAGGAGTAGTTATGAGCGAAGTGGTTTCCTATGAACGCGATGGCGATATTGGCGTCATCACGGTCGACAATCCGCCGGTGAATGCGCTCGGGCACGCCGTGCGCCAGGGCATTGTCGACGCCCTGGACAAGGGCCTGGCCGACGACGGCGCCAAGGCGCTGATGATCATCGGCGGCGGGCGTACCTTCCCGGCCGGTGCCGATATCCGCGAATTCGGCAAGCCGCCGCAGGAGCCGGGTCTGCCCGACGTCGTGCAGACGCTGGAAAACAGCGACAAGCTGCTGATCGCGGCCGTACATGGCACCGCGTTGGGCGGCGGTATGGAAATCACCCTGGGCTGCGATTATCGCGTGGCCCTGGATTCGGCCAAGATGGGCCTGCCGGAGGTCAACCTCGGCCTGCTGCCGGGTGCCGGCGGCACCCAGCGTCTGCCGCGCCTGATCGGCGCCAAGGCTGCCATGCAGGCCATCGTCGAAGGCAAGCCGATGAAGGCCGCCAAGCTCAAGGAAATGGGCGTGGTCGATGAAGTCGTCTCCGGCGATCTCAAGGCCGAGGCGATTGCCTATGCCGAAAAACTGGTGGCCGACGGCGCGCCGCGGCGCAAGGTCAGCGAGCTGTCCGTCGAAAAGGAAAGCGAGAACGTCTTCTCCGAGTTCGAGCAGTCCATTGCCCGCAAGAAGCGCGGCTTTCTGGCCCCGTTCCACTGCATCAAGGCAGTTCAGGCGGCCACCGAACTGGATTTCGCGGCCGGCATGAAGCGCGAACGTGAGCTGTTCACCGAACTGCTGAATTCGCCGGAATCCGCGGCCCAGCGCCACGTCTTCTTTGCCGAGCGTGAAGTGGGCAAGGTGCCCGGCATTTCCAAGGAAACGCCGCAGCGCGAGATCAAGCAGGTGGGCATCATCGGTGCCGGCACCATGGGCGGCGGCATCGCCATGAACTTCCTGTCGGCCGGCATCCCGGTCAAGATCCTGGAAATGAAACAGGAAGCGCTCGACAAGGGCGTGGCCCTCATTCGCAAGAACTACGAAGCGACCGCCAAGAAAGGCCGCATGACCAGCGACCAGGTCGAAAAATGCATGTCGCTGATCAGCACGACGCTGTCTTACGACGACCTGTCCGATGTGGATCTGGTCATCGAGGCCGTGTTCGAAAACATGAAGGTCAAAAAGCAGGTGTTCGGCGAGCTCGATCGCGTCTGCAAGGACGGCGCGATTCTGGCCACCAATACCTCGACGCTGGACGTCAACGAAATCGCCCAGTCCACCAAGCGCCCCGAAGACGTGATCGGCATGCACTTCTTCTCGCCGGCCAACGTCATGAAGCTGCTCGAGAACGTGCGCGGCGAGGCGACCTCCGATGAAGTCATCGCCACGGTGATGAACCTGTCCAAGCGTATCGGCAAGGTCGGCGTGCTGGTGGGCGTGTGCAACGGCTTCGTGGGCAACCGCATCCTGCATAAGCGCCAGGCCCAGGCCGTCAAGCTGGTCAACGAAGGCGCAACACCCTCGCAGGTCGACAAGGTGTTGTTCGATTTCGGCCTGCCGATGGGCCCGTTTGCCATGGCCGACCTGGCCGGTCTAGACGTGGGCTGGCGTATTCGTGAAGGCCTGCGTGAGGACGATCCGGAAAACGCGCCCGAGCGCGACTGGATGGACGCTCTGGCCGAGCAGGAACGCTGGGGCCAGAAGACCGGCGGCGGCGTGTTCGACTACGCCGAAGGCGATCGCACCCCGCGTCCGTCGGAAACGGCCATGGCCGAGATCGAGAAGTATCGTGCCGAGAAGGGCATCGAGACCCGCGAGGTCAGCGATCAGGAAATTCTGGAACGCTGTCTCTACGTGATGGTCAATGAAGGCGCCAAGATCCTCGAGGAAGGCATCGCCATGCGTCCGCTGGATGTGGATATCGTATGGATCTATGGCTACGGTTTCCCGGTCTACCGGGGCGGTCTGATGTTCTGGGCCGACCAGGTCGGATTGGACACGATCCATGCCAAGGTCAAACAGTTCTACGACGAATCGGGCGATCCGGTCTGGCAGCCGTCGGCCCTGCTGGAAAAGCTGGCCAGCGAAGGCCGCAAGTTCGGCGACCTGTAACGCTGCGCACTACGGAGTAATCAATGGATATTCAATATAACGAAGCCGAACTCGCATTCCGCGACGAGGTCCGGGCCTTCGTGGCAGAGAAACTGCCCAAGGAAATTTCCGACAAGGTGAAGTCGTCCGAGCATGTCTCGCCGGAGGATATGATCACCTGGCAGCGCGCGCTGTATGAAAAAGGCTGGTTGGCGATCAACTGGCCGAAGGAATACGGCGGCCCGGGCTGGAGCCCGATTCAGAAGCACATCTTCGAGGAAGAGAGTGCAGAAGCGGGCGCGCCGCGTATCCTGCCGTTCGGCCTGAACATGGTCGCCCCGGTGATCATCAAGTTCGGTACCCAGGAACAGAAGGACTACTACCTGCCGCGTATCCTCAAAAGCGAGGACTGGTGGGCCCAGGGTTATTCCGAGCCGGGCGCCGGTTCCGACCTGGCCAGCCTCAAGTGCCGCGCCGAGCGTGATGGCGATCATTACATCGTCAACGGTCAGAAGACCTGGACCACCCTCGGCCAGCACGCGAACATGATCTTCGTACTGGTGCGTACCGATACCACGGTCAAGAAGCAGGAAGGCATTTCGTTTTTGCTGGTGGACATGGAAAATACCCCCGGTGTGACCGTGCGTCCGCTGATCACCCTCGACGGTGCGCACGAAGTCAACGAAGTGTTCTTCGACAACGTCAAGGTACCGGTCGAAAACCTGGTCGGCGAAGAGAACAAGGGCTGGACCTGTGCCAAGTACCTGCTCACCTTCGAGCGTACCGGTATCGCGGGCGTGGGTATTTCCAAGGCCGCGCTGGAGCACCTCAAGCAGATCGCGCGCAGCGAGCAGGCCGAAGGCAAGCCGCTGATCGAACATCCGCGCGTGGCCGAGCGCCTGGTCGAGCTCGAGCTGGAACTCATGGCCGTTGAAATGACCAACCTGCGTGTGGTCTCCGCGGCCGAGGCCGGCGGCGTGCCCGGCGCAGAAAGCTCGTTTTTGAAGGTCATGGGCACGGAAGTGCGCCAGAAGATCTCCGATCTCTATCGCGAGCTGGCCGGCCCCTATGCGCTGCCGTTCCCCGATCTCGAGGTGGGCGAAGACGCCTTCGGCCCCGAGTTCTCGGCCTCGGCCTCCTCCACGTACTTCAATCTGCGCAAGCTGTCGATCTTCGGCGGCTCCAACGAGATTCAGAAGAACATCATTTCCAAGGCGATCCTCGGACTGTAGTCCGGTACGCAGGAAAAGGAATAGACAATGGATTTTTCCTATAGCGACGAGCAGCGCATGCTCAAGGACATGGTCGACCGCGTGGTGGCCGATCAGTACAGCTTCGAGCAGCGCGAAAAGATCATCAAATCCGAACCCGGCTACTCGGCCGAGGTGTGGTCCCAGTTCGCCGAACTCGGCCTGCTGGCGGTGCCGTTCTCGGAAGCCGCCGGCGGTTTCGATGGCGGTGGCGCCGAGCTGATGGTGGTAGCCGAAGGCTTTGGCCGCGGTCTGGTGGTCGAGCCCTATCTGTCGACCGTGGTGCTGGCCGGTACCTTCCTGGATGCCGCCCTCGATGACAATGCCAAGGCGGACGCCCTGGCGCCGATCATCAGCGGCGAGCAGAAGTATGCGCTGGCCTGCTACGAGCCGAACGGCCGCTACGATCCGTTCTGGATCGAAACCACGGCAACCAAGGACGGCGACGGCTACGTGCTGTCCGGCAAGAAGGCTGTGGTGCTCGGCGGCGACAGCGCCGACCGGCTGCTGGTGATCGCCCGCAGCAGCGGCGACAACCCGGGCAAGAATGGCCTGAGCGCGTTCCTTGTCGATGGCGACGCCGACGGCGTGTCGCGCGAAGGCTATACGACCTTCGACGGCCACCGGGCCGCTGAAATCAGCCTCGACAACGTCAAGGTCGGCGCCGATGCGCTGGTCGGCGAAGAGGGCGGCGCGGCCGTGCCGCTGCAGTACGCGCTGGATCGCGGCATTATCGCCCTGTGCGCGGAAGCCGCCGGTGCCATGGAAGTGGCCTGCGATCTGACCCTGGACTACATCAAGGAACGCAAGCAGTTCGGCGTGCCGATCGGCAGCTTCCAGGCCTTGCAGCATCGCATGGTGGACATGCGTATTTCGCTGGAGAAAGTGCGTTCGCTGGCGCTGTGGGCGGCCTGTTCGCTGGAGGCCCCGGACGCCGAGCGTCGTCAGCGTCTGGCCGCGGCCAAGGCCATGGTCAGCAAGGCCGGCCGCCACGTGGCCGAAGAGGCGATCCAGCTGTTCGGCGGCATGGGCATGATGGACGAATCCTCCATCTCGCATTACGCCAAGCGGATCGTGCTGATCGACCATTACCTGGGTGATGGCAACTACCACACCGACCGCCTCATCGACCTGCTGGTCGAGGAAAACGCCGCCGCCTGATCCGGGCGTCGCGGCTGGCGAATCACGGGTTGTCGGTGCTTGCCGGCAGCCCGTTTTTTTTAGGTTTTTAGCGCACTTGGCGTTACATTGAAGCGCGGGCCGGTGTACGTGCCGGCGCTGCAACACCGAAAAGGAATTTGCGATGAGTGAAAGCACACGTGTTGTCGTGGTGGGTGCCGGTGCGATCGGCAGTTTCTATGGCGCGATTCTCAAGCGTGCCGGTTGCCATGTAAGCGTGGTGCTGCGTTCGGAGTACGACGCGGTCAAGGCGGACGGCTTTCGAATCGACAGCCCGCTGGGCGATCTGTCGTACCGGCCCGACGCGGTCTATCGTGACGGCGATACGCCCGAAGGCGAAGCCGACTACGTGATCTGCTGCGTGAAGGTGTTGTCGTCGATCGACCGTGGTGCCCTGATCAAGCCCTGGGTGAGCGACAACACCCGTGTCGTGCTCATCGAAAACGGTATCGATATCGAACGTGAAGTCGCCGATGCCTTGCCGAACAATCCGATTATCAGTTGTCTGGCGTTCATTGCGGTCAGCCGTGTCGCGCCCGGCGAAATCGAGCACAAGGCGTTCGGCGCACTCACCATGGGGAGCTGGCCCGAAGGCGTGAGCGAGGAATGTCGCGCGATCGCAGCGCTGTTCGAGGCCGGCGGCATCGATGTGAAACGTTCCGAGGCCGTGGTCGGCGAGCGCTGGCGCAAGAGCCTTTGGAATACGCCGTTCAACCCGTTGTCGGTGCTGGCCGGCGGTGCCGATACGGTCACTCTGCTGGATACGCCCGGCGGCGAGGCGCTGGCCCGGGCGATGATGGCCGAGGTGTGTGCGGTCGCCGCGGCCGACGGCTATCCGATGCCCGAAGACGCCATCGACAAGAACATCGCCGGTACCCGCAAGATGCCGGCCTATATCAACAGCATGGCCCTGGACTATCTCAACGGCCGACCGATGGAGATCGAGGCGATTCTGGGTAACGTGGTGGACATCGCCCACCGGCACGGCGTGGATGTGCCGCGCCTGGAAACCATGCGCGTGACGTTTGCCATGCGCGAGGTATTGGGCGATAAACAGGCGTAGCTGCTGCGAATTGTTTATTCTTGGCCGTGACCAACGGCCCCCGTGGGGCAGCTGTTAGGCTCGTGCGAGGGTTACCAAGGAGTATCTGCCGTGGTGGGCGATCGTGACGTATTGGTGATTTACGACGAACGGGTGCTCGCGCACCGACCCGAGGCCGAGGAAGAATTTCTGCCGGGCCGCATGGATAAGCGGATTCGGCATATCCTCGACGGGCTCGGCGTCGAGGCCAAATGGAGTTACCCCGAACATCCAGGCCGGGTGATCGCAATCAAGGAGCTGCTCAGCGCCGAGCCCATTGCCGGCGTGCGTGTCGCCACCGGCCAGAAGGCGACCCAGGAGCAGCTGAATCGCGTGCATACCACCTCCTATCTGGAAAGCCTGCACGAGCTGGAAGGTAAACAGGCCTGGCTGGATGTGGATACCACCGCGGTGTCCGCCGGCAGTCTCGAGGCGGCAGAGGTGGCCGCCGGCTCGACCATCGCCGCGATCGATGCCGTCTTCGAGAAAAAGGCCCAGTCAGCGTTCGTGATCTGCCGCCCGCCCGGGCATCACGCGAATGCGGTGCGCGCGCGCGGTTTTTGTTTGTTGAACAATATCGCGGTGGCCGCGGCCCATGCCCAGTTCCATTGGGATATCGAGCGCGTGCTGATCATCGACTGGGATGCGCATCACGGCAACGGTACGCAGGATATCTTCGCGGCCGATCCGAGCGTGATGTTCTTCGATACCCATCGCGCCGCGCCGTTCTATCCCGGCACCGGCGATCTGGAGGAAATCGGCGAAGGCCTGGGCGAAGGCACGACGGTCAATGTGCCGCTGCCCGAGGATGCCGGCGACCTGGCCATTATCAAGGCATTCGAGGATATCCTCGTGCCGGCCGCGGAATGGTTCAATCCGGAGCTGATTCTGGTATCGGCCGGTATGGACGCCCACCGTACGGAGCTGTGTCTGAACATGAGCTTCGATGGCTACAGTGCACTGGCGGGGATCGTGCAGCGCCTGGCCGATCAGTATTGCGACGGTCGGCTGGTGATGGCGCTGGAGGGTGGCTACAACCCGGACACGCTGGCCCGCTGCACGCACCGGGTGCTCGAGGTGATGGCCGGCGGTACACCGGCCACGGTCCGTGAGCCGGGGGTGGATGAGGTCGCCGAGATCGCCGAATTCCACCGTTCAGCGTTTGCCGATATGGAATGATCTGCGATGCCGAGTGACGACCCCATGCCGACGGTAACACTGCGCCCGGTCGATCTGAGCAACTGGCAGCAGGTGATTCACTTGCGCCTGTCGCCCGAACAGGCCACGCGCGTAGCCTCCAATCTGTATTCGCTGGCCGAGGCCTATGTGCAGCCGAGCTGCGAACCCTACGCCATCTATGCCAACGCCACGCTCATCGGTTTCGCGATGGCCGAATACCTGCCCGCGCGCGAGGCTTACAACATTCCGCGCTTCATGATCGATACCGCCTGGCAGGGCGGCGGTTATGGCGGACTGGCCCTGCAGGCGTTGATCGACACGCTCAAGGACGAACGCCCGGACGCGCCGATTCTGATCAGCCTCACCCCGGACAATACCGCCGCGCGCCGCCTGTACGAGCGCCACGGTTTCGTCGATACCGGCCAGCATTTTCATGGCGAGGATGTGCTTCGCTATCCGTGAGCGCGGCCCCTGGGTACAGCGAGTGCGGACATGGGACGAATGCGCAGGAAGGCGGACCTGCCCGCCAAAAACTGTCTTTACTGTGAGCGGGCGTTTGCCTGGCGCAGGAAGTGGGCACGCGACTGGCCGGCGATCCGGTTTTGCAGTCAGGCCTGCAAGCGGGCGTACAAGCAGCGCGCCAATGCGCGCTTGCGCGAATGACAACTGATAACGACGAGGAGAGCCCGATGCCGTTTGCTTCGATCAATGGACAGCAGATCTTCTATCAGGACAGCGGCGCCGATGCGCCGGCGATCGTGTTCTCGCACGGTCTGCTCATGGATCATGAAATGTTCGCTCACCAGGTCGCGGCCTTTCAGGATCGCTACCGCTGCATCGTCTGGGACGAACGAGCGCATGGCCAGACCGCCAGCGGCCAGACGCCGGCGCCATTCAGCTACTATGATTCGGCCGATGATCTGATCGGTCTGCTCGATCATCTGGGCATCGAGCAGGCGATTCTCGCCGGCATGAGCCAGGGCGGTTTTCTGAGCCTGCGCTGTGCGTTGACGCACCCGAGTCGTGTGCGCGCGCTGATTCTGCTCGATACCCAGGCCGGACAGGAGAACCCCGACCATCTGCCCGGCTACAAGCAGATGATCGATACCTGGGCGACCCACGGTCTGCCGGAGGAAATCGCGGATACGATCGCCGGCATCATCCTCGGCGCCGATGCCAAGCAAACCGCCCACTGGCAACACAAATGGCGTGCCTGGCAGTCGCATAACCTGCTGGCCGCATTTCATACGTTGACCTCGCGCGACGATATTACTGCCAAGCTCGGTCAGATCGCGCAACCGGCGCTGGTGGTGCACGGCGATGCCGATATGGCCATTCCCATGGAACGCGCGCAGCAGCTGGCGGACAACCTGGCCGATGCCGAGCTGGTCGTCGTGCCGGGCGGCGGGCATGCAGCGAATCTGACCCACCCGCAGCCGGTCAATGCCGCGATCGAGGCGTTTCTGCAACGTATCGACTAGTCGTATTTTTGTTTCATACCGGCGACGGGGTATCGCGTCGCCGCATCGAGATTGCCCATGACACTCGACCCGCCGGCCGCCCGTGTACTCCAGGCCGCCGAACAAAGTGATTTGCCACTTCTGGAAACACTCTCGCCCGAGGCGGCACGCCTACAGTACGAAAAAGGCTGCGCCATGGTGGGCGGCCGCCCGCCGCAGATGTTCGCGGTGCGCGATATCGCCGCCCCGGGGCCGCTCGGCGATATCGGCCTGCGCGTGTATACTCCGCGCGATCCGGCCGGCGAGGCCATGCCCTTGCTGATCTATATCCACGGCGGCGGCTATGTGATCGGCAGTCTCGACAGTCACGATATTCCCTGTCGTCATCTGGCCAGCCACGGCGACTGCATGGTGATTTCGGTGGATTACCGCATGGCGCCCGAATACCCGTACCCGAAGCCGGTCGAGGATTGCTGGGCGGCGGTGAACTGGATCGTCGAGCAGGCCGAGGCGCTGGGCGTGCGTCGCGACCGTATCGCCATCGGTGGCGACAGCGCTGGCGGCAATCTGGCTACGGTGACCTGTCTGAAAGCGCGGGCCGAGGGCGGCCCGGATTTCATCTATCAATTGCTCATCTATCCGGGGACCGATCGCACCCGCAGCCAGCCCTCGCATAGCGAGTTGGCCGAGGGCTATCGGCTGACGCGTTCGTTGCTGGACTGGTTCATGAACCACTACTTCAGTGGCGAACCGGCCGACGCGAACGATCCCTACTCGTCGCCGCTACAAGCCGACGACCTCAGCGGCCTGCCGCCGGCGCTCGTCGTCTCCGCCGGCTACGACCCGTTGCGCGACGAAGATATCGCCTATTACGAAAAACTGCGTGCGAATGGCAACGCCGCAGAACATCTGCACTACCCGGGCATGATCCACGGGTTCATCAATATGCCGGGCGTGCTCGATGTGGCCGGCGAATGTCTCGAAGCCTGCGGCGCGCGGCTCAGGCAGGTATTCGCGCAGGCCGACTAGCATTCGGGCCAGCATGAAAAAACCCCGACGCGTCGCTGCGCCGGGGTTTGTCTACGCACCCACGCGTCGGCAGCGTTCAGGTCGCGTAGTCGCTGCCCATACGCTCGAGCTTGCGGATCAGGGCCGGCCAGGCCAGCTTGTGGCCGGCACCCAGGCTCTGGGCCTGCTGGGCGGTGGTATCCAGGGCCTGTTGCGAGGGCATGTGCCCGGCGCCCATGGCCAGCGTGCGTACCTGGATCTGGCAGGCCTTCATCAGGAAATACATATAGGTGAAGGCTTCGCCGACGTTCTTGCCGACCGTAAGGGTGCCGTGATTGCGTAGCAGCATGATGTCGTGATCGCCCAGATCGGCGACAAGACGCTCGCGCTCGTCCAGGTTCAGTGCCACGCCTTCGTATTCATGGAAACAGATATGCGGGATACACAGCATGGCGGTCTGGCTCAGTGGCAGCAGCCCGTCGGGATGCGCGCTGACGGCCACGCCGTCGGCGGCGTGCAGGTGCAGTACGGCGCCGGCTTCTTCGCGGGCCATATGAACCGCGCTATGGATGGTGAAGCCGGCCGGGTTCACGCGGTTGGTGGCGCCGGGGTCGACGATCTGGCCGTCCTCGTCGACCTTCACCAACGACGACGCCGTGATTTCGTCGAACAGCCAGCCGTAGGGGTTGATCAGGAAATGATGCTCCGGCCCGGGCACGCGCGCCGAAAGATGGGTGAACACCAGATCGTCCCAGCCGTAGAGTGATACCAGTCGATAGGCAGCAGCGAGATCCTTGCGGACCTGCCATTCCTCTTCGGTCATCCGGGGCGAACGATGGGTCGCGGCATCTGCCATGAGTCTCCTCCTATGGGCAAGTTATTTGTAAAACGCAATTTTGCTGTCAGGCAAAGTAGCCCCTGCTCGGAGTGGGGTCAATCCACGCGTTGAACCTGGATGCAGGCGGGCGCATAGCGCCGCGCTACCCGTGCTTGCGGTTGCGTTGTATTCGGCCACCGCCTATTCTTGCTCGCGGTTTTCGAAACGGTGTTTCGGCAAGCGCGGCCTCTTGAGTGTAGCCTGAGCGCTGTGCTTTGTTCGCCGCTCGGTCGGCGCACGGCCGTGTTCGAGCCCACAACGAATAACAATGCGAAAAAAAACGCGATGCCGCCGGTGCAACGCCGACGGCGGTTGCGGCGACATCGGGTCGCGATAGCTGATGGAGATGGCATGCTCGACGCTTATATCTACGACGGTCTGCGAACCGCGTTCGGCCGCCATGGCGGCGTGCTCGCTCCGGTTCGCCCGGACGATATGCTTGCGGCGGTCATTCGCCAGCTTGTCGAACGCAACCCGTTCGATCGCAACGACTACGAGGATGTGATCGCCGGCTGTACCAACCAGGCAGGCGAGGATGCGCGCAATGTGGCGCGTCACGCAGGCCTGCTGGCTGGCTTGCCGGTGTCGGTGGCGGGTCAGACCGTCAACCGGTTATGCGGCAGTGGACTGGCTGCGACTGTCGATGCCGCCCGTGCAATCACGGTCGATGAAGGCGCGCTGGTGATCGCCGGCGGGGTGGAATCCATGAGCCGCGCGCCATTCGTCATGGCCAAGGCCGACAAGGCCTATTCGCGCAATGTTTCGGTATTCGATTCGACGATCGGCGCGCGCTTTCCCAATCCGAAGATTCTCGACGAGTACGGCGCCGATGCCATGCCGGAAACGGCCCAGAACGTCGCCGAGGACTTCGGTATCAGCCGCGAGGCGGCCGATGCCTATGCGGCCCAGTCGCAGGCGCGCTACGAAGCCGCCCGTGCTGACGGCTTCTTCAATGACGAGATCATGCCGCTGGACGTGCCGCAGGGGCGCAAGCAGCCGCCGCTGTCGGTCGACGCCGACGAGCATCCGCGCCCGAGCAGCACCATCGACAAGCTCGCCAAGCTGCCGCCGATCGTGGCCAACGGCATCATCACCGCCGGCAACGCCTCTGGCGTGAACGATGGCGCGGGGGCGTTGATCATCGGCTCGAGAAAAGCCGGCGAAGCCGCCGGGATCAAGCCGCGGGCGCGTATCATCGCCGGTGGTGTCGTGGGCGTGCCGCCGCGAGTCATGGGGCTCGGCCCGGTCGGCGCCTGCCAGAAGGTGCTCGATCGCGCGGGGCTTACGCTCAAGGATATGGACGTCATCGAAATAAACGAAGCGTTCGCGGCCCAGGTGCTGGGCTGCTGCCATCAGCTGGGGCTGGCTGGCGACGACGAACGCCTCAACCCCAACGGCGGCGCGATCGCGGTCGGTCATCCGCTGGGTGCCTCGGGTGCGCGCCTGGCGCTCACCGGCCTGCGTCAGCTCGAACGTATTAACGGCCGCTATGCCTTGATCAGCCTGTGTATCGGCATCGGGCAGGGTGTGGCCATGCTTATCGAACGAAAGAATGGAGCCTCTTCATGAAAGATTTCGCCTGGTCCGATCCACTGCTGCTCGACGCGCAGCTTACCGAAGACGAGCGCATGATCCGCGATGCGGGTCATGACTATTGTCAGAACAGCCTCATGCCGCGCGTGCTCGAGGCCAACCGCCACGAGATCTTTCATCGCGAGATCATGAACGAGCTCGGCGAGCTCGGCATGCTGGGTGCCACCATTCCCGAACAGTACGGCGGCGCCGGCCTGAACCATGTCTGCTATGGCCTGCTCGCCCGCGAAGTGGAGTCGGTGGATTCGGGCTATCGCTCGGCGATGAGCGTGCAGTCGTCGCTGGTGATGTTCCCCATTTATACCTTCGGCAGCGAAACGCTGCGCGAGAAATACCTGCCCAAGCTGGCCAGCGGCGAATGGGTCGGCTGCTTCGGGCTGACCGAGCCTGATCACGGCTCCGACCCCGGTTCCATGAGCACCAAGGCCAAGAAGGTCGACGGCGGCTATGTATTGAACGGCGCCAAGAACTGGATCACCAACTCGCCGATCGCTGACGTGGCGGTGGTCTGGGCCAATCTCGACGGCAAGATCAACGGCTTCGTGGTCGAGCGCGACTTCGGCGGCATGGAAACGCCCAAGCTCGAAGGCAAGTTCTCGCTGCGGGCCTCGGCCACCGGTCAAATCATGCTCTCCGATTGCTTCGTGCCGGAAGAAAACCGGCTCGACGTGGAAGGCCTCAAAGGCCCGTTCTCCTGCCTGAATAAGGCCCGCTACGGCATTTCCTGGGGCGCGATGGGCGCGGCCGAGTTCTGCTGGCATGCCGCGCGCAGCTACACGCTCGATCGCAAGCAGTTCAAGCGTCCGCTGGCCGCCACCCAGCTCATCCAGAAAAAGCTGGCCGACATGCAGACCGAGATCACGCTCGGCCTGCAGGGCTGTCTGCGTCTGGGCCGGCTCATGGACGAAGGCAACTGGGCGCCCGAGATGGTGTCGCTGATGAAGCGCAACAACTGCGGCAAGGCGCTGGATATCGCCCGCCAGGCACGCGACATGCACGGCGGCAACGGTATTTCCGACGAATACCATGTCATCCGTCATGTGATGAACCTGGAAGCGGTCAATACCTATGAAGGCACGCACGATGTGCATGCGTTGATTCTGGGCCGCGCCCAGACCGGGATTCAGGCGTTCGGCTAGCTTCGCCGCCTGAAAAGCGGTATGGATCGCAAGCCTGTCTGGTCTGATCCAGGCAGGCTTTTTTCATGCTCGCCTATGAGGCCTGATGGGCCATAGCCGCGCCGTGCCGATCGTGCGTCGGTAGTTCATAAGACGTTCAGCGCGCCAAGGGTCAAATACGCGGCAATGACAAACAAGCCGCTGAACAGGCGTTGGGAGCCGAGCATGCAAAGCACTATCCTGCAACGAGTGACGATCGCCGGTCTGCTGGCGATGACGTTGAGCGCGCCGGTTTATGCGCTCGACGACAATACCGTCGACGCCGCGATCGGCGGCGGTCTGGGTGGTGCGGCGGGTGCGGCGATCGGCAATGAAGTCGGCGGGCGTACCGGCGCGATTCTGGGTGGCGCTGCAGGGGCCGCAGGCGGTGCCGCGATCACCACCGATCGCGACGACCATCATGACTATCACGATCGCCGCGATGATCATCGCGGTTATCACTGCCCGCCGGGGCAGGCCAAGAAGGGGCGCTGCTAGCGTCTGTTCTTTAGCCCGGCACGGCGCGATCGTCGTGCCGGGTCGCCGCCAAGTGCCGACCTAGAGTTGCTGTTCGAGCCAGTGCTGGAGCTTGGCCCGCGCATGGCGTTTGGCCATGCGTTTGGTGGTGGTCGCCGCCGGGCGCATCAATTCGTTGTCTTCACCGGAGACGATGAACTTGCGCTGGGCGCCGATAATCCCGCCCTCGGGGCCGTAGCTGGCGATCACCGTGATCTTGAAGTTCTCGATGGCCAGCGTACGAATCGGCTGCTCGTCATCGGCGTCAAGATTGTCGTGTCGTTTCGACGTCTGGCGGATGATGGAACGAAACGTACCGAGATTCATCTGTTCGCCAGAGTTCAACGGCCCCTGACGGGTTACGTGCTGCGGCCGGTCTTCGCTGTCGCTGGGCTGAGCATTGTCGAAGTCGGTAATCGACTCGCTGTACTCGTCATCACTCGCGCGAATCGTCATCACCAGGCTATGGATATAGATAGGCTCCTGACTCATATTACTGATCAGGCACACCGAATCGATCTGCTGGCCCCAGCCCTGGTTGATCAGGATACGGGCCTGACGCTGCCGCCGGAAACCGGCATAGAGCAGGTGGGCATAGAACAGCCAGACACCGAGTGTGCCGATGCTGGCGAAGAAAGACAGGGCCTGGGCATTGTCGTTGATCCACTGCCACATGGTTGGTCGGCCTTGTTTCGGATAAGCGGCGCGCAATTCTGCGCGAGCCCGTGCGCCAGGGCTATGCGTAGAATTGCCGAGCGTCGACAGGCGATGTCACGTGCGGCGCGCAGTTTGCTGTAAACGGCGAGCCGTTCAGGCCTGGCGCAGGGTGTCGGCCAGTTCCATGATGCGTTCACGTAGCGCCAGTGCTTCCGGCCGAGTCAGCTCGATCTGGCACAGCATCGCCTCGTGAATCTCGGCGGACTTGTGCTGCAGGTCGCGGCCTTCATCCGTGACCGAGATAAGAACCCGGCGCTCGTCTTCACTATCGCGCTCGCGCGCGATCAGGCCGGTCTTTTCCATGCGTTTGAGCAGGGGCGTAAGGGTGCCGCTGTCCAGATACAGTTCGCTGCCCAGCTCGCCTACCGATCGCGGCGCGTGCTCCCAGAGTACGAGCATGACCAGATACTGGACATAGGTCAGCCCTAACGGCTCTAACAGGGGCCGGTAGGCACGGATAATGCGATGCGTCGCCGTGTACAACGAAAAACACAGCTGCTCGTCAAGCAAGCGCAGATCTGATTCTTCGTTTTCTGGTGCGGTCGAAGCGCGCATAGCCCGGGGCCTGTATGTACGTGCGTGACGTATTGTGACGCTTTTGAACGATAAGCGCTAATTAAAAGCCGACTTGGGGAAAAATTCCCGATTTTCAGGGTCGTAAGTTAGGTTTTTAATATCAAACTCATAGCCGCTCCCGGCGGCTTATCGCATCGCTTCGGCGACCAGTTCATAGCTGCGTAGGCGCTTGGCTGGATCGTGTATGTTGGATACAACCATTATTTCATCAGGCTCGCTGTCGCTATACAAGTCCTCGAGCTGCGCGCGCACCGATTCCGGGCCACCGACAATATGGCGCTGGCGATTTTCGAGCACCGCGTTGCGCTCCATTTCGGAGTAGTCGTACGCCAGCGCTTCCTCAGGCGAGGGCAGGGGCAGAAACTCGCCCTTGCGCAGTCTGAGCCACATCAGATCGACAGTGGCCGCAAGGTATTCGGCCTCTTCGTCGGTCGGCGCACAGATGATCGACACGCCGAGGATGGCGTGGGGTTCGGCAAATGCCGGCGAGGGCGAGAATGCACCACGATAACGCCGCAGTGCCGGTTCGGCCGGCACCGGGCTGAAGTGACTCGCAAAGCTGTAGCCCATACCGGCAGAACCGGCCACATGCGCACTGGCGCCGCTGGAGCCGAGAATCCAGATCGGCGGTAGCGGCGCATCGCTGGGGCTTACGGTTACGCCTTCATAGGGATGACCACGACGCAGCGTGCCGCGCGACAGGGCCAGCATTTCATTGAGCAGATCGGCGAACTGCTCGCCCGAGGCCGCGCGCAGGGCGCGACTGGCGCGGGCGTCCGATCCGGGCGCGCGCCCCAGGCCCAGGTCGATACGTCCCGGATACAACGCTTCGAGCGTCTGAAACGTTTCGGCCACTCGTAGCGGCGCATGATTGGGCAACATGATGCCGCCGGAGCCGACCCGAATACGCTCGGTCAACGCCGCAGCGCGCGAGAGCAGCACCTCGGGCGCGGAACTGGCGATGCTCGGCATGCTGTGATGTTCGGATACCCAGTAACGGGTATAGCCGCAGCGTTCGGCCAGGCGCACCAGATCGATACTGTTACGCACCGCTTCGGACGCGGCCACGCCGCTGGGTACGGGGACGAGATCGAGAACGGATAGATCGGCTTTCATAGAACGAGGCTCATGCCGGCAGAAACGCTGTCATATAAGTGGGCATGAATCGGTATTTTTACAGCCTGTGCGTCTTATCTTTTGAGAATGATATAAACCGCATGGATGATGCCCGGCACATACCCGCACAGGGTCAGCAGGATGTTGAGCCAGAAGTGCAGGCCGATGCCCACTTGCAGGAAGACACCCAGCGGGGGCAGCAGAATCGACAGCAGGATACGAATGATATCCATGAATTTCGTAGGTCGGGAAAACAGGGGCGCATGGTAATTCATTTGTCGAACAGGGCCTGAACGACGCCATGCATCGCAATCCACCCGCGGCGTGGTCGTCAGGCGAACAACGCTGACGTACGCTCGATCCGTCTCGGGTCGGCTAAACGCTTGCAGAGATAGCCCGCTGCGTTCTCGAGGGTGGCTCAAAGCCGGCCGCGGCAATACGCCGAGGCCGGGGCCATGCGCAGATGGTGGGTTACGGGTTGGTATCGAATGCGTCGAAATCCGATTTACGGATCAGTGCGTGGATGCCCTTGGTCTTGTCGACCACCTGCGACACTTCGAAGTCCGTCGCGGCACTCAGATAGGCCAGTGCGAGCGCTTCATCGATGCCGTACTGCTGATGCAGAAAACGGATCGACTCGCGTACGGCATCCTTCATGGCCAGATCGAGGTCTTCGTCGAGGCCGACGGTGATCCAGTAATCGCTGGTTTCGCCCAACAGTTTGTCGACCTGCTTGCCCGGCAGCTCTGCCTTGCCGCTTTTGAGCAGGGTCAGCTTGAGCGTGGGGCGCAGCGAGCCCTCCAGCGCGGTGAGCGCGACTTCGCCGTCGCCCTGGGTGAAATGGCTATCGCCGGTATAGAACAGGGCGCCGTCGACCTCGATCGGGTAATAGACCGTGCTGCCCGTGCCCAGATCGTTGATATCGGCATTGCCGCCGATACGCGAAGGCGGCACCGAGTTGACCGGCTTGTCGGTGTCGGGGGCGACGCCCATGATGCCCATGAACGGATGCAGCGGGAAACGGATGGCTTTATCGTTACCGGCATCGAGCACGCCATACCACTGACCGCCGTCCTTTTCGATCGGCGCGAAGGTCGAGACGTTGGCATAGCGTTCGGGGTATTCGCTGCTCGGATTGGGCTTTGGCTCGGTCTTCGGATATTCACCCGGCAACGCGCCCTTGCCATGGCGATTGGAGATCACGCCGTAGGGCACCCGGGGTTCGAGCTTGATGACCTCCACCTTGAGCACGTCGCCGGGCTCGGCACCTTCGATCGCCACCGGGCCGGTGACGATATGCGGGCCGTCCTTGAAGAAATCGTGTGCCATATCCGAGGCCGTGATCGCGATGGCATCGTCGAGCACCTGCTGTTCGGGCACGTTCTTGCTCGCGAAGTAGGCCACCGGATCCCGGCCCTGGTCTTCGAGGATGCCTTCGTGCGAAATCGTATCGAAGGTCACTGCACTGCCAGAGGGCACGGTGAGCACCGGTTTTGCCTTCTTATTGGGCAGATACCCCCAGCGCACGGTTTCCGTGGTGGACGGCACGTAGTAATTGCCGGCGTAGTCGCCGGTGGTCATCTTCTGCGGCTTGTCGGCCAAGGGCTGCAGTACGTCGAAATCGGCCGCGCCCGCGGGCACGCTCAGGGCGCTGCAGCATAGTGCCAGCGCGCCTGCGATGGTGTATCTCATGAAATCTGTCTCGAACTAAAATGAAATGGTGTTCTAGCAAGAGACGCGCCAGCTTTTCGGAATACGTGCTCACTAAGGCTGCAACTGCGCTCGCGAAAGCCACGCCCCGAAAGGCCGCCCGGCGGTCCGCTGCATATTCGACACGTTTGCGGGGGCTGTAATGAAGTGCTAGTAATGGTGGCAACGCTCGCACAACACGGCGTAACCACGGCCGAGGCGCACCGCAGCGACCGGCGTTACGCTTACACCGATTTCTGGGGGTCTCTTGAGTAAATTGCTATCGCGTAGCCAGCGCGTCTATACCGGCTCGGCACTGATCATTCTGGCCCTGGTGATCGTCGGCGCGAGTTTCCCGAAGGCATTCGGCGATTTCGCCAACAGTGCGCTGAATGCGGTATCGCATGTTTTCGGCTGGCTGTATCTGTTATCGGTGTTCGGGTTCGTGATCTTTCTGGTGGGTCTGGCATTCAGTCGCTACGGCAAGATTCGCCTGGGCGAACCCTACAGCGAGCCGGAGTACAGTTTCTTCTCCTGGGTGAGCATGCTGCTGGCGGCCGGTTTCGGTGTAGGGCTGGTGTTCTACGGCCTGGCCGAGCCAGTGCTGCATTATCTGAACCCGCCTTATAACGACATGGAAGGGTCGACGCCGGAATCGGCGCGTTATGCGATCCAGTACAGCTTTTTCCACTGGGGCATCAGCCAGTGGGCCGGTTTTTCGATCGTCGGCCTGATCATTGCCTATTTTCAGTTTCGCCGTAACAAATCGGGGTTGGTGTCCACGGTCGTCGAGCCACTCACCGACAAGCTCCCCGAAGCTGCCCGTCAGCCCACCAGTGATGGCCTGAATATTCTGGCGGTGGTGGCCACGGTCATGGGTGTGGCGACATCGCTTGGCCTGGGCGTGCTACAGATCAACGGCGGCCTCAACCAGATGTTCGGCGTGCCGGATACCACGCTCTGGAAGTTCATCATTCTGGGCGTGATGTGTGCCTGCTATACCGTATCCAGTTATTCCGGGCTCGATAAAGGCATTCAGTGGTTGTCGAACATCAACCTGGCGCTGTGTCTGGGCTTGATGGGCTGGGTGCTGTTCACCGGCCCGACGATCTTCATTCTCAACACCATCGTCGTGGGTATTGGCGATTACATCCAGAATTTCGTCGCCATGAGTCTGCGCATGAACCCGTTCGAGGATACCGGCGAAGACTGGATCTCGACCTGGACCGTGTTCTACTGGGCCTGGGTGATCGCCTGGTCGCCCTTCGTGGGTACGTTCGTGGCCCGTATTTCCAAGGGCCGCACGATTCGCGAGTACGTCATGGGCGTGCTCATCGTGCCGCCGCTGCTGGCCTGTGGCTTCATCGGCGTGTTCGGCGGGGCCGGGCTGCATATGGAACTGTTCGGTGATGCCGCGGGTACGCTCACCGCCGCCGCCGACAAGGACATTACCTCGGCGTTGTTCACCTTCTTCGAAATGATGCCCTTCAGTACCGCGCTGTCGATACTGGCGATGTGCCTGATCTTCGTGTTCCTCGTGACCTCGGCCGACTCGGCGTCCTATATCGTGGCGCAGATGACCGACGAAGGCTCGCTCGAACCGCCGTTGTACAAGCGGTTGTCCTGGGGCCTGCTGATTTCGGCGATCTGTCTGACGCTCATCGTCGCCGGTGGCCTCAAGGGGTTGCAGACCGGGGCCTTGCTCGCCGCACTGCCGTTCGTGTTCGTGCTTTATTGCATGGTCTTCGTGCTCGCCAAGGAACTGCGCGACGACCGTCGGCGTATGCTGCTCGACCTGTATGAAAAGCACGAGTCGATGCCGGTCGGTGCCGACGCCTTCGAAGCCCGCGACATTCTCAACGATGTCTGGGACGAAGAAGATCTCGAAGACGCCGACGACGAAGGCACGCGCTCGAAAGGCGCGAACGAGCCGGCTTCCTAACGCCTGCCAGTCCGGGCCACGCCGACGCAGACTCGGCGTGGCCCAGGCTCGCTTTGTGAACCGGACAAACCTGCTTGCTGCATTATGTAGGGCACCCGGTGGGCGGTGTCCAGGCCGGCAGATTGTTGGCCAATGAACGCCAAGCCACGCGAACAAAGCGAAGCACGGA
Organism: Salinisphaera sp. S4-8; assembly: GCF_040361235.1. Taxonomy (NCBI): domain Bacteria; kingdom Pseudomonadati; phylum Pseudomonadota; class Gammaproteobacteria; order Salinisphaerales; family Salinisphaeraceae; genus Salinisphaera; species Salinisphaera sp. S4-8. The sequence continues at coordinate 538,613 of NZ_APNF01000002.1, read as the reverse complement.
TTGCGCCGGCTCCGATGGCTTGCCGATCGCACCGGTTTCCCTGAGCAAGCGTTGGCTTGCATTCGCGGACCGGTTTCCTTGTTTGACGACGAAAAACCGTTGCTGTCGTACGTTGATGTAGACAGTGCCGCGCTGTTTGAGCGCGCGACTTACGCCCGCATTCTGTCTGCACATGAACGCGAACAGGCGCACCGACGGCCGAAGGCCGATCGTTAAAAACGCGCGTGCGCTGTGTTCAAACCCAAAAAAAACGCCGGCACGTAGCCGGCGTTGCTGTTCGGGGCTCGCGATTGTGCGGCGCGCTGCGCGACTAGGCGTTCGTGTCGGTCGAGACCACGCAGAACAGTTCGGCCAGCGAATGGCGGCGCCGCGAATTCTCCGGCGCCAGCGCGAAGGTCGCATTGACCGTGCTCGCCTGGGTACAGCCGTGACGGGCATCCACGCCGGTGCTCGAGGCAATGAGCGTATGCGGCATGTCGGGGACATTATCCAGGGCCGCGACCAAGGGCTGAATACGGTTGGTATAGGCCGCCAGACGGGATTTGGGCAAGGGATGGCCGTCCGGCAGCTTCATGGTCAACGGGTTGTGCGGGCGGCCGTTCAGGCGGATTTCATAGTGCAGATGCGGGCCGGTGGCTTCGCCGGTTGCCCCGACATAGCCGATGATCTGGCCCTTGCTGACATGATCGCCACGCTTGAGGCCCTTGGCGAACTTGTACATATGCCCATAGCGGGTCGAATAGCCGTCGAAATGGGTCAGCTGCACGATCCGCCCATAGCCGTGGCGACGGCCGACGAATTTCACCACGCCATCGCCGGCGGCATGAATCGGCGTACCGCGCGGTGCAGCCATATCCACGCCCCAATGCGGGCGCCGGATATGCAGGATCGGATGCATGCGATCGGGATTGAATGGCGAACTGATTCGCGAGTAATTCACCGGATGGCGCGACAGCGACGGCTCGTAGGCATGGCCTTCGGCGTCGTAATAGCGAGCGTCGCCGTCCTCGTCGATGGCCCGAAAGGCTTTCAGGTTCTGGCCGCCGGTGGTGATACTCGCCGCGATTACCGGGCCCAGCGCGACGCGCTCACCCTGGGCATATTCGGCGTCATAGACCACGCTGAAGCGATCGCCGGGGTGCATATGCCGGGACAGATTGGCGCGGTAACGATAGATATGGGCCAGTTGTGTCGCCACCCCGGCGGGTACGCCGGCTTCGGCCAATGACTGGGCAAGGGAACCGTCGACAGTACCGCGGGCAGTCATGCGCCGGGTCTGGGTTTTCAGGTGCACGATCTCGGCCTCGAGTGCGCCCGGACCGCCGTCACTGTCCAGCCCCGAGCGGGCGATCGAGAGCGTATCGACCGCATTGAGCTTGAAGCGGAGTTCGGCCAGCCGGCCATCGGTGGTCTTGCGCAGTTCCAGGGTATTACCCGGGCGCAGGCGTTTGAGCGGGTCGACGATATCGCCCAGGCCGACCAGGGCCATGAGCTCGCGTGCGGGCAGCCCGGCGCGTTCGAAGATTCGCGACAGCGAATCCCCCGGGGCGACCGTGATTTCGCGCCAGGGCGTGATCTCGGGCGCGCTTTTGGCCAGCAGCGCCTGGCGTTCGTCGGGGCCGAGTTCGTCGGCGAGTTGGGGGCGGGATTCGTGCGTGCCCAGGGCAGTACCGCTATCGAATGCGGTGGCATGAAGTCCGGCCTCGGCGCCATGCGAGAACGGATTTGCATGAACACTGGTGCCCATGCACACAAACAAACTCATACCCAGCGCGCCGTGTGTACCGGCCCGCAGAAAATTCGACCAACGCATTCAATACCCTCGGTCTTTCTCGCGCTCTTGCACGATGAAATTATCGCCCGACAGTCGTCTTCGACATGCCATGGAGGCGAAAAGTTTCGTCGCAGTTGCCACTGTGCGCCCGGTCCCCACCGAAGCGTGCTGCCAAACCGCTCGTGAGCGCAGAGTTATACAGTAACATCGCGACGAACACGAGCCCACGCTGCGATAACGTGCGCTTCGCGACGCTCGTCAGCTGTATCGGCGGCCCATGTTTTCGCTTTACCTTTGGGGGTTAACGCGGCGTTGATCGGGCATCGCCTGAACTGTGGCAGCCGCGCCGACCCGCGCGCGAATCGGGTCGTTGTGCGCGCGATGGCCGATTGGCGGCGATGGCGTCGGCCGGGTACGCGTTTCACTCGTTCGGCCGCGATAGCCAGATGAGTACGGTCAGGCCAATGAAGATCACCCCGGCCAGGTAATACATCTCGTTGAGGCCGAGCATGAACGACTGCTCCGAAATCACGCGTGCCAGCGCGCCGTAAGACTGCTGTTCGCTCATTCCCTGGGCCTGTGCCTGGGCGAGCCATTGCTGGGTGAGCGGGTCGGTTACCGAGGTATGCGCCGAGAGCACATGATCGTGATAGGCCTGCCGGCGATCCCACATCGTCACCGACAGCGACGTGCCGAAGCTCAGCGCGATCAGGCGCATGAAGTTGAACAGCCCCGACGCGCTGGCCACCTTGCTGGCAGGCAGGCCGGTCAACGACAGCGTGATCAGCGGAATGAAGAAACAGGCCAGACCGATGCCCCAGGGCAGACGGGTGAGAAACAGGCGCTCGAAATTGATCTGGGTATTCGCATCCGCCTTGAGAAACGACAGCCCGGCGAACAGCAACATGCCGAAGGTCACGATGAAACGCAGATCGATCTTGTCGGTCAGGCGGCCCACGATCGGCGAGAAGATGGCACCCATCAGCCCGAGCGAGGCCGTCGTGATACCGGCCCAGGTGGGCGTATAACCCTGTTCGTTCTGTAGCCACAAGGGCAGCAGTACGACGCCCGCGAAATAGGTCATGAAGCCCAGCGTTACGCACAACGTGGCCACGGTGAAATTGCGGCGACCGAAGAGCTTGAGATCGACCACCGGGTTGTCGTCGGTCAGTTCCCAGACCACGAAAAAGGCCAGGAACACGGTCGCGGTAATCGCCAGAACGACGATGAAGGTGGACTGGAACCAGGCTTCATCGTTGCCCTTGTCGAGCATGACCTGGAGCGCGCCCACACCCACGATCAGCAGTGCGAGCCCCACGAGATCGATAGGCAGGCGCTGGGTTTCGGTTTCCCGGTTGCGCAGCACCAGCCAGGTGCCGGCTGCGGCGAATGCGCCCACCGGCACGTTGATATAGAAAATCCACGACCAGCTGATGTTGTCGGTGATCCAGCCGCCGAGAATCGGCCCGGCCACCGGCCCGACCACCGCGGTCATGCCCCAGATGCCATTGGCGAAGCCGCGTTTGTCAGGTGGATAGTTTGCCAGCAGCAGGCTCTGCGACAGCGGAATCATCGGCCCGGCGACCACGCCCTGGGCGGCACGCATGACCAGCAGCATCACGAAGGAACCGGACAGGCCGCACAGAAACGAAAACAGGGTGAACAGCACCGTGCACCACACGAACAGCTTTACTTCGCCGACCCGTTTGGCCATCCAGCCGGACACGGGTACGGCAATGGCGTTGGCCACCGCAAAGGAGGTGATCACCCAGGTGCCCTGGCTGGTGGAGACGCCCAGATTGCCGGCAATGGCCGGGATCGACACATTCGCGATCGATACGTCCAGCACATTCATGAACACCGCCAGCGCGAGGCTGAGCGTCACGACGAACAGCGCACCGGCGGGCAGCGGCGGGTGCGTGTTGTCGTCCTGCGCGGTACTCATGGGTGGGCGGTAAGCCGGCCGATGGTGTTCGCCGGGGCCTGGGCGGTGGTTGCAGGGTCGCCATCGTTGGCGGCAATGACACGATCGATGATCGCCGCCGCGCCGTCCTCGCGCTGGCGATAGACATCGGTACGCAGCCGTGCCTTGTCGCGTGCCGCCTCGGCCAGCGGTCGGCCGCTGCTATCGTGCAGATCCACGCTCACGTGCATCGACAGCCCCAGGCGCAGCGGATGCTGCTTGAGTTCGTCGCCGCTGAGCACGATACGCACCGGCACACGCCGTACGATCTTGATCCAGTTGCCGGACGCATTCTGTGGCGGTAGCAGTTCGAAGGCGGCGCCCGTGCCGGGGCTGATGCCGGCGACATGACCGTGGTAGACCACCTCGTCGCCATAGAAATCCGCATACACGGTCGCTGGCTGGTCGATACGCATTGCCGCCAGCTGGGTTTCCTTGAAGTTGGCGTTTACCCACACCTGATCGATAGGCACGATCGAGAGCATTGGCTTGCCTGGCTCGACGCGCTGGCCGAGTTGCACATCGCGCTGGGCGACATAGCCGGCTACCGGCGCCGGCACCCGGCTGCGCCGTACATCCAGATAGGCCGAGCGCAGCTGGGCCGCGGCCTCGCGTACCGCAGGATGGCCGCGCAGCGTAGTGCCCTCGGTCTGGGCTTCGAGTTCGCCCAACCGGTGCCGGGCCGCGGACAGCGCCGAACGGGCCTGCTCGAAATCCGAGCGACTGTGTTCGTAGGCCTTGCGGGTGACACCATGGACCTTGAGCAGCTTCTGATCGCGTTCGTAGTCGCGCCGGGCCTGGGTAAGCTGGGTCTGGCGCATGTCAACGGTGGCGCGCTGCTCGTCGGCCTGGGCGAACAGCTGGTGCACCTGGCGTACGGTCTGGGCCAGATGGGCGCTGGCGCGCTCGAGCGCGTTGTCGACATCGGTATCGTCGAGTTCGATGACGGTATCGCCGGCTTCCACGCGGTCGGTATCTTCGGCATAGATGGCGGTGACCGTACCCGCGCGTTGCGGGGCCAGCATCACCCGATTGCCGTGGACGTAGGCGTCGTCGGTGTCGGCATAGAACTGGGCGACCAGAAAGTAATAGGCCGCATAGGCCACGCCGATCAATATGAACAACGCCGCCAGGCCCAGCAGGTACCACTTGCGGCGGCTGTTGCCAGAGCGGGGCAGTTCACGGTCGGTCGAAGTAGCAGCATCGGCCATGGGCATTCCTGATTATTGATTCAGCATCGAGACAACGAACGGCGTCCGCTGCCCACAACGATCGAGCACCGGCGCGGCGTCAGCCGGGCCGATCCGTGCTCATACGGCGTGGTTTGGCGGGGCGGGCGTCGGCCATGTCGAGCGGATCGTCGGCATTCCACCAACCGCCGCCGAGTGCGCGAAACAACGCAGCGCTATCGCTATAGCGGGTCACGCGTGCATCGACCACGTCCAGGAGCGTGTCCTGGTATTGGACCTGGGCGGTATACAAGGCGATATACGTGGCCGCGCCGTTATCGACCCGGGCGCGCACGGTATCGAGGTTGCGTCGCGCCTGGTCGGCCGCTGTTTGTTGGGCTTCGAGCGCGCGTGCATCGGATTCCAGCGAGCGCAGGCTGTCCGCCACATCGCCGAAGGCAGCGAGCACGGTCGCGCGATAATCCGCCAGGGCAGCGACATAGGCATCGCCCGCGGCACGTTTTTGTGCGCGCAGGCGGCCGCCCGCGAACAGCGGCGCGCTCGCCGAAGCGCCGAGCTGCCAGAGTGCTGTCACCGGATCGCTCAAATCGCCCAGACTCAGGCCTTCGCGGCTGTAGTAGGCGCCGATCGAGACATCCGGCAACAGGTTGGCCGCAGCAATGCCGATCTGGGCGCTGGCGGCGTGCACCATGGCCTCGGCGGCGAGAATGTCCGGGCGCTGGCGTACCAGCGCGCTGGGCAGGCTTACCGGCAGCGTGGCGGGCAGGGTGAGGTCGTCGATATGAAAGTGCGGATCGGCGAATGTACCCGGTGTCGATCCGGTGAGTACCGCCAGTCGGTTGACCGCGATCGCACGCTGTTTGCGCAGGGGCTCGAGCGAGGCACGGGTACGCGCCAGCCGGGTCTGTATCTGAGCGGCGTCGGCGTCGACCGCTACCCCGTATTCGATCTGGCGGTCGACGATATCCAGCGTACGCTGCTGGCTATCGATGATCTGTTTTGTGGTATCGATCGCAGCGTTGACCCCGGCTTCGGCGATCGCGCTGGCCACGATGTTGTTGATGAGGGTGACGTAGGCATCGAGCGCTTCGAAGCGGGCGAAATCCAGGCGCGCCTGGGTCTGTTCGATCTCGCGCCGGGTCTTGCCGAAGATATCGAGATCGTAACGGGCGCTGATTCGCCCCTGATAGAGATTGAAGGTATTGATGAACGATGGGTCGTCGATACCCAGTTCGATGCCGCTGGCCCGTTGGCGTGAGACCCCGGCCGAGGCATCGATCTGCGGCAGCAGCGCGGCGCGTCCGGCAACGACCGCTTGCTGGGCGGACTGCAGGCGTGCGCGTGCTGCGGCGAGTGTCGGGCTGTCGGTCAGCGCGTTTTCGATCAGCCGATCGAGTTTGTCCGAGCCGAACACTCGATACCAGTCGGCGCGGACCTCGCCGGCGCGTTCGAACATCTGTGCCTCACCCGACGCGGTCGGCGCGGTATCGGGCGCTACGGTGTAGGCCTGATCGGCGGGCGTATCGGGGCGCTCGTAATCCGGGCCCACGACACAGCCGCCGAGCAATAACAACCCGGCAAGGCTGGCCATGACGCCCGCGCGCGAAGCGCATGCGCCGATCCGGAAAAGGGGTGTCGATGGCATGGCACTCGATGATGAAAAGTGCGAGAGCGGGAGCGCTCATTCGAGCGCCAAGTTATGTGCATATGACAATATTTGTCAAATACACCAACGGAGATAGCAGCGCACCACGCCATGCCGGCGGTCCAGCTGCGGCGGCGGGCAGGTCGGCTGCCGGGTACGTGGTCACACGATAGCGCGCGGGCGTGGCGCGATTGTTGCTATATGACGTTTGGGTCGATGCCCCAAACGACGCGTCGGTGCTAATCTGCGTGACAGGGGCAAGCGTAGACGGTCAATCGGCCTGCGGGCCAGGGGGAATCATGAGCATGAGTGGGGAAACGCCACGCTTCGTGCGGGTACTGGCGCGCAAGGACGTACTGGCGTTGGCGTTCGGCGCGATGATCGGCTGGGGCTGGATCGTGATGACCGGCACCTGGATTCTCTCGGCCGGCAGTCTGGGCGCGGTCGGGGCGTTTTTGATCGGCGGCGTGGCCATCGTGCTCGTCGGACTGACCTACGCCGAACTTGCCGCAGCGATGCCGCAGGCCGGTGGCGAGCATGTCTACAGTTACCGCGGGCTCGGCCATCTGGCTTCGTTCGTATGTACCTGGGCGATCGTGCTCGGCTATATGACCGTCGTCTCCTTCGAGGCGGTGGCCTTGCCGACGGTGGTGGAGAACATTCTGCCCGGTTACAGCATGGGCCATCTGTGGACGATCGCCGGCTGGGATGTCGAGGCCACATGGGTGGCGGTCGGTGTCGCCGGCTCGCTGCTGATGATGTGGGTCAACTATATTGGTATCCGGACCGCGGCGCTGGTGCAGAAGCTGGTGACGCTGATGATCGTGGCGGTGGGTCTGCTGTTTCTCACCGGTGCGCTGTTCAGCGGCGAGGGTAACAATCTGGCGCCGCTTTTTACCGGCGAGGCCAGTGTGGCGGGCGGCATCATGAGCGTGCTGGTGATGGTGCCGTTCATGTTCGTGGGTTTCGACGTGATCCCGCAGGCCGCCGAGGAAATCGATCTGCCGCATCGGGATATCGGCCGGTTGCTGGTGTTTTCGGTACTGCTGGCGGTGTTTTGGTACGCCGCGATCATCTTCGGCACCGGCTATGTGCTTTCGCCCGATGGGATCGATCCGGATTCGCTGGCGGTGCCGGACGCCATGGCAGCGGCGTTTTCCAGCGCCTGGGCGGGCAAGCTGATGGTGCTGGCGGGCATGGCCGGTATCATTACCAGCTGGAATGCTTTCTATATCGGCGGTTCGCGCGCAATTTACGCGCTTGCCAAGGCCGATATGCTGCCGCGCGTATTCGGCGAACTGCATCCGCGCTACAACACCCCGGCGAATGCGATTCTGCTTATCGGCGTGGTGACGTCGCTCGCGCCGTTTCTCGGGCGCAGCGCCATGGTCTGGCTGGTGGATGCCGGCGGACTGGGTATCGTGCTCGCGTATCTGTTCGTGGCGGCATCGTTTCTGGTGTTGCGCTATCGCGAGCCGGACATGCCGCGACCGTTTGTGGTGCCTGCAGGCAAAGTCGTCGGTATAGTTGCCATTGTGCTATCGATCGCGCTGGTCGTGCTGTATCTGCCCGGTAGTCCGTCGGCGCTGCTGCCGGTGGAATGGCTGATATTCGGGGTATGGATGCTCGGCGGTGCAGCAATGTACGTCTGGGCTCGTGTACGCTACGGCGTACATGCGCCGCAGGACTCGGCGCACACATAGCACCATGGGGGAAGCGGGCCGGGCGCGCGCTATTTGATCGCGATTCAGGGTCTGGTAAAAAGCGTTCTTAAAAGAGGGGTAGGCGGTCGACCGTTCGACCGCGATGCAAGGATTGACCATGAAGAAGATAGCGATCGCACGGTTTGCCGTGATAGCCATCAGCGCGCTGGCCTGGGCCACGGGCGCTGCCGCCCAGCAGCAGGCGCCCAGCGATGCCGAAGCCGCACAGGTGCTCAAGAGCGCGCGGCCGCTGGCCGAGAACGGCAATGCCAATGCCCAGTACAACATGGGCGTGCTCTATGACGAGGGCTATGGCGTCGAGCAGGACTATGCCCAGGCGCGCGACTGGTACGAAAAGGCCGCCGCCCAGAATTATTCCAAGGCCGAACACAATCTCGGCATCATGTACCAGGAAGGCCATGGCGTGCCCCAGAGCGATGCCAAGGCTGCGGAATGGTTCAAGCGCGCCGCCGAGCATGGCGAGCCGGCCGCACAGAACAATCTGGCCGTGTTGTACGTGCGCGGCAACGGGGTACGCCAGGATCTGGCCGAAGCGGCGCGCTGGGCGGCCAAGGCGGCGGCAGCTGGCAACGGTTCGGCCAAGAACAACCTGCCGCAGATCATGGAAAATCTGCCGCAATCGCGTATCGATGGCGATAACGTCAATATTCGTAGCCAGCCGAGTACCCGCGGGCGCGTACTGCGCCAGGCCGATCGCAATACGCGGGTGGCCGTGCTCGATTCGCGCGACGACTGGGCGCAGGTGGTATTCGGGGACGATTACACGGTCGGCTGGGTCGCGGACTTCCTGTTGGCCGGCTCGAGCGCGCCCATGGCCAACGCCTCGGCCAATAACGCCTCGAACCAGGGCAGCGAAGCGCCGCCCTCGGGCGATGACGCTGGGTCCGAATTGCCCCAGGGCGTGCCGGAAACCGGACCGACGCGTTATATCGGTGGCGATGTGGTCAACGTGCGCTCGGGCCCGTCGACCGGCCACGGGGTCAAGTTCCAGGCCAAGCGCAACGAACGCGTGATGGTGACCGGGCGCGAAAAGGACTGGCGGCGTATTCGCTTCGACGATGGCCGTACCGGCTGGATCGCAGGGTTTCTGCTGGTCGAATAGACGATCGCGCGGGCGAACAGGCCTGACGTAAAAAAACCGGCACCCTCGGGCGCCGGTTTTTTTATGGCCGGTGATCCGGCCCGCCAATCAGCTGTCGATTTTCGGCGTGGGCCGCACCAGAATTTCGTTGACGTCGACACTGGCCGGACGCGATAGCGAAAACAACACCGCCTCGGCGATATCGTGATCGGTCAGCGCGTGCTCCGGTTTGTCGTCGAAGAAGGGTGTATCCACCATGCCCGGCTCGATGAGCGTGACCCGGATGCCGGTGCCCCGCAGTTCCTCGCGCACGCCGTAGCCGATCGCGGAGACAGCCCATTTCGTGGCGCTGTACATGGAACCGGGGATGGTCGTGCGTCCGGCGGCCGAACCGGTAATCAACAGGTGGCCACGGCTGTCCTTGAGCGCCTGCGCGCAGGCCTGGATAGTCAGCCCGACGCCGTAGACGTTGGTCAGGATCATGTCCTTCCAGACATCGCTATCGGCGCCGCAGAAGCCGCCGGGACGCCCGCCGATACCGGCATTGGCGAAAACGGCATCGATCCGGCCGAAGTGCGCCAGTGTGCGCTCGACCATGGCCTGCTGGGAGGCCTTGTCGGTTACGTCACATTCAAGCGCAAGGGCGGCCTCGCTGCCGAGTTCGTCGACCAGCGCGTCGAGCTTGTCGATCGAACGCGCGGCCAGCGCCACGCGATAACCCTGCGCGACGGCATGCCGCGCAGTCGCTGCGCCGATGCCGCTGGAAGCGCCGGTTATCAGAAGAACGGGATCGGCCATGACAATCACCTAATGTATTGGGTCGATAGGCCGCGTGCGAACGTATCCGTTACATGTCTGGCGCGGCCGTAAGGTCACGGCCGCGCCAGTTTACGCGGCTGTCCAAAGCGGACTACGTTGTGCGGGCGCGTGCCGCCGATGGGCACCTCGCCCGCCAGGCGCGCATGTAGCGCACCCGCGTAGTCGCTGACCAAACGGCGCTAGCCGTGGGTCGAGCCGTCGTGCACGTGGCCGTGCTCGACTTCTTCGCTGCTGGCTTCGCGTACGTCGTGGATATTGACGGTGAAGTTCAGCGTCTGACCGGCGAGCACGTGGTTGCCGTCGACGGTGACTTCTTCGCCTTCGACTTCCTTGACGGTCACGATCATTGGGCCGGCATCCGACTCGGCGCGAAAGCTCATGCCCGGCGCGAGTTCGTCCACGCCCTGGAAGGCGTCGCGGCTGACTTTCTGCACCAGCTCTTCACGATAGGGGCCATAGCCTTCTTCCGGTTCGACGGTCGCCTTGACTTCATCGCCCTGAGCATGACCTTCGATCGCCTTTTCCAGCCCCGGCACGATGTTGCCGTGGCCGTGGAGATAGGCCAGCGGCTGACCTTCGCTCGACTGATCGATGATTTCGCCGTCCGTGTCGCGCAGCACGTAATGAATGCTTACGACGCTGTCCTGCTTGGCTTCCATGTTGGTTCGCTCTGTTTTGTCGCGTATGAACGACAAGACGTTGCGACGATCTGGAAAAAAACAATGCCTATGACGAGAAAATCCGCCTGAAAAAGCCCATTCGGCGGTAGAAACGCGCCGCTGGCGGCCGGACTGGCCATGAAAAAGCCGGGCAGCGCCCGGCTTTTTCGATCAACGGGATTGTGTGATCGCGTCGATCAGTTCTCCAGCTTGGCGTCCAGATCGATCTGGGCACCCTGGTACAGGCGCGATACCGGGCAAGCCTGCTTGGCCTTGGCGGCAATATCCTCGAACTCGCTGGCCTCGATGCCGGGGACCTGGCCGCGGGTGATGAGTTCGATACGCTCGATCGTGGGCGTGCCGTCGACCGAAAAATGCACTTTCGCCTGCGTCTTCACCGAATCCGGCGTATGACCGGCTTCGGCGAGCATGGCCGAGAACTGCATCGAAAAGCAGCCGGCGTGTGCTGCGCCGATCAGCTCTTCCGGGTTGGTGCCGGTGCCATCCTCGAAACGGGTCTTGAACGAGAACTGGCCTTCATAGGCGCCGCTTTCGAGCGACATGTCGCCCTTGCCGGATTTCAAATCACCTTGCCACTGCGCGTCAGCCTTGCGAACGGGCATACAGAACTCCTCATGCGATTGGTGTGCTATCGCACGTTACGGGCGATCGCCCTCGAACACAAGTATTGTGCACAATCTAATTTGGGGCGGTTGTATCAGTGGGCATAAATCATCTTGCGCGTCATGCCGCCGTCCACCACCAGCGTCTGGCCGGTGATGAATCCCGCCTGATCGCTGCATAGAAAAGCCACCATGGCCGCAATATCCGCGCCACGGCCGACCCGTCCGGCTGGATGCTGTTCGTGGTCTATGGCGCGCAGCGCATCGGGTGACTCGGCCTGCGGTTGTTCGTCGCGTACGTCGATCCAGCCGGGTGCCACCGCATTGACCCGAATCTGCGGGCCGAGGCTGATCGATAGTGCATGGGTCAGGGCCACGATACCGCCCTTGCTGGCGGCATAGGCTTCGGTGTGGGGTTCGGATTGATAGGCCCGGGTCGAGGCCATGTTGACGATGCTGCCGCCGCTTCGGCGTAGCCAGGGTGTGCAATGTTTCGCGCACAGAAAGTAGCCGCTGAGGTTGACGCCGATCACGCGGTTCCAGTCTTCCAGCGACAGCGCTTCGATCGGTGCGTTGAACGGATCGGCAATGCCGGCATTATTGACCAGCACATCGAGGCGACCGCAGGCGTCCGTGAGGCGGGCGATTGCGTCGATGACGGCGGCTTCATTGGCCACATCGGCGACAAGCCGCACCACGCGACGCTCGACGTCCGGTTCGTGCCGGGCCAACTGCCGGCACAGATCGGCCAGTGCCTGGCCGTCGTGGTCGAGTGCGCCCACGATAAACCCGTCATCGAGCAACCGGCGCGTGACGGCGCGGCCGATACCGCACGCAGCGCCGGTTACCAGGGCAGCTGGGGCGTTATCGTGTTGCTGTGCGTACGTCATCCGGGCTCCAGTCGGTTGTGCCTTTCAAAGGCATTGGCCGATGTCTATCTGGCATTGGCGCGCCAGGGGTCACGCTGATGATAGCGGGCACAAAAAAAGCCCGCCGCATACGCGACGGGCTTTTCGCAATCCGCGGATTGCGGCGAGACCAGCCTTAGCTGTTGTCGTCGGCCGCGTCTTCCATCGAATCGCCCGCGTCTTCCATGGAGTCCTGGATGTCGTCGCCGGCATCTTCCATGCTGTCCTGCGCGTTGTCGGTGGCATTGTCGATGCTCTCACCGGCATTTTCGGCGGGGCCATCGTTATCACAGGCGGCCAGGCTCAGCGTGCCCAGGCCCAGCATCATGGCCAGCAGCAGGGTGGTCAGTTTCTTTTGCATAGTCGACTCCTTGAGTTCGGTAAATGAAGCTCTGCTTTACTACGCGAGGATCACGCCCCCGGCAGAACTTGGACCAAAGTATAAAGCACGCGAAGCTTTCCCGTATATGAATCACGACAAACCGGAAATATTTTTTTCCTTATTCGTCCGCTATCGAAATGCTGTCGCGACGGGCATGTAGCGCCACATGCGCGCTTAATCAATCCGAAAAATCACGTATTTTCGTGTCGGTTTAATAATCGATATCGACACAGGCCGCGCTACGCCGGGCCTTGGCGCGTGCTTCGTCGATGTCATGCGCCCGTGCCAGCGCCACCCCCAGACGCCGCGCGCCGTCGATTTCGGGTTTGCCGAACAGACGCAATTCGGTGTCGGCCTCGGCCAGCGCCTGGGCCAGACCGTGGTAGCGCATCTGTCGGCTCTGGCCTTCGCCGATGATCACAGCCGATGCACAGGCGCCGCGCTGTTCGATATACGGAATGGGTAAACCGAGAATGGCGCGGGCGTGCAGTGCGAATTCGGACAGATTCTGGCCGACGAGGGTCACCAGCCCCGTGTCGTGGGGTCGCGGCGAAACTTCCGAAAACCAGACGCGGTCGCCAGCCACGAAGAATTCCACGCCGAACAGGCCGTGCCCGCCGAGGGCGTCGGTGATCGCGCGCGCCTGACGCTGCGCCTCGGCGAGCGCGGCTTCGCTCATGGGCTGCGGCTGCCAGGACTCGTGGTAATCGCCGCCGACCTGCCGATGGCCAATCGGCGCGCAAAAGCTGGTGCCATCCACATGGCGCACGGTCAGCAGGGTGATTTCGTAGTCGAATTCGATGAAACCTTCGACGATCACGCGCGAGTTGTCGCCGCGCTTGCCGCGCCCGCCGGATTGCGAGTAGCTCCAGGCGCGGTCGATGTCGGATTCGCTGTGCACCGTGCTCTGGCCCTTGCCGGACGACGACATCACCGGTTTGACCACGCAGGGCAGGCCGATGGCCTCGATCGCGGCGCGATAGTCGGCCTCGGTTTCGGCAAAGCGGTAGGGCGAGGTGGGCAGGCCCAGTTCCTCGGCGGCCAGACGGCGAATGCCTTCGCGATCCATGGTCAGACGAGCCGCGCGGGCGGTGGGGACCACGGTATAGCCTTCATCTTCGAGTTCGATCAGCGTTGCGGTCGCGATGGCTTCGATCTCGGGCACGATCAATGCCGGGCGCTCGGATTCGATGACCTGGCGCAGGGCATCGCCGTCGCCCATATCCAGTACATGGTGGCGGTGCGCGACCTGCATCGCCGGCGCGCGATCATAGCGATCCACCGCAATGACTTCGCAGCCCAGGCGCTGGAGTTCGATCGCGACCTCCTTGCCGAGTTCGCCGCTGCCCAGCAGCATGACGCGTGTGCCGGTATCCGAACCGGGCGTGCCGATCGTGCTCATTGAAAATCCTGGCCGAGGTGGAAAACAAACAGGCGCCATTGTCGCCAAGCGCGGCCCTGCTTGAAAGCCTGCTGCGTTGGCGACGTGCCCGCGGGGCATTAAACTGGCGTCATGAAACAGCCTTTGTCCGGTTATCGCGTCATCGATACCACTGCCATGGTGTCCGGCCCGCTGGCGACCATGCAGTTGGCCGATCAGGGCGCCGATGTGCTCAAGATCGAACGCCCGGAGGTGGGTGATTACACGCGGCTTGCCTCGAATCGGCGTAACGGTTTTTCCGCGAGTTATCTCAACAACAACCGCAACAAGCGCTCGGTCGCACTCAATCTCAAGGACAAGGCCGGGCGTGATGCGCTGCTGCGCCTGTGTGCGGATGCGGATGTATTCGTACAGAATTTTCGCCCCGGCGTGGCCGAGCGCATGGGCATTGGCGAAGACGACATACGGGCGGTCGCCCCGGACATCGTGTACTGCTCGATCAGCGGTTTTGGGGATGCCGGGCCGTATGCGAGCTATCCGGTCTACGATCCGCTGGTCCAGGCGTTATCGAGTCTGGCCAGTATTCAGGGCGGCGCCGATACTGCGCGTCCGCGCCTGGTTCGTACCATCGTGCCCGACAAGCTCACCGGCTACATCGCGGCCCAGGCGATTACCGCCGCGCTGCTCGCGCGTGCCAACGGTGCACCGGGCCAGCATGTGCGCGTGTCGATGCTCGATGCAGTCATCGATTTTCTCTGGCATTCCGACATGAACAGCCAGACGTTCGTCGGCGACGAGTTCGATCAGGCCAAGGCCGCCAGCTTCATCGACCTCATCTACGAAACCACCACGGGCTATATCAGCGTGGCCGTGCAGACCGACAAGGAGTGGCAGGCGTTGATTGGCGCGCTCGATACGCCCGAATGGAACGACGACCCGCGCTTTGCCACGCCCGCAGACCGCCAGGACCATATCGACGCGCGACTCGAACTCACCCAGCAAAAGCTAGCCGAAAACAGTGCCGAACACTGGCTTGCGCGACTGAGCGAATACGGTGTGCCCTGTGCGCCGGTGCTCACCCGTACCGATTTGTTGTCGCACGATCAGATCGCGGCCAACGCCATTGTCATGGAAACCGATCACGCCGAGGCGGGGCGGTTGCGACAGGCGCGTCCCGCCGCGCGTTTTTCGGCCATGCCGGTCGCCGATTATCGCGGCGCGCCCGCGCTCGGCGCGGATACGCGCGCAGTGCTCGCCGAGCACGGGTTTTCCGAGTCGGATATCGATACGCTCGCCCGATCCGGGGCGATCGGCCCGAACCAAGAGGCGTCATGATCGATTTCTATTACTGGCCCACGCCCAACGGCTGGAAGATATCCATCCTGCTCGAAGAGCTGGGGCTGGACTACAGGCTGATTCCGGTGGATATCAACGCGGGTGATCAGTTCGAGCCCGCGTTTCTGGAAATCTCGCCCAATAACCGCATGCCGGCCATCGTCGACCACGACCCGGCACCCGGCTATGGCGATACGCCATTATCGATCTTCGAATCGGGCGCGATTGCACGCTATCTGGCGGCCAAGAGCGGGCAACTCATGCCCGACGACGCACGCCTGCGCACCGAAATCGACGAATGGCTGTTCTGGCAGGTCGGCAATCTCGGGCCGATGGGCGGGCAGATGAGTCATTTCGTCAACTACGCCCCGGGCGAGCACCCGTATTCCTACAAGCGCTATACCGGCGAATATCACCGCTGTCTGGGGGTGCTCGAGCGCCGCCTTGCCGAGCGCGATTATCTGGTGGGCGAAATCTATACCATCGCCGATATCATCAACTGGCCGTGGGTGCTCATCGCCAAGGCCATGGGCCAGCCGCTCGACGAATTTCCGCGCGTGGCGGCCTGGCGGGCGCGTATCAAGCAGCGCCCGGCCGTGCAGCGCGGGGTCGATCTTGGCAAGCAGTGGCGTGGTGGTCAGCCCAAGACCGAAGAAGCACGCCAGCGTTTGTTCAACCAAACCGCCGACACCGTGCGCGGGCGCTAGCGCACGGTTGCAGATTAAAAGCCTTTCAAGGGGAGATCATGTTCGCGTTCATCAAAGCCTTTATTGCCGGTTTTGTATCCACATTGACGTTTCATCAGGGCCTGTTGTGGCTGTTCGTCGCGGCCGGCGTGCTGTCGGGCGCGAATACCTGGAACATGGCGCCGGTGCCGCCCTTCGGCGTGCCTTCGGTCATATCCCTGGCGTTCTGGGGCGGGCTATGGGGCATGCTCCTATGGCTTTTGATTCGTCGTGCCCTGGCCGCCGGCTATTACGTGGGCGCGATCATTCTCGGCGCGATCGGCCCGACGCTGGTGTATCTGTTTGTCGTGCAGTGGCTCAAGGGCCAGTCGATGGCCGAAATCTTCGATCACCTGAGCATGGCGCGGGTGGGCATCGGCCTGGCGCTCAACGGCTGCTGGGGCCTGGGCGTGGCCGTGCTGATGCGAATCATGCATCCGCCGCGCTGAATACGACGTGCGCGGCCGCCGGGCGGTTGGGCCCGGCGGCCTCGCGATCCGGATCCATCTAGTACCCGGCGGTTCTACGCTGCCTGACGTCGCGGCAGGCGCAAGGTGAACACGGTGCGATCGTGATGGGGGTCAGCGTCCGCACGACCGTGTGACGTGAGTATGAGGTCACCGCCGTGGCTGCGCGCCAGCGTGCGGCTGACGGCCAGGCCCAGGCCCACGCCATCGGCCTTGGTGGTGGTGAACGGCTCGAATACCTCGACCGACTCATCCACCCCGGGGCCGTTGTCGCTGATTTCGATATCGATATGATCGGCGTTGTCGGTCACCACGTTGACGGCGACCGTTTTGGATGCCGTCTGGCCTTCCGAGAAGGCATCGATCGCGTTAGTGACCAGATTGCGCAGTATCTGCTGGATAAATACTTCGTCGACCGGCAGGCAGAGTCCGTCCAGCGACGCCACGGACGGGCCGTCGTAGCGAATGTCGTTGGCGCGCAATGCGGGGTCCAGGATCTGGTGCACATCGTCGATGATCGGGCCCAGCAGCTGGTTCTTGCGAGTGGGCCGCCCCTGGCGGGCGAAATCGCGCAGATGATGAATAATGGCCACTGCGCGCGAGATTTCGCTGTCGGCGCGTTCGAGGGTCTGGCGCATTTCGTCGGCGTCGGACGTAAAGCCCATACGCGCACGGGCGATGAAGTTGCGGGCCGCGGTCAGCGGCTGGCTCAGGTCGTGCGCCAGGCCGGTGCCGAGCGTGGCGAACACGCTCATGCGGTCATGACTGTTGATGCTGCTCTGCAGGTTGGAGATACGATCGTTGAATTCGATCCGGTCGGTGATATCCAGGGCCAGCCCTGCCAGCCGGTAAACCTCGCCGCGATCGTTTTCCACGGGAAAGGCGCGATCACGAATCCAGCGTAGTTCGCCGTCGGGCCGGACGATGCGATAGATCTCGTCGTAGTCGCCACTGAGCGCCTGCTGTTGAAAGGCCTCGAGCACCCGGTTTTTGTCTTCTTCATGTACGCGTGCGAGCCGTTCGCTCGGATCGTCGTAGAGATCCTCGCAGTTCTGTCCCCATATTTTTTCGTAGGCTGGACAAACATAGACGAGCCGATCGCCTGTTTCGTCGGTCATCCAGATAACTTCCTGGATATGCTCGGCAAGTTCGCGAAAGCAGCGCTCGTTGGCTTCGATATGATGGCGCTTTTGTTGCTCGGCTTGCAGCTGTTGTTCGAGCTGGGCGATACGCGCGTGGGCGGCTTCGAGCGTATCGGGTTGTTCGCGGTTGGCGTTTTCGAACTCGATGTTGTTCATGGCGTCATTCCATCGCGGCGCGTAAATACGGGGGTCGGATGCTCTATCGGCTGTTTTGCCTTGTCAAAATAGGCTCAATACATTAAAAAGATCGTCGCTAGCCAAGGTCATAGTGTTCAGAGCAGATTGGGGGCGCGGTGTCGTTTGTCATACATATCGTCGATGATGATCCGGCGATTCGCGAATCGCTTAAAGGGCTTCTAAGCGATGCGGGTTTCGATGTCGAGTGCTACTCCAGTGCCGAAGCCTTCCTGAATGTGCGTGCGCCGCGTCGCGGTGTTGCACTTATCGACCTGCGTTTGAAGGATATGGACGGCCTCGCCCTGCAAAGGGAACTCGTGTCACGAAACGCGGCGCTCAGCGTGATCATGATGAGCGCCTATGGCGATATCGAACACGCGGTGGCCGCGATGCGACTGGGCGCGGTCGATTTCGTCGAAAAACCGTTTTCACCGGAAGGCATGCTGGAAAAGGTGCGCCGGTTGTCCCGCGCCACCGATGCCGACGATCTGGCGCTGCGCGAAGCGCGCCAGCATGCCACGCTCATCGAATTGCTTACCCCGCGCGAAAAACAGGTCATGGCCTTGATCGTCGAAGGCCTGGCCAACAAGCAGGTCGCCGGTCAGCTTGGGATCAGCGCACGCACGGTCGAAACCCATCGTGTGCATATCATGCAAAAGCTCAATGCCGAATCGCTGCCGCACCTCGTGCGTATCTGGATTTCGGCAGGCCACCTCGTGGATACGCCCGAAGACTGACACGGGCATGGACGCCGCCGACAGGCGGCGGCGTCCGGATATTGCGCCTAGCCTATATTTTGGGCCCGCGTCCGCGCACCGCGTTGGATACGAGCGCGATCACGAACAGCACCAGGAAGATGAAGAAAAGAATCTTCGCGATGCCGGCCGCGCCCGAGGCAATGCCACCGAAGCCGAACAGCGCCGCGACGATAGCGACGATGAAGAAAGTGATTGCCCAACCCAGCATGATGTTCTCCTTGATTGTGTGTGCAGCGCCCTGATTAAGAACGCCACGGCCGGACCGTGGCGCAAGCATGCTGCATGGCCAGTATGCCGGAAATTTGTATTCGGCAAGTAAATATTGTCGTAGACGTATTACAGTTGATTGGCCAGCTGTTTTTCGATCTGCTCGGCGTCGTGCTGAGCCCAGTTCTTGTCGATGGTCTTGGTGACCGTCTTTTCCAGCGGGCCGTCGAGCTTGTCACGCAGCCGGCCGAGGAAAGAGGGATCGGCGACGAGGATCAGTGCGTCGAAGGCATCGTCGTTGTGCCCCGCCTTGACCCGTTCGACGACCTGTTTGGCGAAGATGTCGGCATGTTTTTCCGACGTGCTGGTCTGCGGATCAGCCTGATGCACACTCGAGCCACCGCTGTCGTGTACTTCACCCTTGCCGCCGGTACGCAGATCGCCTTCGTGGGCCTGGCTTTCTTCGTGGGTCAGGGTGTCGACGAGCGTCAGACCACTACCGGCGCCGTTGCGGCCAAAAATGCGGGCACGCGCCGCATCACCCACAACGATCCATTGTTGCGCCATGATTTTCTCCTTGGCTTGGGGTCGAATACGAGCGGGCGACGCGCACGCCGCCACGCTATCGAACGGTTACATATTCACGCCGACTTGGCGAATCGAACATCCCGGTACGGGTCATGCATTTCCAAGGCCTCGGGCCGATCCCGATTGGCCAGGAACGACGGCCGTGGCTTATCCGCCGCAAAGGGCTGCTCGAGCGCGTTTTCGACGCTGTTGTAAACGAAGAACAGGTTCGAGCGCGGCCAGGGCGACATATTGGAGTTCGACGCATGCAATACGTTGCATTCGAACAACAGCAGGGAGCCGGCCGGGCCCTTGGGCGCCTGAATGCCGCCACGCTGGGCTAGGGCCTGCAGGTTCTGCTGACTCGGCACGCCGGCTTCCTGGGCCTTGAGCGAGCTCTTCCAGTTGTCATCGGGCGTTTGGCCGACACAGGGCACGAACTGATGGTGCGAGCCCGGAATGAGCATCAGCGGGCCGTTGAATTCGTTGTTGTCGGTGAGCATGATCGACGCGCTGATCGCGCGCATGCGCGGCATGCCATCCTCGGCATGCCAGGTTTCGAAATCCGAATGCCAGTCGAAACCGGCGCCCTGGAAACCGTATTTGTCGTTGATTCGCGACTGGTGGATATACACGTCGCCGCCGAGCAGCTGACGCACCATGCCCAGAATACGCGGGTCACGCGTGAGCTCGGCGAAGCGCTCGGAAATACGGTGCATGTCGAACACGGAACGCACCGCGCCCGATTTCGGATCACGGATCACGCCATCCTGCTTGAGCAGCTTTTCGTCGTGGCTCATCTGCTCGAGCTCGTCAAAGAACGGCGTCATGCGTTCCTGAGAGAAAAAGCCTTCGAACCAGAGAAAACCGTCGCGTTCGAAACTCGACAGTGCCACTTCGTCGAGAGGGCCCTGCCAGCGGTCATGGGTATTCGAATGTACGACCGGATCCCGGCGCAGGTAGCGCGGCTCGGGACGGCTCGTACGCGTTATATAGTCGTCGTTTCGCATCGTTTGCCTCCGGTTGAAAACGACCCGGCGCCGTTACCGGCGCCGGTATGCAAGCCTGCAGTAGGGTCTGTCGTCGCGAGATAGGCCGTTGCATCGGCGACCAAGCCGCGGCAAGACAAGGCATCGTGAGTGCCGCGTGGTTATTCCACGTCAGCGGCCGATAACGCCGGATTGCCGTGGCTTGGCCGCCGACCCTTCGGGTTGCCCGTTCCGGACGCGCCATGCCGCGTTGCGGACCTTGAGCGTGGGCCCGCCACGCTCAGCGGCCCGCGCCTTGCCTGACACGCCCGGCACGGGCAATGCAATGGCATATCCCGTGACGACAGGCCCTAGAACTTGCGTTCGAATTCGGCGAGTTTTTGTTCCGCCGCTTCCTTGGTGTCGCCGTATTTTTCCTGGATCTTGGCGAGCATGTTTTCACGCTTGCCCTTGACCTCTTCGACATCGTCATCGGTTAGGCGGCCCCAGTGCTCGCGCACCTTGCCTTTCATACGGTCCCATTTGCCTTCGAATTGATCTTCGTTCATGGCGTTGTCCTTGCTCATGTGTAAAACAGCATGGTCAACGTAAGCGCCTGCCCGCACCGGCTCAATACGGGCTAATACCTAAGGAATTTCTGGCGCGCAGGAACGCGCCCAGCGTGGTGTACGTGGAGCGCGCAATGCCGGTCGGCCCGCTGGGCAGCTGTTTTTAACGAACTGGCGTATGCGCCGGCGGCCGCCCTGGCCGCAAGGCATGAACATGGATATTTCGTGGCCCGCCAATAATGCGTAAGCTCGCCGAACCATCCAATCGTTGCATTGACCTATGACACAGTCGCAAAAGATGAATTCGACCGCGCAAGCAATTTTCGAAGCCCATGTGGCCTTCGAGCTCGACCAATGGCGTGGAAAGGGCGCGGTCAAGCGCTTGCAGGACGAAGTCGATGCGTTCTGGCAGTGGGCCGATCAGACGAGTCTGGAAACCGTTGTTTCGGTCGATACGGTACGCGGCGCGGCCGAACGCCTGGCGCTGGACATGTCGCTGCCGGATGACCTGGCCGGCGTGATCGGTGGTATCGCCGACGACCTGATCTGCCACGATGTGAACAAGAATACGCGGGTACAGGATGTTATTGACGAACAGCTGTTCGACGATGGCGTATCGCTGTTCGTCGAACTCGAGGCCTTGCGTGCGCGGTTGATTACCCGCGCGCTGGATAGCCCGGTCTATACCGCCTTGGCCTCGGATGTGCTTTATCAGGGCATCAAGGACTACATCTTCTCCGACACCGGTGCCATCAAGTCGATTCCCGGTGTGTCGTCCTTGCTCAAGGGTTCGAGCAGTGCGCTGAGCAAACGTATGCCCGGCCTGGAAGCGCAGGTGGAAAAACGGGTGCGCTCCTATATCGAAAACAATACGGCCAAGACGCTGGCGCGCAGTCAGGAACTGTTGATCGAATCCCTCGACGAAGAGCGCATCCGCGCGATCGCCGCGGAAATCTGGGCCGAGGTCCAGGACAAGAAGCTGTCGATCGAGGATGTGGTCGACAGCGACGAGCTTCAGAAGCTCATCGATTACGGGCTGCGTATCTGGCAGGAACTGCGTGAGACCCAGTACGTCGGCGAACTGGTGGATGCGGCGGTGGTGTCGTATTTCGAGCGCAACGGCAGCCGTACGCTGGCCGACGTATTGGGCGACGTCGGTGTCGATCGCGATCTGCTGCGTCAGGAGGCCGAAACCCTGGCGCCGCCGGTGATCGAAGGTCTGGCCGAAAGCGGGCTGCTCGAGGAGCTGGTACGCCGGCGTCTGGGCGCGTTCTACGAATCGGATGCCTTCGACAAGGCGCTGGGCGAGGCCGGCGAATAAGACGCGACGAGCGCGGCGCCGGCGCTATGGCTGGCGCCGTCGCCTGTTCAGTCGGCGAGAATTCGGGCCATGAAGGCCGGCTGCGCAAACGCGGCGTTATGCATGGCCGGTGTGTAGTAGAACGTCTGCAAGGTCAGATCGCCTTGCGGTGCGTACAACGTGCGCGTATCGCGCGCGGCCAGTGTGGCCGACCACCAGCCGGTGGGATAACTGGGCTGGGGAAAGCTCAGTAGATGGGTATCGGCAAAGCCGGCCGCGCGCAGCCCGCCATGCATTTCCCCGATCAGTTCGCTGTGTACCAACGGCGATTCGCTTTGCTGGACCAGCAGCCCACCCTGGGCAAGCACGCGGTGGCACTGCTTGTAGAACGCTTCATTGAACAGGCCCTCGGCCGGGCCGATCGGGTCGGTACTGTCGATGATGATCAGGTCGACGCTGGCGTCCGGGGCGTTGTTCATCCACGCCACACCATCCTCGAAGGCGAGCGTGGCGCGCGCATCGTCGTTGGCATCGCACAGCGCGGGAAAATATTCTTCCGCGATGCGGGTCACGCGTTCGTCGATCTCGATCTGGGTGGCACGCTCGACACTTTCGTGCTTGAGCACTTCGCGCAGGGTGCCGCAGTCGCCACCGCCGATGATCACCACGTTTTTCGCTGCGCCGTGGGCGAACAGGGCCGGGTGGGTCATCATCTCGTGATAGACGAAATTGTCGCGGTCGGTGAGCATCACCAGCCCGTCGATGGTCAGAAGCCGGCCGAAGGTCTCGGTTTCGTACACGGCAATGGTCTGATAAAGCGACTGTTCTTCATGCAGCTTGGCCTTGATGCGTAACGAAAAGCCCAGTCCCAGATCGTTGCTTGCTTCGGTATACCAGTTCTCGTCGAGTACCATGCGTTGTCCTTGTCTGCGCGTACGCGCGTCCATCAAGCCAGAATCGCCTCGCAGTATAAGCCAGCCACGCAAATACAATGTCCATGTCCCGACCCCAACCAACCCCGCATGCCGCTGCCGACTGGCAGATCGATGACGCCCGCGCGCTTTATCGTGTTGCCACCTGGGGTGACGGCTATTTCGATATCAACGATCGTGGCGCGGTGACCGTCACGCCGCAAAAGGGCGGGCCGGCAATCGATCTCGACCGCTTGACCGATGAAATCCAGCAGGCCGGCCTGCGCTTGCCGGTTTTGGCGCGGTTTACCGATATTCTCGGCGACCGTATCAACCGGCTCTGCGATGCGTTCGAAGCCGCGCGCGAACGCCACGACTACGATCGCCGCTATACGGTGGTTTATCCGGTCAAGGTCAATCAGCAGCGCGCGGTCGTCGAACAACTCGTGGCCTCGGGCGGCGTGCGTGCCGGGCTGGAAGCCGGCAGCAAACCGGAGCTCATGGCCGTGCTCGCATTGGCCGCGCCGCAGAGCGTGATCGTGTGCAACGGCTACAAGGACCGGGCCTTTCTGCGCCTGGCCATGATCGGCCAGCAACTCGGCCATCGCGTGTATATCGTGGTGGAAAAGCCCTCCGAGCTGGAACCCATCGCCGAAATCGCCGACGAACTGGGCCTGCGCCCGACCATCGGCCTGCGGGTGCGCCTGGCCAGTGTCGCCGCGGGCCACTGGCAGAACACCGGCGGCGAGAAATCCAAGTTCGGCCTGACCGCCACCCAGGTGGTGGCCGCGCTCGAACAGCTCCAACAACTCGGCTATGCCGACTGCGTACGCATGCTGCATGTACATGTCGGCTCGCAGGTGGCCGATCACGGCGCGCTGTCGCGGGCGATGGACGAAACCGCCCATCTCTATCGCGGCCTGCGCGCGCTCGGCGCGCCGCTGGAATGCGTGGATGTCGGTGGCGGGCTGGCGGTCGACTACGAAGGCCGCGGCGCGCGCTCGTTCTGTTCCATGAACTACGGCGTGCCCGACTATGCCGACGCCGTGGTCGGCGCGCTTGCACGGGTGTGCCGCAGCTTCGACCTGCCCATGCCGGATCTGATCAGCGAATCCGGCCGCGCATTGACTGCCCACCATGCCGTACTGCTCACTCAGGTCATCGACAGCGAACTGGCCAGTACGCCGGCGCCGGATGCGCTGGATTCGACGCTGTCGCCCAGCGCCACGCTCGATCGCGCCGAACGGCGAATGGCCGATACGCAGGCGCGTTTTCTGGCCGGCGATATCGGTTTGGCCGAACGCGCCGAGGCCGAGGCACAGGCAATATCGACCTATCGTGCGGTGGCTGCGCATGCCCCCGAAAACGACGACGAACGCACCGCCGTCGCCGCTGCCCAGGAAAAGCTGGCGGCCAAGTATTTCGTCAATTTCTCGGTATTCCAGTCGGTGCCCGATGTCTGGGCGCTGGATCAGATCTTTCCGGTGATGCCGCTGGCGCGACTCGACGAGCGTCCGGACGAGCGCGCTCGGCTGTGCGACCTGACCTGTGATTCCGATGGCCGGCTGGACCGTTATGTCGACGAAAACGGCGTCGATACCACCCTGCCGTTGCATGCGCTACGCCAGGATGAAGCCTATCGGCTGGGCATCTTCATGGTCGGCGCCTACCAGGAAAACCTGGGCGATATGCACAACCTGTTCGGCGATACCGATGTGGTCAATATCGAAATCGACGACGCGAGCGACAGCGGCTGGCGCCTGGCCGATGCCGAGCAGGGCGATCGCACCGACGAACTGCTGCGCTATGTCCATTTCGAGCCCGACGACCTGCGCGCGGCCTACCGGCGCAAACTGGCCGCCTCCGGCCTGAGCGGCCGGCTCAAGCGCGAAACCGAAGCCCTGCTCGAAGCCGGGCTTGCGGGCTACACCTACCTTGTCGAATCGTAAGCGCTGCTGAAGAAAAGTTTGGTCCGCGAATGAACGCGAATAAACGCAAATAATAAGACGGCGGGTCTAACCGACCAAGCGGGCTGCCTTGTAGCCTGCATCTCGTTGATTCGAATACATTTCTTTTGAAGCAAAATCCGCAGATTGCGCAGATTTTGATCGAGTCGGGGTTAAGGCCGATTGCCCGAGGCCACGATAGCGACGTGCTGCCGATAGGCGTGACTTACCGTCTTCAATCTGTGAAATCGGCGTAATCTGCGGATTGTTGTCCAGGCAACTAAGCCCAGTGCTCGTGCAGGGCGTGTTTTCGGCAGGGCGCCGTTACGTAGTCGGTAAGCGATGCCGAATCGACACGCGACCGCTGTCTTTCATTCGCGTTCATTGGCGTGCATTCGCGGACTGTTTTTCAAGACAGGATCCGCGGATTGCGCAGATGACACAGATTATCTGACAGTCGCTGCGTGCTTCGGCGCCCAAGTCTGACGACACGCGCGGTCCGCTACTGGCGTCATAGGGTCTTAAATTAATCTGTGAAATCGGCGTAATCTGCGGATCGTTCCAGGGAACGAAGCCCAGAGGGCCGCGATGGCAGGGTTAGTCCGCAAGTAAACGCGAATAATAAGACGGCGCGCCGCAGGTCATGGGAGAGGTCTGATCGACCAAGTGGGCTGGCTTGTAGCCTGCGTCTCGTTGATTCGCAGACATTTCTTTGAAGGAGAATCCGCAGATTGCGCAGATTCTCGTGCAGGGCACGTTTTCGGCAGGGCGCCGTTGCGTAGTCGGGGAGCGATGCCGAATCCGGCTCCAAGCGGTCGACGTCTTAATTCGTGTTTTGGGTATGATATTTTCATACGATCCGTGCTATTGGAGTGGCCGACATGGGCATGCATCGCAAAACCATCACGTTGACTGAGCAACAGGACAGCTGGGTGAAAGACCAAATTGAAACCGGTCAATTCGGCAACGACAGCGAGTACATCCGTCATCTCATCCGTGAAGACCAGCGGGCGCAGCGACGCCTGGCCACGCTACGCGATGCGCTTATAGCGGGAGAATCAAGTGGTGAATCCAGACCGCTGGACATGGCGTCCATCAAGGCATTAGGTCGCGAGCGAGTAAAGGCGGCTGAGTAGTGCGCCGATTGCGTGTCACACCGCGGGCCGAATCGGATCTCGTCGGCATCTGGTTGTACACCTGCGAGGAATGGGACATAGCGCAAGCTGACAAATACCTCGATGGGCTTGAAGCCGGCATGAAACAGTTGCTTGTCCATCCGTCACTGGGCGCCGATTATGCCCATGTCTTGCCCGGCTATCGCCGATTGCAGATCGAACATCACGCGGTTTTCTACAAGGTCGACGAGCCGTACGTGCTCGTTGTCCGCGTACTGCACGAAGAGATGGATGCCCCGGCGAGGCTGTTCGATTAGATGACAGGTTGCGCGGTGCGCGGCGGCACGATACGGGATTTCGGTGCGTAGCCTGGAAGCAATGCCGAATCGACACCCAGGGGGGCCGATGTCTTTCATTTGCGTTTATTGGCGTGCATTCGCGGACTGTTTTTCAAGACAGGATCCGCAGATTGCGCAGATGACGCAGATTATCTGACAGTCGCTGCGTGTTTCGGCGCCCAAGTCTGACGACACGCGCGATCCGCTACTGGCTCCCGGTGTTCTTAAGCCAATCTGTGAAATCGGCGTAATCTGCGGATTGTTGTCCAGGCAACGCAGCCCAGTGCTCGTACAGGGACAGGTTTCGGGCAGGATGCCGTTGATTAGGCTGGAAGCAATGCCGAATCGACAACCATGCGGCCGATGTCTTTCATTCGCGTTTATTGGCGTTCATTAGCGGACGGTTCTCAAGACAGGAACCGCAGATTGCGCAGATGACACAGATTATCCGACAGTCGCGGCGTGTTTCGGCACCACGGTCTGACGACACGCGCGATCCGCTACTGGCCCAGGTGTTTTTAAGTCAATCTGTGAAATCGGCGTAATCTGCGGATTGTCGTCCAGGCAACGACGCGCGGCGCTCGTGCAGGGCCAGTTTTCGGCAGCGTCCTCCATTCGCGTTTATTAGCGTTCATTCGCGGACTGTTTTTAATACAAAATCCGCGGATGACGCAGATTGTTTGATCGGGGCTGTGTGCTGCGGTGCCCTGGTGTATTTACTTGGCGGATAACGACAAGGTCGCGCGCGGTTGGGCGTCCTCGTCGCGATCGATCACCGGGTCGGCGAGGGTGAAGCGCTGGGGCAGGACATCGCGTGCGGCCAGATAATCGCGTACCGCTTTTCCACGGCGGCGCGCCAGTGCATGCAGCGCATCTTCGTTGTCGCTATCGATGGTGGCGCTGCCGAACAGCGACATGGCCTTGGCGTCGGCCGGCGTGGCATGGCCCTGGATGGTCAGCCTCAAGCCCGGCTTTTCGGTCATCTTCTGGGCAATCTTGCCAAGATAGGGCCGGTCGTCGGGACGGATATAGTCGCGATTGGGCACGAACACCACCGGTTGCGACACCAGCGACCGGCCGATGCTCAGCAAGGCGTTCTTGGCCTTGTTGAGTAGCCCCACCGGCGAGTAGTCGCTCATGATCGCGGTGCGCAGGCCGGCGAGCACGGCTTCGCGGACCAGGTTGCGAATCGAGAAGTAGGGGTTGGTGACGTCGCCGAGAATTGCGGTTTGAAAGTGGATGGTATCGCTTTGACCGCGCACCAGTGCCAGCGCGGTATCCATGGAAATACCCAGCACGATCTCGGTTTCTTCGCCGGGTGTCTCGATCAGCCGAAAATTCGACAACGTCGTATCCAGAATACCGTCGAGCTGGCCGTTGGTGGCGGACAGATTGAGTGTGCCATCGGCCACGCCGTTGGCGATGCGCCGGCCCATCGCGGCATTGAGATAACCGGACAGCGGCGTCAGCGCGAGCGAACGCAGCCAGGCATCGATATCCATTTCCAGCCCGCCGGTGGCCAGCGGCGCAATCTTGCCGCGGCTGTCGAGATGGCCATATTCGCCCACATCCAGCGCCAGCCGGTAGCTGGCATCCTGATCGGGATGGCCGGTATCCAGCCCGTCGAGATTGAACTCCAGTTCCGAACCGCGTAGCGATACGTTCGGCGTGACCGCGACATCGTTGAACACGATCTGCGAACCGGTCAGCGATAGATGGTCGATCGCGTAGCGGGTGCCGGGGCCGGGCTCGGCGTCGGTTGTGGCGTTGTCGGCCGCGTCATCGTCCGGGCCGGCGAAATATTGCGCCATCACGCCCATGCCGTTGGCATCACGGCGAACATGAATATTGGCGCCGTCAATGTCCATATTGCCGACCTGGTAATAGGCCAGATCGGACAGGCGAAAACCACGCACCGTGGTGGATACGGCCTGTAGCACGGCTGCGCTGGTATCGGTATCGCCGAGTACGCGTACGCCCTTGCTGCTGAGGCTGTCGAAGGCGATATCGTCGATACCGTCGATGACGAGACGGTGCACTTCGGTATCGCGCAGCGCCAGCCAGGGCGCATCGAGTGCCGTGTTCTGGGCGCGGAAATTCTGGCTGGCCATATCGCCGTCCATGGCGAGCCTGAGCGCGCCGCGGGCCGGTTGTTCGCTGTACGCGCCGTTGAACACGATGCGGTCGGTCGTTAGTGCCAGCGGTTGTCCGGGTAGCTCGAGCCGTGCGTCGTTGCCGATCACGCGCCCCCGTGCCCGCCGTGCGAATAGCGTGGCGATATCGAATACCGTGCTGCCACGCCAACTCACATCGTTGGCTTCGAACAGCGCTGATTCAGGCACATCGAACGTCAGCCGAGTCGCGTCGAGCTTGCCATCGCTTTGTATACGGGTGGCCGCGCCGGTGTCGATATCGATCGCGCCCTGCCAGTCGAGCTTGGCCAGCACCATGTCCAGCGCGCCGGGCGAGGCCAGGGCCAGGCGATCGCTTTTTAGACGCCCGTCGGTGTCGATATCGTCGAGCCCGGCGAAGGTGATTTTGCCCTGCCAGTTCACGGCGGCGGTGTCGGCGTGCAGGCTGTCGCTATCGATCGTCAGCGCGCCGCTGTCCAGCCGGCCATCGCCGTGGATATGCGTACTTTGGGCCAGCCGCGTATCGATGGGGCCCTGCCAGCTCAGCCGCGGGCTCTTTACCGTGGTGCCGGCACTGACAAGGGTCGGCTTTTCGGCATCGATACGGCCGCTGAGCTTCAGTTCGCTGGTGTTCGGGGCGAACGCGCTGTCGAGTGTGCCTTTCCAATCGAGCCCGGCCGTGCGTAGCGCGGTCGCGCCGCTTTTGAGTGCTGGCTTGTCAGCCCGGTAGGCGCCGTCGAGTGCCAGCTGGGTAGCCTTGGCCAGCGTGAGTGTGGTCTTGCCCTGCCAATGGGCCTTGGGTTGTTCGAGCTGAAAGCTGTGGCCGTTGTCGAGGGTGAAACCATCGACATCGATAGCGCCATTGCTCGTGATCGTGGCCGGTTGCCCCTGCGCGCGAAACAGCTGCATGTCGATCTTGCCCTGCCAGCTCAGTCCGCCGCTGCGCAGGCGAGGCCCGTTGTTGAGTGCCAGCACCGATTGATGGCCGTGGGCCTTGCCATCCATGGAGACCGCGAGTGCGCTCGCCGAGTCGTATTCGAAATCGATCTGCTGATCGCTGTCGACCAGGCCTGTGAGTTCGCGCAACCCGCCGGCCGAGGCCAGCGGCGCGATCAGTTCCAGCGCGAACCGTTCGGTCACCAGTTCGAAATGACCGCTGATGCGATCGCCGAAAGGTGTCACGCGGCCACTGAGGCGGATACGGCTGTCGCCGACGCTGACATCGGCGTCCATGGGCACGTCGTTGTTCTGCTGCCAGCTGACCACATCGCGGGCGTTGGAATCGTTGAGCACGAGTTCCCGATCAATGGCGCGCTGCTGGCCGTTGGCGGGCTGGCTGTAGTGCACGCGCAGCCCGCGCAGCACGACGTGTTGCAGGGCGATACCCCAGTTAAGCGACGTGGCCTGGCTATCGCTCGTGCCGATCGGATAACCGCCCACGCGCAACGTATTGTCACGGTCGCGATGGATATCGAACGCGCCGTTTTCGATCGCCAGGTGTTCGAGCACCACCCGCTTGGACAACAACGGCGCGTACGCCAGCGACAGCGCCAGTCGGCCGATGGCGATCTGTTCGCCTTCGGCGGCGCTGGCCTGAATATCGTCATAGACCACGGTGCCAGTCACGATATTGACATCGACATCGC
This sequence comes from Salinisphaera sp. S4-8, assembly GCF_040361235.1. Taxonomy (NCBI): domain Bacteria; kingdom Pseudomonadati; phylum Pseudomonadota; class Gammaproteobacteria; order Salinisphaerales; family Salinisphaeraceae; genus Salinisphaera; species Salinisphaera sp. S4-8. The sequence goes on along the minus strand of NZ_APNF01000002.1, from coordinate 508,161 downwards.
CGATCGTGGCCTGCATGCCGGCCTGCTCGAGATAGTGCAGCGTCAGCCCGCGTACAACGATTGAAGGCAGCCACAGCGCGGCAGCCGCAAGCAGCACGGCGAACACGCACAGCGCGACAAGAGCGCCTTTTGTGCGCCGTGAAAATTTCATTGCGTTACGAGATTGGCCACCGGGGTTTCAAACTTTATCATCGAGGCTTCGTTTCCCGACACACGTTCGCTATGAAAACTGCATTTATCGGCCTCGGCGGCATGGGCTACGGCATGGCCGCCAACCTCCAGGCCGCGGGCCTGCTGACCGCGGTCTATAACCGCACGGCCGAAAAAGCCGACGCCTTCGCCCAGGAATACGGCGTCGACGCCGTCAGCAAGCCCGCCGAAACGGCCGCGCACGCCCAGGCGATTGTCATGTGTGTGAGTGCCGACGACGACGTGCTCGCCATGATCGATGCGCTGGTACCGGAACTGGGCGAAGATCATGTCGTCATCGACTGCTCGACGGTGGCCAGCGATACGGCCCGCGAAGCGGCCCGCCGTGTGGCCGAAAAAGGGGCTGCATTCGTCGATGCGCCGGTTTCCGGCGGCACGGAAGGCGCCAAGAACGGCACGCTCTCGATCATGGTCGGCGCGGATGAGTCGGTTTTCGAGCGCGTCAAGCCCGTGCTCGACGCCATGGGCAAGAGCATTACCCATATGGGCGAGGTCGGCACCGGCCAGGCGACCAAGGCGGTCAACCAGATTCTGTGTGCGGGTATCAATCAGGCCGTATGCGAAGGCATGCGTTTTGCCGCCGCACTCGATCTGCCGCTGGATAAGGTCGTCGACGTGGTCGGCTCCGGCGCGGCCGGTAACTGGTTCGTCAACCACCGCGGCAAGACCATGGTCAAGGATATCTTCGACCCGGGTTTCAAGATGAAGCACCACCACAAGGATCTCGGCATCTGCCTGCACATGGCCGAGCTCAACGGTGGCAAACTGCCGCTGTCTGCGCAGACGCGGGCCGAGTACGAACAGCTCATCGAACAGGGTTACGGCGACGAAGACATCTCTGCGCTCTACCGCGCCCGCCGCGATCTGTTCGACCGCTGATCTTGGCCGCGGCATCAGAACGTTTTCGAAAGGTTCTTTGAAGACAATCCGCAGATTACGCAGATTGCGCAGATTTTTATCGAGTCGGCATTGACGCGATAGCGACGTGCAGCCGATAGGCGTGGCTTGCCGTCTTAAATCTGTGAAATCGGCGTAATTTGCGGATCGCTCCGAGGACGAAGCCCAGAGAGCCGCGATGGCAGGGTTAGTCCGCAAATAAATGCAAATAGGGCAGGGCGTGGGCCATGGCAGCACTACGCGACGTGATCGCCGGTTAGCATCCAGAAATCGGCTTTCATTCGCGTTTATTTGCGTTCATTCGCGGACAATTTTTTTCGCTAACGACGACCCAGAAGGTCGCGGCCGAAAAAAAGGCCGGCGATGATTGCCGGCCTTGTTAAGAGCGAGCGGGGCGACGCCGGTATCAGTTGGCGCTCTTGCCCTGGGCGTCGGTGCCTTCGATCTTGGCGCTCGGTGCGGCCTGCTGGATGACGCGTTCGATTTCGTCGACGCGTTCGGCGGCGACATCGACCATGATCAGAACCTGGCCGTCATCGAGGGCTTTTTCATAGGTTTCGATCTGTTCGTTGTCGTGACGAATACCGATCATGCTCGAGGCCCAGGCGCCAAACCCGGCACCGACGACACCGGTGGCCGCGACCAGCCCGCCACCGATAGCCAGCCCGGCCGGCGGAAAGGCCATGGCGGCCAGGCCGGCGACCACGCCCGTCACGCCGCCGGCAGCGGCGCCGCGTTCGGCCGAACCGACCAGGTCTGACGTTTCCGATACATCGGCCTGGGGCAGATCGCTGGTCTGCACGCTATCGCGGGCGACGACCGACATATCGTCTTCGGATACATCGTTTTGCTTGAGTTTGTCGACCACCGCGTGGGCGGTATCGATATTCGGTACGAGGAAATAAAGACGACGCGACATGATTATCCTGTGTATCTGGCTATGAATATAAGACCGTGGCCCAGCCGACGGGTTCCTTGATCGACTAGTTCAGGGCCGCGCGTGCGCGTTGGGCCGCGGCGCGAACCTGGGCCGGTGCGGTGCCGCCGATATGATCACGTGCGGCGACCGAGCCTTCCAGCGTGAGCACTTCGTAGACGTCTTCGCCGATCGCCTCGGAAAAACCGCGCAACGTGGCCAGGTCGAGTTCGGCCAGATCGCATCCGGCCTGAATGGCGTATTGCACGCTCTTACCCACGATTTCATGGGCATCGCGAAACGCCACACCTTGACGTACGAGATAGTCGGCCAGATCGGTTGCAGTGGAAAAACCCTTGCGCGCGGCTTCGCGGCAGACATCGGCATGAACCACCACATGCGGCATCATGTCGGCATACAGCGCGACGCTGTTCATGACCGTATCCACTACGTCGAAGATCGGTTCCTTGTCTTCCTGGTTGTCGCGGTTGTAGGCCAGCGGCTGGCCTTTCATGAGCGTGAGCAGGCTCACCAGATGTCCATTCACACGGGCGGTCTTACCGCGTACGAGCTCGGCCACGTCCGGATTTTTCTTCTGCGGCATGATCGAGGAGCCGGTGCAGTAGCGATCCGGCAGGTCGACGAAGCCGAAGGCGGGGCTCATCCAGAGAATCAACTCTTCGGAATGACGCGACAGATGGGTCATGACAAGCGCCGCGGCCGAGACGAACTCGATCGCGAAGTCGCGATCGGACACCGCGTCCAGCGAGTTGTCGATCACGCTGTCAAAGCCCAGTTCCGCGGCGACCATCTCGCGGTCGATCGGAAAGGTCGTGCCTGCCAGGGCGGCCGCGCCCAGCGGCAGGCGATTCACCCGTTTGCGGATATCGCGCAGGCGTTCGGTGTCGCGCGCGAGCATGGCCTGCCAGGCGAGCATATGGTGGCCGAAGGTCACCGGCTGGGCGACCTGCATATGGGTGAAACCGGGCATGATGGTATCGGCTTCGCGCTCGGCGACGTCGATGAGCGCGCCGCGCAGGCGTTCGAGCTCGCCGATAAGCGCATCGATGGCATCGCGCAGCCACAGGCGGATATCTGTGGCGATCTGGTCGTTGCGGCTGCGCCCGGTGTGCAGCTTCTTGCCGAGCGCGCCGATATCGGCGGTCAGACGCGCTTCGATATTCATGTGCACGTCTTCCAGCGCCGGGTCCCATTCGAAATCGCCCGCGGCGATACGCGCGCCGATGGCCTTCAGGCCGGCTTCGATTTCGCTGAACTCGGCGTCGGTGAGTACGCCGACTTTCGCGAGCATGCGGGCATGGGCTACCGAGCCGCGAATATCGTGGGCCGCCAGACGGGCATCGAAGGATACGGATTCGGTAAACGCGGCAACACGGGCGTCGGGGCTTTCCGAAAAGCGGCCGCCCCAGGTCTGATGGCCGGCGTTGTGGCGGGTGTGTTGGGTCATGCGCTGTGCTCGCTGCTGCATCGAGTGGTGCGGCGCAATGCGCCGCTTCTGGCGCGCGAGTATAGCAACGCGATCGCTGCATCCCATGCGTTGCAGGCGGTTCGGCCTATTGATCGGAGTAAAGCGCGCATTTGCAGCCGCGGCTTTTCGCGCCGATAAAAGACCTGTTGTTTTTCTGCCGGGTTGGGCAATGCGAATGAGGCCAGGGACGGTGAGCGATGATTCGGCATAAGCTTTGCTGATGTCGAACGCCCGCGAACCTGTCGAATTTCTGCCGGATTTCTGTACCGGTGCGCGGGTGCTGCGCGTGCTGGTGGTCTGCGAGGCGGTGGCGGTCGTGCTCGCACTGGGCGGCTCGCTCACCGATGAGCTACCACGCCGGTTTCTGTTGCTGTCGATCTATCTGCAATGGATCGGCGTGTGCAGCGCGGCTGCGCTGTGCCTGATCAAGCGCTATGCCAGTGGCATGTCGGCGCGCGGCATGGCGCTCTTGGCCTATCTGGTGTTGTTGCTGGTTACGCTCTCGATTACCGAAATCACCTTCGTGGCGGGGCGTTATTCGGGTTTTGCCCTGTTGCTCGAAGACGCGTCGCACGACGGCTTTCTGGCTCGCAGCGTAGGCATCTGTGCGGTCGTGTCTGCGCTGGCGCTGCGTTATTTCTGGCTGCGTTCGGCCTGGCAGAACCATGCCCAGGCCGAGGTGCGGGCCAGGCTGGAGGCGTTGCAGGCGCGTATCGAGCCCCATTTTCTGTTCAACAGTCTCAATAGCGTGGCAGCGCTGATCGCGGTTCGTCCGGACGATGCCGAAACCGCGCTGGAGGATCTCGCCGTGCTGCTGCGCGCGCGGCTTTCCGAACAGGGGCCGGCGGAGGTGGCGCTGGACGAGGAAATGACGCTGGTGGATGCCTATGTGGGGATCGAGTCGCTGCGCCTGGGCGATCGCCTGCGTCTGGATATCGATATCGCCGCCGACGCGCGGCGTTGCCGACTGCCGGCCTTGTCGCTGCAGCCGCTGGTCGAAAACGCCATTGGCCACGGTGTGGCGCGCCTGCCTACCGGCGGTACGGTCACCATCAGTGCGAATCGCAAGGGCAACACGCTGGTCGTGCAGGTGTCGAACCCGCTCGCCGGCGACGCCGCCAGCGTGCCCGGCAACCGCCAGGCGCTGGCCAATATTCGCAATCGGCTGGCTTTGCGCTACGGTGATGCAGCGGTACTGCGCGTTGACGAACAGGCCGATCGCTTTACAGTCGTCATGGTCGTACCGCAGATCGGTTGAACCCAGAGGACGCGAATCAGGCGCGATGACAGGACGTAGATGCGAATCGTGATCGTCGACGACGAGCCGCTGGCGCGGGAACGCCTGCGCCGCATGATCGAGGCCTTTCCCGGGTACGATGTGGTCGGGGAAGCCGGTGACGGCGCCAGCGCGCTGACCTGTGTCGACCAGACCAGTGCCGATACCGTCTTGCTGGACGTGCACATGCCCGGCATGGATGGCCTGCAGGTCGCCCGCGAACTCGCCGATGCCGACGTGCCGCCGGCGGTGATCTTCGTGACCGCGCACAGCGAGCATGCATTGTCGGCGCACAACAACCATGCGGCCGGCTACCTGCTCAAACCGGTACGCCGCGACGATCTGGCTGCCGCACTGGCGCGGGCGCGCCGGCCCAGTCGTGCACAGGTTGCCGCCCTCGGCGACGTGGTCACCGGCCATGGCCCGGCCTATATCAGCGCACGCACCCGCGACGGCATCGAACGCGTGGCCGCAAGCGATATTCTGTATTTCTGGGCCGACCAGAAATACACCACCGTCTATCATATGCAGGGCGAATTGCTCATCGAGCAGTCGCTGCTCGCACTCGAACAGACGCTGGGCGATGCCTTCATGCGCGTGCACCGCAAGGCGCTGGTGGCCAAGCGCCATATCACCGGCCTGCGGCTGGACGGCGAACAGAGCGCAACGCTGACCCTGCGCCACGTGTCCGAGCCGGTGCCGGTCAGCCGACGCCGCCTGGCCGAGGTACGCGCGCTCGTCGAGCAGCAGTAGAATCCGCGCCGGTTCATCGATTTTCATTGCGCCGCGGTCCGGCGTACTTCAACAAGGCTTTCGTTCATGTCCAAAACCCTGCGTATCGCCACCCGCCAGTCCCAGCTTGCGATGTGGCAGGCCGAACACGTACAGGTGCGCCTACAGACCGCGCTGCCCGATATCGACGTCGTGTTGCTGCCCATTCGTACCGAGGGTGATCGCGTACTCGATCGGCCGCTGGCCGAGATCGGCGGCAAGGGTTTGTTTCTGAAAGAACTCGAAGCCGCGATCGCGAACGGCGAGGCAGATATGGCGGTGCATTCGATGAAGGACGTACCCGCCGAACTGCCGCCGGGCTTCGCGCTGCCGACCGTGCTCGCGCCGGGCAGCCCGCTGGATGCGTTCGTGTCCAATCATTACGACACGCTCGAATCCTTGCCCGACGGGGCGCGCGTGGGCACCTCCAGCCTGCGCCGCGCGGCCATGATCAAGCATCTGCGCCCGGATCTGGAAATCCTGAGCCTGCGCGGCAATGTACAAACGCGTCTGGCCAAGCTCGACCGCGGCGATTTCGATGCCATCGTGCTTGCCTGTGCGGGTCTAGAACGCCTCGAACTGGCCTCGCGTATCGCCAGCGAACTGACCGTGGAGCAAAGCCTGCCGGCGATCGGCCAGGGCGTGCTGGGTATCGAGATCCGGGCCGACGACGATGAAACCGCCGCCCATATCGCCGCCCTGGACGACGAATACACGCATATCCGGATCGATGCCGAGCGCGCGGTCAACGCACGTCTCGAGGGCAGCTGTCATCTGCCCATCGCCGCCCACGCGGTTCATGACGGCCAGACGCTGCGCCTGCGCGCCTGTGTCGGCAAGCCTGATGGCAGTGTCATGGTGCGCGACGAAATCAGCGGCCCGACCGGCGAAGCGGCAGAACTGGGTCACCGGCTGGCCGAGCGGCTGCTGGCCGCTGGCGCGGACAAGATTCTCGCTGATCTGGGATGAATGCGCCGCTGGCCGGGCAAACGATCTGGCTGACCCGCGCCGCGCATCAAAGCGCGGATTGGGCACGCCAACTCGAGCAGGCCGGTGCGACGGTGATCGTCGAGCCACTGCTGGCGATCGAAACCACGCCCGAGCGCGCCGCTGCCCGGCAGGCGCTGGCCCGCGCGCGTAGCGCTGATCGGTTGCTGGCCACCAGCACCAATGCTGTTGATGCGGCCTGGCAAATCATGCCGGACTTCGATCCGGCCGGGCGGCTCTATGGCGTGGGCGCGGCGAGCGCGGATGCGCTGGAAGCCGCGGCCGGGCGGGCCGTACACCGCCCGCAGGGTGCGTTCACCAGCGAAGCGTTGCTCGCGATGGACACGCTGACCGATGTGGCCGGGCTGGATATTGCCATTCTGTCCGGCGAGGGCGGGCGCAGTCTGCTGGTCGATACGTTGAGCGAACGCGGCGCACGGGTTGAAAAGATCGCGCTTTATCGCCGGCTTTGGTTGACTCCGGAGCGCGAGCGGCTCGAAGAGATCGCCGCGCGGGCGGATACCGCGATCGTGACCAGTGGTGAAGCGTTGTCGCATCTGGCGGATATCGCCAGTACACCGCAAAACGTGGCTTTGCGGGCCGCCTTGCAACGCTGTCGGTTGGTGGCGCCAAGCGCGCGTGTGGTAAAACAGGCCGATCAACGCCTGTACTGGCAGCATGCACCGCTGATTGTTGAGAACATCAGCGGCGAGGCCATCGTGGCCGCGCTTGCGCGGCTGTCGACGGGCGACCGACAATAGCAGCCATCGCTACGGGCTATCGGCTACCGGGGGAATCCGCGACCACATGAGTGAAGAAAAGCGTAACGACGCCCCTTCGAACAAGGGCGCTGACCAGGACAACAGCGCGGCGAGCGCGTCGAAACCGGCCAGTACCACGAGCGGCGCGGCGAAATCGGCCGGCGGTCAAGCGGCCGACAAGTCCCGTTCCGGGCAGGACAGCGCCGGCAAAGCCAGCACGAAGCAGAGCGCGTCGGGCGCAAAAGCCTCGGGTACGGCCAAGTCCGGCACGACCTCGGGTTCGTCGTCGAATACGCCGACCCACACCGGCACGCCCAAGTCCGGCACTGCATCGCCGAGCGCAGCCGGCGCCGGTACGACCGGTACGACCAAGAGCTCGGCCAGTACGTCGACACCGAAGGCCGCCGCGGCCGGCTCGGCGACGCCCAACCGGCCGACCGCGGCCGGTTCCGGTAGCGGTGGCGCCAGCAAGCCGCCCATCGTCGCCATCGTCGCGGTGGTGATCGCGGTAATCGCCTTGGCCATATCCGGCTGGCTGCTCTATCGTGGCGAACAGCGTCTGGCCTCGGCGGACTCGCGTCTGGATACGGTCGAAAAGAGCGTGCAATCCAGCGTGCAGGACATCGTCATGCCCAAGCTGTCGCGCTTCGATTCGCGACTGCAGTCGCTGAATTCGGATCTCGACGATCTGGGTTCGCGCCTCGATCGGCGTGGCCAGACGATCTCCGAGCTGCAGGAGTCGCTGCAAACGACCCAGACTCAGCTGGCGGAGCTCTCCGATGCGCGCAATGACGGCGCCAACCGGCTGCAACTCGATCAGATCGAATCGCTGCTGCGCGTTGCCAATCAGCGTGTCCAGCTCTATGACGACCCGCAGGGCGCAGCCCGTGCGCTGGAAATGGCCAGCGATGCCATCGCGCGCAAGAACGATCCGCGTTTGTTCGATATTCGCGGCGAAATCGCCAACGAGATCGCCGCGCTGCAGGCGCTGCCGTCGCCGGATATCGAAGGGCTGTCGTTACAGCTGGCCGCGCTGATCGAACAGGTGCCCAACCTGCCGCTGGCCTCGAGCGTGCCCGGCGAATACGAAAACCAGGAACAGGCGTCGCAGGACGCGGATAGCGACGAGGGCATGAGCTTCGACGAATTCCAGTCGCAGTTCAGCCAGGGCTGGGATCATTTCAAGAACTCGGTTGGCGATGCGCTGTCCGGCATGCTCACCATTCGCCGTTCGGATGGTACGCAGCGCGCGTTGCTGCCGCCGGATCAGGCGTTCTTCCTGAATCAGAATCTGCAGCTGGAACTGCGCAGTGCCCGGTTAGCCCTGCTCGAACGCGATACCCAGAACTATCGCGAGAGTCTGGCCACTGCCCGCGAATGGCTTGCCGACTACTACGATACCGACGCTGCGCCCGTGTCGAACATGCGCGAGCGGCTCGATCAGATGAGCAACGTCAAGCTCGACTGGGATACACCGGATATTTCTCGCAGCCTGGTACTGCTCGAGCAACTCAAGTCGCGTCGCGGCGGCGCCGGCTCGGGCGATAGCAGCGCCGGTAGCGCCGGTGGCGAAAGCGATAACGCAGGTACCGGTCAGGCGACCGGCCAGGAAGGTGCCTGATGCGCCGTACGCTGCTGGCTTTCTGCCTATTCCTGATTCTCGGCATTGTCATTGCGCTGGTCTTTCGCGATCAGCATGGCTATCTGCTGCTGTCCTTCGGCGGCTGGGAAGTCGAAACCTCGCTGCTGTTCGCGGTGGCCGCGCTGGTCGTGGTGCTGGCGATTGCGATCGGTCTCTACAAACTCGTGGTGGCCGGCGTGCTGCTGCCGCGCTCGTTGCGCAACCGGCTGGCCAAACGCCGCGAACGCAAGGCGCGGCATTCGCTTTATGACGGTATGCAGCTGTTGCTGGAGGGGCGCTGGGCGCGTGCCCAGACCGAGCTCAGCCGTCTGGCCGATAGCCACGAAGCACCCGGGCTGAATTATCTGCTCGCCGCACGCGCGGCCCAGTTCCAGGGCCATGTATCCGATCGCGATCGGTTTCTCGAGCTGGCTGCCTCGCGCAAGGGCGCGAGCGAGCTAGCGGTATTACTCACCCAGGCCCAGCTGCAGATCCAGCAGGGCCAGAGTGCTGAAGCCATGGCCAGCCTCGCCCGGCTGTATCAGATGGAACCGACCCATCCGCAGGTCCTGCAGCTGTATGCAGCGCAGTCGGCGAGCGTGGGCGACTACAAGCAGCTGCGCGCGTTGGTGCCGGCGCTGTACAAATACGGCGAGATGCCTACCGAGAATATCGATCGGTTGGCCGTGGATGCCTGGAACGACGATCTGGCCCACAACCAGCAGAAAGATGCCATTGCCCTGACCACGGCCTGGAAGCGCGTGCCCAAGCGCCTGCGTTCGCGCCCGAGCATGGTCGAGCGCTATGCCAAGCTGCTCAAGCAGGCCGGCGCCGACGAACAGGCCGCCGATGTGGTGCGCGAAACGCTCAAGCAGGAATGGAGCGCGTCGCTGGTGTTGCTGTTTGGCGACCTGGAATGTGCCGATCGTACGGCCCAGCTGGCCACGGTCGAAAACTGGCTCAAGCAGTACGGCGAAGAGCCCGAACTGTTGCTGGTGGCTGGCCGCCTGTGCCTGCGCAATCGGCTTTGGGGACGGGCCCGCAGCTATTTCGAAGCCAGCCAGAAGAACCAGTCGCGCCCGGATGCGTTGCTCGAGCTGGGCCGGCTGTTCGAGGAAATCAACGAAAAGGAAGAAGCGCGCTCGGCCTATCGCCGAGGCCTGGAATTGCGCGACGATGCATAGCCTGATCGTGGGCTGTGGCGACACCGGCGTGCGGGTTGCCGCACGCGCGGTCGCCGCAGGCGATTCGGTCACCGGCGTGGTGCGCAGTTCCGCCAGCGCGGCGCGGGTACGCGGGGTTGGCGCGACCGCGCGGGTGCTCGATCTCGATACCGATACGCTCGATCTGGGCGCCTGCGACCGGCTGTTCTATTTTGCGCCGCCGCAACGCGAAGGCGCGTCCGATACACGCATGGCCCGCGTGCTCGCCGCACTGGACTCGACGCCGGCCTATACCGTCTATATCAGCACCAGCGGCGTGTACGGCGATTGCGGCGGCGACTGGGTGGATGAAACACGCCCGGTGAATGCCGAAAGCGAGCGTGCCAAACGACGTGTCGACGCCGAACGCCAGATCCTGGCATTCGCGCGCGAGGCGCGCATACTGCGCGCGCCCGGCATCTACGGGCCAAACCGGCTGCCGATCGAGCGGCTACGTGACGCCACGCCGATTCTCGATGACGCCGACGGTGGCTGGAGCAACCGGATTCATATCGACGATCTCGCCGCCATCGCCTGGCTGGCCGGTAGCCAGAGCTTGTCGCATAACGTCTATAACGCCAGCGATGGCCATCCGACGGGGCTGGGCGTGTATTACGACACCCTCGCGCATATGCTCGATGTCGAGCCGCCGCCCCGTATTTCCTGGGCCGAGGCCGAGCAGCGTTTTTCGGCGATGCGTCTATCGTTTCTGCGCGAGTCGCGGCGGTTGAGCAACCAGCGCCTGCGCGAGGACAGCGGCTATGAATTCGCGTTCGCGGATTTTCACGATGGGCTGGCTGCCAGTCTCAAGGCCGAGCCGCCGCTGGACTGATAACCCGGCGCCCAAACAGCGGACGAGGTGCGCGGTTTTCGACGCCGTCGAGAAATTTAGCACCGGCTTGATCATCTACGAAGCCCGGCACGCGGCATGAACATCAATCAGGCCGCCTGGCCTTAGAACGATCTGTCTTCGCGTTTACTCGCGGCCAACCCGCCTGCTCGAGAGACACCAAACGAATGTCACGCAGGATCAAGGTAAACGTGCCCGGCGGGCGCCGCCGGCGCGGCGCGCCAGGTTCACGCTACGGGCTACGTTTCTCAAAGCCGTGTCCGCAGATCGACGCCGATTCACGCAGATCAAAAGCGGGCCCCGCACAAACCCGACGTCGCCAGGCCCTGTCCAGATCTGTGACGATCTGTGTCGATCTGCGGAAAGTGATTGTCGTGTTACCGATGAGTGCGCTGAGCAGCACGCGGCGTGAACATCAATCAGGCCACCTGGCCTTCGAGTGATCTGTCTTCGCGCCTTATTCGCGAGGCTTCGCGTTCACTGGCGGCCAACCTGCCTGCTCGAGAGACACCAAACGAATGTCACGCAGGATCAAGGTAAACGTGCCCGGCGGGCGCCGCCGAGCCGGCGCGCCGGTTCACGCTACGGGCTACGTTTCTCAAAGCCGTGTCCGCAGATCGACGCCGATTCACACATATCAAAAGCGGCCCCGCACAAACCCGACATCGCCAGCCCCCTGCCCAGATCTGTGTTGATCTGGGTCGATCTGCGGAAAGTGATTGTCGTGTTACCTATCTGTCTGCGTAATCAAGAACGCCGAGGCCTGGCCACTATTTATGTGCATGTCGTGGCAACCAGTGGCTGCGACGCGCCTGTGTTCAAAGGTGTGCGTTCAACCCGAAAAATCCATCTATTTTGTGCCGGGTTGATCAGCCGGCGCGGGCTCAGCCGCCGGCGCCGATACGCGGCACGATCAGATCGTTGCGGTCCAGTCCGTCGGCAAAGCGTGAAATTACCGTATCCAGGCAGTTTGCGCCGGTCAGCGCGAAAACCACATCACCGCTGAGGTTTTCGATCATGGCAGCGTTGTAGAGATAACTGGGGGTGCCGCCGCGACAGTTGCCGATGCGGTCTTCGGAGAGCGTGAGTCGGTATTTAGCCTGGCGGGCCAGGCTGTCGTAGGCACGGCTACGTTCGAGTGCCGCCGCGTCGTAAGACATCAGCGCCCAGCCGCGTTCGCGCAGGCTCGCGCGCAGACGCTCGACCAGCACGCCGTCGTCACCGGGCACGGCAACCGCGCGCGCCGCGCCGTTGTCTGCCGGGGGCAATGGCGCGCCGGCACAGGCACTGAGCATGCCGTAGAGCATAATCGCCAGAGCGAGCGACGGAATCTTGCGTAGCGTCATCGTGTTCTGCACAGACCAGGGCACTACAGGATACCCGCTGGCTGCCAGCAGGCGTACCTGTTTCATGGCATCGACCGGCGTGTCGACGGCGCCAGCCGTGCCTTCGAGAGACTTGTTCGAGCCCGCCACGGGGTTTGCTGAGCCGGGCTGCTCGCACCGCTGCAAGCGTCGTCCGAACGGCATTGGCGTGCCCAACGAGTTGATGCAATGGCCGCGACCGTGCTTTCTTGGTTGAGCCGAGGCAAAGCACAAATCTCGACGGGGACTTCGTAGTGAACGAATCGTGGCCGCTTCGAATGTATGCCGTGTGGGTAGGGCCGGCGGCGCGGAATACCTGCGTGCGCCGCGATTCTGGCGCCTGGGCATTCGCATATAGCCGTGGTGGCCCACCTTGAAATCGGCGTTATTCAACTTTGCGCTGTTGGCACTGAGTTTCGCGCTGTTGGTTGGCGTCGGCGGTTATTTTTATGCCCAGTCGCAGATACGCTACGAGCAGCAGGGCAGCCTGGAACAGGCGCGTTATGCAGCGGAAGTGGCCGCACAGGCGTTACGCGAGCGTTTGCGGGTGGCGGCCGAGGATATTGTCTTTCTCAAGAACCTGACCCTGGCCAGCGGTGTGCTGCAGCAGCCCTCGGTAGCCAACCGCGCGCGCCTGGCCGATCATTTCGGCGATTACATGCGCGCGCATCGCAGTATCGCGCAGCTACGCTGGATCGACCGCCACGGCAGCGAGCGGCTACGCGTCGACTACGAACAGGGGCGGATCGCGGTACGCGCGCGCGAGCTGTTGCAAGACAAAAGCGAGCGCCCTTACGTGCGCTCTGGCCTGGCAATGGCGGATGGCGAGATTTATGTATCGCCATTGAATCTGAATATCGAAGAAGGCCAGCTCGAGCTACCCCACAAGCCGGTCATCCGTTTTGCCACACCGCTGTTCGACGCGAGTGGTCGCCGACGCGGGCTGGTAGTCGCCAATGTGCTCGGACGCGAGTGGCTGGATGCGTTTGCCCTGGCGGCGGGCGAGTTTTCCGACCAGCTGATGCTGCTCAACCGCGACGGCTACTGGTTGCACAGCCCCGAGCGCGCTGATGAATGGGGTTTCGAATTGTCCTCGAATCGGCGTTTCGGCAAACGCTACCCTGATATCTGGCAGGTGATTCAAAGCGGTCCGGCCGGTAGTCGCCTGATCGACGACCGGCTGTGGATATGGACCCGGATCGATCCGCTCGCCCCGGTGCGTGCGAGTATTCAAAACGACGCGCAGGCGCCGGGCGTGCATAGCGAACAGCCCTATATGTGGTATGTCGCGATCCAGATTGCGCGGGACGAAGTCGCGATGATCGGCGCCCGGGTATGGCGTTCGCTCGTACCGGTCATTGTGATTGTGCTATTGGTGACCTGGGGCCTGAGCGCTTGGATCGCACGGTCGCAGTTGCGTATCGGGCGCCTTAACCGGGCGTTGGCCGCGCGGGCTGATGCCGCCGAGGCCGGGGCGCGTGCCAAGGCCGATTTCGTGGCCAACATGAGCCACGAAATTCGTACGCCGATGAATGCGGTCTCCAGTCTGATCTATCTGCTCGCCCAGGAGCGCCTGAGCGATTACGCCCGCCAGCTGTTGCGCAAGATGGACGCCGCCAGCCGGTCACTCGTGCGAATCATCGATGACATCCTCGATTTCTCCAAGATCGAGGCCGACCGTCTCGTACTGGAAAACAAGGCCTTCAATCTTGCGGATGTGCTCGACAATCTGGCGACCATCATGGCGGCCAACGCACAGGATCGGGATATCGAGCTGGTAATCATCCCGCCGCCTGCGCCGATCGATCGACTGATCGGCGATCCCTTGCGTCTGGAACAGGTGCTGATCAACCTGGCCGGCAACGCCATCAAGTTCACCGAACATGGTCATGTGGCTGTGTCGGTCAGTATTCTGGATCTCGAACGCGAACGTGTGTCCCTGCGATTCGCGGTCCGTGATACCGGTATCGGTATTCCGCCGAATCAGCGCCAACGTATTTTCGAACAGTTCGCCCAGGCGGATTCTTCAACCTCGCGGCGCTATGGCGGCACCGGCCTGGGGCTGACGATCTGCAAACGGTTGGTCGCCATGATGGGCGGCGAAATGGGCTTGTCGAGTACCCCCGGGGCAGGCAGCGAGTTCTGGTTCACCCTCGATTTCGAACGCGAAGGCGAGCACGTGCAGGGATGTCGCGACCTGACCGATATCGAAGTGGCCGTGGCCGACGATAACGCTGTCGCACGGGCCGGCCTGCGCAATACCGTACAGGCCCTCGGCTGGGAGGCGACCGCTGTGGTCGACGGCCCGGCTCTGGTCGAATATGCGCGTAAGCAGCGCTCGGCCAGGAACCGTCCGCTGGTGCTCATGCTGGACTGGGATATGCCTGGTGGCGACATCATCGAAATCGTCACCGAGATCCATGCGATCGACCCCGGCAACATGGAACCGGTGATCGTGATGGGCAGCCAGGCCGCGCGCCAGGAGGTGGCCGAACGTTTGCGGGTGCAACGCGAGGCGAACATCGTCGGACCGTTGATTCAGAAACCGGTCACCTCGTCGACGCTCTACGATGCGGTGACCGAAGTATTGCGCGATCGCCACGGAGCGATGCCGGTCGCGCGTGACACCGGCGATCGACTCAAGGGTGTTCGAATTCTCGTAGCCGACGATAACGACATCAACCGCGAGTTCCTGGCCCGTGTGTTCACCCACGAAGGCGCCGAAGTGGTGCTGGTCGCCGATGGCCAGGAAGCCGTGGACTGGATGCATGCCTATCACGACGAAGTCGATATCGTGCTCATGGATCTGCAGATGCCGGGTGTCGATGGGTATCAGGCCTGCCGGGCCATTCGCGCCATGCCAACCTGCGCCGATGTGCCGATCGTGGCTTCCAGTGCCGGCATGCAGTCTGGCAAATATGACGACGCCCGCGCGGCCGGCATGACCGATGTTTTGCCCAAGCCCTTCGATGCCCAGAAGGCGGTGGATGTGATCGATCGCTGTGTAGGGCACGCGCGCCCGGCACATGCCATGGAAGCCGCCACCGAGCGGCCCGACCCCGGCCCGGATGCTCAACGCAGGCAACCCGTCGTCGCCTTCGAGCGTGCGCTCGCGATATGGGAAGACGAAGCGATCTACCAGCGTTATCTGCGCCGGTTCATACGCAAGTACGCACAAAGCGTACCGGTTATGCGTGAGATGGCTCCCGGCGCCGCGCCGACCATGGCCCATACCCTGGCTGGCGCGGCCGCCAATCTCGGGCTCGAAGAGGTTCAGGAATGCGCCTGTCGGCTGGAAGTTGCCCTGGTCGCACAGCGCGATACGGAACCCACATTCGATGCGCTCGAAGCGGCGCTGTCGCGCGCCAACGCCTGGATCGCCCGCTATGCGTTCGTAGCGGCCCCTGCGCCGCAGGCCGGACAAGGTGCGGGTGATTACGTCATAATCGAGCAGGCATTACGAGGTTTGCTCGTCGGCTTTGACGATAACGACCCTGCCGCGGTCGAGCCGTGGCTCAAGACGCTGGGCGCGCATGTGCCGCCACAGGCGCTGGTCGAGATCGATACGGCCTTGGAGAACTTCGATTTTGCTGCCGGAAAGCGCGCCACGCGCGCGTTGGCAGCGACGCTGGATATCGAATTGGGGGAGGCGCCATGACAGCAAGACGAATTCTCGTGGTCGACGACGAACCGGAGACACTCGCTGCGATGCGCCAGATACTCGGTGGGGAGCACGCCCTGATATTCGCGACCAGCGGTCAGGAGGCCCTCGACGTGTGCAAGCGGCAGCGATTGAAAATGGTGCTGCTGGATATCCGTATGCCGGATATCGACGGCTACGAGGTGTGCGCCCAGCTCAAGGAGAACGAGGCGACCCGCGATATCCCGGTCATCTTCGTGACCCATATGACCGATATCGGTAACGAAACGGCCGGTTTCGCCGCGGGTGCGGTCGACTACATCACCAAGCCGCTGGTACCGGCGATCGTACGCGCGCGGGTGCGCACCCATTTGTCGCTGGTTCACGCCAGCCAGGTGGATCGCGCCTATCGCGAGACGCTTTACATGTTCGGCAACGCGGGCCATTACCACGATGCCGATACCGGCTTGCATATCTGGCGAATGGCGGCTTATACCTCGGCGCTGGCGAGAGCCAGCGGCTGGGACGACGAAGACGCCACTCAGCTTGAGCTCGCGGCGACATTGCACGATATCGGCAAGATCGGCATACCCGATGCGATACTGCGCAAGCCCGGCCGTCTGGATGAGCGCGAATGGGCGGTCATGAAAACGCATTCGCGAATCGGTTACGGCATTCTCGAGCACGGCTCCGGGCCGATGTTTCGCATGGCCGCCGAAATCGCGCTATACCACCATGAAAAATGGGATGGCACGGGTTATCCGGAGGGGGTGTCGGGCACCGATATCCCCGAATCGGCACGCTTGACCGCGGTCGCCGATGTTTTCGATGCGCTGACCATGATACGGCCCTACAAACCCGCGTGGCCGATCGACAAGGCGGTCAAGACCATGCAGGCCAGCGCCGGCAGTCATTTCGAGCCGCGCCTGATCGAACACTTCATGGATATTCTGCCCATCATTCGCGAGATCAAGCACGAATGCGATCAACGCGACGAAGCCGATCGAAACGCGCGTCAGGCTGGCTCGCCCCGTCCCATGGCATAGCGCAGATCTTCGACGATGACATAGAAGCAGGGCACCAGCACCAGCGTGATCGCGGTGGCGAAGAGAATGCCGAAGCCCAGCGAGATCGCCATCGGGATCATGAAACGCGCCTGCAGCGAGGTTTCGAAAATCATCGGCGCCAGCCCCCCGAAGGTGGTGAGCGTGGTCAGCAGAATGGGGCGAAAACGCCGCACTGCGGCCAGGCGCACCGCATCGGCCGGGCGCTCGCCCTGATTGCGCAGGGTATTGGCATAGTGGATAAGAACGAGTGAGTCGTTGACCACCACGCCGGCCAGCGCCAGTACGCCCATGAGGCTGATCACCGACAACGAGTAGCCCATGATCTCGTGACCGAGAATCGCACCCACCACGGCAAACGGAATCGCGATCATCACGATCAGGGGCTGGATATAACTGGCAAAGGGAATCGCCAGCAGCATGTAGATACCCGCCATCGAAAAGACAAAGCCCACGAACAGGGCATGCACTGAATTCGCCGTGTCTTCCTGACGCCCTGAATAGCCGTAGGTCAGGCCGGGATAATCTTTTGCCAGCTGTGGCAGCGTCTGGGCGTTAAGGGTCTGGGTAATACGACTGGTGGCATCGAAGGGGGTTACGTTGGCACTGACTTCGATACTGCGCCGGCCGTCGCGACGCGTGATCTGGGTAAACGCGCGGGTGTAGTCGATATCGGCGATCTGCGCCAGCGGCACGTAGGTATTATCGGGCGTGCGAATGAGCAGATTGCGTACTGCCGCCGCACTGTCGCGCTCCGCCTCGGGCAATGTCACCAGGATCTTGACTTCGTTGCGCCCCTGCAGCTGACGTAGGGCTTCGGCACCGTAAAAGGCCGCGCGGACCTGGGCGCCGACGCTGGCATTGGTCAGCCCGAGCGAGCGCCCCGCCTCGTTGAGGGTGAAGCTGATCTGGTTCTTGCCCTCGGCTACGCCGTCGTCGATATCGGTAGTACCGGCGAACTCGCCCAGCCGCGTGGCCAGGGCTTCGGCCGCGCGGTCGAGGGTATCGGTATCCCGATGCGACAGTTCCACGGTGATCGCCTTGCCGGCCCCGGGCCCGCCGGCATCGGACTGGAACTGGGCCGACTGCAGTCCGGCCACATCGCCCAGCTGTTCGCGCCAGGCGGTAATGAAGGCGGCCGTGCTGATCGGGCGTACATCCGCGGGTTGCAGATACACGCGCATTTCGATGACGTTTTCCTGGATGGTGGCGAATACGCCCGTGGCCAGATCATCGCCGCCGTTATTGTCGATGACATGCTGGGCGGCGGCTTGCAGGCGATCGCGTGTGGCCTGCACCCGATCCATGGGGCTGCCATAGGGCAGGGTGAGCGTGGCCTGGGCGCGATCGGATTCCACCTTGGGCATTAGCGCAAAGCCCATGCGTCCGGAAAAAGCCCAGGCGAGCACGATCAGCAGCACCGCCACGCCCAGCGCCGAGGTGAGATAGCGATGCACTACCAGCCTCGACGCAAACGGCGCGTAATAATCGCTTACGAACCGCGAAAAACCGCGTGAAAACCCCTGCTGGCGGGCGTGAATCGCGGCCGACAGGCGGTTGCGCTGGCGCGTTCGGCCATGGGCCAGATGCGCGGGCATGATGAACAGCGCCTCGACCCAGGACACCAGGAATACGGTGATCACGACCATCGGGATCACCCCGAACAGCTTGCCGAGAAAACCCGGGACCAGCAGTAGCGGCAGAAACGCCACCACGTTGGTAAGAATGGAAAACGAGATCGGCATGGCCACATCGCGCGCGCCGGCGATGGCTGCCTGCATCACGCTCGCCCCGCGCTCGCGCTGTTCGTAGATGTTTTCGCCGGCCACGATGGCATCGTCGACGACGATGCCCAGGGCGATGATAAAGGCGAACATCGAGATCATGTTGATGGTTACGCCCATCAACGGCAGGAACAAAAAGGCCCCGAGAAAGGCCGTGGGAATGCCCATGGTCACCCAGAACGCCAGCCGCACTTCCAGAAACAGGCTGAGTACGACCAGCACGAGCACCAGGCCCATGAACGCGTTCTTGAGCAGCAGTTCGAGGCGCTGCTGATAGATTTCCGAGCTGTCGCCGTTGATCGCGTAGTGCAGCGCGGGCGGCAAATCGTTTTCCAGCTCGGCCATCACCTTGCGTGTGGCCTCGGACACCGAAATCGGCGTCTGCTTGCCCACGCGAAACACTTCGATACCGATCGAGCGCGCGCCGTCGTAGGTGGCTTCGGTCTTGCTGTCTTCGAAGCCGCTTTCCACGTGCGCGACATCGCCCAGCCGCACCACCGTGCCATCGGCGGTGGTCACCAGCGGTATGCGTTCGAACTCGCGGGCGGTATCGCGCCGGCCCTTGAGGCGCAGCAATACTTCGCCGGCGGCGGTATCCGCGCTGCCGCCGGCGACATCCACTGCCGAGGCGGCCACGGTATCGGCGACCTCGCCCAGGGTCAGATCGAAGCTACGCAGCCGCTGCTGCGAGATGGCGATACGCAACACGTAGTCGCGTGCGCCTTCGAGTTCGACCTGGGTAATATCCGGCGACTGCAACAGCCGGTCGCGTACTTCCTCAGCATAGGCACGCAGGGCGTTTTCGCTGACATCGCCGTAGAGCTGTACATCGAGCACATCGCGTTGATGATCGGATAGCGAAATCACCGGTTTTTCGGCATCGTCGGGAAAGGTGGTGACCTGGCTGATCGCCTGCTGGACATCCTGGAATACGGCCTGACCGTCAGCCGATTCCGACAACTCCAAGGTGACCGTGGCACTGCCCTCCGAGGCCACCGCGGTCATTTCGTCGATGCCGGAGACATCGCGTACCTTCTCCTCGATGGCCAGCACGATGTTCTGTTCCACCTGTTCCGGCGTGGCGCCGGGATAGGCGACCGAGACGGTGACCATGTCGAGGCTGAACTCGGGAAAGACTTCCTGCTTGATGAGCGTGGTCATCAGCAGGCCGCCGGCCAGCAGCACGAGCATGAGCAGGTTCGGGGTGACCCGATTGGCCACCATCCAGGCGATCGGGCCGCGGCGCGGGGTGTCGCTCACGAACGGGGCTCCGTCGTCTTAGCCAATGTCTGTGAGCCGTCACCGAGATCAGCCGGCGGCCCGCTCAGGCGCAGGCCGAGTTTGCCCGTGTCGTCGATCGTGTCGCCGGCCATGGCCGGCTTATCGGTTGCGTTGCCGGCCTTGGACGGGGCGTCGCTGCTGGGGGATTCCACCCGTACCGGCATGCCCTGAATGGGCGCGGTCAGTTCGCTGCTGATCACGGCCTCGCCCGGCGCGAGCCCGGCCGAAACCACCGTCTGGTTGGCATCCCGATAGATGATATTCACGCTGCGAATATCCAGGTGGTCGTTTTCGTCCATCACCCAGACGTTGTTGTCTTCGTGCACGAAGGCCGAGTCGATAAGCACACTGTCGGCCGGCAGACGCGCTTCCAGGGCGGCGCGGACATAGGCGCCGATAAGCAGCTGCGTATCCGCGGGCGTGTTGTCGCCCAGCGGATCGGGCACCTGCAGCAACACCCGCGCCATGCGGCCCGAGGTTTCCAGTGCCGGCTGGATACGCAGCACCTCGGCGGGCAGAAAGGCATCGGCGCCCCAGCCGTCCGGATAGTAGATCTGAGCCGGGGTGCCAGCGCGCTGGGCGTCGGCGGCATGAATGAAACGCAGTTGATCGACCGGCATGGAGACATCGACCCAGTAGGTGTCGGTCGCCGCCAGCGTGGCCAGCGTATCGCTGGTGGTGACCACATCGCCAAGCGAGGCGCTGCGTTCGGTCACGATGCCGGCAAAGGGCGCGCGGATCTTCGTGCGTTCGAGATCGAGCCGGGCCTGTTCGACCGCGGTGCGCGCGGCCTCGACATCGGCCTGGGCCTGTTCGAGCTGCGGGCCGCGCAGGGCCAGATCGCGTTCGTCGGCGCTGACCTCGCTGCCTACGAGCGCCAGTTCGCGCTTGGCCACCGCCTGCTGGCCCTGTTCGACACGCAGCGCGGCACGGGCATTGGCCAGATCGGTACGGGCGCTGGCCAGCGCCAGCTCGTAGTCGGTGGGATCGATACGAGCGAGCACGTCGGATTGTTCGAAGCGGGTGCCGGGCGCGAGCTTGTCGGTCAGGGCCACGATCTGGCCCGAGACACGCGGGCGCAGGGTAGTGGAATCCGCAGCCTCGACCGTGCCATTGGCCGAGAAATCCAGCGTGGCCGGTGCGGCTTCCGCAGGCGTGACCGTGACCAGCCGTGCCTGACGCTCGCGCGGTTTGCCCTTGGGCGCGCTGGGCGCACTGCCGAGTATGGCGAACGCGATGATTACCCCTGCGACGAGCACCAGCGCGGGCAGGGCGATCCAGAGCAGCCGCGGGATACGGCTTTTCGAGGCGGGTGTGTTCATGGACGATCTTCGTCGGCGGCGGCGCGTAGCGGGACGTCCGGGGTATCGATGCCGGCATCGGGCAGACTGTCGATATCGCCGGCGAGCGCGCGATAGAGATTGATACGGTAGTCGAGCAACTGTCGGCGGCCGGCCAGATAATCCACCTGCAGGTTCTGGCGCGTGAGCAGGGCATCGAGTACATCGAGATAGTCGGTTGCCCCGCGCAGATAGCGCAGGCGCAGGTTGGCCACGCTTTCGCGCGACAGACGCAGCTGTTCATCCAGGCGTTCGAGATAGCGCTTCTGGCGGTATTCGTTGGCCAGCGCATCCTCGGTCTCCTGCAAGGCCTCGAGCAGGCTTTGCTGATAGTCGGCCACTTCTTCGGCGACGACCGCCTCGCTGCGATCGACCTCGGCCGCTCGCGATCCGGCATCGAAGATCGGCTGGGTGAGATTGGCGGCCAGCTGCGTGATCCAGTTGGAAAACAGATCGCCCGAGTCGTTGCTGCTGGACAGACTGGCCGACAACGACAGCTGCGGGGAGCGGTCGGCCACGGCCACCGCGACCCGCCGATCGGCGGCGGCGAGCGCATAGAACGGCTGGCGTACATCCGGCCGGCGCATGAGCGCGGTCGCCGGCACGCCGGTATCCGGCAACGCGGGCAGGGCGATCAGCTCGCCCTGCGGCGGCTGAAAGTGCTCCGGGGCGACGCCCACCAGCGTGGCCAGCGCGTGTTCGACTACCGCCGCGCTGGCCCGGGTCTGTTCGAGCTGGCCGCGCACCGATTCCACCGCCTGGCGCTGGCGCAGCACATCCGCGGCCTGGGCCTGGCCATGCGTGAATGAATAAGTGGTCAGATCGAGCACATCGCGATTGGTCTGGATCTGGTCTTCGAGCAGGGCGATGCGTGCGCGCAGTTCCTGGAGCTGATACCAGTTGCTGGCCAGATCGGCGGTGAGCGTGATCGCGGCCGCCTGATAGTCGGCGGCACTCGCGCGTGCATCGAATACGGCCGCGCTGCGGGCATTGCGCAGCCGGCCCCAGAGATCGAGTTCGTAGGCGGCCGAGAACTGCAACGTTCGGGTATCGCGCCAGTTCGAGCCACCGCTGTCGAGCACGACGCCGTTACTGCCGGCGGTGCTGCCGCTGACCTCGGCGCCGCTATTCGAACGTCGGGTCGCGCTTTGCTCGACGCTGGCGTCGACACTCGGAAACAGATCGGCGTTGGCGCTGGCCAGCGTCGCGCGGGCCTGTTCTACACGCGCATAGGCCGAGGCCAGGGTGAAGTTGTTGGCCAGGGCGCGTTCGGTCAGCGCATTCAGCCCCGGATCGTCGAAGGCCGTCCACCAGCGGCTGGCCACACCGGCCTCACCCTGGGCGCCGAAGCGCGCAGGCAGTTCGAATGCCGGTTGCGCCAGTTGGTCGAGTGGTGTGGTTGCGCAGCCGGCGAACGCCACACACAGGCAGGCAATAGCGGCAAGGCGCATGGGCGATGACCAGATCACGGGAGACTCGGACGCATTCTACCGGCTGTGAAAACGAGCCGGCGATGACGCCGGCGGTAAGGGCAGGCCGAATCCGGCCCGCCCGTGGGGCGCATGCAGGCCGGGGCGCCTTACGATGCGTGCTTGTCGTGGTGATCCTGCATGCGCTCGCGATGGCGCTGCATGGCCTGGTCGAATTCTTCCCGCGATACGCTGCCGTCGCCGTTACGATCCATTTTCTTGAACATTTCGCCGCGCTTGTCGCGCTGCTTGGCCCTGTCGGCATCCTTGCCGGGTTTGGCGTGATCGCCCTCGTGTCCGGCGTGTTTTGGCGGCCGCGCTTCGCTGGCGTCCAGATGGCCGTCGCCATTGGCGTCCATACGCTTGAACAGGCGCTCGGCGCGCTGGCGCGATTGGGCCATGAATTCGTCCTTGTCGATCTGGCCATCGTCGTTGCTATCGGCCTTCTGAAACCGCAGCTTGCCCATGGCCTGGGGCATGTTGGCGACTTCCGGCTGGCTCAGCTGGCCGTTTCCGTCGGCATCGAGCGCGTTGAACAACTGATCGGGCTCGTGCATCGGGCTGGCGTGGGCACTGGCGATGCCGACAAGGCCGGCCGCCAGGGCCGTGGTGAGAATACGGTGTTTCATCGATCGCTCCGTTGGATGTCGAACGGGCCGGTATGGCCCGGTTTCGTGACTCATTTACGCGCAGGAATGTCGTAGAAATCTGTCGGCGGCGGGCGAATTTGTCGCAAATTGTGTCACCGCCCGGGCGCTGGCGATGTTGGATACACGGCGGTACGCAAAGGCGCGTGGCGGGCGCGTTATATTGGCCAGGCCATTCGTTTGTTTGTGTTCATGGCCGAGCCACAGCCGCATATTCTCGTCGTCGACGATCATCGCGATATTCGTGATTCGCTCACGCGCTATCTGCGCGATCATGGTTTTCGCATCTCGGCGGCGGCCGATGCCGCCAGTGCGCGCCGGCTGGTGCGCGAGTCGGCCTTCGATCTGGTGGTGCTGGACATCATGATGCCCGGCGAAGATGGCTTGAGCCTGTGTCGCTGGCTGGTCGAAACCCGTGCCATTCCGATCGTGCTGCTCACCGCCGTGGCCGACGAAACCGATCGGATCATCGGCCTGGAAATGGGCGCCGACGACTACGTCACCAAGCCGTTTTCGCCGCGGGAACTGCTGGCGCGCATCCGTGCAGTGTTACGCCGGGCCACCGCCTTGCCAGCCCAGCGCAACCACAGTGAGTGCACCGCATGGCGATTCGATCGCTGGGTGTTTCATACCGCCCAACAGGAACTGGTCGATGACGACGGTGTGGCGGTGGCCCTGTCGACCGGCGAGTACCGGCTTTTGCTCGCGTTTGTGCGCCATCCCAATCATGCGCTTTCGCGCGATCAGCTGCTGGATCTGACCCAGGGGCGGGAGGCGCAGGTATTCGACCGCAGTATCGATAACCAGGTCAGCCGGCTGCGCCGCAAGATCGAAGCCGATCCGACCAATCCGCGGCTGATACTCACGGTGTGGGGCGGCGGTTATCGGTTTGCCGCGGCCTGCGAGGCGGTCTGAATGCGCCTGTGGCCGCGGAGTCTGGCCGGGCGTATCGCGGCACTGACTTTGCTTGCACTGATGATTTCGCAGCTGGTGAGCTTCGTGCTGTTCATGCACGAGCGCGATCGTTTTCTCGAACGCGTGATTCTCGCCAATATGGCCGATAACGTGGCCGCGGCCATGCGCACGCTCGATTTCGTGCCCGCCGACGAGCGCGCCCAGGCCGTGGCCGCGCTGTCGACCCACGATTTGCGCTATCGACTGGCCAGCACACCGGGCCGGACGTTCGTTGGCGCCAGCGATACCGCAAAGCGCTTTGCCCGTGACATGGCCCGCAGCATGGAGATCGACGTCGCGCGCGTGCGTGTGGCGGTTGGCCCCGGGCTGGCACGCCGGCCCAACCGGCGGGCCGGCGACGCCCTGCGCATGGCCGTTCGGCTCGACGATGGCCAATGGCTGCGCGCGCGCCAGCGAGTGTTCGACCCGACCCGGCACTGGGCGCGCTCGTCATTGCTGACACTGGCCGTCAGCGGGTTGTTAATGGCCGTCATCGTGGTGGTGACCAGCCGGCGTATTACTGCGCCGCTACGCGATCTGGCACGAGCGGCCGAGCGTTTCGGGCGGGGCGAGACCGTCGAGCCGCTGCCGGAATACGGCGCCGAGGATATCCGGCGCTCGGTGGCGGCATTCAATCTCATGCGCGAGCGCCTGGCGCGCTTCGTGGCCGATCGCACGCGCATGGTTGCAGCGATTGCCCACGATCTGCGTACGCCGATTACGGCCCTGCGCCTACGTCTGGAGTTTCTGCCCGACGACGACAATACCCGTGCCATGGCCGCGACGCTGGACGATATGGCGCGCATGAGCGAAGCCTCGTTGACTTTCATGCGCGAGGAGGCCGCGACCGAGCCGAGCCGCAATGTCGACCTGTCGGCGCTTGTCGACGCGCTATGCGAAGACTATCGCGCGGCCGGCGCGACCGTGGCCTTCGAGCCGGATACGCGCGTGGCACTGGTGTGTCGGCCGGCCGCGATCCGCCGTGCACTGCGTAATCTCATCGATAACGCACTGACCTACGGCCAACGGGCACAACTCACGCTAAGCGACACGCCTGAAGCGGTCACGATCTGTATTGCCGACGACGGGCCGGGCATCGCCGAAACCGACAGGCAACGCGTGTTCGACCCGTTCGTGCGCCTGGAAAGCTCGCGCAGCCGCGATACCGGCGGAACGGGGCTGGGGCTGTCGATCGCTCGTTCGGTCGTACAGGGCCACGGCGGCGAAATCACGCTGGCCAACCGCGCCGAGGGCGGGCTGTCGGTGCAGATTCGCCTGCCCAGAACCGGCACTATTTAGATGGCATGTACAACGGATTAATAAATCGTTAATATCTCGTTCGTGAAACGTGTGGCGATAGCGAGGTACGCCGACATGTCTGCCATGAACGAGCCGTATTGGAATCTGCGTGGGTTGCTGATCAGCTATGGCATTGCCGCGCTGATGGTGTTGTCGTATCTGTGGTCGCCCACACGCATGCTCTGGGACAGCCTGGACCGGCATATCGCCTTCGGTCTGAATTCGCTGGTACAGACCAGCCGTCCCGAGCAGTTGTTCTGGGCGTTCGCGAATCTGCGGGTGTTCGATTACATCGCCGCGTTCATTCTGTTCGGGGTATTGGCCTGCTATGTCCTGCGGGGCACCAATGCGCCGCGCGAGGTGCGTTTCGCCCGCGCGGTGGTGGTGTGCGTGCTGTTGGTCCTGCTGGTGGCCTTTACCCGCGAATTCCTGTTCAAGGATGTCGCGCGCGAAAGCCCGTCGCTGGTATTGCAGCCCTTCACGCTGCTTTCCGAGCACACGCCATTCGACGCCAAGGATCATTCCACCCAGAGTTTTCCGGGCGACCATGCCACCGTAGTGGCGACGTTTACCTTCCTGTTGTGGTTCTTTGCCGGACGCCGTTACGGGCTGGTATCGGCACTGCTGGCGACGCTTTTCATATTGCCGCGGCTGGTCAGCGGTGCGCACTGGTTCAGCGATGCGGTGATTGGCGGCGTGGTGACCGCACTGGTCGCGGTGCCGCTGGTGGTGTTTACGCCGGTACAGGACGCGCTCGTACGCGCACTGGTCGGTTTGATGCGTCAGACCCGGCGCGGCGCGCATGCCCATACGCACCATCCATCGCACCGATAAACGGCAATTGAATGTGACCGCAGCCGGGCGCATCGTTGCCGCTTCGATTCAATCAAAGGACACGGCATGCAGGTGCTGATGGTGTTGACTTCGCATGACCGGCTGGGGGATACCGGCAAACCCACCGGTTACTGGCTGGAGGAGTTCGCTGCGCCGTATTACGTTTTCATGGATGCCGGCGCCGACGTGGTGCTGGCCTCGCCGGCCGGTGGCGCGCCGCCGCTGGACCCGGCCAGCGATACGGCCGACGCGCAGACCCCGGCGACCGAGCGTTTCAAGGCCGATCAAGAGGCGCAACGCGCGCTGGCGCAAACGCGAAAGCTCGCGGACGTGGCCACGGACCGTTTCGATGCCATCTTCTATCCGGGCGGGCACGGCCCGTTATGGGATCTGGCCGAGGATCGAGACTCCATCGGCCTGCTCGAACGCCAGTATTCGGCCGGTACGCCGCTGGGACTGGTCTGTCATGCGCCGGGCGTGCTCCGGCATGCGAAAAACGCCAGCGGCGGGCCACTGGTGCACGGGCTGAAAGCCACCGGTTTCACCAATCGTGAAGAACAGGCCGTGGGCCTGGCCGATGTGGTGCCGTTTCGTGTCGAGGACATGCTGGTGGCCCAGGGCGCACAGTTTTCCAGCGGCAAGGACTGGGCCTCGCATGTGGTGGTGGCCGGCAATCTGGTGACCGGTCAGAACCCGGCTTCATCGACCGCGGCCGCACGTACGCTCATCGCCCAACTGCAACCGAAATAGCACGTTGCTGCGCGTATACTCGCGCCATGCCCGCGCTTTCATCGCCTACGATTCGTGTCGCCACGCTCGCCGACCTGGCCGCTGTGGTCGCACTGGAACAGGCCTGTTTCGCGCTGGACGCACAGACTGGGCGTAGCCTGCGACATCTTCTCACCCGCGCGCATGGCGATTTTCTGGTCGCCGTGATCGATGATGGAATCGTGGCGGATGTCGTCGTGCTCTATCGGCGCGGCAGTCGCGTGGCTCGGCTGTATTCGATTGCGGTCGGCCCGGCCGCACGCGGGCGCGGTGTAGCCGCCGCGCTGCTCGCGCAGGCCGAACGGCACGCTATCGCACGTGGCTGTGTTGTCATGCGCGCTGAGGCACGTTGGTCGAATACGGCCTCGCGCGGCTTGTTCGCCGCCGCGGGTTATCGCGAAACCGCACGGCTGGCGGATTATTATCCCGGCGCCGGTGGGGGCCATGAAGATGGCGTACGCCTGCAAAAGCATCTCGACAATTGAAGCATCTCAACAACAACGAGTAGAACGCCTCTATGGCTGAACCGATCGTGGTGGTGGAATCCCTGCGGGACTGGAAAG
This sequence comes from Salinisphaera sp. S4-8, assembly GCF_040361235.1. NCBI lineage: Bacteria > Pseudomonadati > Pseudomonadota > Gammaproteobacteria > Salinisphaerales > Salinisphaeraceae > Salinisphaera > Salinisphaera sp. S4-8. Next base: position 480,174 of record NZ_APNF01000002.1, on the reverse strand, counting down.
CGCCCGCGCCGTCGGTGCGGCTCGTGCTCGCCGACGATTATCTGGCCGATCCGGCCTTTGCCGAGGCCGAGCTGCACGTCATCAATCTGTGTCGCAGCACGCGTTACCAGAGTCTGGGCTATTACTGCTCGTTGCTCGCCGAGGCCCGCGGGCATCGTGTGCTGGCCTCGGTGGCCACGCTTCAGGATTTGTCGCGCAAGATCATCTACGGCAGCGAAATTCCGGCGTTGGCCCAGTATCTGGATCGCCTGAGCGAGGCCGAGCGCGCCGAGCTGCCGGCGGCTTTCAACGTATATCTGGGCCAGTGCGAGAATCCGTTGCTCGCACCGCTGGCACGCCGGTTGTTCGAGCAGTTCGCGGTGCCGCTGTTGCATGTGGAGCTGCGTCGGCGCGAGGGCCGGGTCGCCGTCGATGGTCTGCGGACGTTGTCGATCCGTTCGCTGGACGCCGAACAGGCGGCATTTCTCGATCGCGCCCTGCAGGCCCATGTCGCCCAGGGCTGGCGCGGCGCACGCAAGCGCCGGGCCGCGCGTTTCGATGTGGCCATGCTCGTGGACGCCGACGATCCGCAGCCGCCGTCGAACATCGAAGCGCTGGACAAGTTCGTGGCTGCAGGCAAGCGCCTGGGCCTGGATGTGGAAATCATCGGCCGGCGCGATTTCGGCCGCCTCGCCGAATTCGATGCGCTGTTCATTCGCGAAACCACGCGCCTGGCCCATCATACGTACGCGTTTTCCCGGCGGGCCGAGCGCGAAGGGTTGGTGGTGATCGACGACCCCACCTCGATTCTGCGCTGTACCAACAAGGTCTATCTTGCCGAGCTCTTGTCGCGCTACAAGGTGGCCGCGCCCAAGGCCTGTATTTTTGGCGAACGCGAGGTCAAGCGATTGCCGGAGCTGCTGGGTTTTCCGATGGTGCTCAAGGCCCCGGAAGGCGCGTTTTCCAAGGGCGTATTCAAGGCCAACGATCGCACGGAACTCGATGCCATCGCCGCACGGCTGCTCGATGATTCCGAACTGGCGCTGGCCCAGGAGTTCATGCCCACCGAATTCGACTGGCGCGTGGGCGTACTCGCCGGCAAGCCGCTCTATGTGTGTCAGTACGCGATGGCCGGCGGGCACTGGCAGATCGTCAAGCACGAGGACAGCGGCGACTACAGCGAAGGCGATTCGGCCACACTGGCGGTCGAGGACGCGCCTGCCGAGGTGATCGAAACCGCGGTCCGCGCGGCCAATCTCATCGGCGACGGGCTGTATGGAGTCGATCTCAAGCAGACCGCCGATGGTATTCGCGTAATCGAGGTCAACGACAACCCGAGCCTGGATGCCGGCATCGAGGACGCGGTGCTGGGCGACGCGCTCTACGACCGCATCATGGGCGAGTTTCTGCACCGACTACAGCAACGCACCCGTTCACGTGTGCGCCGCCGGCCCAGCCCGCCGTAAAACCCACGGCCGCAGTGCTTTGTTATGATGCCGGCCTGACAAATTTTCGTGACCGTCTGCAAAGACGGTGACGATTGGCACAAGAAAAGGCGTTTTATGACCGACCGTATCGAAAAAGCGGGCCTGCAGATTGGCAAGCCCCTGTATGACCTGATCGAAAAAGCCCTGCCGGGCACCGGTGTGGACTCCGACACGTTCTGGCAGACGCTGGCCTCGCTGGTTGCCGAGTTCGGTGATCGCAACGCGCAGCTGCTGCGCCACCGTGAGGATATCCAGGAAACGCTGGACAAGTGGCACCGCGAACACCGCGGCGATGCCTTCGACAAGGGCGAATACCGCAAGCTGCTCGAAGAGCTGGAATACATCGTCGGCGATGTGGGCGACTTCAAGGTGTCCACCGACAATGTCGACCCCGAAATCGCCACGGTGCCGGGCCCGCAGCTGGTGGTGCCGATTACCAACGCACGCTTTTCGCTCAACGCCGCCAACGCGCGCTGGGGCAGCCTGTACGACGCGCTCTACGGCGCCGACATCATCCCCGAGGACAACGGCGCCGAGAAGGGCACCAGCTACAACCCGAAACGTGGCGCGAAAGTGGTCGAATGGGCCGCCAAGTTCCTCGACGACACCTTCCCGCTGGCCGACGGCTCGCACGCCGACGCGACCGCCTATCGCATCGACAACGACACGCTGGCCGTGGACGTGGGCGATAGCCACACCACGCTCAAGAACAGCAAGCAGTTCGCCGGCTATCAAGGCGATGCCGCGTCGCCCAAGGCGGTGTTGCTGGTCAATAATGGCCTGCATGCTGAAATCCAGATCGACGCGAACGACCCGGTAGGCAAGGATCATGCAGCCGGCGTGAAAGATGTGCTCATGGAAGCTGCCGTAACGGCGATTCAGGATTGCGAGGATTCGGTCGCCGCTGTCGATGCCGAAGACAAGGCGCTGGCCTACGGCAACTGGCTCGGCCTGATGAAGGGCGATCTGCAGGAGTCGCTGGAAAAAGGCGGCAAGACGATCACCCGCAAGCTCAACGACGATCGCGAATACACCGCGCCCGACGGCTCCACGCTCACGCTGCCCGGACGCAGCCTGATGCTGGTGCGCAATGTCGGCCATCTGATGACCACGCCGGCCGTGCTCGACAGCGACGGCAACGAGATCCCGGAAGGCATTCTCGATGCCCTGTGCACGGGCACGCTCGCTCTGCACGATCTCAAGCGCAACGGCCCGCATACCAACAGCCGTGCCGGCAGTGTGTATATCGTCAAGCCCAAGATGCACGGCCCGGCCGAGGTCAACTTCACGGTGGAACTGTTCGACGCCGTCGAAAAGGCCATCGGCATGGCGCCGAACACGCTCAAGATGGGCATCATGGACGAAGAGCGGCGCACGACGCTCAATCTCAAGGCCTGTATCAAGGAAGCCCGCGAGCGCACCATCTTCATCAACACCGGCTTCCTCGATCGCACCGGCGACGAGATGCACACCTCCATGGAAGCCGGCCCGATGCTGCCCAAGGGCGAGATGAAGTCCCAGCCCTGGCTCAAGGCCTACGAAGACAACAACGTCGACACCGGCCTGGCCTGCGGGCTGCGCGGCAAGGCCCAGATCGGCAAGGGCATGTGGCCCGCGCCGGACAACATGGCCGACATGATGGAAGCCAAGATCGGCCATCCCAAGGCCGGCGCCAACTGTGCCTGGGTGCCGTCGCCGACCGCCGCCACGCTGCACGCGATCCATTACCATCGCTGCGACGTGCTGAAACGCCAGGCCGAGCTGGAATCGCGCCACGAGGATTATATCGACGACCTGCTCACCATCCCGCTGCTGGATCGTGAGCTGTCCGACGACGAGATCCAGAAAGAGCTCGACAACAACTGCCAGGGCATCCTGGGTTATGTCGTGCGCTGGGTCGATCAGGGCGTGGGCTGCTCCAAGGTGCCGGACATCACCGACACCCAGCTCATGGAAGACCGCGCGACCTGCCGTATCTCGTCGCAGCATGTGGCTAACTGGCTGCATCACGGCGTAACCAACGAACAGCAGGTTCGCGAAACCCTCGAGCGCATGGCCGCGGTGGTGGATCGCCAGAACGAAGGCGACGCCAACTACCACAACATGGCGCCGAACTTCGACGATTCCGTAGCCTTCCAGGCGGCCTCCGACCTGATCTTCAAGGGTCTGGAACAGCCCTCGGGCTACACCGAACCGGTCTTGCACGCGCGCCGTCGCGAGCTCAAGGCCAAGCGGGCCAACGGCTGATACCAGCCACTATCCCGTTATGAAAAAGCCCGGCTTCGGCCGGGCTTTTTTTTGTTTGGGAGGTCGGCGCGGGTAGGTACGACATCGCAACGCGATTGCGCCACATAGGTGATTGTGATTAGTTGGGTGCGGTCGTACGGCGGTATGACGTTTATATTCTGTAAAAGGGGGATTTGGGAATGCTATTAGGACATATCGTCCGACGAAGCGTTGTGGGCAGTTTCGTCGGTTTGAGTGCGCTGACCTTTGCGACTGCTGCCATGAGCAGTTCGACACCCGATACGTCGATCGAGGATTCGCAACAGGTGGATATGGCTGGCAACGGTGTGCAATCGACGCTCGATGTTGTCAGCGATGCCGTCAATAATACGGTGGCGGTCTATCTTTCCGATTTCGCGTTTGATGGTGGTGACATCCTCGCGCGCCGCTATCCGCTTGATGGATCGCCGAGCGACGAGAAAACTCTTCAAACACTTTGTGGCGACTGTGGTCGCCGAGAAGCCGTCGCCGTCGGGCGCGCCGATGGCCAGTTCGCGCTGCTATGGACGGGCGATGCGTCATCGACCGATACAACGCTCTATGGCCAGAGGTATGACACGCAGCTAAACACGGTCGGCAGCCGGCTTGTTATAGATTCACAAGGTGGTCGCTCGGTACGTGCCGACATGAACAGTAGCGGCGAGTTTGCAATGTTCTGGTCCACGATTCGCAATTCTGCGTCGGTTTGGGCTGCGCAGCGTTTTGATGCCAGCGGCAACCCCGCGGGCACCGAGCAGCAGATCAATGCCACCGCCAATGGCGGCGATATCGCCATATCAGAATCGGGCGATTTCGCTGTGACCTATTTCGTGGAAGGCGCGGATTCGACCAACTCGATCATTCTGCGACGTTTCGCAGCTGATGGAAGCGAAATTGGCGCGCAGCAAACCGTTGGGACTTTGAGCTTTCCCAGTCGCGAGGCTCTCAGAGTGGAGATCGCTGGGAATGAAACGATACTCGTGGCCTGGGAGCCCAGTGCTATCGATGACACGGTCGTAGGTCGACTCTATTCCGCGAACGGCGTCCCGCAAGGTGATCAATTCACTATTTCAACCGCCTTGCAGACGTCATGGGCGGTCGCTTCAAGTGTTGGCGGTTTCGTTTTGGTAGTGGAGGGGGACGACGACGTATTTGTACGAAGGTTGGCAACTGATGGATCGCTTACCGATCCGGTGGTGGCCTACAGCGGGGACGATCCGGATCTCGTACGCATCTCCTCAGATGCTGATTGGGACTACGCAACGTTGGTAACAGAGGATGGATTCGACGACAACGGAAGTGTTTTTCTGCGCCGGTTCGTCGGTGGAGAAAATGTCGATATCGCAGCAACCATTACGACGGCTGCGGATACCGTAGATCCCGGCTCGGTCGTCGCCTTTGACGTGCTCGTGGATAACAATCACGACTCCGTTGCCCCGCTGCCCAGCGCGCTGGCCGCGGCTGACATCGTCAACCGCGCGATCGGAAGCGCTACAGGTCTTAGCGTAACCGCCACGCTGCCGACCGACATGAGCAGTGTTGCGGTAGCGGATACCGCGGCCCCGACGGGGCGTTCGCTCGATTGCGGCCCGCCCGCTAACGGCAAGATCACTTGTACGCTAAACGGTGTGCTCTACGCAGGCGAAAGCGTGTCGGCGCGTATCACCGCCACCGCGCCCGACGACAACAAGTCGTCCTTGCAGGCGAGCGTGCAGGCGAGCGCCGATCAGTTCGACTCGAACGAAAGTAACGGGAACAACACCGATCGTGTTGCGTTTGCAGTTGGTCAGGCAAATAGCGGCTCGGACTCCGGCACCGGCGGCAGCGATGACGATAGCGACGGCGGCGGGGGCGGTTGCACCATGACGGATGCGAAGGTGCCGTTCGATCCGTTGTTCGCGGTATTGTGTATGGCGGCAGTGTTGGTGCTCATGCGCCGCCGTTGGCGCGCGGGCTCACGGTAAGAAAGACCTGCTCCAGGGCAAGGGAGCCCGTATGAAACGGGCTCCCCTCTAGCGTACACACGGCCGTTGAAGACGTTCTTGTTCAATAACGCCTATCAAAACGGTCATGAAGTGCAGAAGCAGATCTTGTAATACAAGACCAGCCAGCTTATGGGGTAGTTATGGGGTCGGCTCTTGAATTGTGCGCAAAATGCCGAGCCTGACTCCGTGACCTTCTCGTACACCATTTGCAAGGATAGTCGGAGAAACCGATGGGCCGAAAAGCGGCGGTAATTGCTCTGATAGCCCTTGCTACGGCCGCATGCGGGACCAAGGGCCCAGGTTATTACGGAAAGCCGCCTATGATACAAATTCACCCAAACCACCCTGGTCTTTATCTTGTCGACTACACATACCGAGACATGATTGAAAATTACGGGCCGGGATTGGAGGAAACTGAAGCTAGTCTTCGGGCGGCCAAGAATAACCGAGAAATACGGGCTGTATGGGATAACGCGTTAACAGTTGCTGTTTCTAACTACTTAGAACTATATGAATTGATACCGGAAAAATGTTCTAAGGGGGTAGAAATCCTTGGAAATAGCATACAGGAGATGGGTCGTGGCGCAGTGTCTTCCTTTAGGTGTAAATGAAACCAGCTGGAATCATGGAGTAGGTCTTTCCATCGAATGGACACTGAGGCTTCCGGAGTCATGGGGCCAAGTGTTGCATTGTGAGGCAAGACGGGGTCAGGTCTAGCTAAGTAGCATTGGTGGTGGCCTCGTTCGCCGTCTCTGGTTCGGTAAGCGGCGATTCGCCGTGCTCGAAGGCCAGTATGTAGTCCGCCAGGGCCGAGGCCACCAGCTCGGCGCAGATCGCGGCGCGGATGACGAGCCGGCGCTCGGCGGGACGGTCGAGTGCGACGCCGTGTGCCAGCAGTTGTGCGGCCAGGTTGTGGATGGCTCGCGCGCGCTCGGCGATATCGTCGAGCGAACCCGGCCGGCGTCCTGCGAATAGCGTGCGCAGGGCGTCCATTTCGCGGTGCACGCTGTCGTTGAGTGTTCGGGGCAGGGTCGCCCGCTCGGTCAGCACGACCAACGAGCGGGCCTCCAAGCCAATGTTGATTGCTGCCAGCACGGCCTGGCGCGCGGAAAACCGATACGGTTCGTCGATTTCGCTTAGCGCGAGCGAATTCAGACGGTCGTACATGCGGGTTTCGAAACGCTCGCGCGTGTGCCGCCGTCCGTCGGCCAGTTCGTCAAATACGCCTCGCATCTGTTCACGCAGGCGCTGGCGGGGTGACACCGGCAGCACCAGCCGAAACGCGAGCACGGTCAGCCCGATCGCACCGAATATGCCGAGCACGATCTGAATATAGGTTTCGAAGCTGGGTAGGGCGCCGTTCTGAACATGTACCAGCAGCGCGAACATGACCACCGAGATGCGTCCGGGCAGGGCCAGGCGCGGGTTGGGCACCGCCATCGCCAGGCCGCCGACGAACACGACCGGGAGCATCGCGAGCATCAGCATGGGGAAGCCGACCGCCTGCGGCAGCACCAGAAAATTGATGACGAACGCGGCGGTCGCGGCCAGGGCCAGGCCCTTGGCGAATCCGCCGGCGGCCGCAACCGGGTTGGGCAGGGTGGCAAAGATCGTGGTCAGCGATGACAGCAGGATCATCAGTAGCACGGCCGGCAGTTGGGTGTGGAAATTCACCCACACCACCCCGCCCAGGGAGACCGCGGTCAGCGTTCGCAGGCTGTTGCGCAGGGCCTGGCGTATATCCATCGGCTGACTGAATTCCGAGCGCCGCGAAATGTGCTTGCTGGGATGCTCGCGCTCGGCGATCAGCAGGCCGTGGGTGGTCATCGCTGCGCGTCCGCGACTGGCCAGCTCAAGCGCCCGGCTGAGTACCACGTAGTCGGCCAGACGCCGAGGCCGGCCGTGGTCTGCCGGCTCGTCGGCGAGCGCGCGGATTGCCGCGTGGGCATCGTCGAACGCCTGTTTGGCCCCCTCGGCGTCTTCAGGATGCGCCGAGAGTCGCCGTGCCGGTTCGGCCAGCGCGGCGATCGGGCGCGTATCGATGGTTTCGGTATGGCCGGCCAGATAGATATGCAGCGACGAGGTGGCGCTGATCAGCGACAAGATGTCGTAGTCGAGGCGTCGGGACAGGCGGTCGAAATTGGCGAACTGCGGGGCTTCGTAACGCAGATACTGGCGAGTCTGCTCAAGCGCGAGTGTCTGGGCCGCCAGGGCCTGGAGCGCCGGGTGCGGATCATCTTCGCTGCGTGGCCGACCCGGCGCGGCGGGCTGGCGCGACGATAGCCCAGCCAGGCCGACAAATTCGCGCCCCAGATTGCGTAGCAGGGCAAGCCGGCTGTTGAAGTAGTTGCGGATGCCCACTGGCGGCGAGAACAGCACGTTGACCGCGGCCGTGACCAGCGCCGCGAGCACGCACTCGGATACGCGCGCGACCGCGATATCGAACGGCGGCGTGGCCAGCGAGTGCGCCAGCATGACGGTCACGCCGGCGATGAACCCGGCAATGGCGAAACCGTAGGACAGGTTGTTGCGCAGTACGTTGGCCCAGAACGCACAGAAGGCGACCCAGAGCGCGAGCGCGGCCGCACTGAGTTCGTAGGACTGGCCGAAAAAAGCCATGATGGCCAGACCGGCACACCCGGCCACGATGGTGCCGGTGGCCCGCGCGAAGCCGCGGACCACGGCCATGCCGGGCGCCGGCTGGATCATCACCGCCACTTCCAGCGATGCCCAGTACGGCCGGTCCAGCGCGAGCCACATCGACAAATACAACGCCAGGGCAATCGCCAGGCACAGCCGTAGCGCGAATAACAGCTGGTCGGTGGAAGGCGTGAGCAGCCAGGCGAGAGGCTTCATGCGCATTACTATGCCCGCTAGCGCGTGCGCAATACAGCTTTTGCCATGCCTGTTCGGGTTTCGGGCGTCAGTCGCTACGGACGGCCATACGCCCGGTCGGTATATGACGGTCTATCGTCGATAGCCCGATGAGCGTACGTCTTGCGTTGGTTTCGGAATATGCCGATAGACAACAAGATATTAGCCCGATGAAGCGTCCGACCGGCTAAGGCTGCGAAGGCTTTGGGTGGTACAGCCTTGGGGGGGGGCAGATTGCTCCGGTGACCCCTTGCCTCGTTCGTCCATTCCTTAGGTCGGGTAGTGCACTCAGGGCCTGCATGCATGCAAGGGCACGATGAATGAGCCCTTGTAGGGTTTGATGTGCTCGGCACTGGGCGTTTTCGAAGCGAAGTGGCGTCGAAGTTGGCGCGACGGGTAACGCCCGGTAAAGCGGGCGACACGGCAAGTGCGAATCGGCTTACGTGGTGGGGATAGCAAAAAAATCGCGGTCTGTGCCTTATTCGAGCGTGGTTTTAGAAACGACGCTAGCGACGCCGGGAGATCGCTTCCAGGCTGTCGTGCAAGGCGTTGCGTTCGCGGGTATGGCGCAGCATGGCCTGGGTCTGGTCGGCGTTGAGCAGCTCGCTTCGGCCGGGTCTGGCGAACAGTTGGCGTTCGTCGCTATTGCGCGAGCGCAGCTCGAACGTGTCGATCGCGTTCAGGCGGGCGCCGGCGAGCGTGTTGTCTTCATTATCGACCGCCCAAGTGGTGGCGGTGAGGCGTTTGCCGTCGACGTTGTATTCCGTAAAGCAGTAGCGTACGGCATGGGCGGCCGACCATTCGCTGATGGGCGCGAAACCACGCAGGCCGACGCCGCCGCTGCCGCCGGTGACCTGAATATAGCCGTTTTCTTGCGGCAGGCCTCGCCCCATCGGTTTGGAGCGTTGGTAGATATGATCGTGGCCGACCATGGCCAGGTCGACGCCGTAGCGTAGTAGTTTGTCTTCTTCGAACAGAACCAGCGCGGGTGAGGCAGGCTCGCGACCCTCTTGGTCGGTCCAGAGGGTGTAGTGCTGTACCAGGATGATGAAATCGATTTCGCCCTTGGCGCGACGCAACGCGGCCTGGGCAAGCTCGATTTCGAGCCAGGCCAGTTCGGCGACCAGATCCAGGTCCTGGACGACATTGTTGCCGAGCAGCGAGCCGCCCGTGCTTACAACGAAATGGACGTTGCCGTAGGTCATTGCATATCGCGTATTTTGGCCGGGCTGGCGTATGCGGCTTCGATAGGCCTTGCCACCGTTGTCTTCTTCTTCGTGATTACCCGGCGCGGTCATGACCGGCAGCGTCGAGGCGTAAGGTGCGAGCCGGTCGAACCAGGTATCCCATTGGGGTTGATCGCCATTGGCATACGACAGATCGCCGGCGATAAACAGCAGGTCCGGGTTGCGTTCGCGTACACCGTCGAGCACGGCGAGACTGGCCTGTTTGAGCCCGTGATCGCCGAAATGGCAGAACCGCAACGGGCCTTGTGGTGTGGGTGCAAGGACTTTGACGTTCGACCAGCGGCCGGGCGCGCCAACGCGATAGCGTATGGGCAGGCCGGCATCGAGGCCGGTGGCCGTGGCTGCATGGGTCAGTACGTTCGTGCCGAAGGCTTGTTCGGCACTGCCCTCGATGCGCCCGGGAAAGGGGGCGCAGGCGATGTCTTCGGCGCTCATGGCACGTGTGACCGGCCCGTATTCCAGTTGCGAGCCAGGGTCGTCGAGGCCGTCGGTATACCACGTAAGCGTGCGCGTTCGCACGGGATCGTCGGTAAAACTTACATGTATGCCGCGCGGCGATTGCGTCAGATTTGCCGGCGCACACCGTTCAGGTGAGGCGGGCGGCGTTTGCGGATCGCTCGGTCCGGTGGGCGCCCGGCCGGCGCCCAAGTCGACTGGCGTATCGTCGCTACAACCCCACAGCAACGGCCCGCCCGCCGCGATTGCAGCGCCGCGTAAACCGTAGCCGAGTATCCGTCGCCGTGCGTTGTTGACTGTATCCGTCGACTTTTTCATGTCGCTCTCCCGACAAGCGGTATGCCGCGCGCTTGCCTACGGCTAGTGCAAAGACACCGAGAACACACCAAATCGGTTGTCGCGCTGGACGCGTTGTAGTGCGCGATCGCTGGTGAATACGAGCTCGCCTGCGGCGAGCCGCTGGAAGGTGGCGTTACCGGGGCCGGTTACGGGTACGGGCGTCGCGAAACCGTCGTCGGTCACGTCGGCCGCAAAAATGCGCCACCGCCAGTCGGCACTGCGGCTGTCCGACCAGCTCAGGGTTAATGCGCCATTGGCGCGGTGTCCGAAAGCCGGCCGGCGGGCCATGCCGGGCTCGCTTTCCGCGGTCACGTCGACCACCGCCGAAAAGTGTGCGCCTTGGTCGTCGGATCGCGCAGACCGGATATACAGATCGCGCCCGGACGAATCATCGTTGCGCTTTGCGTCCCAGGCCACGATTAGCTCGCCGTTATCGGTGAAGGCCAGATCGGCATGCCAGTCGGCACGGCTGGCATCGTTGCTGGCGTTGACTAGCGCCGACCAGTTGTCGGCCTGCGCGGTACGCGTCGCCACGAGGATTTCCCAATCATCCGGATCGGTGCCTTCCCCGCGGCCTACCTGGCCTGTCCAGAGCGGTTCCTGATCGTAGCGGTTGTCATGCCAGGCCACTGCGATGGTGGCGTTCTTCGATACCGCCACCGCGGGGAATAGCGATGCCGGGTATCGCGCGCTGCGCGTATCGAGCGGGTTAGCGGCCCGCGTCTGCTTGGTAGCCCCGGATAGAGTGATCGGCTGCGCATCACGGCCGACGATGAACGCGAAAATATCGAAGGCGCCCAAACCCCCACCTTCGGCGCGGACATTGTCTTGCCAGACCACGACTGGCGCGCCGTCGGGCATAAGGGCAATAGCCGGATGCATGGCACGTCCCGCGCCGTTCGACAGTGTGCGCGTGGTCTCCCAGCTCAGACCGCCGTCGCCGCTATGCTTGAGACGAATACGCGGCCGACGCGGGCGCTGTGTATCGCTATCCTCTTGCCATACCACCCAGACATCGAGCCCGGACACAGCGATCCGGGGAAAGCGCGCGTTGACAGCGGATTCGCTCAGAACCGTTACCGCGCTGAATTCATTGGCCGCATCCCGGCGCCGATATACGATCCGGGTGGCGGTCTCGGTATGCGCCTCGGCGACATAGTGGGTGGCGAAATCGCTGCTTGCGAGATCCGCAAAGCCGGCGAAGCCCGTATTGGCGCCGAAGAGACGGTGTGCGCCGTCGGGTTGTGCGCGGTCCGCGGGTATGGCGACTTCCGGCGCCGGTTCGGCGTAGTCGCCCGTCACGGAAACGAAAATCGGTGACGTGACGGCGCGCAGTTGATCGGGCAGGTCGGTAGGCGCTTCCAGGCCGGACGGTAGCGCACTCGGGCCGCGCACCATGACATACCACCAGCGATGCCCCGTCGCGGGCGCTTTGACCGTTATCGTACGCGTGCTTTCGTCTTCGCCAGGCTCGAATTCGAGCACTGGATTGATCGGATTGCCCGGCCCGTCGTCCCGACCGGGGCTTTGATACACGAGCACGCGATTGCCGCGCGCATTGCGCGCCGAGATACGTAGTTCGATGTCTTGATTCGGCTGTGTCAGCAGTTCGCTGCCGACGATGCCTTCGAAAACGCCGTCCCCCTGGGCGTCGGCCTCGATGTTAGGGAATGGCGCGTCGCGGTCCGCGCTGACCACCGTTCGGCCGGAGGCCATCGCCGAGAGTAGGCCACGCTCGGTACGATCGGCGGCGTAGACCCAGGTCGTCGGTTTGCCGGGGCCGGAAATCGACCACAGCAGCCGGTCGTGATTGTCGCTCGCCCCGACCACGCCGAAACGCCAACCGCGGTTCCAGCGATTTTCAGCGTAATCGATTTCGGATTCCGGGTTTTCCCCCTTGTTCCAGATTTCTGCGAGTGACTGGCCGATCTGACTGGCGTAGTTCTTCGCGGTCGGGGTATCGGTTTCGCGGTCGTAGCTGCGCCGGTCGGGATGCGCCTGATTCCATAGTGCGCCTTGGGCGCGTACGTCCCAGATCGATTGCTGGATGGTGCGAAAACCCGGATCGTTTTCGGGCTCGTCGCCCTGGACCGCCGTATCAATCGCACCGAACACCGTACAGTGCGGGCTGCCGTTGGCTTCTTCACCGGCGATAAGCAGGACTTGGTCGCTGTCCCAGGTCGGATCCCAGTGCTGGTCGTAGGTGCGATGGTCGGTGAGTACCATCCAATCCAGCTGCTGTGATACGCCGAAGCCGATCTGGTCGTCGGTGGCGGTGGTTCCGGGGCCGGTATCGTCGAACAGTTGCCGCAGAAAGCTGCCGTCCGAGGAGTGGTCGTCGTGGACATGGCCATCGCCGGCGAGCCAGCTTCCGGGGGGCGGGGTGGGTTCAAAGCGCGCGGTCACCGTTTGCGTGCCCGTGCCGGAAATACTGCACGCATGGCTGCCCTGGCAGGCACCGCCCCAGCCTGCGAAACGGCTCCGATCGGCGGCGTTGGCGCCGAGCGTGGTGGTGCTACTGGCAGGTCTTTCGATATCGCACGACTGTTCGCAGCTTTGCCCGCCAGGCCCGGTCGAAACGCGGCCTCGGCCGTCGCCGATGATGACGATTTGCAGCCGGACAGCCGGTTGAGTGGGCTGCTCCTGTGCTGGAGGGTTGGCCAACGCCACGTCGGAATCGGAATCGTTGCAGCCTACGATGCCCAATACGATGGCGACCACCGCGAGCAAACGCTTCATGCTTCAAGCTCCCCGCCTTGCTTGGCCGGCCGCGCAGGCACGCAGCGCTGGCCCAAGATACGCTCGATTGAATAAAAGCTCCCTTAGGCAGGGTATCTAGGCATATTGATATGACATTAGTGCGACGTATCGATATCGAACCGGTTGGTAAGTCGCAGGCCGGCTTTATTCAATTCATTTGCCGTTCGTCGGGCATATTTGAATTGTAGGGCGGGTGTTTTAACGCGCTTCGAATTCGACTGGAAATATCTAGCCAGTGATGGCCCAAGCGGATGGTTCACGCAGCGTACCGATAGTTGGCGGCATCGTTTAGTCAGAGACGTAAAGATGTCCATGCCGAGGCCGTGGCCGAACAACGATGCTGTCTGGTGGCGCAGGTAGGTACGCTGCATGGTCAATACATTATTTATTCGCAGGCTTTCGGCATACCGGGCTACACAAATGGTTGAATAGCCAAAAGTCTCATTGTCGCTTCTCCACCGCTACCCGAGGATGGTTGCGGACAATTCATAACAATGGAGGGGGATATGTCCGATCGGCCATCCGATGCGGCCGCGGCGTACTGGCAAGCCAATATCCGGCTTGTACTCAAGCTGCTGGTCGTATGGTTCGTGGTGTCCTACGGCTGCGGCATTCTGCTCGTGGACGTGCTCAACAATTTCCATATCGGTGGCTATCCGCTGGGGTATTTCTTTGCCCAGCAGGGCGCCATTTACGTGTTCTTGTTCCTGATCTTCTTCTATGCGTTTCGCATGAACAAGATCGATCGGGAATTCGGCGTCGAAGAAAAGGAATAGAGCGCACCCATGGATACACAAACCTGGATTTATCTTGCGGTGGGCGGCAGTTTTCTGCTGTATTTCGTCATCGCGATCGCCTCGCGTGCGGGGAGCACGGAGGACTTCTATGTGGCCGGCGGCGGTGTCGGCCCGGTAGCCAACGGTATGGCCACGGCCGCCGACTGGATGAGTGCGGCCTCGTTCATCTCCATGGCCGGGCTGATCGCCTTTCTGGGCTACAACGCCTCGCCCTACCTGATGGGCTGGACCGGTGGCTTCGTGCTGCTGGCATTGCTACTGGCGCCTTACCTGCGCAAGTTCGGTAGCTTTACGGTGCCGGCGTTCGTGGGCGCGCGCTATTACTCCAACGTGGCCCGTACGGTGGCGATCATCTGTCTGATTGTGGCCTCGATTACGTATGTGATCGGCCAGATGAAAGGCGTGGGCGTGGCCTTCGGGCGCTTTCTGGAGGTGGAGTTCGAAACTGGCGTACTCATCGGCATGGGCGTGGTCTTCGTCTATGCGGTGCTCGGCGGTATGAAGGGCATCACCTATACCCAGATCGCGCAGTACATCGTGCTGATTTTTGCGTTCACGGTGCCGGCCATCTTCATCTCGATTCAGCTCACCGGCATTCCGTTGCCGCAGATCGGGCTGGGCGCGACCATGGCCGATGGCAGCGGCGTCTATCTGCTGGAAAAACTCGACGGGGTGATTACCGAACTCGGCTTCGACCGATTTACCAACCCCGAGCATTCGACGCTGAATATCTTCATGCTCACCTTGTCGCTGATGATCGGTACGGCAGGCTTGCCGCACGTGATCATCCGCTTTTTTACCGTGCGCAAGGTCAGCGATGCGCGTAAGTCGGTGGGCTGGGCGTTGTTCTTCATTGCCATTCTCTACACCACCGCGCCGGCGGTCGGTGCGATGGCGCGCTTGAATCTGATGGAAACGGTACAGACCGGCCCGGTGGGCGAGGCCAATTCCAACCTGGAATACGAGCAACGCCCGCAGTGGTTCAAGACCTGGGAAGGCACGGGCCTGCTCGGTTTCGAGGACAAGAACGGCGACGGTCGCATTCAGTACTACAACGACAAGAACCCCGATTTCGCTGCCACGGCCGATGAGTACGGCTGGCAGGGCAACGAAATGGTCAATGTCGATCGCGACATCATGGTGCTCGCCAATCCGGAAATTGCACAGCTGCCGGCCTGGGTGATTGCCCTGGTGGCCGCCGGTGGTGTGGCAGCGGCATTGTCGACCGCGGCCGGTTTGCTGCTGGCAATCTCGTCGGCCATTTCGCATGACCTGCTCAAGAGCATGCTCAAGCCCGATATCAGCGAAAAGGGCGAGCTCATGGCCGGGCGTATTGCCATGACCGGGGCGATTCTGGTGGCCGGTTATCTGGGCATCAATCCACCGGGTTTTGCCGCCGAGGTGGTGGCGTTGGCCTTTGGCCTGGCGGCGTCGTCGTTGTTCCCGGCCCTGCTCATGGGTGTGTTCTCCAAGCGCATGAACCGCGAAGGCGGCATTGCCGGCATGCTGGCCGGCCTGACCGTGACCGTGGTCTATATCTTCCTTTACAAGGGGGTGTTCTTCGTGCCGGGGACCAACCTGTTCGCTGATAACGCGTCGAACTGGATGTTCGGTATCCAGCCGGAGTCGTTTGGCGCGATTGGTGCGCTGATCAACTTCGTGGTGGCCTTTCTGGTGTCGCGGGTGACCGCGCCGCCGCCGGCCGAAGTCCAGGAGCTGGTCGATAACGTGCGTATTCCGGGCTCGCTGCGCTAAGCGCCCGCGAGTGACGATACGCCTGACGAGGCCCCGCTTTGCGGGGCCTTTTTATTGGGCGGCTGGATTGCGCAGCAAAAAATTGCGTGCGATAGGCGACAGCGTTCGTTAATGGCTGTATGTTGATTCGAAAACGCGATCTTTTCCGAGCCGTCTGGCTGGCCTTCGAATCGCGACAATAACAACAACACGAGCCCGTGCAGGATTACGAGGAGACCGGTTTCATGATGGACTTGGCGTTTCTGGGAACCGCGACGTTCTGGAAGTATGCGTCCATGCCGTTTATCAGCGCGATAATCGGCTATATCACCAACCGCGTGGCGATCTGGATGATGTTTCATCCGATCGAGTTCGTGGGCATCTGGAAGCCGTTTCTCGGCTGGCAGGGCATCGTGCCGCGCAAGGCAGCCAAGATGTCGGCGATCGCCACCGACACGATCACCCAGAACCTGATCGACAGCGAAGAGATCTTCGCGCGCCTGGACCCGGACGAGGTGGCCGACAAGCTCACCCGGCCGCTCAACGAGATGACCGAAGATCTCGTCAACGAAGTCATGCAGGAGCACCACCCCACGGTGTGGGCGCGTACCCCGCAGGCCGCGCGCGACACTATCGTTGCCCGTGTGCAGGCGGCGGTGCCGGGTGCGATCGCCGATACCGTGCGCGATCTGCGCTCGGATGTGAATCAGGTGTTCGACCTCAAGGATATGGTCGTGACCAATCTGGTTCATCACAAGGAACTGATGAACCGCATCTTTCTGGAAACCGGCAAGGAAGAGTTCAAGTTCATTGCGCGTTCGGGTGCCTATTTCGGCTTCCCGCTGGGCATGGTTCAGATGTTTGTCTGGATGTTCTTTCAGCCGTGGTGGCTGTTGCCGTTGTTCGGCATGCTGGTGGGCTGGTTCACCAACTGGGCCGCGCTGAAGATGATCTTCAACCCCAAGGACAAGCATCGGATCGGCCCGTTCGAATTGCATGGCCTGTTCTTCAAGCGCCAGGCCGATGTGGCCCGGGCCTACGGTGACCTCGTGGCCAACGAGGTGCTCGCGCCGGCCAATATCCTCCAGCAGGTGCTCAAGGGCCCGTATTCGGATCGTATCTTCGCCATCATTGCCCACCATGTCGGTGAGGCGGTCGATGAAAGCGCGGGCCCGGTCGGCTCGTTCATGAGCTGGACCGTGGGGGACGTGAACTATATTCGGCTCAAGCAGACGGCGGTTGAGCGTCTGATCGAATACACGCCCGATGCGCAGGGCAGCGCATCGCCCACCATGCAGGAGTTCATCAGCTATACGAATCGCACCATGGCGATCGAGCAGACACTGGTGGAACGCATGAGCCAGCTCTCGCCGCGCAAGTTCGAAGGCATGTTGCGCCCGGCGTTCGAAGAGGACGAGTGGATTCTCATTACGGTCGGCGCCGCACTGGGCCTGGCGGTCGGCGTGTTTCAGTTCATCGTTCTTTTCGGCGGCGCCTGAGTTCGGTTCGCCAAGGAGACCCCGTGAATCAATACGATTATGAACAGCAGCGCTACGACGCGTTCGCGCCCGAATTCGAGGCGGAAGACACCGCGCCGTTGCCGTTGCATTTGCTACGCCGCACCGCGCTCTGGCTGGGCCGCCGCCCGGTCGCGGGGGCGGGCATTCGTGCGCTGCGCCGGGCCGAATACCGGGCGCTCAAAAGCCTGGGTGAGCGCCTGGATCGCGCCGGGATTCGTCCCGCCGATCCGCTGGGCAACTCCAGCCCCAACAGCGATACGCTGCCAGCCCAGATTTTCGCCGAGCTGCTGGATGCCTCGCGCGGGACCGATCAACAGGCGATCGAGCAGGATTTCTACGTACGCCTGTTGCGCCAGCTCAATCCGTCGCAGGCGCGTATTCTCGTGCTCATGGCCGACGGCAGTACCTGGCCGATGGTGCATGTGAATGCCGGCTCGCTGCCGGGGCTTGCGAGCACGCGGGTGCTGTCGTATGCCTCCAGCGTCGGCAAGGAAGCCGGGGTGCTCTTGCGTGCCCAGGTGCCGAACTTCATTGCCCATATGTATTCGCTCGGCCTGCTTACCGTGGGCCCCCAGGAGCGCGAGCTCGAACCGGAATACGAAATCCTCGAGGCCGACACGCTGGTGCGTAATGCCATGGCCTATATCGAGGAAGAGCTCAATCAATACTCCAATATCGAGCGCTGCACCATCCGCCTGAGCGAATTTGCCGAGTCGTTGTGTGCGGTCGCCTTGCCACAGGGGCGTGCCTGAAGGCTGCGTTCGTCGCGGCCAGCGTCGGCTTCATATAGGATCGACGGCGCGGCCCGCGGCTGCGAAACCCGAAACCGACAGGCGACGAGGTTTTTGGTCGCGATATCGTCAATAAACGCCCAGCTTCCGACGGGATGACCGATGGGCGTGCCGGTTCATAGACCCAACGTAGCTAGCGCCAGGCGAACAGGACGCGTACGGGCGATGTGCGTTCGTGCGCCGGCAGGCCTGCCATGAGATGCCGATAGCCATGAAATCGACGACTTCGAAGACTAAGAAACGGCCTGCGATAGCCGGTCTTCTGGCCGGTCTGCTGATCAGTCTGCTCTACGCCACGCTTGCCTGGGCGGCGCCGGCGAGCGAAACCGTGTTCCCGGCCCACGTCCAACAAGGCGCGCTGGTTTATGGCCGCGTGCCGCCCGGCAGTCGGGTGGTTTACAACGGTCGCCAGCTCGATGTGACCGACTACGGCACGGTGGTCCTCGGTATTGGGCGTGATGCCTCGGGGGTTGCCCGTGTTCGGGTGACACCGCCGGACGCCGACGAAAGTAAGGTCTCGATTGAAATTCGCCCCCGAGACTGGCCGGTCGAACGTATTAACGGCGTACCCCCCAAAACCGTGTCGCCGCCGCCGGAAATCGCCGCAAGAATCGCGCGTGAGCAGCAGAAAGTGACCGCCGCGCGGGCGCATAGTAATCACGGTCTTGGCTTTGCCGAACACTTCATCTGGCCCGTGCGCGGCCGGATCAGTGGCCGGTTCGGAAATCAGCGTGTCTACAACGGCACCCCCGGCTCGGCGCATTCCGGCATGGATATCGCGGTGGCCACGGGCACGCCGGTCAAAGCGCCTGCCGCCGGTACCGTAGTGCTGGCGGAACCGGACTTGTATCTTACCGGCGGCACCATTCTCATCGACCACGGCTATGGCGTGGGCTCGAATTTTCTGCACCTGTCCAAGCTCGATGTCGCCGTGGGCGATACCGTGGCCCAGGGCGATATCATCGGCGAAGTCGGTGCGACTGGACGGGCGACGGGCCCACATCTGCACTGGGGTATGACCTGGTTTTCTACCCGTATCGATCCGCTGTTGGTACTGCAACGCCCCAACGGCTAGCCGACCCGATCGGGGGAGGGTGGCAGGCTTAGTACGCGGATGTGTACCGCGGGCCCCGGTACAGACGCGCGGCGTAACCTTCCTGCGCGTTGGCAGGCCAGATCGGTTGCCAGAAGCGCGAGTCAGGCTGCCTCGCTGCAACACGGCACAGCGGAGTCATAGACGTATGGCTTACGTAGTTGTACGGAGGACCGCCTCTGGTTATCATCTACGTCCGTTGCTGTGGTGCACCATCGGGAGGCGCTATGCAGGTATTTCGGGTTTTGCGCAATCGCGCATATTGGTATGTCGAGCAGGTGGGGATGCACCGTGCCGTTCGCGGCTATCGCTGCCGCGACAACGCCATCGCCCGAGCCATGGATCTGGCCAGCGGTCACCGTCCCAGCGTGGTTCGTATCGAAGACGCGCAGGGTGCGATCGAAACCGAACGCAACTTCGGCCAGCCGAACGCGTTGTCGAAAAGCGCCTGAAATGTATCCTGCGTTGCAGGGCGGCTGAGCTGGCGGCCAGGCAATTGCCCGCCAAGGCAAGGCCCGGATCGCAAGTCCTGTATCGGTGCCTTTTTATCTTTCCCCTCATGGCCACGAATCATCCCCGTAGTCGGGTCGGTCCGGGTGTATGTGCCGTCGTTTCGCAAGGATGACGGCAGTAAGAACCCGCGGCGGCGTCTAGCGCCAAGGCGTTGAAAAAACGGGCTAATTATCCGAAGCAAGCGCCTGCGTATTTTCGCCAGGCTGTCTTGTTCAAATAATCTTCGATCTGTCGCCTGCCTGTCACCTGGACGGCGCAGTCTAGCGGGCACTCGACGCAGCGACCGGTCGCGCCCCGCAAACATGAGCCGCGCGTTCGACCTGCAAACCTGTTCCTCGCGGAGGCAACGAACATGATCACGGCTATCGAACACCACCCCGATGCGTTATGCGCCTTTCTCGGTGCAATGGCACAGAAGTATTTTCCGGCAGATCGTCTCGGCGATACCGAGCTGGCCGAGCGCATCGCCGCGCGGGTAATGAGTGCGGGCACCTATCGTGATGTGTGCGAACTGGTCGATCTGGCCGGTCGCGATTATCTGGCCTGGGTATTTAGTACCGCGCCGCGCGAGTGGTTCAGTGACGCCGCGCGCGAGTACTGGCAGCGTCATCTGAGCTCGTCTGGCCGTTATCCCGCCCGTACGCGCGCTGCGAGCACCTTGGCACGCACGACCGGGCATACAAACGCGCTCACGGCACGCGTGGCGAAACATTAATCGGCCTTTTGTAGCAGCGCTCGTCAGCGACTTAAATCGGCATGCCGACGGCGAGCCGATTGAACGCGTTCATCAGCGCCACGGCAAACGTCAGATCCGAGATCTCGGTATCGTCGAAGTGTGTTGCCAGCGGTTGGTAGGCCGCGTCGGGCGCGGCGGTTTCGGCGACGTGGGTCAGGGATTCGGCCCAGGTGAGGGCGGCGCGTTCGCGCTCGGTGAATCGATCGCTTACACGCCAGCCGGCCAGGCTATCGATCATGGCATCGTCGAGGCCGCGTTGGCGTAGCAGACCGGCGTGCAGTTGCGTGCAGTAGGCACAGCCGTTGATCTGCGACACACGTAAGTTGATCAGCTCGATCAAACCGGCACCCAGCGGGCTTTTCTCCAGGGCTTTCTTGCTGTGTAGAAAACCCTGATAGGCACCGGGTGACAGCTCGTTATATGGAAGGCGGGGCGTCGTCATGGTCAAACTCCTGGGTGTTGAATGGAAGGTTCAGAGCGCTAGTCCAGTAGCCCGTTTGTGCGCAGCTGTCCGCGGGCCGCATCGAGCGCGGTAACGCGCCGCGATTGGCCGGCCGTCAGGCCTTGCAGATAATGAAAGCCGATATCGGTGATGCCGATGGTGGCCAGTACCTGGCGCAGGTAGGGCGATAGAAAATCCGGCTGAAATGCGTCCTGGCCGCGATGAACGCCGCCCGAACTGACGAGGATCGTGGTCGGCCGGTCCGCCAACAGTCCGACTTTACCTTCGGCGGTAGCGGCAAAGCTGCGATTGATCCGAACCACGTAGTCGACCCACAGCTTGAAGGCCGCGGGCACGGTGAAATTGTGCATGGGTAGGGTGATTATCAGTCGATCGCTGCGCTCGAGCTCGCCAATCAACTGCTCGGATACGCGAAAACGCGCGTCGTCGTGGCTTGCATTGCCGGTGACCGCCTGCGCGTAATCGGCATCGATCGGCGGCAAGGCAGGGGCGGTGAGGTTACGCTCGATCCGGGTCGCGTTCGATTCGTAACGTGCGATGCGCTCGCCTATTTCGGTTGCGAGTCGATAGCCCTGCGCCGCGGCGCCGTGCGGGCTGGCGTGAACGAACAGGGTGCAGCTCATGCGTGGTTGTCCAGATCCTGATAGAAACCGATGCTGCGGGTGAGCATGCCCTGGCGAAAATAAAAGCGCTGTGCCAGTGCCATGCCCAGGCCGGTATCCAGCACCAGTTGTCGGCAGCCGGCTGCGCGGGCCTCTCGGCGGACAACGTCGAGTAGATGCCCACCGATATGGCTACGGCGCGTCTTCGCGCACACCACGAGATCGTCGACGAACAGGAACCGTCCGTTCATCAGATTTTCCTGGTATCGGTAGCCGATCAGGCCGACTGGGTTCGCCTCGCGCCAGGCCGCGATCAGACGATAGCCATGCGCCATCTGGCGTAGCACCTGGGCGGCAAAGGCGGGCGCGTTCGTCAAATGCGGGCGTAATTGACGCATCACGGCAAAGCAACGCTGGCAATCCTGTTCGCGGGTGACTTCGGCGATATGAAATTCGGTCACGGCTGGGCTCCTGTACTGGCGCAGGCAGATTAGGCTCGACATGACCTGGATAACAGAGCCAAGATGCGCCAATCGGACTGGGACATCCGTATGCATCCATCTCTGCAAACCGACCGCGCGTTGGCCACGCCGCTGCATCGACAGCTCTACCATCGCTTTCGAGACGCGATTGCGGCCGGTCGGTTTCGACCCGGCGATCGTGTGCCCTCCATCCGTAGCCTGGCCAGCGCATTGAATCTGTCGCGTGGCACCGTCGAACTGGCGTATCAGACGTTGATTAGCGAGGGCTATTTGTTGACCCGCGGCGCGGCCGGCACCGTGGTTTCGCCGGCCTTGATTGCGGCGCGGATCGCGCCCGCGCATTTGGGCGAGTCGACCCCGGCCGGCCAGGCATCGACTGTAGCTGAGCGTTCGCTAAGCCCCTTTCAGCTCGGGCTGCCCGCGCTGGACGCAGTGCCGACGCGGCTGTGGCAACGCCTGATGACGCGGCAGCTCAAAGCCAGCACGCCGGCCACGCTTGCCTATCCCGATCCGCAGGGGCATTACGCCTTGCGACATGCGCTGGCCGCCTATCTGGGCGTATCACGCGGCATCGATTGCAGCCCCGACCAAATCATTGTTACTGCCGGCTACTGTGAGGCCCTGCGGATTATCTGCCGTACAGTGCTGCGCTCGGGGGACCACGGCTGGTTCGAGGAGCCCGGTTATTTCAAAGCCCGGGATGCGCTGCGCGCGGCCGGCGTCATACCGGTGCCGGTCGCGGTGGATGAGGACGGTCTGGATGTCACGGCCGGCCGGCGCCAGGCCCCGCAGGCGCGTTTCGCCGTGGTCACGCCATCGCATCAGAGCCCGATGGGCGTATCGCTGCCACTGGCCCGGCGACTGGCCTTGCTGGCATGGGCCAACGATAAAGACGCCTGGATTATCGAGGACGACTACGACAGTGAGTATCGTTATCAGGGCCGCCCGCTGCCAGCGCTGAAAAGCCTGGATCGCGATGGGCGGGTGCTCTATGCCGGTACGTTCAGCAAGGTGCTCTTTCCCGGGTTACGCTTGGCCTATCTGGCGGTGCCGCCGTCGCAAGTCGCCCGTTTTCGCCGCACGCTCGATGATGCCGGGCACGGGTGTCCGCAATTGCCACAAGCTGCATTGGCCGATTTCATGGCCGAGGGCCATTTCGCGCGTCATCTCAAGCGTATGCGCAGCCTGTACGCGCAGCGCAGAGGCTATCTCATACAAGCGCTCGCAACCCGGCTGAGCGATCGCCTGCATGTCGAACCCCAGGCCGGCGGCATGCATCTGCTTGCGCGGCTCAAAGGCCACCGCAGCGATATCGACATGGCCGAACGCGCACGCCGTCACGGTTTGGCGCTGCAGGCCCTGTCTGCCTGGTTCGATGGCCCCAGCCGCGCGCGCGGTCTATTACTGGGTTTCACCAACATCGCATCGCAAGCCGAGGCCGACTGTTGGGTCGATAAACTAAAAACGGCGCTGGATGGCTGACCTGCGCTCGGGGCATGGCGTCGGAGCCAATAAATCGCCAAGGGCGGGGCAGGAGAGCGCGGCTAGGTGGCGCTCGTCACACCCGGTGGGCGCATTGCAGGCAATGGTGGGCCCGGCAGGACTCGAACCTGCGACCAAGGGATTATGAGTTCTGTAATAAACCCGTATTTTTATTATATTCAATGACTTATTGCGCATGATAACAATGCACTAAAAGACAATATAAACAGTATTTTACGGTTTACGACGCATAACTAGCGCAACTCGCCATTGCACCAGAATTGCACCTAGTAGACGGCTCATGGATTGGCTTCGTGCATGGCCCGAACGGCAGGCCCAGAAAGCGTTTCAAGAAATCATACCGCTAGCCTGTGGATAAGCCTTGGGATGAGCAAAGTTATCCACGAATAAACGGTCACCGAATTTCGCCGGTTTTACGCATAAACGGTCACAAAATTACGCATAAACGGTCACCAAGAGCTCTTGGAGCCATTGCGCCCCAATGGATACAGAGCCCCTCCTATAGTTCCTATAGGAAGAGTCCTATAGTAGGCGACCGAGACCTGTGAAAAACTTCATAGCGCCAAAGCGCAAGCGGGTTTTCGATCACAGTGAGCCCATCGGCTGCACTGGTAGCCATTACGACGAAGACCACGGGGCTATAGCCTGACCTCGAATTCCATCGATGCGATGATTGGCTTGGCTTCGCATACAAAGGTACGACCAAGACCAATCTTGTAGCGCTAGTCTGCGTAATGGTGTTTTTCCTGATCGGCGGCATCGCCATGGTGGTGCATGCAGAACGATGCAAAGGCCAGGAGAAGCGAGAAGCGGAAGAAGCTCGCGAAAAGACACTACAAGCTTAGGTGGACTTGATACGCAGTCGATAACCAGCCTATTCACAATAGGCGCTCGGATTATCGACGGAGTCGGTCCGAAAAGCGGCTGCGGATACACCGATGAAAGGGGGGGGGATAGCGGTCGCGCATCCGACGAGACACGTGGCCATCACCAACTGGCGAGCATTGCCGCGAGTCACTTGGTTAATATTTAACCGAGAGCGTTAAAAGCCTTTTGCCAGCGGCTAATCGTCCGGCTGCCCACGGCGTTGTCCACAGGTTTTGTGCACATCTAAGTGGGGCGGTGCTTATGGAGCCGGGCAATCTGCCAATGCTCATAACCCAGCCAGCGACGAGCCCTCGCCATACGCCTTGCGTCGGCCCGGGCCGACTTCATTTCATGAGTCTGCGTCGTAATAATGCTCACCTAAAACCCGTTCGGCTCCGCTGCGTTGATCGGGCTCGTACATCAATACGGCACGAAACGCACTCAAGGCCGCGATTCCAAGAACCACCGCCACAACAACGTAATACAGACGCCAGCGATCGCCCATCATCTGCCGCAAAGCGCCGTTAATTCGTATGATCGCGCTACTTAGAAATTCCATGGCACACCTGTAAAAGCTAGGCGGCAAATGCCGCCTAGCCTGCTGCCGTTAAATGCCCAGCAGCGCCAGCTCAAGCGGCGTTCGGTGATTGAGCTTAGCCGTGTTAATGCACGGTTGATGAATGCCAGTACCAAATAGTCACTTGGACCGTCGAATGAATTGAGAGCCGGCCAGCTCGTCGGCTTTTTCGCCTACAGCGTCAATGCTCACTTCATCCCGCATGAACTGTTCAACGACCGCCTGCATTTCGTCAGGGATAACGTAGCCTTCAAGCTCGATCGAAGCCTGGGCATTCGCAAGGTCGTTGCGCCGCTCCCATTCATCCCAGGCGCTCCGGTTCGCAACCGGGCCGTGCTTACGCTCAACCTCGCCGATATAGCCATGCATGAGGTCCCGCAAGACCTGAGACGCCGGCCGGCGCTCCAGCTTGGCGGCTGCATTGAAACGATCGCGTAATTCCGATTCGATACGGATGTTGATCGACACTTTTTTCGCCATGCAGGCACCGTCGAAAATGTGCGAGACGCGCGGTCATTATACTTGGCTAGCTTAGGGCGCATGCTCGTAACGTCTGCAAGAAATTCATTGCGTGTTGACGTCGGCGGTCTCGACCACTAAGCCGTCGCACTGTTTATTGCCGACATCGCGCTTTTCCACGAAGCGGGGCACGCGCCTGGCGAACATCGATCGACTCTTCATCCGGTTGGTTTTCCAAGGTAGCTCAGGAGAAGGTAAACCACCCGATAGGTCGCTATCGGGCACAGTCCTTGGAACGACATTTGTCGGAACATACCGACAAATGGAGTAGGTAGGGAGAGAGTGCAGGATTCGCAAACTGGTACCAGTTTGCACCACATACCGCCTCGACGGTATGTTCGAGCATCTCTCCCTACTCGTGTTTTATGACCACTTCACGCTTCGCGTTCAGCTTTGATGAGCCCCGCAGAGCGCGGCTCAAGAGCTACGCCGACGCCCACGGCGTCAGCGCAGCCGCAGTGCTGAAAGCGATCATCGATCGCCTTCCAGCCACGCCGGATGATGGTAGCGAGCCGCGTCGGCCCGGGCCGACGCATAGCCAGGTGAAGATTCGACTCACAAAACCGGAACTAGACGCTCTCGACACACAGGTCCAGGCGAGCGGTTTTGAAAGCCGCACGTCGTGGTTAACGCGTATTGCCATCCAGGCACTCGGGCGAGCGCCTGCGATCACTCGGGCCGAAGTTACCGAGCTACGCCGCTCGCGATCCGAGTTGGCCGCGATCGGTCGCAACCTCAACCAGATCGCTCGCGCGTTGAATATCGACTCGACAAACGAGCGGCCGTCCGATGCGCTTATTACCAAGACGCTCGAGCTGGTCGATGCTCACGACAACGCAATCGCCGCGTTGATAAACAAAGCCGAAATGCGAGGCCAGCGATGACTGAACTGTTCGACCTCGATGTCGATTACTCGAAAATCAAAGACGCGATGGCATACTTTTCGGGACCAAACTGCCGAATCGGAACTCGTTTTCGTGAACACGAGCTACTTCGTATTCATGACGCTCCGGCTCACGAGCGAATCGGCTCGCGAGCGACGCGATGAACGCGATCGACAGCCGGTACCGCGCCGCGACGGTTCGGAGGGAAGCGCCCTCTCGTTGAGCCGCCTCGATCGCATCGATGACGCTAAGCCATCGTTGAACTGATTTCACGGTCTGCTTGAAGCGACCGATCGATTGAGCGATCTCGGCCGTGGAGGCGCCTTCAGCTCGGCAAGCACGAACCGTGTCAAAAAGTGATCGAGTTGCGTCGCTATGGAGAGAAAACATTTCGCCTGTCGACGGGTCGATCTCCGCGTCGATCGCTTGTTTCGCCGCTATGCCCTTGAGCCTTTTCAGCGTCCGAGACACCGCTTGGCGATGGACGCTTAGCCGGCGTGCGATGTCGGCTTGCGCCGATCCAGCTAAATACAGCCGCCAGACGCGTTCGGCAAGACTTTCGTCGCTTCCATGTATCGAGCGCAGAGGCCGCACGCCACAATGGACCGTGTCGTAAGCAGCCTTGCGTACTTCTTGTATATCCGCGTTGCGCGGCGGCTGGAGCCGGAACACGTATTTCGAGCGTTGGCGGCCGACTAGGGCCGATAACTCTTCGTGAAAAGCCTCGCGGTACCGATTATCGGATCGATAGCAGTTATGCTCGGGCGGGTTTTCAATCGGTAGATGATATTCGCAATAGTGGGGGCTGAGATTCGCGGGCGCCGACCGAATTTTAAAGCCAGCGAGCGTGAGTGCCGCATAGCGAACCGTGTACCGCCAGCACAGATCGCAATATGGCTTTGGCTCACAGAATGACCGAACTACCGCGGTCTTCTGTCGCCTCAATTGGTCTTCAAGCGGTGTTGAGGTTGGCAGCATCACATAGAGTGAATCCAGCCACAGGCGTAGCGTGTCCAGCGAACCCGACCACTGCGATAACGCATTGGACGTGTTGGAAGAGCTGGGCGACTCGACCCAATCGAATGAATCAGTGAACCAGCGTTCCAGAGGTATATACGAGGGAGCTGGCGAGTCGGTAGCACACCGTATCGCGGTATGAATGCGTCGATCCCACAAGCTGATATTGATCAGGCGTCGTCTGATCATCTCGTCATGACCGGCTCTCGGCCAAAGTCTCACGCGGTGCTTGGCATCGAGCTGATCAACTCGTGGCGGTGCGCGCATCATTTGCGACGGCAATAAACCTTGCAAATCGGGCAGGTCATTGCGGTCGTGATTCTTCAGCAGAAGATCGCGTACTGGCTGATCCATACACCGCCGCGCCAAAACCGATAGCGAGCGATTTCTCGACGTCAGGCTATAGCTGGTCGTAAGGCCAGCGCCGAAATGCTCGATACCTTTCTTCAGCTCTCCGTCGCAGCAGTCATGAATTGAGAGTTCGAGTAGCTGGCGCGCTATTTTAAGAGCGAAGGGCGTCATGATTTTATGTCAACACATTTGGCTACAAGCCTAAGCTCCGCCGCTTGGATTTAAAAGGAATAATCAAGCCTCGAAACGGTTCAGTACCGACTTTTGGAGGCGACAATGCATACCGAAAAAATCCTGATCGAGCGTTATGGCCCTTACTTGACGCTTGAACAGCTCGCCGAGCTATTGCACCGCGAGCCCCAATCGCTTCGTACGTCGCTGCGGCTGGAATCGCACGCGCTCGCTCCTCTGGCGCGGATGCGCCGCAAGGTTGGCCGGCGCATGTATTTCCGTGCGACCGATGTCGCCGATTTCATGGAAAACCAGCACACGTAGACGCTCGGCTGATCCAGGCTCGTGACCTTCGACGATACGGCTGCGTCCGCGGCACAGGCGGCTTTATGCATCACCGACACGGCGAATCCCACGTCGCGTGGATCGCGTCCGATCGGCTTCATGGCGCGCGCGTTGGTGCAAACCACCATTCCGCATCGCGCTCAAGCCGCGTTGCATTTTCAGAGGCGCAACGGAGACCTCACGCTAACGATGGTCGGCCATCCCGACCACGGCCTGCCTTACGGCAAGATTCCGCGCCTGCTGCTCGCCTGGATCGCCCAGCGGGCACGTGTGACCGGTTCGCGCGTGATCGCGCTGGACTCCGCCCAGGCGGTCCTGTTTCGCGACCTCGGCCTGCAAATGTCCGGTGGGCGCAACGGCTCGATGGCGTCGTTTCGCGACCAGCTGCTCCGGCTGATGAAGTGCACGCTCCATATTGATCGCAAAACAGCGCAAGGCGCAGCGTGGCAGCCGTATCAATTCTCGTCCGGCATTAGCCTCTGGTGGGATCATGGCCCGCGCGAAAACGCCACATTCTGGATTGAACTGGCGCCCGATTTCTATGATGAAATAACGGCGCGCGCCGTGCCGCTGGATTTTGGCGTTTTAGTCGCGTTGCGCTCGCCCCTGGCAATCGATCTCTATGCTTGGGCGACTGATCGCGTCTTTCGTCTACACAAACCGGTTCTGGTTGCATGGCCGGCTTTGCGTGACCAGTTTGGCGCTGGCTACTCGCGCGAACAGGATTTCCGGCGGGCTTTCGCAAAGGCGCTGGGGCGCGTTTATGCACACTGGCCGGCGCTTCGTGCAGAAACTCAACAGAAAGGGTTGAGACTGCGGCCTTGCGCTCCACATATCGTTCCGCGCTACTGAGCGCCATACTGCGGCCTCAAATCCCCTTGGAGGCGTATCGGCGTAACGTCTTGCGATCGCGCTCAGGTGCGTGGCCAATAAGCGGTATCCACCGAGTCGGGCCAGGCCTCGTCAGTCGGTGCTAAAAGTCGCCAGCTTTGCGGTGCCTGGGTCGTACACGGTATTAACGATTGATCCATCTCGAATCCGTTGTACCGCCTCGTCTACGGTCGGCAACGGGATGAGGAACCACTCCCGGGGTTGCACCGCTTTGCCAAAGCGATCTTTGATCGTGAGTTGTAGACGTGCAGGGGAGAAAACTCGGTGAAGCAGTTTTTCCAGCTTGGTCCGGTTGATGCCCGATAGCTTCCAGGTCGCCACGACTTCAACGTCAGCCAATAGATAGGTTGGATCATTTCGAGCATTGGCGATGCGATGGTCGACTTCGCCGCCGGTCACACCGATTTTATGGATAAGCTCGCGGTGTTCGGCGACGAAAGGCTCCTTGGAGTGGCTGCGTAGCACATAGATCGTGCCGCTTTGCTGGTCGTCTTCGTCCATGTGGTCGGCGAACAGGGGGCCGGCG
Organism: Salinisphaera sp. S4-8; assembly: GCF_040361235.1. Lineage (NCBI taxonomy): Bacteria > Pseudomonadati > Pseudomonadota > Gammaproteobacteria > Salinisphaerales > Salinisphaeraceae > Salinisphaera > Salinisphaera sp. S4-8. Next base: position 450,400 of record NZ_APNF01000002.1, on the reverse strand, counting down.
TCCGGTACCGTAAGCCGTCGCCCCGTTTCGTCTTTGTACAGTGCGCGCTGCAATGAACGCAGTAGCAGATCGCTTTCGGTCCCATTCGAGAAGATCACACGCAGGCGAGCGTCTTTTTCGCCGTTTGACGCTTTCATCGGCTCGCCGACTTTCGCAACGTAGGCCATCTGCCCAGCCAGGATAAAGAAGTAGCCTTCTTCGATACTTGTATCGCGGCCAAATCTCACGGTTTGGCGAACGCCAGCCTCAAGTTCTTCCTGGGCCCTTTCAAACAGCGGCTTGAACTCGTCGAAATCCTTGCACGGCTGCCGTGCTGCCACTTCTTCGGCCAGTCGCTTGCGGGCATGCGGCTGCACGTGCCGCAGCACGGTTATATCGTCATCGGGGCTGGCGCCCAGCTTCGCCAGCAACGCGTCTTCGTCCATTTCCTCCGGCTCTGGATCATCTTCTGGCGATGTGCGTTCGCTCAAAAGCCCGTCGGTATCCAGTGGGCCCAGTAATTCGCGCGCATGCGGCAGCTTCTTTAGCTGATCGAGACGCACCGCATAGATACGCTCGAAAATATCCAGATCTTCGCCGTGCCGTGGCGCGTGGCCATGATCTGTCACGAAGCGTTGGATATCCTCAAATCCGGCGAGCAGGCGCTCTTCTTCCCGGGTGTACTCGCGCGCCTCATCCGCGGATGTGTCCACGCCGAGCGCATTGAGCATCGCGTCTTCGGAAGAATGGCTCATGGCTTATGTTTGCCCCGCGGCGTGTTCGGCGGCACGTTCCTGCTTGCGGTATCGAGCGAGGGCGGCAACCCCCTCGGCCATGCGCTTTTCCCAAGGATCGTGCGCGTTGATATCCGGCGCGCGGCCGCGTTCGTGGTGGAACCGCATGGCCCGCTTTGTCAGATCGACCGCTTCATCACGGTCGATGCTGATGCGTTTGGCCGCGATTGTGGCTTGCACCTGCTTGAGCGTCGACTCATTCATGGCACGCGCGAGGACCGCATAGGCTGCGTCGAAGGGGTTGATGCGATCGATCAGGTCGATATCCAGGTCGCGGACATTGACGAATTTGCGCACGCCGTGGATCAGAGATAGGTTGCCTTTGGGCTCATCCGCTGTTCCCGAGCCTCCTGTGCTGTTGTTCGCGAGTGCTTGTTTTGCTTGCTGCGTGATATTCAGCGCGGCCACGGCATGCTGGCGTATGGCTTCCTGATCGTCCTCAGAAAGCTCCGGATATCGGTCGCGTACGATCTTGCCCAAGCGTAGCTGGGTCAGCTCTTCGGGCAGCGTGTTTTCTTGATCGAACAGGCCATGCTCTAGCGATGGCTGATCCTGAACAAACGCGGTGATAACCTCGTTCAGGTCTTCGCGGCAGACACGATTGGCTTCTTCGCTTTCCGGTTTTTTCAACCCCTCGATTTCGACATGGTATTGCCCGGTTTCGTCGTTGACTCCGACGTTTGTCCGGCCTTCTCGATAGCCGCCTTCTCCGTAATCGAACCCGTCCTGCGGGCCGGTGTTCTTCGGCGTGAACTCGAAGCGGGGCGCCAGTACCTGTTCCATGAGCAAGCTGGCCGCTATCGCCTTCAACGTATCGTTGACGGCGTCGACCACGAGCGATTCGTCGGCATCCGGCTCTGCGATTAGGTTCGTGAAACGGGCACTGGTCTTATCTGGCGCGTCACGTGTGGCGCGGCCGATGATCTGCACGATCTCGGTCAAGCTACTGCGGTAGCCAATGGTCAGCGCGTGCTCGCACCAAATCCAGTCGAAGCCCTCCTTGGCCATGCCGAGCGCGATGATGATGTCGACATGATCGCGATCGTTGCGATGCGCCGGATCTTTGAGCGCAGTCAGCACTTTGGAGCGACGCGCCGCATCGCTATCGTCCACTAGGTCGGCCACCTTGAGTGTTCCGCCACCAAGCTCGGCCGATAGCTCGATCTGATGGAAGCCGGTGTGCGGATCAATCCCTTTCCAGCGGCCAAGCGCATCCATGATCTCTTCGACCTCGCGCTGCTTGTCCTTGAGGCTCTCGCGCGACGCCGGGTGGGGGATATGCACGATCGTCTTCAGCGCCGGATCGAGGACTTTCGTGATCGCATCGATGTAGCGGCCGCTATAGAAGAAGTAACCGATCTCCAGCGACTTCAGATACTCGTAGCCGTTGAGCTGCTCATAGTAGGTGTAGGTGACCGTGTCGAAGCGTTCTTCGTCTCCCGGTGCCAGAACTGCTTCGGCATCGCCTCGAAAATACGAGCCTGTCATGGCGACAATATGGGCGCGATCGCGCTCCATGAACGCGGCCAGTTGGCTGCCTAGCCTGTTATCCGGATTGGCGCTGACATGGTGGAATTCGTCGATGGCCAAAAGGCAATCATCAAAGGCCTCGACGCCTAACTCGTCCACTGCAAAGCGGAAGGTGGCATGAGTGCAGACTAAAATGCGGTCCTCGCTCGCTAAAAACTCACCGACCGCCTTAACCTTGGACTGGGCCACCCGTGGCTCATCAGCACCCGGCGTGTTGCACAGGTTCCATTGGGGCAGAACGTGCCAGTCATAAGGAAAACCGAAATCGCTGAGCGGTTCATCGCTGAAGCTGGCACCGATCGAGCGTTCGGGCACCACGATGAGGGCCTGGCGAATGCCCTGGTTATCGAGCTTATCCAAGGCGATAAACATCAACGCCCGGGATTTGCCCGACGCCGGCGGCGACTTGATCAACAGGTATTGCTCGCCACGCCGGCTCCAGGCGCGTTCCTGCATCGGCCGCATACCGAGCGCGTTGGTTCGACGACTTGCGCCCGTGTGTGCCGTGGTGATGGATACCGACGGGATCGCGCTTCCGTTTGCGCCGCTTTTCGCCGCCATTAGGTGCCCCCTCTATTGCAAAAGCGTCATATCGAATCGTTTCGCTGCGCCGCGGTCGAAGGTATACACTGCATCGCAACCGGCGCGACGGGCGAGTGCGGTGACCAATGCATCGGCCAAGTCGCCGCCCGCTTGCTTGAATTGCCGTAAGGCCCGCCATACGACGTCGGCCTCGTCGACCGCCAGGCTTTCGACCTGAAGCAAAGTCTCAATCACCTGAACGATCCGGTCAGCACGGGCGGAGTAGCACGACTCCAATACCCAAACGGTCTCGACCAGCACGACATGGGATATGAATCCCGGTTTGTCGGCGGTCAACGATTCGATTAAGTCAGTAGCCAAGGGCGTTTGCTTGGCATCGTCTTGCGCCAGATAGCGCACCAGGACGTTGGTATCGAGACCAATCACGGATCGACAGCTTTTGCGGCCCGCTGGCGAACGGCCGTATTCATGTCTTCAACGCTAACCGGTTGCTCAGGCTTGCCGATCAATCCTTTCAGGGCCGTCGTTGGCAGCGTGGCGGCGACCAACTCGTAGTGCCCAGGTGAAACTTCGACGAACTCGACCCGGTCGCCCGTATCGATACCGAGACCCGCGCGCACCGCCACTGGGATGGTGATTTGTCCTTTGGAGCTCAAAGTCGCTGTACTCATGGACGTAATACCTCATAAATTCCTTACTTTAGCGTAAGGACGTTCAGTGCTCGGCGCAAGAGGGGGCAAAGTGCCGGTCAGCTACGCGTGGGGCGCTTTCGTTTGCTACTGTACGACCGACCGTTTTCGGACGCCGTCATCTGGGCATACATCTCGAACAGTTTCTCCAGACGCTCGGTATCGTTCTTGAAACGGCGGCCTATGTAGATGCGCTCCAGAGTGTCGTCGTTCCGTTCGTGGGCGTGGCGCAGATCGGGAAAGTCCTTGTCCATGCGCTTAGCGTCGTACATCTCGGCGATGCTCGCTGGAAAGTGCGCCTCGCGCGCGAGAAGGATGTCTTCGGCGCAGCGCGTCAGGTCGGCTTTGTTTTGCTCGGTCAGTGTGGGTATCGGGAAGGTGTTCCAGCCGAGCGTGTTGGAGTAGCGATAGTCGGTCTTAATTTTCCCGCATACGACCGCTATCCAGGTTAGATGTAGCACGGACGCTAGAATGGCAATGTTCCACAATGGCACGTCGTAGAACGCAAACGCGCTATCGGCAACAATGTCGCCGACTGATCCAACTGCGAACGGCAGGTATTCCCGGTTTGATGAACTGTGGCGGGGCACAACAATAGGTACTTCAGTGCCCGTCTGACGGATTTCTTGAAATTTATATGGCCATTTCGCGAACTTAACAGTAGCAGTTTTCGTGCTTCCAAGTCGAAATTGTTCGACTTTTTCTATTCGTTCATTGATTTTTGGCGAATTGCTAGCGCTCTCTAGATTATCCTGATCAATCCAAAGGCAATACCGGTGGATACCGTCGATAGAGTCGCTAGATCCCATGTAGCGACGAACTACGCTGGATACAACCTGCCGATCTGCTAATAGCGCTTGACGTTCCCAGGCGGATAAAATCAGATTGCCGCCATCAACCGGCCCGCTGCCGCGATCCATTGCGGTAATATCTGACATGGGGGATGAACGTTTTCTGACTATGATGTTGGGAGCAGCAATGAGGTAGGCGTTTATGTTACGGGCTTCCGCTGCATTAAGCTGTTCGTCTGTGCCAGTAGCGTATAGCACTCGAGGCTGAGCAGGCTTGTTCGAAAGGCCTACGATAATCACGGTCACACCGGCATTCTGGCTGGCAAGGTTAGCCCATTTGAAAGATGAATAAGCGAAAGCAATTTCGTGGCCAGTTCCGAAGATGAGCGGCCAAAGAATAGCGACCTGCTGACCCTGACAAATAGAGTTTGTGGCAACCAACGCACTTGAGGCATGGCTCTGGAGGCCGTAATTGGCGGCTTTCATAAACCAAGCCGCGATATAATCTAAAGACTTCCAGTTTTTCGTACTTTCCGAAAATATGGCTTTCAGGTCAGCTTTTTGTTCTTTGTTTTGGAGGCTTGAACCTAAGTAAGGTGGATTTCCGCAAATATACGTCTCGCCACCTTCATTCTGGAAGTCGATCTCGGCCTGATCGAGCGGCGTTTCGAACAGATCATCCGCGGAAACCTTAGCCCCCGTGCCGGTCGGCGGGCACACCGTGAGCCAGTCCAGCCGCAGCGCATTGCCCTGGGTAATCCAGTTCTCCCGGGACAGCGGCAGAACATCCTTTAGAGCCTCTTTCTGGCCACGGTAGGTCACGTCGCACTGGTACTCGGCGATCACCAGGGCCAGACGCGCGATTTCGGCCGCGAAGTCGCGTAGCTCGATGCCGCGGAAGTTGGTCAACGGAATGGCCGACTTGAGATGCGTTTCCTTTCGGCGTCGATTGACCTCAGCCTCGATCGCACGCATTTCCTTATAGGCGATGACCAGGAAATTTCCTGAGCCACAGGCCGGGTCGAACACGCGGATGCGTGCCATGCGCTTGCGCAGGTTTAGCAGTTTTCGGGCGTTGTCGCCGGCGTCTTCGAGCTGCTCGCGCAGATTGTCCAGAAACAGCGGATTCAGCACCTTCAGGATGTTGGGCACGCTGGTGTAGTGCATGCCGAGCTGGCCGCGCTCGTCGTCGTCGGCTACGGCTTGAATCATGGAGCCGAAAATATCCGGGTTAATGGCCTTCCATTTCAGGTTGCCGGCCTGGATCAGGTAGCTGCGGGCCAGCTTGGTGAAGTGCGGTACATCGGTTGCGCCGGAAAAGAGGGCGCCGTTGACGTAGGGGAAGGGCTTGGCCCAGCCGGGCAATTCGGCGTCGTCCCGATCTTCGTGCCGGATATCCATGGCACGAAAGAGGGTGGACATGACGTCAGCCAGATTGCTGCCGTCGCGCTCGCTCATGGTATCGACGGTGCGCGTGAACAGGTCCTGGCCGTCGAAAATATCGGTATCTTCGGCGAAGAAGCAAAAGATCAGCCGCGCCATGAAGTGGTTCATGTCGTGGCGGCGTTCGGCCCAGTCCGGGTTGTGCTTCAAAAGCTCGATGTACAGCTTGTTGAGACGGCCCGTAGCGCGGACATCGACCGGGTTGTCCTTGATCTCGCGGACCGTCGAGATACCAGCCAGCGGCAAGAAAAAGCCGAAGTGGTCGGCCAGATCGGCGAATCTTGTAGCAATGGCCTCGCCACTCGCGAGGTCTTCGGCTTCCAGTGTCTCGCCGTCGGTGGCGAGAAGGAACTTGGCCTTGGCTTTGGTCGTTTGCGGACTTTCGTGGAGCGCCTTGAGTGTATCGCCCACTCGGCCAGTGTCGCAGACGGCGATATGGATGTTGTTGGTTTGTAGGACCCCGCCGTTCAGATCGGATTTATTGGTGTTGCCCGCGCGCAGGCGCTTGATGGTCGTGGCCTTGTTGCCGAAGGCTTCCAGAAAGGCGAACGCAAACTCGTTGGCGTCAAAGGGCTGATCGGCCAGTTCCGCAACTGCGGCTTCGATCTCTACGGCGTTCATGGTCGGGTCTCCGCAATCGGGGCTTCGACGCCGCGATAATCGTTATCGGCGTCCGCGGCAGTGCTTGAATCCAAGGCGTCCAATCGATGGACAAGGTCTTCGGCTCGCAGATGCGTATACCGCTGCAGCATCTGCATGCTTTTATGGCCGCTGATCGCCGCGACTTCCTGATCGCCCAGCCCCATTTCAACAAGCCGGCTGACTGCTTCGTGCCTTAGGTCGTGAAAGCGCAGGTCCGCGATGCCGGCGTCCCGCGTGGCGCGTTTCCAGCCGGGGCCGTATTGGAATCCACGGCGAATCCCCTCGCGACCGGGTTCGCCGAAAAAGATCAGATCGCAATCGATGGGTCGAACGGGATTGTCGAGTGCAGTGCGGAGCGCTCGGACGGCATTTGTGGTGAGCGGTACGGTGCGGGATTGGTTGTTCTTCGTGTCGCGCAAGAGGGCGGTGCGGCGGTTGAGATCTACGTCGCACCGGCGGAGACGTTGAATTTCGCCGGCTCGCATGGCGGTTGCCAGTGCCAGCCGGATCATAAGTCCGAGCATCGGGTTGGACTGGCTCTGAGCGGCGCTCAGGAGTTTTCTTTCCTCGTCCGATGACAGCCGGCGGTCACGGGCTTTGCCGGGCTTGGGGGTACGTACAGCGCGACATGGGTTGGACCAGATGCCGATACGCCATTCCTTGATCGCAATCTCGAAGAGATGCGAGAGCAGGGCGAGTTGAAGCCGCACGGTGTCGCGAGACTTGTTATTGGCCAGTTGCCGATCTCGGTAGGCGGCAACCACATCCGGTGTGATCGCGACGAGGCTGTATTGGCCCAAATCGGCACTTAGCTTGCGTGCCTTAACCTTCTCGGCCGCCTGGGTGCTTTCTTTCTTGGTCGGCGTGACCTCGCTCAAATAGCGATCAATGGCGCTACTCAGCGTGAGGCGTTCGGCCGGCGCGCGATTCTGATAGACCCCACGGGCCATCTCGTCTTCGGTCCGGCGTGCCCAATCTTCGGCGTCGCGCTTCGTCCGCCAAGTCTTCGAGCTGGTTGGCCAGCCTTGGCGACGGACGACCGCTTTCCAGCGGCCAGCGGAGGTCTTGGTTAGGGTAGCCATTGCAAGCCTGCTGCACCACGAGTGTACCTATAATGTACCTCTGAGCATGTCGTCGCGCAAAGCTATTGGCTAAGTTTCTGATTTAATGGTGGGCCCGGCAGGACTCGAACCTGCGACCAAGGGATTATGAGTCCCCTGCTCTAACCAACTGAGCTACAGGCCCCGTGCATTGCGGGGAGCACTATATCGGTATAGCGGTAGGTCGCCAAGGATGAGTTGGCGAAGTTCGGGTGTGGGTGGGGGCGCAATGTCGACGATCTCGCGCCGATCGGGGGCAAGCCGGGCCAGTAGGCGATTCTGAGTGGCGGTGGATAACCCGCGTTCTTCCATCGAAAGTACGAGATCCTCCACCAGCGCGTTGAAGTCGGCACTGCTGATCTGCTGGCCGCGATGGACATCACGCATGCTGTCGCCGGTGTATTGGCAGGGCCCATCGGCCACGGCACAAATATAGTCGGTGAGCATACGATGCAGCCGCTGGATATCCACGCGCCGGAAATCGCCGGCAATGCGCCGATCGGCGGCGATGGTCAGCAACAGCGTTTCAGTGAGTTCGGCGATGCCGTCGCGTTCGCCAAGGGCGACATACAGGCTGCGGTCGGGCGCCGGGTGGGCCTGGCAACCGCTCAGGCAGGCGCCCAGCAGGATGACAAGCGGGAGGAAAACCGGAATGAGTCGGTAGCGCGCGAACATGCTAGAAGCCGGTCTGTAGCGATAGGAAATAGCCGTTCTGGTTGTCGAATCCGGCGACCTGCCCGAGATCGACATAGGCCAGCGTCAGCGCGAGTTCTCGTGTCGGTACATAGACCAGATACAGCGTTTTCCAGTCGTCTTCGGCGACCGTATCGAGCTTGTCCGGTTTCTGGCGATATTCGGCGCCCACAAGCCAACGGCGATCCAGAAACAGGCCGACGCCGAATTCGCCGACCAGTTCATACCGGTTGTCGTGGGTGCTGCCGAAGCCGAGCAGGCCGAGTTGATTGGCCCGTGTCGCACGCGCGGTAGCGTTGACGATGACGTTGCGATCGGCGATGGCGGCAAGAAATACCTTGCTGGCCGCGAAATAGATGTCCACGCCGTGATTGTCGCGCGCGCCCAGCAGCGCCGGTATGCCGAAATCGGCGTTGTGCGTGTATTGCAGCCCGATGCTGTACTGGCCGAAACGGTCGTAGAGTGCTTCGCCGGCCAGCCGTAGTTTGAGGCCGAGGGTTTGCTGGCGGATATCCGCGGCCAGCGGTTTGACCTTGAGTCGGTTGTGGGCAACGGTCACCGCCAGGCGATTGGCCCAATTGAAACCGACGCTCACCGTTTGCAGGTCAAAATCGTCGACGCGGGCGGTGGCGGTGGCGAGGTTGACGCTGGCTTCGTCTGTGCTGGCATAGCCGTTGAGCACCGCCCAGGTGGTGATGCCGCCGCCGGCGGCGCCGTTGACGTTGGTGACACCGCCGCTGCCCCATAGACGGCTGCCCGCAGCTTCGGCCAACAGGGTGCTGGTCAGCAACAACAGGCCGGCCCAGGCGGTGCCGTATCGGTAGCGCCGGGATTGCGGTTTCATTGCTGCGTTTGTCGGGTATCGGTTTGTGCGCGCCAGCGCGAACGATCGGCATCGTGATCTTCGAGCCAGCCCACCATGGCTTCGGCGGTCATCGGCCGCGACAGGAAATAGCCTTGAATGAGATCGGCACCGCGGTGCAGCAGATAACGCCAGGAGGCCGCGTTTTCGATGCCTTCCGCGACCACCTCCAGGCCGAGCTTGTGGCCGAGATCGATGATGAGGTCGACGATGAACTGATCGGCCGGCGTCTCGGCGAGCCCGAGCACGAAGGATTTGTCGATCTTGAGTTCGTCGGGGGCGAGACGCTTGAGCTGGGCCAGCGACGAGTAACCGGTGCCGAAATCGTCGACCGAGATACGCGCGCCTCGGCTTTGCAGCGCGCGCAGGTTCTGCAGCGCCGTCTGGGGTTCACGCAGCAGCGCGCTTTCGGTGACTTCCAGCGTGATGCGTTCGTTGCCGAGGCATTGTTCCAGCAACGGAGTCAGGGTGCTTTCCAGTTCGCTCTGGGCGATCTCGTCGGCCGACAGGTTGATGGCCACACCCAGATGCAGGCCTTTCGACTGCCAGTAGGCCAGATCACGGCAGACCTGCTGAACCACCCATTCGGTGACAAGCCGGATCTGGCCGGAGCGCTCGGCCAGACGAATGAATTCGTCGGGTGCGATCGACCCGAGCGTTGGATGGTTCCAGCGTGCCAGCGCTTCCGCCTGTACGATTTCGGCGTTGGCGAGCGCCATCTTGGGTTGGTAGACCAGCGACATTTCGCCGTTCTTGATACCGGGGGCGATACCCTGAATGATCGCGAGTTCGCGCTGGTGCGCTTCGTCCATGCCGGGCTGGTAAAAAAATGTCGCACAACGGCGCTGGCGTGATGCATCGCGTGCGATAACCGTACGCCGCCAGGCGGATTCGATATCGTCGGCGTGTTCGGGAATACGCACGACGCCGACGTCGAGCAGCAGCTGGATCGACGTATGCTGGAGATACAGCGGCTGTTCGACCTTGGCCCGGATATGCTCGATGAGCCCGTGAAGCTCCTCATCGTCGGCGTCGCAGTCGATGAGCGCGAGAAAATCGTTGCCTTCGATACGCCCGAGCGTATGTGCCATGGTGCAGGCATTCTTGAAGCGGCCTGCGACCGTTTTAAGCACTTCGTCGCCGAGCTTGTAGCCCAGCGCGCTATTGATACGCGAAAACCCGTGCACGGCGATACGGATCAGCGTCACCCGGTCGCCGTCGTTCATCTGCTGATAGAGCACATCGCGAACGGCGTTGCGGTTGAGTAGCCCGGTCAACCCGTCGTGCGTGGCCTGGTGACGGATACGATTTTCACGCTGGCGCACCGCGATCTGCATGTCATTGAGTGCATCGCTCAGGATGTCGAATTCGCCGATGCCCTGGGCGCCCGGCGTCTCGTGGTAGTGACCGGCCGCTACGGATTCCGCGAATTCGCTGAGTTCGCGCACGGGCTGGCTCAGCCGGCGCGCCAGCGCGATGGCCACCACTGCACTGAATCCGATCGTAATCAGGAACACGAGTGTGAGACTGCTGGCCAGGTCGTAGTAGGGCGAGAGTACGGTCTGGCGCGACAGCGACAGGGCCACATCGAGCTGACGGCCATCGGCATCGAATAGCGTATGTCGCTCGCTCAAGAAGGCGTCGCTGGCGTCGACGGCGACATCGCCGTCCTGGTTCTGCGGGCCGGTCGAAAACAGCTCGTGTTCGCCTTCGCGTACGATGAAATCGACATTCACGCCGGTCACGCTCGCCACGTTACGGGCGATTTCGGCGTCCACCAGAAATCCCATGCCGACCCAGGCGATCAGCCTTGGTGCGTTCACGGGCGCGATGACATATTGGTAGGGGCGCTCGTCCACCATGACCAGGCCGCTGGCACTGCCCAGCCGGCGCGCGCGGTCGAGCACACTGCGAAACGGCTCGTTACTGGTGTCGGGCTGGGTCCGTGGCACGCGCGTGACCAGCTCGCCGGCGGGCGTGGCCAGGGTGGCCAGATCGGCATGCGCACGGCTGCCGAAATTGCGCAGTACGGTGCGCTGGGTGGGTTCGTCCTGGGTGGCGGTCGCCGATTTGAAACCGTAATCCGAGGCCAGAATGCTGACTGTGGCCAACAGCTGTTCGGCGCGCAGATCGAGCACACGCTCGAGCACGCGGTTGGCCACCGCCAACGTATCGTGGGCTTGATGCACGCGCTGGTTGTAGGTGCGATGCAAAATCGCGATCGTCACGCTCAGTTCGGCCAGGAGCACAAAACCGAGCAGCGCGATCATCAGCTGATTTCGGAACGTGCGCGGACGCAGTGTCATTGGGCAATCCGATCGAATCGCTGTTGCAGTGACATGGATTCGTTTGGCGGGGGCGCAGGCGGTGGCGATATCTCGATATCGACGGTTATAGAGTCGGTATCGGCCGCAAGTCGCCGAATTACACCCCCGTCACCGATATTGAGCCATTCATGCCAGATACGTAGCGTACGTGCGCGTGCTGGCACGTCGGCAAAGCGTACCTGTCCGTCAGCGTTGGTCACCGCCATGCGCGGCGCATCGCTGACCACGATGAATGCATGCATCGAATCATGAATATTGCAGCCCAAGGTGACGACCCCGGTCTTGTCGAACAGGATCGGCCGCTCGGGCAAGCCAACATACAGTTTGATGTCGAACGTCTTGGCGTTGGAAAACGAGTAGACGTGATGGCGGGTGTTGTCGTGGTTGGGGAACAACACGCTGGTGTTCACCGGAATCGCCAGCACGTGCGGAACGAACGTCATATCGCGCTGACGCATCACCGCCGGGCGTGGATTCGGATCCGGCGCGGGTGCATTCGGCCAGTCTACGGTGACCACGGCGTTGGACAGCGGCCGGTCTTGCGGGTCGGTTACGCGTACATCCAGGGTGGCGCACCAGCTCACGGGCAGGGCGAGTAGCCACAACGCAAGGCCGACGGTCAGGCGACAGGAGACGTCCGGCTTTACGATCCGAATAAAAGCCATGCTTTGTCCATACGTTCGATGGCATAAAGGGCACGGCTAGACAGCGTGCCCGGTTCCGATGACCTGCCCGGCCTGTGGCCCGCCAGGCGGTTTGCATACCGTACGGACGAAGCCGGGCGCGCCGTGCCGAGGCAGGCAGCGCGCCCGAACGATGGCTCGTTATTCGTCCAGGAAGCTCTTCAGGAACGTGGCCCGCGAGGGATGGCGCAGCTTGCGCAAGGCCTTGGCTTCGATCTGACGGATACGCTCACGGGTGACATCGAACTGCTTGCCGACTTCCTCGAGGGTGTGGTCGGTGTTCATGTCGATCCCGAAGCGCATGCGCAGTACCTTGGCCTCGCGCGGGGTGAGGCTGGCCAGGGTGTTGTGCGTGGCTTCACGCAGCGATTCGCCGGAGGCGGAATCGTCCGGGGCGACCGCGTTGACGTCCTCGATGAAGTCGCCCAGATGCGAATCCTCGTCGTCGCCGATGGGCGTCTCCATGGAGATCGGTTCCTTGGCGATCTTGAGGACCTTGCGCACCTTTTCTTCCGGCATCTCCATACGCTCGGCCAGTTCTTCCGGCGTGGCCTCGCGGCCCATTTCCTGGAGCATCTGGCGGGAAATGCGGTTGAGTTTGTTGATCGTTTCGATCATGTGCACCGGAATACGGATGGTGCGCGCCTGATCGGCGATCGAGCGGGTGATGGCCTGACGAATCCACCACGTTGCATAGGTCGAGAACTTGTAGCCGCGACGGTATTCGAACTTGTCGACGGCTTTCATCAGGCCGATGTTGCCTTCCTGAATCAGGTCCAGGAACTGCAGGCCGCGGTTGGTGTATTTCTTGGCAATCGAGATCACCAGACGCAGGTTGGCCTCGACCATTTCCTTTTTCGCGCGGCGGGCCTTGGCCTCGCCAATCGACATCTTGCGGTTGATTTCCTTGATGTGATTGACGTTGAGCCCGTTTTCGGCCTCGATCTCGCGAATCCGGCCTTGCGCACGCACGAGGTCTTCACGACGGCCGGCGATGGTCGACGAATAACGACGCTTGGCGCGGATGAGCTTGTCCAGCCACACTTCGCTGGTCAGGTTGTCCGGCAGCTGACGCACGAAATCGCGCCGCGGCATGCCGGCCTCGGTCACGCAGATCGCCAGCATTTCGCGTTCGATGCTGCGAATATCGAGCATGGTCGTACGCAGCTGCAGGGTCAGATCGTCCGCGGTCTTGGGCACCAGCTTGAAACGCATGAAATGCGTGGCTAGCGCGTTGAGCGCTTCTTCCGTGGCCTCGTGCTCGCGGCCGTGCTTGTCGAGCGTAGCGACCGCCGCTTCGTGCAGACGCTTGAGCTGTTCGAACTGGGCTTTGGCTTCTTCCGGGTCCGGGCCATCGTTGGCCGGCGCCGAGCCTTCGTCGTCGTCGTCGCTCTCGGCGGATTCGTCCTCGTTGACCACCGGGTCGCCGGTGTCGGGGTCGACAAAACCCACCAGTACGTCGGTCAGGCGCTTGTCGTCGGCTTCGACCTGGCTCCACAGCTCGAGCAGGCGGCCCGTGGTGGCCGGGAAATAGGCCAGCGAGAACATCATCTCGGCCAGGCCTTCCTCGATACGCTTGGCGATACGGATTTCGCCCTGGCGGTCGAGCAGTTCGACCGTGCCCATTTCGCGCATGTACATGCGCACCGGATCGGTGGTGCGACCGAACTGCGGGTCCAATGCCGCCAACGTCGCCGCGGCTTCCTCGGCGTCGTCGTCATCGTCTTCGTTGACGGTGTTTTCGTTCATCAGCAGGCTGTCATCTTCCGGTGCGGACTCATGCACCGTGATGCCCATGTCGCTGATCATGTTGACGATATCTTCGATCTGTTCGGGATCGACGATATCGTCGGGCAGCGTATCGTTGACCTCGGCATAGGTCAGATAGCCTTTTTGCTTGCCGTGGGCAATCAATAGACGAAGCTGCGATTTCTTGTCTTTGCTCATGTGTTTTTGCTGCGTATGTTGGGCTCGTGGGGCGTGGCGAACGCTGCGATAACCGGCCATGATAACAAGTCGAGGCGTTGACAGCGACTTTCAAAACCGGTGGCCGGCATTGTTCTAACCGGTGCGTTGGCGATAACGTCTGAGCTGCTGATGTATCTGCTGCAACTCATGGGCGGCTGCTGCATCCAGCGGGCCGCGGTTCTGTTGGGCAACGAGTTCGTCGTAGCGCTGGCGCAATGAGGCCAGCGATGCGGTATTCGAACCCAGTCGTGCAACCGTTTCATCGAACTCCTGCGCTCGGCTGTCAGAATCGCCCGGCGGCGTTGTCGCTGCCAGTTCCTGTAGCCGGTCGAAAAACCGGTGTTCGCGGTAGCGTTCCAACCACTGCGATACCGATACGTTTGGGGTCTGTGCGAAAAACTCAATCGCCTCGGCGAGAATCGTTGCCCCCGGTGTATCCGCTTCGCGCAGAGCAAGGGTATCGGGCACGCGCTCGGCGAGACGGCTGTCGGCAAACAAAAGGCTCAAGGCGCGGCTGACCGGCGTCACTCGTGTCTTCGTTTGTCTAGAGCCTTTATCGACTGTTGTGCCCGTCGTTGAAGGTGTGCGTGCATACAAGGTGCGTAAATCGTCGGCGGGCAAACGCGCAAGCCCGGCGAGTTCGCCGATCAGCTCGGCACGAAACGCGTCTGGCGGCAGCGCGTTGACATAGGAGCGCGCCTTTTCGATGAGCGTGGCGCGCCCATCGGGCGAATCCAGCGACAAACCGTCGGTGAGCGCGTCGATCAACACCGCGGAAGCAGGTCGCGCGGCTTCGATGGCCGCCTGAAAGCGCTGAATGCCATCCGCCGCGCGCACCATGGAATCCGGGTCCTCGCCTTCGGGCACGAACAAAAATCGGACTCGGCGTGTACCGCGCATCACCGGCAGACTCTGAGCGAGTGCCTTGCGCGCCGCGCGCACCCCGGCGGCGTCCCCGTCGAAACAGAAAACCACTTCCTCTGTATGCCGAAACAGCGTGGTCAGATGCGACGCCGTGGTGGCGGTACCGAGCGTGGCGACCGTGTTGGCGAAGCCGTGCTGGGCCAGGGCGATGACATCCATATAGCCTTCCACGACCAGTAGCCGCGGCAGATCGCGCATTGCCTGGCGTGCTTCGAACAGTCCGTACATATGGTCGGACTTATGAAACAGCGGCGTTTCCGGCGAGTTCAGGTACTTGGCCTTGTCGTCGCCCAGGGTGCGGCCGCCGAAGGCGATCGTGCGCCCGCGCGTATCGCGGATCGGAAACATCAGCCGGTTGCGAAAGCGGTCGAAAAAGCCGCCGTTGTCGCGCGCGATCAGCAGCCCGGCCTGTTCGCCAGCGCCAGCGTCGCGCAGTTCGCGGGTAAGCGCATCCCAGCTGTCGGGCGCAAACCCCAGCCCGTATTGCTTGGCCATGGCACCGGACACGCCGCGGCCCTTGAGATAGTCGATCACCTGCGGATTGCGGCGCAGCTGGTTCTGATAGAAGCGATCGGCCCGGGCCATGGCATCGAACAGCGGGTCGCGCGGCGGCCCGGAAGGTGCACTGGCCTGGGCTTCCTGCGGAATTTCCAGGCCCGCGTTCTGTGCCAGGACATCGACCGCGTCACGGAACTCGAGGCGATCGTATTCCATGAGAAAACTGATCGCCGTGCCGTGGGCGCCGCAGCCGAAGCAGTGATAGAACTGCTTGTTCGGCGAGACGGTGAAAGACGGCGTTTTTTCGTCGTGAAACGGGCAGCAGGCCGCGAATTCCGCGCCGGATTTCTTGAGCGGCACACGCGCGTCGATCAGCGCCACGATATCCGTGCGCGCCAGCAACTGATCGATGAAATCCTGTGGGATGCGCGCCATGGCAGCCAAGACCTCCACTGACCTCGATGATGATACCTGCCAGGCAAAACGTGGCCACGAACCATCGAGTAACAAGACAGCCGGTCGACGCGGCTGATCGTCAACACCGTGCGATACCGCGATCGAGAACGACTGCGCGGAACAAGGATTCACCCCTGCGCTTTCAGCCGGGCGGGGCGAGCGCCGATCGCCAAAGCACGACCGACCTGCGCTGGCGCGCGGTGTCGCCGCGCCAGCGCTATACCTGCGTTACTGCTGTTGCAGCCGGGTCTTGAGCCGTTGGCTGACCACGGCCATATCGGCCTGGCCTTGCAGGCGCGGCTTGAGTACGCCCATGACCTTGCCCATGTCGCGCATCGACTGCGCCTGGCTTTCGGCGATGGCGTTATCGATGGCTTGATCGATTTCGGCCTCGGACAGCTGGGCGGGCAGGTAATTTTCGAGCACCGCGATCTCGGCGGCCTCGGCATCGGCGAGTTCCGGTCGGTTGGCCTCGCGATACTGCTGTTCGGCATCGCGGCGTTGTTTGACCATCTTCTCTATGACCGCCAGCACGTCGGCATCCGAGAGTTCTTCACGCTCGTCGACTTCGCGCTGTTTGACCGCGGCCATGAGCATGCGAATTACGGCGAGACGTTCCTTGTCGCGCGTGCGCATGGCGGATTTCATGTCGTCCTGTAGCAGGGCTTTGAGGCTCAAGCACGTTCTCCTGTCGAAATAGCGTCTTTGCAACGAAAAACAGCGGCGCTGTGGCCGCTGTTTGATACGTCGGTCTTGAAAGCCGTGATATCAGTACTGGCGCGTGAAACGCTGCTGCTCGCGCTGGAGCTTCTTGGCGTGACGCTTGACCGCGGCAGCGCGCTTGCGCTTGCGGGTCTGGCAGGGCTTTTCAAAAAACTCGCGACGGCGTACTTCAGTGACAACGCCCGCTTTCTCGCAGCTGCGTTTGAAGCGACGCAGGGCGACTTCGAACGGTTCGTTTTCTTTGACGCGTACGCTAGGCATTGAGCAATCACTCTCCGGAAGAATCTGCGGTTTGTTGACCCAGCCGTGGGCATGTCTTGAGCCCGGCGGCTAGAATAAGGCGATGGATTCTAATCGCTGCGCGCGCGCTTTGCAAAGAAAAAACGTCATCCTCGGTATCGAAAGCTCCTGCGACGAAAGCGCAGCGGCCATCTACGACAGCGAACGCGGGCTGCTGGCCCATGCGCTGCACAGTCAGGTCGCGTTACACGCCGACTATGGCGGTGTGGTGCCGGAGCTGGCCTCGCGCGATCATATCCGCAAGCTCATGCCGTTGATCGAACAGGTCATCGCCGAGGCCGGTGCGCCCGAACTCACCGGCATCGCCTATACGCGCGGGCCGGGGCTGGTGGGTGCGCTGCTGGTGGGCGCATCGATTGCCGTCGGGCTGGGTATGAGCCGGAATCTGCCCGTACTGGGCGTACACCATATGGAAGGCCATCTTTTATCGCCGCTGCTCGAAGACGAGGCGCCAGCGTTTCCGTTCGTGGCCCTGCTGGTGTCCGGCGGACATACGTTACTGGTACAGGTCGAGGGTGTCGGCCACTATCGCGTACTGGGCGAAAGTCTGGACGATGCCGTGGGTGAGGCCTTCGACAAATGCGCCAAGATGCTGGGGCTGGGCTATCCCGGTGGTCCGGCGCTGGCGGCGCTGGCCGCCGAGGGCCGCCGCGATGCGCATGCTTTCCCGCGCCCGATGCTCAAGCGGGCGGGGCTGGATTTTTCGTTCTCGGGGCTCAAGACGGCAGTAATGCTTGCGGTCAAGGCCGCGCCGGATACGCATCAGGCGCGCGCGGATATCGCGGCCAGCTTCGAGCAGGCGGTGGTCGATACGCTGGTGGCCAAATGTGCCCGCGCGCTCAAGCAGACCGGGCGCTCGCGTCTGGTGGTGGCCGGCGGGGTGGGGGCGAATCGACATCTGCGCGCGGCCCTGCAAGCACGCGGCGCGCGCGATGGGTTCGCGCTGTATTTTCCGCAGTCACAATTTTGTACGGATAACGCGGCGATGATTGCCCTGGTGGGCAGTTTGCGCGCCGAGCAGATGCGGCCCGGCATCGCCCCGGCCGAGGCACGGGCGCGCTGGCCGCTGGATAGCCTGCAGCCGCCCGCCGCGTTGAACGTATAGCGCGTCGACAGGGCCACGCGCGCGTCTTGCGGGGCCGGACATTCGTTTGGCGAGTGATAGTATTGTGTATCGTAGTTTTCAGATCGACGCACTTTCGCCGTCGTGAAGCAGGGGCCAGGAGGCGGTTTGGACACGATCTTCATCGAACAGCTCGCGGTGGATGCCGTGATCGGCGTCTACGACTGGGAGCGCGAAACCACGCAGCGGCTGCTTATCGATCTTGATATCGGTTTTACCGTGCGCGACGCCGCTGCGGACGACGATTTCGAGCAGACCCTGGACTATCAGGCCGTGGCCGAGCGTGTACAGGCCTTCGCGGCCGCCAGCCGCTATCAGCTGGTCGAGACGCTGGCCGAAGAAACCGCGCGGCTTCTGATCGCGAATTTCGATGTGGAACAGGTCAGTGTCCGCGTCAGCAAGCCGGGTGCGCTGGCCCAGGCCGCCAATGTCGGGGTGCGGATCACGCGGTCGCGCGAGGTATGACCCGGGCGGTGGTGGGCATCGGCAGCAATCGCTCGCCGCACGCCCATATCGCACTCGCACTGGACGTGCTCGAACAAAGCTTCGGCGCGCTCGATACCTCGTCGATCTATCGTTGCCCACCGGTGGGCGTGCAGGGCGCGGATTTCCTCAATCTGGTGGCCGCGTTCGATACCGCGGCGCCGCTGGACCAGCTGTGCATCGAACTGCGCGATATCGAGGCCGCCTGTGGGCGCGATCGCAGTCAGGCGGAGATACCGCCGTGTATCGATATCGACCTGCTGCTTTTTGGCGATACGGTGCATGAATACGCGCCGGTGTTGCCCCGCCCGGATATCGTCGAACAGCCATTCGTACTCGGTCCGCTTGCCGAGTTGATGCCCGAAGCGCGTCATCCGGTTTGTGGTATGCGTTATGCCGATCTGTGGGCCACAATGGCCACGCAGGCCCATCGGCTCGAGCCGGTCAGCCTGCAGGACAGCGCGCCGTTGCTGCCGTAGCAATGCCAGGGCCACGAAACCGTAACGAATGGTTACCGGCAGCCGCGCTATAGTGCCCGCGGTTTGCGGCCGATAGCGGGGCATACGCCGCAACGCATTTCATTCTTTCCAGGCGGGCTTTTATGGAGTGGTATCAGATGGTGGTGCTTGCGATCGTGCAAGGCATTACCGAATTTCTGCCGATCTCGAGCTCGGCGCATCTCATTCTGGTGCCGCATTTTCTCGGTTGGCCGGATCAGGGGCTGGGTTTCGATCTGGCGATGCATCTGGGCACGCTGGTCGCGGTCGTTGCCTATTTTCGTCAGGATGTGGTTCAGCTTGCCCATGCCTGGGTCGAGTCGATGCGCAGCGGTCGACGCGATGGCGAAGTCGCCATGGCCTGGGGGCTTGTGCTGGCCACGTTACCGGCGATCGTGTTCGGGCTCGTGCTCGGCCTGGTCGGCGAATCCATGCTGCGCGTGCCGGGTGTGATTGCCACCACGAGTATCGTGTTCGGTATTGCCCTGGGCTGGGTGGACTGGCGCGCGCCATGCGCACGTGAACCCGATCAGATCGGCTGGCGGGCCTATCTGGCGATCGGTTTTGCCCAGGCGATCGCACTCATTCCCGGTGCGTCGCGTTCGGGTATGACCATCATGGGCGGGCGTGCCTGCGGGCTCAATCGACAGGCCGCTGCGAGGGTGGCGTTCTATCTGGCGATTCCGATCACTACGGCCGCGATCGCCTTCGAAACCGTGCTGTTATTGCAAACGCCCACCGCCGATGCCTGGGGTGCGATGGCCATGGCCGCGTTGCTGGCCGGGATCAGTGCCTTTGCCGCGATCCATTATTTCCTGCGCATGTTGCAGTCGGTGGGCATGATGCCGTTCGTGGTCTATCGTGTACTGCTGGGTCTTTTGCTGTTCGCCATTTTCGGCTGGAACGGCTAGCCGTTGAAATCGATCCGGCCGGTCAATGTCGGCCGATCGCCGTGGCGATGGCGCGGATGCGTTCGCGTTTGAGTGCTTCGCCGATCTGGGCGCCGCGCAGGCCTGCCGCAGCGAGTGGTTTCGCATCGATGGCCTGGGCTGCCGCGAACGCCCTGCGTGCGGTGGCTGGCTGATCGTACTGGCGTTGTTCGAAACCCAGCCGTCCGTGAACATCGGCACTACAGACCGCGATCAGGATTTCCAGGCGTTCGGGCCGGCGAAAGGCATCGATACGCTCGAATAGCTCGAGCATGGTGGCAGGCCGCAGTTCGTGCATGCGATGCACATGGGTATGCCAGCGCGTGACCAGGGCCGCGGCTTCGCGCACGGCCTTGGGTACGCCCAGGCGCTCGCTGCAGGCCTCGGCCAGGGGCACGCCTGCGGCTTCGTGGCCGCGATGGCCGGGCAGCACATGCGCCGGTGTGCGCGCCTTGCCGTAGTCATGACACAGCGCGGCATAGCGTGCGGCCAGCGGATCATTGGCGGCCGCGGTCTGGCCGAGTACCAGCAGGGTATGCACGCCCGAGTCGATTTCCGGATGATGACGGATCGGCTGGATCACGCCGAACAGATTGTCCAGTTCCGGAAACAGCCGCGCCAGCGCACCGCATTCGCGTAACAGATAGAAGAACAGCTGCGGCTCGTCGTGCATGAGCGCGCGCTCGGTTTCTGCCCATACGCGCTCGGGCACCAGATGGTCGACTTCGCCGGACCGGACCATCTCGCGCAACAGCGCCATGGTTTCATCGGCCACGCGAAAGCCCAGCGGCGCAAAACGGGCGTAGTAGCGCGCCAGGCGCAACAGGCGCACCGGGTCTTCGACGAAGGCCGGGGAGACATGGCGCAATATCCGGGCCTGGAGATCGGCACGCCCGCCACAGGGGTCCACCACCTGGCCATCATCGCCCCGGGCGATGGCGTTGATGGTCAGATCGCGGCGTACGAGATCATCTTCCAGGCGTACATCGGCGCCGGTATGGAACACGAAGCCATGATAGCCGTGGCCTTGCTTGCGTTCGGTGCGCGCCAGTGCATGTTCTTCCTTGGTTTCGGGGTCGAGAAAGACCGGGAAATCCCGGCCGACCGGTCGATAGCCGGCTGCGACCATTTCTTCCGGGGTCGCACCGACTACCACCCAGTCGCGATCCGAGACCGGCAGGCCGAGCCATTCATCGCGCAGTGCGCCACCGACCAGATACCGTTGCATGGCAGACCGCAGGCGCTACCGCTGGGCGGTGCGGTCGCCGTAGCCCGGGCGAATATCGTCGATACGCTTGTCCAGCGGCACGATATGCTCGTTCAGGCGGGCCTGGAAGACGGTCATGTGCGACATCGCCCGCTGGACGTAATTGCGGGTTTCGGTATACGGAATATTCGCAATCCAGATGGTCGGGTCCATATCGTCGTCGGGCAGCCAGCGCGCAATGCGCTGCGGTCCGGCGTTGTAGCTGGCGGTCGCCATGGCGATATTGCCGTCCCAGCGCTCGCGCATTTGTGCCAGGTAGCCGGCACCGAGCTGGATATTGATTTCCGGAATCGTCAGTGCACTGCTCGACGGCGTACTGGCGTCCATGCGTCGTGCCACCAGGCGCGCGGTGCCAGGCAACAGCTGCATCAACCCCACCGCGCCCGCCGAGGAGCGGATCGCGGGCTGAAACAGCGACTCGGTGCGCATGATGGCGTACACATAGGCCGGGTCGAGATCGTTATCGTCGGCGAACTGGCGCACTGCATCGCTATAAGGCGTGGGATAGCGGATATCCAGGTCGTCCCAGTAGTCGGCCTTGACCAGCGTGATGATGGCGCGCGAATGCCAGCCCCATTCGTGGGCAATACGGGCCGCCTGCGCCAGTGCCGCCTGATCCAGACCATCGATCACGGCGTTCCATTCCAGGTTTGCAGCGTGGTCCATGCCGAGCGCGCGCAGTTCGTAAGCGCGTGCCAAGGCGGGTCTGGCCTCGACGCGTGCACGCGCTGCGGGGTCGACCGCCAGCGGACGCTCGTTGAGGCTGTAGTCCTGATTGAGCGCATCGGCGGCCAGATAGCCGTGGTAGCTGCGCTCTGCGGCCAGGGGCGCGTACAAGGCCCGGGCCTGCTGGCTGCGGCCCATGGCATCGAGCGCGCGTGCATGCCAGTAGCGCCATTCCTCGTCGTTGCCGATGGCCGGCGGCAGGTCGTTGATCGCGTCCACCACCAACGGCCAGCGCTGGTTGTAGATCGCGGCCCGAATCTCCCAGCCGAGGGCGTGTTCGTCGTCGCGCATGCGCGCGTGATCCATGCGCGCGAACCACACCAGCGCCTGCGGCTGCTGGGACTGGGCATAGAGCAGGGCGAGCTGACGCTTCATCTCGTGGCGCTGGGCCGCGTCGAGTTGCAGGCGTTCGGCCAGCGGGGAGAACAGATCGGCCGCGCCGTCGAGATCGCGCAGGGCATAGCGCTTGAAGGCATAAACCGCGATATCGCCGTCCAGTCCGGCCGAGGCATAGTTGAGGTTGGCCGGCGTTTCGGCCACATCGAGCCAGCGATCGATCGCCGTGCGCTGGTTTTCCGGCAGTTGGCGTGCCAGATAGCGGGCCAGGCCGTACTGACCGGCCAGCACCGCCAGACGCGCGCGTTCGCGAATTTCGTTGGCGCCGAGCAGCCCCTGGCGGTCCAGCCAGGCGAATACCGGGTCGCAGGCGTCGGGCTGGCTGCGGCCGACCCGCCACAGAGCGAGCGCTTCGCTACGCGGGTTCTGACCCAGTTGGATACGGGCATTGACCGCACGACAGGTGGCGGTGCTGCCGTCGCTGTCGCGGGTATTGGCCAGCAGCATCGACCAGCGATCGCGACGCGCCAGGCTCGGCAGCCAGTTGCGGCGCAGGCTTTCGGCCGGGGGCAGATCGGGATGGGCGGCGATGAATTTCTCGATCTGCGTGTCGAGTGCCGCGTTGGCATCGGTGTCCAGGCGGTAGCGCAGTTCGGCCGCGCTCAGATAGTTGTAGAGCGGGTAGGTCTGCAACCGCGAACGCAAGTCGGGGCGCGCGTCGAGCCGACCCTGCTGGGCGGCAGTCAGCGCGTCGCGAAAGAGCGCGCGTTGGGATGCATCGGCAGCCACACTCGTGCCCGCGCAGAGCAGCAGTATGGCCATGAAAAACAGGCGCATGGCGATCCGGGCATTGAGGCTATTCACAGCCGTGAGTGTAACGCACGCCGATCCGGCCGATGTGTTTTATCGACCGATGTCGGCACAAGCGATGGTGCCAGCCGTGAATACGTGCCGAGCGCATCTGCCGATGCTGGCTACGAAAAACGACAGCGGTGTCAGGCGTTATCGGTCAATACGTTTCGGCGAAGCTGTCTTCGTCGACGTTGGCGGCGACGGCGTCATGCAGCAGGGTGACGCCGCTGGGGTCGCATTGCATGACCGCCTCACGTAGCGCGGTAATTGCGCGCGGACGCGGAAAGCTCTTGCGCCAGGCAATGGCGATACGCCGAATGGGCGGTTCGCCCGCAAAGGGCCGGGTTTCGAGTAGCCGCGATTCTTCCGACAATCCCGGAATCGAGGAGCGCGGCAGCACGGTCACACCCAGGCCGCTGGCAACCATGTGCCGGATCGTTTCCAGGCTGGAGCCGGAATGCGGCTGGCGTTCGCGCTCGCGATCGCGGCAGTCTTCGCACAGCGCGAGCACCTGATCGCGAAAACAATGGCCGGGCCCGAGCAACAGCAGATCTTCCTCGGCCAGTTCGTTGGCATCAATCTCTTCGTGCTGGGTCCAGCGATGGTTCTGTGGCATCACCACCACGAAGGATTCGTCGTAGAGCGGCCAGGTGGAAAACCCGCCGACGTCGTAGGGCATGGCCACGATCACTGCGTCGAGTTCGTTGTTGCGCAGCTGCTGGGTGAGCGCGCCGGTGAAATTCTCTTCGATGATCAGCGGCATGTCAGGCGTGCTTTCGCGCAGGGCCGGGATCAGGTGCGGCAGAAGATAGGGCCCCACGGTATAGATCACGCCCAGGCGGAATGCACCCTTGAGCTCGTCGCGGCCCTGTTCGGCCACGCTTTCCAGGGCGCTGACCTCGCCCAGAATCCGATAGGCCTGTTCGATGATGCGCCGCCCGATCGGGGTGACCCGGGCCTCGCCGCGGTTGCGTTCGAACACGGTCACGCCCAGTTCGCCTTCGAGCTTTTTGACCGCAACCGACAGCGTCGGCTGGCTGACGAACGCGCGCTTGGCCGCGCGGCCGAAGTGGCGTTCCTTGTCGAGCGCGATCAGATAGCGCAGTTCGGTCAACGTGATATGCATCACAGCAAGATCTTGTTGGGCGGCAGGCTAAAGGGCGCCAAGCCAGTCCCGAGGCTTGAGAAAGCCCTCGTAGAGTGCGGCCTCGGCGCTGCCGGATATGGGCGTGTACCCATATTGCCACGATGCCAGTGGCGGCATCGACATGAGAATGGATTCGGTGCGTCCGCGCGATTGCAGGCCGAACAGCGTGCCGCGATCGTAGACCAGGTTGAACTCGACATAGCGCCCGCGCCGATACAGCTGGAAATCGCGTTCGCGCGATCCGTAGTCGTGTTCGCGCCGGCGTTCGACGATCGGCGCGTAGGCATCGATAAAGGCCTGACCAACGCTGCGCACGAAGGCAAAGCTGTCTTCGAAGCCCAGTTCGTCGAAATCGTCGAAGAACAGCCCGCCGATGCCGCGGGTTTCGTCGCGATGCGGCAGGTAGAAATACTCGTCGCACCAGTGTTTGAAGCGCGGGTAGAGCGCCTGGCCAAACGGTGCACAGGCATCGCGGGCTGCCTCGTGCCAGGCGATGGCATCGGCTTCGAAGGGGTAGAACGGGGTCAGATCAAAGCCGCCGCCAAACCACCAGACCGGCGCTTCGCCTTCTTTTTCGGCCACGAAGAAGCGCACGTTGGCATGGGCGGTGGGCGCATAGGGGTTGCGCGGATGCACCACCACCGACACGCCGCTGGCGATGAACGAACGCCCGGCCAGCTCCGGGCGCCGCGCCGATGCGGAGGCGGGGAGATTGTCGCCGGTCACGCGCGAGAAATTCACCCCGGCACGCTCGAAGGTTTCACCCTCGGCGAGCACGCGGGTATCGCCCCCGCCGCCGGCCGGGCGCTGCCAGGCATCGATCTGGAAATCCAGCGCCGGCTCGAAAGCGGCCAGGCGCTGGCAGATATGATCCTGCAGTTCGCGAAACCAGGCGATTACGCGCTCGGAATCGATCTCGGCGCTACCCATATCAACCACCGCGCAGGGTCTGGCCTGTACGGGCATCGCGAATGGTGCTCGCGCGCCCGGGCGTATCGGGTAGGCCACCCAGAATCATGTCGACACCACCTGGGCCTTCGCCGAGCCGTGCCCGGGCTTGCCAGGCGTTGCGCACGGGCGGGTGGGTGCTCACATTCGCGCTGGTGGAGACCAGTGCACCGCCGAAGGCGCGGCACAGCGCCGCACTATCGGCATGCGCAGTTTGGCGCAGGGCGATGGTGTCGTGGGCGCCGGTCAGCCACCAGGGGGTGTCGTCGGCGGCAGGCAACAGCCAGGTAATGGCGGCCGGCCAGGTTTCGGTCGCACGCGCCCAAGCGTTGCCGGCCTCGGGGGCGACGAAGGCTTCGAGCTGGGCGCTATCGGCGCCAATCACGATGAGCCCGCGCTCGATCGCGCGGCCCTTGATCGTCAGCACACGCAGCACGGCGGCGGGGTCCAGCGGATCGCAGGCCAGCCCCCAGACGCCTTCGGTGGCATGGGCGATCACACCGCCGGCATGCAGGATGCGCGCAGCGCGGCGCAAACGATGCGCGCTCACCTGCGCGCCCCTGGGCTTGACGTGACTACTCATGTTCGCTCGGTCCAGTCAGCCGGGTATGCAATCAGGCCTAACGCTTGTCGGCGCCGGAGCCGGGTTTCGACTTCGCCGGCGCTTTCTTGGCCGTGCTGCCTTTGGCGGTGGTCTTTTTTGCCGTCGCCGACTTGCTGGTGCTCTTGGCCTTGGCAGTGCTCGTCTTCTTGGCCGCCGTGCTCTTGCCAGTCTTGGCGGTCGACTTCGCGCTCGATTTGGCGCTGTCCTTTTTGGCTGCCGCGCCCTTGCGCCCGCGCTTTTTCTTCTCCGGGGCCTTGGCGATGATCTCCTGGCACTGCTCAAGGGTGAGATCGGCCGGTTCCTGACCCTTGGGCACGCTGGCGTTTTTCTTGCCGTCGGTGATGTAGGGGCCGAACGGGCCGTGCTGAACCTTGATGCCTTCGGCCTCGAAGTGCTTGATCAGCTTCTTGGCGTCGGCTTCCTTCTTCTCGGCGATGACCTCGAGCGCGCGCTCCTTGGAGATGGTGTACGGGTCGTCTTCCTTGATCGACGCGAACTTCTTGCCAAAGCGCACATAGGGGCCGAAGCGGCCGATGTTGACCTGAATTTCCTCGCCTTCGGGCGTTTCGCCAAGATCGCGGGGCAGGTTGAACAGATACAGCGCCTCGTCGAGGGTGATCTTGTCCATGTCCTGGCCCTTGCGCAGGCCGGCGAACTTGGGTTTTTCCTCGTCGTCCTTGGAGCCGATCTGCACGAACGGCCCGAAACGACCGATACGCACGATCACCGGCTTGCCGGATTTGGGATCGGTACCCAGCTCGCGGGCCTGGGCGACTTCCTCGCGCGACAGATCCTGCTTGGATTCGATCTGTTCGGAGAAGCGATCCCAGAATTCCTTGAGCAACGGCTGCCACTGTTCCTCGCCACGCGAGACGGCGTCGAGCCGGTCTTCGAGGTTGGCGGTGAACTCGTAGTCCACATAGCGAGTGAAGTGATCGGTCAGGAACTTGTTGACGATCTTGCCCAGCGGGGTGGGCATGAACGCCTTGCCGTCCATTTCGACGTATTCGCGATCCTGCAGCGTCGAGATGATCGAGGCATAGGTCGAGGGCCGGCCGATATCGTATTCCTCGAGCGTTTTCACGAGCGCGGCTTCGGTAAAGCGCGGCGGCGGCTCGGTGAAATGCTGGGTGGGAATGATCTCGGCGAGCTTGAGCAGCTCGTTTTCTTCCAGATGCGGCAGGCGCTTGTCGGCGTCGTCATCGCCCTTGTCGTCGTCCTTGCCTTCCTTGTAGACGGCCAGAAAGCCCGGTTCGCGCAGGGTGCGGCCCGAGGCACGAAACAGGTGCTTCGCGTCGTCGCCGGCGGCCAGATCGGCCGATACGGTATCGAACAGCGCGTGCATCATCTGACTGGCGACGGTGCGCTGCCAGATCAGCTCATAGAGGCGTGCCTGATCGCTGGTCAGGTTCGACTTGATTTCGTCCGGAATCCGCGCGCTTTCGGTCGGGCGGATGGCCTCATGCGCTTCCTGGGCGTTCTTAGACTTGGTCTTGAAGGTGCGCGGCGCGTCCGGCAGGTTCTTGTCGCCGTAGCGCTTGCCGATCATCGAGCGCAGTTCGTTGACCGCGTCCGCGGCCAGGCTGACCGAGTCGGTCCGCATATAGGTGATCAGACCGGTGGCCTCGGCGCCATCGATCGACACGCCTTCATACAGGCTCTGGGCCGTACGCATGGTGCGCTTGGCGGTAAAGCCGAGCTTGCGCGCGGCTTCCTGTTGCAGCGTGGAGGTCGTGAACGGCGGCGCCGGGTTGCGCTTGCGCTGTTTGCGGTCGACCTTGACCACCCGCAGCTGGCCCTGGGCGGCGCTGGTGAGTTTTTCCAGGGCCGCGTCGGCGCTGCCCTGGTTGTTGACCGTGAACTGTTCGACCTTTTCGCCGTCCAGCTGCGACAGGCGCGCGGAAAACGGCTGGGCGTCCTTTTCGACCTGGGCTTCGATCTTCCAGTATTCCTGGGGTACGAACGCCTCGATTTCGGCATCGCGCTCGCAGATCAGGCGTAGCGCCGGCGACTGTACGCGGCCGGCCGATAGCCCGCGCTGAACCTTGCGCCAGAGCAGGGGCGACAGATTGAAGCCCACCAGATAGTCGAGCGCGCGGCGTGCCTGCTGGGCGTTGACCAGGTCATCGGAGATGGTGCGCGGGTTGGCCACGGCCGAACCGACGGCTTTCTTGGTGATCTCGTGAAAGACCACGCGGGCGACTTCCTTGTTTTCGAGCAGGCCGCGTTCGCGCAGCAGCTCCAGCAGATGCCAGGCAATGGCCTCGCCTTCGCGGTCGGGGTCAGTGGCCAGCAGCAGGGCGTCTGACTTCTTGAGCGAGCGGGCGATCTTGTCGACCTGCTTGGCATTGCGGTCGATGATGTCGTAGCGCATCGCGAAGTCGTGCTCGGTATCGACTGCGCCTTCCTTGGGCACGAGGTCGCGCACGTGGCCGTACGAGGCAAGCACCTCGTAGTCCTTGCCGAGATATTTTTCGATCGTCCGGGCCTTGGCCGGCGATTCCACGATGACGAGATTGCGACTCATCGATTCACGCTATATTTAAGGATTGAGGCCTGCACTCGCGTACAGGGCGCTGCACACTAGCATAGCCTTTGAAGCATGCGCGACCGGGATGCGTCAACCGCGCCGCCCCGCGCATGGCGCGGTTGTGACCCCGCCGAAGCGGCCCGGGGTGTCCGGCTAGTGACTGGCCCCAGGGGATTCGGCATGGATCATCGCTTCCATGCGGGCATAGGCCTGATCCTGGCCGCTCGACGAGAGCACCATCATCACCACCCACTTGAGCTGTTCGATCTCGGCGCCTTCGAAGGCATCCTCGGCCAGCGCCATCATGCGGTCGATCACGATCTCGCGGGCAGTGGCACTGAGCACGCCGGCTTGTTGCAGGCCGGCGAGGTAGCCCCGGCATTCGGCATCCAGGACCTGCATCTCGCGTTCGGCGTAGACGCGCACGGCATCGTCGCTAGGCGTATCGGCCATCGACTGGCCGGCCGGGTCGGTGGCCCGAATCCAGGCAAAGGCATCGTCGATTTCGTCGTCGAAGAAGCCGGCATCGCCCAGGTCGTCGCGTACGCTGGACATGTGTTCGGCATCCGCGAGCGAGAAGTTCTCGAACAGATAGAGCAGCACGTCGAGCAGGTTTTCGTTCATCGGCGCAGATCCGTCGTGTGTGAACCGTGGCAATGGGCCAGGCCCGTGCTCATGATGCCGTGCGGGTATAAGCCCCGCCCGGGCCGGCATGAACACGACCTTCCAGTTCCAGGATGAGCAGGGTGGATGATACCGCATCTGCCGACCAACCCGTGCGTGCGACCAGGTCGTCGACCCGTGCCGGGCCGTGGCCGAGCGCGGCAAGCAGCGTGGCGTGGTCGTCGTTTTCGGCCGCTGGCGGACGGTCAGTCGCCGCGTGTTCGGCTTCGCGATCAGACACCTGCGCGCGATGGCTGCGATAGCCGTCGAGCACGCCGGCGATGTCTTCGAGGATGTGCTCGGTGGTTTCGACGAGCTTGGCGCCATCGCGAATGAGCTGGTGACAGCCGCGCGCGAGCGGGTTGTGAATCGAGCCGGGCAGGGCGAAGACTTCGCGCCCGGCGGCGCTGGCCAGACGGGCGGTGATTAACGAGCCCGAAGCGCGGGCGGCTTCGACGACAAGCGTGGCGCTACAAAGGCCGGCGATGATGCGATTACGGCGCGGAAAGTTGCCGCGTGCCGGTTCTGTACCCAGACCGAATTCCGACAGCAACAGCCCGTTGCCGGCGATACGTTCGGCCAGATCCTTGTTCATGGCCGGATACACGCGATCAAGGCCGGTGCCACACACCGCGATGGTCATGCCATCGGCCGCGAGTGCGCCTTCGTGGGCGGCGGCGTCGATACCACGGGCCAGCCCCGACACCACGACCAGCCCCGCCGAGGCGAGCGCGAAGCCGAACTCGCGTGCGGCTTCCAGGCCCGCCGGGCTGGGATTGCGGCTGCCCACGATCGCGATCGCCGGATAGTTGAGTAACTCGGTATCCCCCAGCGCGTACAACCAGGGCGGGGCGGGCTCGAGCTCGGCCAGCGCGTTCGGGTAGTGGCGATGATCGCGGGTGATGAAATGATGATCGGCTGCGTCAAGCCAGCGCCGCGTTTCGTCCAGGCGCGCGTTATCGGCGGCTGCAAGCGCCGCACAGGCCGCACGCGGCACGCCGAGTTCGCGCCAGGCACGCTCGCCGGCCGCCACGGCCGTCTCGGCACTGCCGAAGTGTTCGATCAGGCGGCTACCCAGCGTCGCCCCGATGCCCGGCGTACAGGCCAGTTGCAGCTCGGCGTGATGACTCACGACACCGTCGGTTGCAGCCGGTACACGCGCTAGCGCGCCGGCGTACGCACGTAATCGTCGATATGGATCGCGCGTTCAGCGCGCATGATTACCGCGAAGCTGACTTTCTCGTCGGTCTTGAATACCAGCAGCTGGCCGGATTTGAGTTCGGGCAGGCGCACCTGATCGCCCTTGACCGGGTCGAGCACCACGCGGCCGGCTTCGAAGATATCGAGCACATGCCCGCGTTCGATACCGTCGGTGCGGCCCACGCTCAAGGTCACCACCTGATACTGGCCGATAGCCGACACGCCGTCGTACACGGAAATAATACGGCCTTCGATCGCGCGATCCGGTGCATGCGGATAGAAATCGTGCACCAGATCCTCGGTTTCCAGCGGTAGCAGCCGGTCGGCGACCAGGGCTTCGCGATAGCTTTTGGTGATCTGCGCCTTGGCGACGGGCCCGTCTTCGAGAATTCGTATTTCGCCGACCGGTACGGCCTGCTGGCCGAGGATTTCGCCCGTGTCCGGGTCCTTGTAGGGCCCGGCGTCGCGCACGAGGCTGTAGCGCTCGGCGTCATGGCCCTGGGCGCCTACGCCGCGTACATAACTGACCGTGCCCTTGCCGCCGACCAGATGTTCGTCGATGAACGACACCACATAGGGCGCATCGGCCAGCTCCTGCGCGGACACGATCCGCGGGCCGGTAATGAATGCACGGATCGCATCCAGCGGAATGGTCGCCACCGATTCCAGCGAGCTTTCGCGTATTTCGGGCGACAACACCTTGGTGCCGGCGCGGCGCAGCTGGAAATTGCCGTTGGCGTCGCGGGTGAGGATGAGCACATCGCCCGGATAGATCAGATGCGGATTGGCGATATCGGGATTGGCGTACCACAGCTGCGGCCAATACCAGGGGTCGCGCAGGTAGTAGCCTGCGATATCCCAGAGCGTATCGCCTTTCTTGACCACGTAGCGCAGCGGCGCGTCGGCGCGTATCTGGTCGTTGACCGTGGTTTCGTTGACCGCGGGTGTCGCGCGCTCGGGCAGCGGCGTGGCCGGGGAGGCGGGCGCAAGCTCGGGCTCCTGTTGGTGCGCGCAGCCGCTCGCAACGACCGCCAGGGCCACCGCCAGGCCAGTGCCCGCGCACTTCATGGCCTGTCTCAAATCGTTATACTCTCGCATCCAGGACGCGCCCCCCAATTGATAGCGCTTGAACAGGCCATGCCGCGTGCTTTTCGTTATCGGCCAGTCCGATGATTTATTAATGGCCGGCCCACTTGCGACATTGACGACCAATAGAATATGGCGATTCTCGAGATTTTGCATTTCCCCGATCCGCGACTGCGCGAACGCACTGAGCCGATCACCGTTTTCGACGACGCACTGTCGCGTTTTATCGATGACATGTTCGACACCATGTATGACGCCCCGGGCGTGGGTTTGGCCTCGACCCAGGTGGGCGATACACGCCGCGTCGCGGTCATGGATTGCTCCGAGGATCGCAACGAGCGCATCGTGATGTGCAACCCGGAAATTCTCTGGGCCGAAGATCTGGAAACCGTGGACGAGGGCTGTTTGTCGGTGCCGGACCATTACGACAAGGTCAAGCGCCATGCACGTATTCGCTTTGCCGCCCAGGATCGCCACGGCGAGCGTTACGAAATGGATGCCGAAGGCCTGCTCGCGCAATGCGTACAGCACGAACTGGCCCATCTCGACGGTGGCCTCTATATCGACCAGCTTTCGCGGCTCAAGCGCGAGCGCATTCGTCGCAAGCTGGCCAAGGCTGCGCGCCAGCAAGCCCCGACGGAAAGCGACGAGTAGATCGTGAATATCGTTTTTGCCGGCACGCCCGAGTTCGCGCTGCCCTGTCTGGATGCGATCGCGGCGAGTTCGCACCGGCTGACCGGCGTGCTCACCCAGCCGGATCGTCCGGCCGGGCGCGGGCGCAAGCTCGCCGCCTCGCCGGTCAAGCAACGCGCGCTGGAGCTCGGTGTACCCGTGCAACAGCCGTTGTCGCTGAAAAAGGCCGATGCCTTCGATGCGCTGGCCGCGCTCGAGCCGGATCTGATGGTGGTGGTCGCCTATGGTCTGCTGCTGCCGAAAAAAGTGCTCGCGCTGCCGCGTTATGGCTGTATCAACGTGCATGCCTCCTTGCTGCCGCGCTGGCGCGGGGCCGCGCCGATCGCGCGTGCGATTCTGGCCGGCGATAGCGAAACCGGCGTGACGCTTATGCAAATGGATGCGGGCCTGGATACCGGGGCCATGCTCGCGCGCCGTGCGGTGGCCATCGACAGCGATACCACGGCGGGCGACTTGCACGACCAGCTGGCCGCGTTGGGCGCGGCGGAATTATCGACGCTGCTCGGACGCATAGAACAGGGCGTGAGCGGCGAGCCGCAGGACGACGCCCAGGCCTGCTATGCACATCGTCTGGATAAAGGCGAGGCCGCGATCGACTGGCGTCTGCGCGCCGACGAAATCGCCCGGGCAGTGCGGGCCTTCGTACCCTGGCCGGTGGCCCATGCGCGTCTGGATGGCCAGCCGGTGCGTTTCTGGCGGGCGGCCACGGCGAGCGGCGCCAGTGCCGAGCCGGGCACGGTAGTGGCGGCCTCTGCCAAAGGTATCGATATCGCCACCGGGGCGGGTACGTTACGGGTGACCGAGCTGCAATTGCCGGGCAAGAAACGTATGGATGCCGCCGCGGCGGTCAACGGTCGCGACTGGGTCGGCCTGCGTTTTGAGTAAGCGCCGCCGCGCTACGCCGCCCGATTCGGTGGAAGGCGCGCCCACACGCGCCTGGGCGGCACGCTGCGTGTCCGCGGTCATGGATGATCACCGCAGTCTCGACGCGGCCCTGGCCGATGTGCCAGCCGACATGAGCGGCGTCGATCGCGCGCTGGTATCGGCGCTGGCCTATGGCGTGCTGCGCGATTATCGGCGCCTGGATGGCCTGCTCGCGCCACGTTTGTCGCGCAAGCCGCAACCACTGTTGCGCGCGCTTTTGCTGGTCGGACTGTTGCAGCTCGACGCGATGCGCATCCCGGCCCATGCGGCCGTGCACGCCACCGTCGCGGCCACAGCGATACTCAAGCTCGGCAAGGCGCGTGGCATGGTCAACGCCGTTCTGCGTGCCCATCAACGCGAGGATGCGGCGACAGCTGCCAGCGAACAGGCCCCGGGCCTGCGCTACAGCTATCCCGACTGGCTGGTGCGCATGATCGAAACCGATTGGGCCGGCCTGGCCGCCGATGTGCTGGCTGCCGGCAATCGACCGGCGCCCATGCATCTGCGTGTCAATACGCGCCGATATAGCCGACACGCTGCGATGGCGCGCCTGGCCGAGGCCGGTATCGCCAGTCAGGCCATACGCGTGTGCGATAGCGCGTTCACCCTCGACCACCCCGTGCCGGCACGCGATCTGCCCGGTTTTGCCGAGGGCGATATCTCGATTCAGGACGGCGCGGCGCAACTCGCCGCCACCCTTGTCGGCGCGCAGGCAGGCGATCATGTGCTGGACGGCTGTGCCGCGCCGGGCAACAAGAGTGCGCATCTACTCGAACGGGCGGATATCGATCTGCTGGCACTGGATATCGACTCGGCACGCCTGGCCACCCTCGACAAAACCCTGCAACGGGTGGGGGCAAGCGCACGCCTGCAAGCCGCGGACGCGCTGGACGTCGATAGCTGGTGGAATGGCAGTGCCTTCGATCGCATCCTGCTGGACGCGCCCTGCAGTGGCACCGGTGTCATTCGTCGACATCCCGATATCAAATGGCTGCGGCGACCGGGCGATATTGGCGCCGCCGCCGAGCGCCAGAATCTGCTGCTCGACAATCTCTGGCGTACGCTCGCCCCGGGCGGGCGGCTGGTGTATGCCACCTGTTCGATTCTGCGCGCCGAAGGCGTGGACGTCATCGATGCCTTCCTCCAGCGCACGCCCGACGCGCGCGAGCACGTCATCGACGCGCACTGGGGCTTTGCCGAACGTCATGGCCGGCGTATCGCGCCCGGCATGCATGGCTTCGACGGCTTCTACTACGCCGTGCTCGAACGCTGCGATGCCTGACCGGCGTTTCCTACGGTACGTAGCATTACGGAGTTGAATCGATTGCGCACAACCGCACGATTGGGGGTGTACTGATTCATCAACCAATTGGAGTTGTGATGAGCGACGAACTCAAAGGCAAAAAGGTCGCCTTTCTGGCCACGAACGGTTTCGAGTATTCGGAACTGACCCAGCCGTGGGACGAAATCAAGGCCGCCGGTGCCGAGGTCGAACTGATTTCGCTCGAAAACGGCAAGATCCAGGGCGAAAGCGGCGGCGAGCCCAAGGGCGATCCGATTCCGGTCGACAAGACCGTGGATCAGGTATCGGCGAAGGACTACAACGCGCTGGTGCTGCCGGGCGGCCTGGCCAATCCCGACACGCTGCGCATGAATGACAAGGCCGTACAGTTCGTGCGGGATTTCTTTGCCCAGCACAAGCCGGTCTCGGCGATCTGTCACGGGCCGTGGCTGCTGGCCGAAGCCGGTGTGCTTGAAGGCCGCACGGTGACCTCGTTCCCGTCGATCAAGACCGATCTCAAGAACGCGGGCGCCAAGTGGGAAGACCGCGAAGTGGTCTGCGACGAAGCGCTGGTCACCAGCCGTACGCCGGACGATCTGGATGCCTTCTGTGCCAAGACGATCGAAGAGATCGCCGAAGGCAAGCACGAAGAACAGACCACCTGATCGCTTCGCACACTGCCATGTGCAAAGCAAAGCCCGGGTTTCGACCCGGGCTTTTTTGTGCGCGGGCGAGGCGGTCAGTACAGATGCTGGAGCACGAAATCCGCCCGGGTCTCGACGTCGACCTTTGGCAGGATAATCCGGGTATAGCCAAGTTGTTCGTAGGTGGCGACGAGGCGGTGATATTCGGCGATTGAATCGTCCAGCGTCTGCCGACGCACGGCGTCTGTCTGATAGAGCGCCGGCCAGGGCGGGGTCAGAAACACCTGGGAATGGAAGCGGCGATGATCAGCCAGGGTCGAGGCCACCGGCGCGCCCGTGGCATGTGCCAGGGCCGCCGCTGCATCGACAAGCCCGCGGTCGAAGAACACCCAGGAATCGGGATTTGGGCCGGCGTGTGCGCGATCCGCGATCGCCAGCTTGATGGCCCGGCGCGCGAATGCTTCCAGATCGACCCAGGGCAGTGCGTCGCCATCACCGCGCATCTGCTCGGCAACGATTCGGCGCCCGGGCTCTTCGACGGTCGCATAGCCACGCCGGCGTAGCGCGGCGAGCAGTGTCGACTTCCCGCCGCCGGAGCATCCGGAGAGAATGACATGGCGTGTTCCGGGCTGGGGTCGCATCCGGCTTCCTTGAGTGTCGCAGTGATGAATCAGGCGCCCACACGTATGAACCCGCGCCCGGGGCTCTAACGGCAGCACTCGTCGCGCCCCTTCAGGGTGGCGCGACGAACCCCACGTGGTTCACGCTGCGATTGTTTTCAGGCGCGCTGCGCCAGGCGCGTCTAGTCGTCGAGCACGTAGTCGATCGTGGTCACCACGCGGATTTTCTTGACGTCCGGCGTATAGCTGTCCAGATCCTCGATCGAGAAATAGCCCTGCGAGGCCGAACGGATGGCGCCGACCTGGCTACCCGAATCCTCGGCGAACTGGCGCGCGGCCTTGCGTGCATCGGCCGTGGCCTGGGCGATCATTTCCGGCTTGATCGATTCCAGGTCGGTAAACAGGAACTCGGTGCGATATTCATAGTTGGGTGAAAGCACCACGCCCTGGCTGACCAGTTCACCCACCCGCGGCATGGCCTGCTTGACCGTGTCGATTTCGGGCGTGCGTACCAGCACCGTGGCCTCGGCGGAATACCGCGTGGGCGGGCGTTGATCGCCGTAGCTGTTGGCATAGCGGTCGGTGACCTGGGGCGATGTCACCGTGATCGAATCGGCCTTGAAGCCGGCGTCAGTCAGAAAGGCGCGAATGATGTCGGCCTGGCGATTGACCTGATCCTGCACGGCGCCCAGTTCGTCGCCGGTGACGGTAAAGTGCAGCGGCCAGAGCGCCAGATTGGCCCGGACTTCGCGTTCGGCCAGGCCCTTGACCGTGACCGTGCGTTCCGCGGATTTCCATTGAATGGCAGCGGTTTTCAGATAGCTGCCGCCGACGATCAGCCCGACCGCGAGACATAGACCGAGAATTGCGGCAGCCAGAACATTGTTTTTCATTGGATAAACCCGACCAAGGAAGGGAGCAGCAAAAGCGTGAGTATCGAGCGCACAAGCTTACAGCGGGCTTAAGCAGGCGACACAAACGCGCCTGCGTCCACGGCCGATTCGGTTGCACGCACTGCCCAATCTTGCGCGTCCGGCGAGCAATCCAGATTGCGAGACTGTTTCAAGAAGGACAACCGCCGACTACGCAGATCGCAAGCGCGCAGCTGTGCTGGGTTGGCCGCGGTACTGGCGCCCTTGGTGAGTTTGAGCTGTGGCAGGAAGGTTGAAACGCCCGGCTTTCGATCTGCGCTGATCTGCGGATAATACTTTCCTGGCTTGGCTGGTAGCCTTACTGCTGCTGCATGAGCCGAACGGGTGTCCGCGATTGACCGTACTGGTTATGCCTGCCGAAGAATCTGTCCGCAGATCGACGCAGATACACGCAGATGGTCCTAGGGCGAGCCTCGGGATCGCGTTTCATCGAGACGCCGAGGCATCTGACAAGGCGCAAATTCGAGCTCAGCTGTCTTTTAACTCGGCGTAATCTGTGGATCGCCTTCAGAGCAGGGTACGAAAATCACGCCGAGGCGCCGAGCCGGGCGCGCAGGGCGGCCCGGCGTCGGGTGGCGCTAGCGGTAGATCGGGTCGCGTACGACCACGCCGCGTTCGGCGAGATAGCCCTTGGCCTGCTGGATCGTGTACGTGCCGAAATGAAAGATCGAGGCGGCCAGTACGGCATCGGCCGCGCCGATTTCGAGGCCGTCGTGTAGATGCTCCAGGGTGCCCACGCCGCCAGAGGCGATCACCGGTACGTCCACGGCTTCCGAGATGGCACGGGTGAGCTTCAGATCGAAGCCGGATTTGGTGCCGTCCTTGTCCATGCTGGTGAGCAGCACCTCGCCGGCGCCGAGCGAAACCAGCTTCTGCGCCCATTCGATGGCGTCGATGCCGGTGGATTTACGCCCGCCGTGGGTGAAGATTTCCCAGCGCGGCGCTTCGCCCTTGCGAGCAACGTTCTTGGCGTCCAGCGCGACCACGATGCATTGCGAGCCGTAGCGGTAGGCGGCCTCGGCGACGAAGTTCGGATCCGAGATGGCGGCGGTGTTGATCGACACCTTGTCGGCGCCCGCCGAAAGCAGCCGTCGTACGTCGGGCAGGGTGCGCACGCCGCCACCGACGGTCAGCGGAATGAAGACCTCGCCGGCCACGCGTTCGACCACGTCCATGAGCGTGCCGCGGTCTTCATGGCTGGCGCTGATATCGAGGAATACCAGCTCGTCGGCGCCCTGTTGATCGTAGCGCCGCGCGATCTCGACTGGATCGCCGGCGTCCTTGATCTCCAGGAACTTCACGCCCTTGACCACACGGCCCTTGTCGATATCCAGGCAGGGGATGATGCGTTTGGCCAGTGTCATTTGCCGTTCGCCCGGTCGTTGACCAGCTTGCGCGCTTCGGCCAGATCGATGGTGCCTTCGTAGAGCGCACGTCCGATCACGGCGCCGGTGACGCCGTCTTCCTCGGCGGCCAGCAGCGCTTCGATATCGTCGAGGCGGGTGACGCCGCCCGAGGCGATCACCGGAATGGTCAGCTCCGCCGCCAGCGCACGGCTGGCTTCGACATTGACGCCCTGCATCATGCCGTCGCGGCCGATATCGGTATGGATGATCGCGACCACGCCATCGTCCTCGAACTGCTGGGCGAGTTCGGCGACCGTATTATTGGACAGCTTGGACCAGCCGTCGGTGGCCACCATGCCGTCCTTGGCATCCAGGCCGACGATAATGTGGCGTGGGAACTCCACGCCGGCATCGGCCACGAAATGCGGCTCCGAGACGGCGCGCGTGCCCAGGATCACGTATTCGACACCGCGCTCGAGATAG
This sequence comes from Salinisphaera sp. S4-8, assembly GCF_040361235.1. Classification (NCBI taxonomy): domain Bacteria; kingdom Pseudomonadati; phylum Pseudomonadota; class Gammaproteobacteria; order Salinisphaerales; family Salinisphaeraceae; genus Salinisphaera; species Salinisphaera sp. S4-8. Next base: position 412,140 of record NZ_APNF01000002.1, on the reverse strand, counting down.
GTTTCGATCGCGGCTTCGTCACGAATGCCGCCGCCGACCTGCACGGGCACATTGCCGCAGGCAGACACGATCTGGCCGATCACGCGATCGTTGACCGGATAGCCGGCCTTGGCGCCGTCGAGATCGACCACGTGGATCCGATCCGCGCCTTCGGCGAGCCAGCGCTCGGCCACGGCAACCGGATCTTCGTCGAATACGGTGACGTCGTCCATGCGCCCCTGGCGCAGGCGTACGCACTGGCCGTTCTTGATATCAATGGCAGGTATGAGTAACACGCCGATAATCCTCGTCTACGGCTTGGATGGTCGAAACGACTGCTAAAGGGGCGGGCGTGCTTATGCCGCGCCGTCCCACTCCAGGAAATTGGCCAGCAACTGCAGCCCGGCCGACTGGCTTTTTTCCGGATGAAACTGCACCGCGAAAACGTTCGGGCGCAGAATCACCGAGGCAAAACGCACACCATAGTCGGTGGTGCCGGCGATATGGCGTTCGTCGGTGGGCACCACGTAATAGCTGTGCACGAAATAGAACCAGCTTGCCGGCGCGATGTCCTTCCACAGCGGATGATGGCGTTCCTGACGAACCTGATTCCAGCCCATATGCGGAATCTTGCGGCGGATGCCGTCGGGCTGCGCGTCGGGCGCGGCAAAATGCACCGTATCGCCGGGGAATGCGCCCAGGCATTCGACGCCGCCGGATTCCTCGGAATGGCCCATCAGCGCTTCGATGCCCAGGCATACGCCCATCAGCGGTTTCTGGCCGAGCTGTTCGCGCAGCATGTCGTCGAGTTCGAGGCGGTGCAGCTCGTCCATGCAATGGCCGATCGCGCCCACGCCGGGCAGAACCAGCCGATCCATGCGCGCGAGCGCGTCCGGATCGAAGCTGACTTCGATCTGCTCGTCAGACGCGACGTAGCGCAGTGCCTTGGCAATCGAGTGCAGATTGCCCATCCCGTAGTCGATGATGCCGACGGTTGCCATAGTATGATCGCGTACGAAGGAAAGAAGGGTTTAGAGGCTGCCCTTGGTGGACGGCATGCTGTCGGCGCTGCGCGCATCGGCGCTGACCGCCATACGCAGCGCACGGCCGAACGCCTTGAACAGGGTTTCGGCCACATGGTGGGCGTTATCGCCCTTGAGCGCGTCCATGTGCAGCGTCAGCGCGCCGGCACTGGCCAGCCCCTGGAAGAATTCGCGTACCAGCTCGACATCGAAGGTGCCGATCTTGTCGCGGGTGAAATCCGCGGCAAAGAACAGGCCCGGGCGACCGGACAGATCGACCACCACGCGCGAAAGCGCTTCGTCGAGCGGTACATAGGCATGGCCGTAGCGGATGATGCCGCGCTTGTCGCCCAGGGCTTCGCGTAGCGCCTGGCCGATACAGATGCCGACATCCTCGACCGTGTGGTGATCGTCGATATGCAGATCGCCCTTGGCGCGCACGTCGAGGTCGATCAGGCCGTGACGGCTGATCTGATGCAGCATGTGATCGAAGAAACCGATACCGGTTTCAGCCGAAAATACGCCGTCGCCGTCGAGATCCAGCGTGACCTGGATATCGGTTTCAGCAGTCTGGCGTGCAATCGTTGCGCGTCGTGCCTTCATGGCCCAATCAAAGCCTGTGGATCACCCCGAGACGCGGGATAATACGCCCATTGGGTGGGCAACGCGAACGCAGCGCTTCGCGGTCATGCTCAAGCCTGCAACCAGAAAGTCACCGGTCCGTCATTAATCAGCGATACCTGCATATCGGCGCCGAAGACGCCCTGTTCGACGTGTTCGGGGTGACGTTCGTGCAATACGGCCACGAACGCGGCGAACAGTTCGCGGGCGCGATCAGGCGCGCAGGCCGTGGAAAAACCGGGCCGATTGCCGCGCCGCGTATCCGCGGCGAGCGTGAACTGTGGCACCGCGAGCACGGCGCGCCCGGTTTGCTGGGCGCTGTGGTTCATGCGCCCGGTCTCGTCGCTGAAAATACGATAGCCGAGTACGCGCTCGGCCAGTCGCTTGGCCTGTGCGGGCGTATCGTCGGCTTCGGCGGCCACCAGCGCGAGTACGCCGGCGCCAATTTCCGCGACACGGGCCGTGTCGATCACGACCGAGGCTTGGGTGACGCGTTGAATGAGCGCGATCACGGCCGGTCGATGAGCGCGGGCGCGGACTCCCGGTGGGCGCGCAGCAAACGCTCGAACGGTGTCGGATCGTGGATATGGGTCACGTCGCCGTCCATGGGAAAGTGGTAATCGATCAGGCGCGATACCCAGAAGCGCAGGGCGGCCGCGCGTAGCATCGCCGGCCAGGCGTCGTGTTCGGCGGCCGTGAGCGCGCGGCGCCGATGATAGGCGCTGATAAAAGCCTGCCAGTGCGCGGCGAGATACGTGCCGCGATCGTCGAAGGCCCAGTCGTTGCAGATCACCGCCAGATCGAACAGCAGATAATCGTGGCAGGCGTAATAGAAATCGATCACGCCGGAGACCCGTTCGCCCTCGAACAGCACGTTGTCGCGAAACATGTCGGCATGGATCACGGCTTCGGGCAGGGCCGGGTAAGTGGTGCGTACGCACTCGCGCTGGAAGGCGATCTCGTCGTCGAGTAGCTCTGCGTTATCGCTATCGAGGCAGCCATTGAGCCGATCGCGTGCCTCGGCGATCCAGGCCAGGCCGCGCGAATTCGGCTGGGCTTCGCCGAAGGAGCGAACGGCCCGGTGCATTTCGGCGACCACGCCGCCCAGCGACGCACAATGACCGGTGGCCGGTGTTTCGATACTCGCCCCGGCCAGCCGGTAGACCAGGGCGGCCGGGCGGTTGCGTACCCGGCTGAGAAAACCACCGTCGTTGCGGGCAACCGGGTGCGCGCCGGGCACCCCGTGGCCCGCCAGATGATCCATCAGCTGCATGAAAAACGGCAGCGAGCCGTTGTCCATCTGCTCGAACAGCGTGAGCACCCAGCGTCCGGTAGACGTATCCACGAAATAGTTGGTGTTGGTGATGCCGGCGCTGATGCCGCGAAAATCCTCGAGTTCGCCGATGGAATAATCGGCCAGCAGCGCACGCAGATCGTCTTCGGTGACGCGTGTATAGACCGACATCAGTCCCCCGCGGTCTGTTGTTTGCGGGCGCGCTTGGCGAACACCTGCATTTCGCGGGCGGCCTGATTGTCGCCGCGGGCCTCGGCCACGGTAATACCGTGTTCGAGCACGTCCAGTCCAGCCACGAGATCGCCGGACTCGACCAGCGCACGGCCATAGAGCTTCCAGGCTGCGGAGTAGTCCGGGTCGTGTGCGACCGCTTCGCCGAGGTGCACGGCCGCCTCGGCAGGCCGGCCTTCCTTGTAGAGCAGCTCGCCGAGTGAAAAACGTAGCAAGGCGTTGTCTTCGCCCGCGGCAAGCATCTTTTCGAGTTGATCTTTCATCGCCATGGCGCCCAGTGTACCGACACGCGTGCTTTTATCGACGCCAGAAAGCAGGCGTGAGGATCACCAGCAGGGTGAAAATCTCCAGACGCCCCAGCAGCATGGCCATGCACAGCACCCATTTGGCCAACCCCGGCAGCCCGGCCATATTGGACGACACTTCGCCCAGGCCCGGGCCCAGGTTGTTGATCGAGGCAGCCACGGCCGAAAACGCGGTGAGTTCGTTGAGCCCGGTCGCCAGCAGAATGAGAAACATGGCCACGAACACGGTGATATAGACGGCGAAAAAACCCCACACAGCCTGGATCACACGATCGGGAATGACCTTGCCGCCCATCTTGATCGGGATTTCGGCGTTGGGATGTACCAGACGGCTGATTTCACGCGAGCCCTGTTTGGCCAGCAGAATAAAGCGTACGACCTTCATGCCGCCGGTGGTCGAACCGGCACAGCCGCCGACGAAACTGCCCAGCAGCAGGAACATGGGCAGAAAACTCGGCCAGAGCGAATAATCGGTGGTGGTAAAGCCGGTGGTGGTGCCGATCGACACGACCTGGAACATGGCTTTGATGGCCGCGTTGGGCAGGGATACATAGGTCCCCGCGATCAGCAGTACGACCGTGGCCAGCAGGGTCGCGCCCACGACCATGAGCAAAAACGTACGGGTTTCCGAGTCGCGCCAGTAGGTCAGCGGGTTGGCGCTGCGCCAGACCGCGAAATGCATGCCGAAGCTGATCGATCCGATGATCATGGCGATGATCGCGGCCAGTTCGATCACGGCATCGTCGTGGTGGCCCAGGGACAGGTCGTGGTTGGAGAAACCGCCGGTGGCGATCGCCGAGAATGCATGGCTGACCGAGTCGAACACACTCATGCCGGCGATCCAGAACACCAGCGCGCATACGCCGGTCAGCGACAGATACAGATACCACAGCGCTTTGGCCGTTTCGCGAATACGCGGGGTAAGCTTCGAATCCTTGACCGGGCCGGGCGTTTCCGCGCGGTAGAGCTGCATGCCGCCGACGCCGAGCATGGGCAGTACCGCCACGGCGAGCACGATGATGCCCATGCCGCCCATCCAGTGCAGCAACTGGCGCCAGAAAAGCACGGCATGGGGCAGCGTATCCAGGCCGACCAGCACCGTGGCACCGGTGGTGGTCAGGCCGGAGACGGCTTCGAATACGGCATCGGTGACGCCGATATCCGGGCGATCGGCCAGATACAGTGGCACCGCACCGAACAGACTCAGCACCAGCCAGAACAGCACCACCACCAGAAAGCCGTCGCGAATCTTGAGTTCGCGGCGTACGTGGCGTACCGGCAGCCAGGCGATCAGGCCGGTGAGCAGGGTGATCACGAACCCGATGGCAAAGGCATCGGCTTCGCCGTCGCCATAGGCCAGGCCCATGATCATCGGCACCAGCATGCTGGTGGAAAAAATCATCAACAGGATGCCCAGCACCCGCTGGACGACCGCGAAATAATAGTTCAGCGACAGATTCATGCGCGCGTAGGCCGCGTTGAACGATAGCCCGCCCGGGCACGTGGTTCGATGGGGCGCAAAGGCATGGACTGGCTATACATACGACACGCCGACCTGGAACAGCTTTTCCACGTCGGCGGTATGTTTCTTCTCGATAATGAAGAGCATGACGTGGTCGCCCGACTCGATCACCGTATCGTGATGGGCGATGAGCACGTCGTCGCCGCGCGCGATGGCGCCGATCGTGGTGCCCGGCGGCAGCTTGATTTCATCGATACGCCGGCCCACGACGCGCGAATTCGAGCGTTCGCCGTGGGCGATGGCCTCGATCGCTTCGGCCGCGCCGCGGCGCAGCGTATGCACGCGCACCACGTCGCCGCGACGCACGTGGGCGAGCAGCGCGGAAATGGTCGATTGCTTGGGCGAAATGGCGATATCGATCTGCGTGCCCGAGGATTCGATCAGATCCACATAGGCCAGCCGGTTGATCAGTGACATCGCCTTGCGCGCACCCAGGCGTTTGGCCAGCATCGCCGACAGAATATTGGCCTCGTCGTCGTTGGTGATCGCACAGAACACATCGACGGATTCGATGTTTTCCTCCACCAGCAGCGATTCGTTGGCGGCATCGCCCTTGAGCACGATCGAGCGGTTGACCTTTTCCGACAGCCAGCCCGCACGCGCCGGATTGTTCTCGATGATCTTGACCTGACAGTGGTTTTCCAGTGCGAGCGCGAGCCGCAGGCCGATATTGCCGCCGCCGGCGATCATCACGCGCTTGACCGGGCGGTCGATCTTGCGCAGCTCGCCGATCACCTTCTTGATATTGCGCCGGGCGGCAACGAAGAACACCTCGTCGTCGGCCTCGATCACGGTATCGCCTTCCGGAATCATCGGTTTGCCGCGCCGATAGATGGCCACCACGCGGGTATCGGCCTGCGGCAGGTGCTCGCGCAACGCGCGCAGTTCCTTGCCCACCAGCGGGCCGCCGTAATAAGCCTTGACGCCGACCACCTGCACGCGGCCCTCGGCGAAATCCACCACCTGGAGCGCGCCCGGGTATTGCACCAGGCGCTTGATGTAGTCGGTGACCAGCTGTTCCGGGCTGATGCTCATATCGATCGGGATCGCATCCTGATGGAACAGGCGATCCTCGAGCAGGTATTCCGATGCGCGGATACGCGCGATCTTGGTCGGCGTATGAAACAACGTATACGCGATCTGGCAGGCCACCATGTTGACCTCATCGGCCGCGGTCACGGCGATGATCATGTCGGCATCGTTCGCGCCGGCGCTGCGCAGGATGTCCGGATGCGCGGCATAGCCGTGTACGGCGCGAATATCCAGACGGTCCTGGAGCGGTCGCAGCAGGGCCTCATCGGTATCGACGACGGTAACGTCGTTGGCTTCATGGGCGAGATTTTCAGCCAGCGTAGCGCCGACCTCGCCCGCCCCCAGAATGATGATCTTCATGCGTTGTAGTGTAGTCCATCGAACCCACGATCCTGCGCAAGCCTGCCAGAAACATCGTCTGCGGTGGGCGCGCCGATGCATGAGTACCACCAGGCACAGCGTTCAGCTAGCTGCAAAAAACCCGGTCGCCCTCTGGGTTTGCGCTCGCCGAAAGCGTAGGATGGCGGCATTCAATTTCGATCATCGCAATCGTGACCAAGGACAACACCACCACTTCCGCCGCCGATCAGCGCTCGGCCGACTGGCTCGATCAAGTGGCCTGGAACGAACAGGGTCTGGTGCCGGCGATAACACAAGCCCACGACACCCAGCGCGTGCTCACGCTGGCTTGGATGAACCGGGAATCGCTGGCGGCGACGATCGACAGTGGTTTTGCAACCTATTGGTCACGTTCGCGTGCCAAGCTCTGGCGCAAGGGCGAGTCGTCGGGCAACTTGCAGCGTATCCGTGAAGTACGGCTGGACTGCGATAACGACGCCGTGCTGCTGATCGTTGAACAGATTGGCGGCGTCGCCTGTCATACCGGACGCGAGTCCTGTTTTTTCCAGGTATACGACAATGGCCGCTGGGTCACCCGCGACCCGGTGCTTGTCGATCCCAGCGATATGTATGGTCTGCATGAGTAATTCGGATATCTTGCGCCAGCTGGATACGGCGCTGGCCAAGCGTCGTGACGCCGATCCGAGCAAGAGTTATACCGCCTCGCTCTACGCCGGCGGCACGGCAGCGATCACGGCCAAGATCACCGAAGAGGCGGCCGAGGTCGTCGAAGCAGCGGGCGAAGCCGACGATACTCACCTGGTGCACGAGGTCGCCGACCTGTGGTTTCACACCATGGTGCTGCTGCAATCGCGCGGGCTGGATGCGTCGGCCGTACAGGCGGAACTGGCGCGTCGCTTCGGCGTATCCGGCATCGAGGAAAAAGCAGGGCGAAACGTGCACGGTACGTCGGCTAACTGATTGAAACGAGGTAGACATGATTGGTGGTATCAGCATTTGGCAGCTCCTTATTCTTCTGGTGATCGTGGTGCTGATATTCGGCACCAAGCGCCTACGCAATCTCGGCGGTGATCTGGGCTCCGCGCTCAAGGATTTTCGCGGGGCGATGAAGGACGGCGAAGCCGACAAGGACGACGAAACGACCCAGGACGCACGCAAGCGCCCGGAAGATCCGCAGCTGGTCGACGATCTGGGCAAGACCAAGCCCAATACCGGCCCGGTCGAGGAAGCCCAGCGCCGCAACGCCCAGAAAAACGAAACCGACGACAAACAGGACTGATCGAGCCGGACACACACTTATGTTCGATATCGGGTTCTGGGAACTGACGGTCATCGCGGTCATCGGCCTGATTGTGCTCGGGCCGGAACGCCTGCCGGTGGTCGCACGCACGTTGGGCACCTGGGTCGGGCGGGCCAAAGGCTATGTGCGCGGTCTGACCAGCGAGCTCGAGCGCGAGGTCAATGTCGACGATATCCGTTCCGAGGTGCGTCGTACGCGCGAGCGTATTGAAGCGGGTACGCGCGATACGGTGGATAGCGTGCGTGAACTTGACCCGCGACAGGCCAACCGCGCGCCACGCTATGTGCAGGCGCCGGTCGATACGCCACAGGCAGGGTCGGCCGACGCCGACAGTGCCAATCCGGTGGCCGACGCGGCGCCCGAGAGCGCGGCCAAGCAAGACGAATCCAGCGCGGCCGAGCGAGCCGACGATAACCAGCGCAACGCATGAGCGACGAAGAACTGGAAGGTCAGGAACAACCGCTGATCGCGCACCTGCTGGAGCTTCGCAGCCGCTTGCTGCGTATCGTCATCGGTATTCTCGTCGTGTTTCTGCCGATGGCGTATTTCGCCCGCGATCTGTTCACGTTCCTGTCCGGCCCGTTGCTCGCGCATATGCCGGAAGGCAACAGCCTGATCGCCACCGGCGTGGCCGCGCCCTTTCTCGCTCCGTTCAAGCTGTCCATGCTGCTGGCGGTGGCGGTATCGTTGCCGTGGACGCTCTATCAGGTATGGATGTTCGTGGCCCCGGGTCTGTATGCCCAGGAGCGTCGGCTGGTCACACCGCTGCTGATTTCCAGTACCGCGCTTTTCTATCTGGGTATGGCGTTCGCCTATTACGTGGTTTTTCCCGTGGTGTTCGGCTTTTTCATTTCCGTGGCCCCGGCCGGGGTCGCGGTGATGACCGATATCTCGGCCTATCTGGATTTCGTGCTCGGCATGTTCCTGGCGTTCGGTATCGCCTTCGAGCTGCCCGTCGGTATTTTTCTCATCGTCTGGGCCGGCTTCGTCACCCCGCGCCAGTTGGCCAGCTATCGTGCCTATATCATCGTGGCCGCCTTTGCGGTGGGCATGCTGCTCACCCCGCCCGATGTCATCTCGCAGACGCTTCTGGCGGTGCCGGTCTATCTGCTTTACGAAGTGGGGATCGTGATGGCGCGCTTGTTCGTGCCCGGCATGCGCGAAGTCGAAGCCCAGCAGGACGAACAGTCCGGCGGGCCATAATAACCGCGATCTCTGGCTGCTTAAGCAGCGATTCATGGCGTGGCTCTAGGCTAGGGCCACCTTTCATCTGCTACAGGACGAAACGCCATGATGAAGAAAACCGCGATCGCACTGGGTCTGGCCATGGTGTCGGGTCTGGGCCTCGCTGCCCAGAACGGCGCCGGCGCGAACACCAGCGTACAGGCTAACGCCGGCCAGACCGGTGCCGGAATCAATGCCGAAGCGGCGATCAATACCCGCTTCGATGCGCTCGATAGCAATGGCGACGGGGTGCTCAGCCGTGCCGAAGCACAGGCCAATCCGCAGATTGCTGCGCTCTACGACTCCATGAATACGGCCGACACCATCGAAGATCGCGCCAAGGAAAGTACGCCCAACGGCATTACCCGGGCCCAGTTTCAGGCCGGCATGCAAGCCGCGGCTTCGGGCTCGGGTAGCGTAGGCCCGGCGGCCTCCGGCGGCGAAACCTACACCATCATGCGCGACGGCAGCCGTCAGCTGAAGCAGGGCGCGTCGAACGCGGCGTCCAAGGCCGCTGGCGGGGTGCAGGGCGCAGCCTCTGCGGTCACCGGTCAGGTCGGCCAGACGGCCAATCAGGCCGGCGCCGAAGTGCGCAGTCAGCAGCAGCGTGCGCAACGTCAGTCGCAGTCACTGCAAAACCGCGCCCAGAAGGGGGTCGGTCGGGCCCAGCAGGGTGCAGCACAAATGGGCCAGCGTGCGCGCACTGGGGCCAGTCAGGCTGCTCAGGGCGCGAGCGTTCAGGGTTCGGTGAATTCCAATACGTCGGTCGAGAGCAGGCAAGGCGCGGGCGTCAACGCGCAGAGCGAAACCCGTATCGAAGCCGACTGAGCCGTTCGACCGGTTGCGAAAATACCCGCCATGTCGGGTGATTGTTGACCCGCTCAAGGGGTCGCCCTCGTACCTTCGGGTACGGGGGCTTTTTATGGGCGTCGCGATGACGGACGTTGTGCACGGGCCAACATGCGCGACTCGGGCCGGCAAGCGCCCGTGCAACACGCCGCGTGTGTATCGTGAACAAGCGCTTGTGGCGCCCGCGCGCCGCACGCGTGTTCACCGTCATAGCCGCGGGTTCGCATTGGGCGCTCATTGACGTTGATGCGCGGCCCGTGTCGTTATAAATAGATCTGCGCGGTCTGCTACGCCGCGCGAGCGTGCGATCAGGGCGATCAGCGCGACAGGGCTGCCAGCAGACATAAAAAAGCCCGGCGCGTGGCCGGGCTCTACGGTTACCGGATAACGGCGTGGTTTTAGCCGTTGCCGCCTGCGGCTGCTGCCGGCATCTGCTGACGCAGTTTGCCACGCAGCTGATCCATGTCGTCGAGCAGCTGCTCGGTCTGGCTATCCTGTTTTTTCATGGCGGCCAGAGTATCTTCCTGAAGCTTTTCGCCGGCCGAGCGGATTTCCGGCTTCTGCAGCGCGGCATCGCGCGCCTGCACCATCTGCTGGCGTTCAGCCTGGAAATCCTTCATCACGGCCTTGCGCTCTTCGTCGCTCAGGTCGCCGGACTGGAGCTTCTGCGCCATTTCCTGGACGCGCTCCTGGCCCTTGTCGACGTCGTAGCCCTGATCTTCGACCGCGTCGCGCACCTTTTCTTCGAAGTTTTCCTGCTGCTTGGCCAGATCCGGGTTGGCCTGAATGGTTTCCTGGTGGATCTGTTGAAGCTTGGACGCTTTCTGGCGGTACTGCTGCATGAGCTGTTGAGCCTGCTGCTGATCCGCGGTGGCGCCATTGCTTTGCGCGGTCGCCAGACCGGGCACGGTGCCGAAGGTCAATGCGGCCAGGGCCAGTGCCGTGATGGTGGTTGCGCGTTTGATCATAGGGTTAATCCGTTGTGCGAATGTCGTTGAACTGTCTGTGACCGCGGCCAAGCCTATCAGTGCCGTAGAAAGGCCTCAAAATCTGCAATCGGGTATCGAAACGGACCCGAATCACCGATTCGAGGCGAGCTTGTCGGCAACACGCGTGGTCTCGGGCAGTCGATAGCGTGTGAGTGCGCTCATCGTGTACGACAGCGCGCTCGTCAGGCCGATACGATGCCCGGACGAGATGAAGATCGGCTTAACGCCCGCCCGTGAACGCAATACCGCGCCGATGGTTTCGCCACGATCGGTAAGTTCGACCCAGGCGCCGCGCTCATCGGGTACGTCGATATGGCGACCGGTCAGGCGCTTTTTGGCCACGCCGATGGTGGGAAGGCCGGTCACCAGTCCCAGGTGGGTGGCGACGCCCAGCCGGCGCGGGTGCGCAATACCGTGGCCATCGACCAGAACGAGATCGGGCAGGGTGGTGAGTTGTTCGAGCGCGGCCAGCGCGCCTGGGATTTCGCGAAACGACAATAGTCCGGGGATATACGGCATGCGGGTCGGCACGCGCGCCAAGGCCGTGTCAATGACTTCCAGTGTCTGTGCATCGAGCACGACGGCTGCCGCGCGGGTGGTGTTGCCGCCGTCCTCGAAGCCGATATCGACACCGCCGAGCCGTGTAACGGCAGGCAGGTCGTCGACGGTATTCACATGTGTGGTGAGCGTTTGCTGTAGGGCGCGACAGCGGCGCGCATCCTGAGGCCAGTCGTGTTCGATGACACGATGACCGTAAGGGCCGGCTTCGATTACACGGACGTCGGCGTCGTTTTCAGGCATCGGTGGCGCTATCGTTTCGATCGACAAAAGCCCGCATGATATCGATGGTTTCGGCGCTCACGTGATGCTCCACACCTTCGGCATCCTTGCGTGCGGTGTCTTCGGAGACACCGAGGGCGCGCAGAAAACGCAGCACCACGATATGCCGGTCGCGCGATTCGGCGGCGACCTGCTTGCCGTAGTCGGTCAGAAAGATCGATCGATACGGTTCGCTGGTCACCAGCCCCGCGTCGGTCATGCGCCGGATCATCTTTCCGACCGTAGCCTGGGTCACGCCCATGCGCTGGGCGAGTTCGACCGCGCGCGCTTCGCCCTTGGCGTCGATCAGGTCGGCGATGAGCTCGACATAGTCTTCGACCAGCTCGGTTTCATGTGCCTTGCGCACATGACTGTACTGGCGTGCGTGTTCCTCGGGGTGGAGCAGTTCGCCCGAGGTATCGCCGCGCAGGACGTGGTCGAGATGTTGAAGCGGTTCGTGTGCGCTCATAACGGCGTGATTATAACGGTTATGGGGTCCGCGGGTCGCCGGACTGACGCAGGGCGGCAATGACCTCGACCGTGCTCGGACGCACGCCGCGCCAGAGCGCGAACGATTCCGCGGCCTGTTCGACGAGCATGCCGAGCCCGTCGCAGCGTCGTGCCACGCCCTGCGCGGCCACCCAGCGCAAAAATGGCGTGGGCACGTTGGCATAGAGCATGTCGTAGGCACCGCGTGCCCGGGCGACAATCGCCGGCGACAGATCCGGCATTTCGCCGCCGAGCCCGGCAGAGATCGCGTTGATGACGAGGTCCCAGCCGTCTTCCTCAGTGTTTAGCGGGCAGGCGCGTACCGTGCCCATATCGGCGAAATCGTGCGCGATCGTCTCGGCCTTGGCGACGGTTCGATTGGCGACACAGATCTCGGCTGCGCCCTGTTCGAGCAGCACCGGTACGACGCCGCGTACCGCACCGCCTGCGCCCAGGATGAGAATCCGCGCCCCGGCGATGGCCGTATCCAGGCCGCGCTCCAGATCGCGCGCCAGGCCGATACCGTCAGTGTTGTCGCCCAGCAGCGTGCCGTCGTCGCGACGAGCCAGCGTATTCACTGCACCGGCGCGTTGGGCTCGATCGGTCAAGCGATCGGCATAGGCAGCGGCTTCGGTCTTGAATGGCAGGGTCACATTCAGCCCCGCGCCGCCATCGGCGAAGAAGGTGGCGACGGTCGCAGCGAAGGCGTCGGGTTCGGCGGGCAGGCGCTCGTAGGTCAGATGTTGGCCGGTCTGGCGCGCGAAGGCCGTATGAATCGCCGGCGATTTGCTGTGTTCGATCGGATGGCCGATGACGGCGTAGCGATCTGGCGGTGCATTCATATCGATGGTTCGGATTCGCAAGAAACAATGGGCTCCACAGCCGGCGCAGCGGCGCTGCCACCGGCATGATGTAGCGAGGCGATATCGCGTGCATCCGGGTCCAGACAGGCGCGCAGGACGTCGTGAACCGGAATATCGCGCATGCAGGCATTGTGGCCGAGCGGACAATGGCGCTCACGACAGGGCGCACAGGCCAGATCGAGCCAGAAACGGGCTTCGGCCGGCGCCAGCGGCGGCGCATAGTCGGGGTGCGTCGAGCCGTAAATAGCGAGCACGCGCGGTGCGGCAGCCGCAGCCAGATGCGTTACGCCGGTATCGTTGCCGACGAATGCGTTGGTCAACGAGGCGATATCGGCGATATCGACCAGCGAGGTGCGTTCGCACAGGTTCACGCCATGACGGGGCGCTGCTGCGGCCAGCTCCGCAGCCAGCGTTCGGTCGGCGGCGCTGCCGAAAATCCAGGTGGCGATGCCGCGTCGGTCGAGCTCTGCCGCCAGCCGCGCGAAATGCGTGGCCGGCCACTGCTTGGCGCCGCCATAGGCCGCGCCCGGAGCGAAGCCGATCGCCGGGCGCGTCCGGTCCAGACCAAGTTGTGTGATCAGGTCCGTGCGCCGATCGGAATCGATTTGCAGCTTTGGCCGATCGAGTTCGCCCAATTCATCGCCTTCGGCGGCCAGGCCCAGCAGCGCATAGTGTTCGACCTTGCGCGGATAGAGCGAGGTGTCGAGCGTGCGCACATCATTGATCAGGCCGTAGCGCATTTCGCCGAGATAGCCCGTACGCCGGTTAATGCCCGCGAGCCAGGGTACGAGCGCCGCCTTGGCGCTGCGCTGGAGCACAATCGCCTGGTCGTAGCCGCGCGCGCCGAGCTCGCGTGCCGTGCGCCGGCGCGCGCCGAGTGCGATTTCGCGATGGCCGATTTCCATGCGGACCGCGTGATCCACCTCGGGCATGCGCTCAAGCAGATTGGCGGTTACCGAGGGGGCGAGTACGTCGATACGCGCGTCAGGCAAACGCGCGCGCAGCAGCATGAACAGGCTCTGGGCCATGACCATATCGCCGATCCAGCTCGGGCCGACGATCAGGATTCTCGGCTGGTTTTCGACGGTCGCGGTCACGATTGGGCTTGTACGGCGTCTGTGTCGGCGCGCCGATATTGTCGACGACAGCTAACCAGCGTGTAGTAGCCGGCAAACACGGGGAATATCCACAGCCAGGAACTGATGGTCTTGCTGTGTTCGTGCCGATACACGCTGGGTGCGTATACCGCGATCCAGTAGGCGACCACGATAAACAGGATGCAGTAGGCACGCGCGAGCCGATCGCCATGCGCATGTCGTAACAGCACAGCGGCCCCGGCGCAGGCAACGCCCGCAGTTGAACAGAACAGGCCAAACTTACGCAACGCTTCGTATGTGTCGCTGTCCGGCAGATGCAGAAAGGAGTTCCCGGTCGCGATGGCCGCGACCGCAATTGCGGCGAGCGTCATGAATCGAATCCGGCCGGTGGATATCGCACGCGTATCCAGACTGACGGCAGCGGCGGTCGCGAACAAAAGCCAGCCGGACAGTTCCAGCGGCTCTTCGAGCACGCCGAATATGTTGGCCCATGTTGCGAGAATGCTATCGGAGATTGGTAACCCGAATACGTTTTTGAACTGGATATGGGTTGTGTGATCGCCCAGCTGGCCTAGAGCTGGCACGACAACGCCCATCACAAGCAGCGCGATTGCTGCGAACGAACGTGCAAGGACAAGCTCGACGGTCATCCAGATCAGCAGAACCAGAAGAAACTGCGGCCGAATATCGTCCCGCATCAAATTGTTTTCGCTAATAAGCGAGATGGTAAAGAACAGGATGAACAGCGCAGCCAGTCGAACCCGTCGGGGCTCGCCGTCTACGTAGGCGTTATAGGCAATAAGCAGCCCGATCAGGCAGGCGACGAGCGATACGACTTCGGTGAGCATGAATTCGCCCGTATCGTTTATAAACGGCGCGATCGTGGCCCGCCCGCTGGCGCAAAAGCCGGCTTCCCAGCCGATACGACAGCCTGCTGAGAGTATGAAGGTCACGGCCGCGACAGCCGCGATTGCTATAATCCATCCTGTCTTAGTCATTGATTGGTTTGCGTTGGTTCTCGAGGGGCTAATTCGGGTGCATTGCATCGATGCACGCCGTGGGACCGAGCGCAAATGGCAAATCACTTGGGCGATCTGCGTGCGCGGTCGGCCCGAGAGAATCTATCAGAGATCAGTTTATGGGGCGCGATAAGGGCCGTCAGGGGCTGCGCTTGACGCATTATGTGAGTTTGAGCGGCTTCGGTGGGGTGGAGCAGCAGTTCGTGACTTTTGCCGCGCGTGCAGCGCGCCGGCATGGGGTCGAACAGTCCGTGGTGGTCTGCAGTACCAAGATCCATGCCCACCATCGCGCACTGCTGCCCAATTTCGAGGACTGGCGCTACGAAAAGAAGCTGTTCGGCTTCAAGCTCGGTCAGCATCCAGCCGCGCTGCGGCGTACGCGTTACCGCTGGCTCGGGCGTCGTTTCAAGCCGGATGTCGCCTTGCTCTGGAATCGACTGGATCAGCACACACGCGTGATCGATGCGCTGGGTGTGCGCCGCTGTCTGTACTGGGAGCACGGCTCGGCCTGGCTTGCTGGCGACGATCGTGCCCGTGCCGATGTACTCGCACGCCTGCCTGCGGTTCTATGCAATTCCCAGGCGGCCAAACGCATGCTCGAATTGCGGTGGGGCTATGAAGGTGTGGTGCGCGTTTGCCCCAATGGCATGCGTAACCGGCATACGGTGAAAGAGTTCAAACAGCTGCCGCGGGATCAAAGCCTGCATATCGGCGTGGCCAGTCGCCTGGTGCCGGTCAAGGCCACGTGTCTGGCCTTGCATGCATTGGCAGCACTGCGAGCCCGCGGCATCAATGCCAACATGTCGATTGCCGGAGATGGGCCGCTACGCGCCGAACTCGAACAATTGGCACAATCCCTGAATATCGCCACCCATGTGCGTTTTCTCGGCGTGGTCAAGGACATGGCGTTGTTCTTTTCGCAGATTGATGTGTTGCTGCATCCAGCGCTACGCGAACCGTTTGGTGTGGTCGCGGCCGAGGCCGGGGCGATGGGCTGCCCGGTGGTCTGTACCGCCGTCGACGGATTGCCGGAAGTCGTGGCCCACGAACAGACCGGCCTATGTGTTGCGCCGACCGCGGATCTGGTGCGGTATCGCGAACTCGGCGGCGTGACCGATGATCTGCCGCCCGCCGTTTATATACCGGGCCGGGATTCGATCGAGGCGCCGACGATCTGCGAACCAGCGGCGCTTGCCGATGCGGTGATCGAGATCACCCGCGATGCAGAGCGGTTCGCGGCGATGAGCGATGCCGCCATGCGGCGTATCGCAGAGCGCTTCGATTTCGATCGCCATGTCGATGACGTGATGGCCGCTGTGAACGAATACCATGCCACCGGAACGCTCGAGCCGCGCGCATGAGTCTTGAGCGTGTTTTGCACTATGTCAGCCTCGACGGCGCGGGCGGCGTCGAACAGCAGTTCGTGGAATTCGTACAGACTGCTCGCCGGCTGCAAGACGTTGAACATGCCGTGGTCGCGTGTGGGCGTCGTATTCACCCGCTGATCGAAAAACGGCTCGACCAACGCACACCCGTGTTGTTCGAAAAATATGCAAAGGGTTTGAAGCTGCCGAAATGGCCACAGGTCATCCGCCGCCAGCGCCAACGTCATATCATGACGGCGACTCGTCCGGACGCGGTGGTGATCTGGAATCGCCTGCGCGATAGTCTGGATACGCTGGCTGCCGCGGGTGCGAAACGGTGTATCTACTGGGAGCGTGGCGCGAGCTGGTTCGCGGGCGATACCGTGGCCAAGCGGGATTTTCTTGCGGCCGTTCCGGCGGTTATCTGTAATTCCTATGCCGCCCAACGCATGCTCGAGCTGCGTTGGAACTATAGCGGGGAAATCCGCGTCATCCACAACGCGTTACGGCCATCGTTGTTGCCGGCGATCGCCCCCGAACCGCGGACATGTCCAGACAAGGACAGACTCACCCTGGGCGTGGTCGCACGTCTGGAATCGATCAAGGGTGTGGCGGTTGCACTGCACGCGCTCGCGCATTTGCGCAAGCATGGCTACCGCGCAACGCTGCGTATTGCCGGCGATGGGCCAGAGCGCGCGCGTTTGCAGCAGCTGGCCAAAACGCTGAATATCGCCGATTACGTGGTATTTGAAGGGTTGGTGGCCGATATGGCCGCGTTCTATGCGGATATCGATCTGCTCGTGCACGCCGCGCTGCGTGAACCGTTCGGTCAGATCGCGGTCGAAGCGGGCGCGTATGGTGTGCCGGCCGTGGTTAGCGCAGTGGATGGGTTGGTTGAGGTCATCGAGCACGAACGTACGGGTCTGTGCATCGAGCCGACACTGAGCGTGGCCGATTATCGCGCGCTCGGCGCTGGCGACGACGATTTGCCGCCGCAGGTCTACGATCCGGCGCAGGATGCGATCGTCGCCCCGCGCGCACTCGATCCGCAGACGCTATGCCGGGCTATTATGGATATCTGTAGCGATGGCGCGCGCTATGCGCGCATGAGCGAAGCGGGTGTGGACGCGGCGCGGCAGCGCTTTGTATTCGACGATCACGTGCGTGCTGCGCTGGGCGCAATCGCGTCGTTCGTGGACACTGGGCGGCTAGCCCCGGCGGCGCGTTCATGAGCACGACCAGCAAGCGCATTGCCATCGCCTTTCGCGGAATCGGCGATATTGGCGGCACGAACAACACCATCACCGATCATGCCCGCTATTTTTGCAAGCTCGGTCACCAGGTCGATCTGATCGGCGGCAAAGTGCACAAGGGCGGTGTCACACCGGATATGGGGCGCGCCGTACGCATTCAGCGCCTGCCGGTGCTCAGCCGCTACAAGTGGCGCTGGTTTGCCGCGCGCGCCCAGCAGTATATCGATCAGCAGAACTACGATTTCGTGGCCGGGCACGGGCATCATTATCGGCAGGATGTGTTGTCGATGCACAATTGTCTGCATCTGGCGCATGAGCTGTTGCACGGCGATGCCCTCGACGCCCGCGGTACGCTGGCCGAAATCCACGACCGGATTTTCGCGGAGGACGGTTTTAAGCTGTGTATCTGCAATTCCAGGCTCATGCGAGACGACCTGTCGCAACGCTACGGTGTGGACCCTGAGCGACTGCCAGTTATCTATCCCGGTTATCGCCCGGCCCAATTCAACCGCGGCGACCGGCAGCGCTACCGCGACGCGGTGCGCGAAGAGCTGGGCTGCGACGAACACACCACACTGATCGGCCTGATCACCTCGGGCGATTACCAGAAGCGCGGGCTGGATATTCTGTTGCATGCCTATGCGACGCTGGAGGACGGCCTTCGCCAATCGAGTATGCTGCTCGTGCTGGGCAAGCAGGCGAGTTCTTCGTTTTTCATGGCCGAAGCACGCGCGCTCGGCATCGCCGATCGCATGCGCTTCGTGCCGCACACGCTCAGCCCGCAGCGTTACTTCCATGCCCTGGACATCTGTGCGCATCCGGCCCGTATCGAAGAGTTCGGTCAGGTCGTGCAAGAAGCCTTTGCTTGTGGCGTGCCCGTGGTGACCAGCAAGCGCGTGGGCGCGACGGAACTGCTGCCGAAGAATCTGTACGACGCGCTACCGGAGGCGCCGAGCGCCGCCAACATCAGTGCCCAGCTCGAGCGACTCATTCGCAACGAGCCCGAGCGCCGGGCGATCGCCGAACAGATGATCGAGCAGGTGCGCTGCAATACGGCCGAAGCGAATTTCAATGCAACGCTGGCGGTGTATCGCAGGGCGGGGCTGGACATCGAACTGCCGGCAACGGCCGGCTGAAATACCGTAGGGAGTGCCTGAAGACCCTTCAGGGATGTGGGCGATGCGGTGTAACGCCCGCTAATGCAGGCGATCAGGTTTTTTTGACCTGGATCGATGCGCGTAGCAGTACCGCCAGCCCGTTCGCTGTTCTGGTGCAGGATTACCGGAGTGTGGCCCCCAGTGCCCGGGCTTTGGGCCAGCGTTCCAGTTGCATGCGCAGGCGCTGGTCGAAATAGCGCCACTCCTCGGCATGTACGTCATTGCGGGCCGTGCGCTCAAGCATCTGGCGCATGTGGAGAAAGCCCTTCTCCAGTTTCGCTGGCGTATTGGCGAATCGGATGTCGTTATCGATCCAGATCAGCTGATCGCCCGAACCCCAGCCAATATTGCCGAAGTGCCCGTCCTTATGGATCAGGCCGTGGCCGTGTAGCCGGGCCATATCGGCTGCCAGGTCGTCGAAAAAAAGTCGTCGATCCGCTGCGTTCTCCGATTCGCGGATGAAGCGCAGCGACGTCTTGAAACCTTCGATTTCCTCCATGAACAGAATCGATTCATAGGGGGCGAAAGGTGAAATCGACACCGCCCAGCCGTGCACGCGTGGGGCTTCCAGTCCAGCATCTTGCAGCCGAAAAGCGCTTCGCCACTCGCGTCTGGCCTGGGCGTTCACATATTTTCGTAGCGTATCGCGGGGTTGGCTGCGAGGACGAATAACCTTGGCCAGTATCGGCTTCGAGGTCGGTGCACGGAAAAGCTCGGAATGTGGCCCCTTGGTAAACGGTTGCCAGCCGCTGATCCCGGGCAGCGAAAATCGCGCGGGCGCATGCATGCGCCAGATCCCAGGCACAGGGCCGGCAGAACTAACCCAACGTGTGCAATATCTCATGTGCGCGATCTGCGGCCGGCCGCGTCAATCGGCCAGCCAGCGTGCCGCGTCCTTGGCGAAATAGGTCAGAATGCCGTCGCAACCCGCCCGTTTGAAGCTGCCCAGGCACTCGAGTACAGCCGCGCGTTCGTCCAGCCAGCCGTTGTCGATCGCGGCCTTGAGCATGGCGTATTCACCGGACACCTGGTAGGCGAAGGTCGGCACGCCGAAGGTCTGCTTCACCCGATGAATGATGTCGAGATAGGGCAGACCGGGCTTGACCATGACCATGTCCGCGCCTTCCTTGAGATCGAGCGCGACCTCGCGCAGGGCTTCGTCGGTATTGGCCGGGTCGACCTGATAGGTGCGCTTATCGGCCTTGCCGAGATTGGCCGCCGAGCCAACCGCTTCGCGAAAGGGGTTGTACAGGCTGGAGGCGAACTTGGCCGCATAGGACATGACCAGCGTATTTACGTGGCCCTTGTCTTCCAGCGCGTTGCGCATGGCCTGGATACGCCCGTCCATCATGTCCGAGGGCGACACGATATCCGCGCCGGCATCGGCATGGGCCAGGGTCTGGCGCACGAGAATATCGATGGTCGGATCGTTGAGCACATAGCCGTTGTCGTCGATCACGCCGTCCTGGCCATGGCTGGTATAAGGGTCGAGCGCGACATCGGTCATGACACCGAGCTGCGGGAATTCACGTTTGATTGCGCGAATCGCCTGCGGTACCAGCCCATCCGGGTTGGCGGCTTCTTCTGCGTCCGGCGTCTTCTTACTGGCATCGATCACGGGAAACAGCACGACCGCCGGAATGCCGAGCGCGACCACATCGGTCATTTCACGCAACAGCCCCTCGAGGGTATGTCGCTGTACGCCGGGCATGGCGGCGACATCGACCGGCTCGCCTTCGGTCACGAAAACCGGGTAGATCAGATCGTCGACCGACAGCCGGGTTTCGCGCGACAAACGCCGAGCGAAGTCGCTTGCGCGACCGCGGCGCATGCGGGTAGCAGGATAGTGACCGGGAAACGTGTGGGGCATGATAAACCTGCGCTCAATCAATCGGGTGCTTCACGATATGCGTATGCCTTATGCAGCTTTCAACTCCTGCTAACATTGTGCACAACCTAATCAAGCGCGAGGCGGTGCCATGCGCCCGATGACAACAAGCGCGGCCACGACCGATTTCCCGCCGATCCGGCGGGATCGACTGCATACATTGCAGATGAATTTGGGTTATCTGTGCAACCTGGCCTGTACGCATTGTCATGTCGAGGCCGGGCCCAAGCGAACCGAGCTCATGGACGCGGCGACCATGGATACGGCCCTCGAATTCATCGCGGCTCAGAATATTCAGACCCTGGATGTCACCGGTGGCTCGCCGGAAATGCATCTGCGTTTTCGTGAGTTCATGCGTGACGCCAAGGCGCTTGGCGTGCATCTGATGGATCGCTGCAACCCCACGATTATCGAGGAGCCCGATTATGAATGGGTGCCGGCGTTTCTTGCCGAGCACGAAGTCGAAGTGATCGCCTCGCTGCCCTGCTATACCGCCGACAATGTCGATGCCCAGCGCGGCAAGGGCGTATTCGACGACAGTATCGCCGCGCTGCAAAAGCTCAATGCGCTGGGCTACGGCCAGCCCGATAGCGGGCTGACGCTCAACCTTGTCTACAACCCGGGTTCGCCGTCGCTGCCGCCGCCGCAGGATACGCTCGAGCAGGATTACAAGCGGTTTCTGGCCGATCGTTTTGGCATTGTGTTCGATCACCTGTTCACACTCGCCAACATGCCGATCAAGCGCTATGCGCATATGTTGCTGCGCGAACAGCGCATGGGCGAATACATGCAACTGCTGCGCAGCGCGCATCGCCCGGATAACCTTGCCAGCGTCATGTGTCGCGGGCTGATCAGTGTGGACTGGCAGGGCTATGTCTACGACTGCGATTTCAACCAGATGCTGAGCATGCCACTGGCCGGCGGCGGGGCGACCCACCTGCGTGAACTGGTCGATTACGACTTCGCGGGTCGTGCGATCGCCGTGGGCGATCACTGCTACGGCTGTACCGCCGGCCAGGGCAGTAGCTGTGGCGGCGCGCTCAACTAGCGCATGCCGTTATCCGGATTGTGCGGCAATTGAGCCGCGCCCATTTTCCCGCCAGACTAGGCGGATCGACTAATAGTGAGTCCATGCATGACTAGCGCAAGCGTTTTTGCGTGTCGTTTCGACGTAGCGTCTGTCGTCGTTCAGGCGCGCGTCGACGCATTGGCGCCGGTGGCCGAAGATGGGTGCGCCCATGGCTGAACGCGACCAGCTCACCGAATGGCTCGCCGCCACCGCCCGCGGCGACGAACAGGCCTTTCAGCATCTGTATGCGGCGACGTCGTCGCAACTCTATGCATTGCTATTGCGTATTCTGCGTAATCCCGAACGCGCGCAGGATGCGCTCCAGGATGCCTATGTGCGCGTTTGGCAGAAGGCCGATACCTACACGCCCGAACGCGGCGCGCCGTTGACCTGGCTGTTGTCGATCGCGCGTTATCGTGCGCTGGACGTACTCCGGCGCAAACGCCCGGAAGTGGCCATGCCCGAGGAACCCGACATGGTGGCGACGCTGCTCGAAGACGAGCAGTCCCTCTCGCCGCTTGAGGAAAACGAAAACCAGCAGTCGCTGGATGCGATCAACGTCTGTTTGCAAACCCTGCAACCCCAGCAACGCGATAGCGTGCTGCTGGCCTACTACGAAGGCCTGACGCACCAGGAGCTTTCCGAGCGCCTCGATGCGCCGCTGGGCACGGTCAAGAGCTGGATACGCCGCGGCCTTCTACGGCTGCGCGAATGTCTCGCGGAGCGTGCGTAATGGCCGAGTCCGAACACGAGCAACGTATATTGGAGGCGGCGCAGTACGTACTCGGCACGCTCGATAGGCGTGAGCGCAGCCGTTTTGAAACCCGGCTCATGCATGATGCCGGCGCGCGCCGTGAGTTGGCCTACTGGGAGACACGGCTGGGCGCACTGGCGCTTGCCTTACGCCCCGCGGAGCCACCGGCGGCGGTCTGGGATCGGATCACCCAAGAACTCGGCCTGAAAACCGCAACGCCGACGGCGACACGTTCGGCAGTGCCCGTTGCCGCGCGACAGCCCGCGGCCAACGATCGCAGCGTGGGGCTGTGGCGTGGTCTGGCCCTGGTGGCATCGACCGCGGCGCTGGTGATGGCCGGGTTGCTGTTTACCGGTTCCACCGAGCGTGGCGACGAACCCGGGGCCGCCGCGGCGCCCGCGTATGCCAGCATGGTCTACGACGAGTCGACCGGGATGAGCTGGCTGGTCACTGCGCATGCCAATAGTCACAAGATGAGCGTGGTCGCCATGGGCGATTACGATGTGCCCGAAGGCAAGGTGCTGCGCGCCTGGCTCAAGCCGAAGAACGGCGAACCGGTGCTGCTCGGCAAGTGGCCGAATACGCATGGCGACCATGAAATGGTGGTCTCGGATAGCGCGGCCAGGCACATGGACGAGCCGGCCCAGCTCATGGTGTCGATGGAAGATGCGACAACCAAGGCGCAGGCCGCAGCGCCCAGCGGCAAACTCATGTGGACCTCGCCGATTGCCCGGCGTACCGGTTGATCAGGCGATTGCGCGGCCACGCGTTTGCGCTGGTCAGGGGGCGGGGCGGCGTAGGGGTTTATTCGTCGGCTTCGATCGCGGCTTCGTCGTTAAGCGCCCAGTCGTAGGCATAGCCGTCGATGGTTTGGCGCATATCCAGGCGTAGCGAGCGCTGTGGGCCGGCAAAGCGGCGTAGATAGCTGATGATTGCCCGGTCGCTGTCGCCGAAATCCGACCCGTACCAGTCAAAGATTTTCGACACGATCAGCTCGTCGTCATCCGTAAAGCGTACGCCCGCGGGGCTGTTGACATAGTCGCGTGCGTTCTCGCGTAACAGGGTGTAGACGTTTTTGCCGGTATAGGCGCGCGTAGCGAGGTCCGGACAGCTCAAGGAGGCGCAGTTGACGCCGTAGTGGGTCAGACCGTCGTGCCAGATCGGGCGCAGGATGCGGTGTTCGATATCGTTCAGGCTGACTTTTTCGCCGTCGATACGTAGCCGTTTTTTCTTCCAGGGCCCGGAGGACAACACGCTGCCGCCGATATCGCGGATGGAATCGACCGGATAGGCATCGAGCACCAGATCCAGCGTGAGCGCGTTGTAGAGGTTGATCCAGTAGGCGCGCTGGACGTCGCGGTTGTAGCCATCGATATCGATTTGCTGCATGGCCTGGAGATAGCGTTCGAGGCGTTGATGGTCGGCATCGCTGACCTGGCCATAGCGCACGCCATTGGGCGCGTGTTCGTGCGCGACGACGTAAGTACGCAGGAAATCATCGAACGCCCTGTGGTCGATCGTCGCGGTCGAATTCTCGTCGTGCGCCTGCCATCGCGGCCACAGTTTCGCTGCCGGCGCGGCCAGCACTGCGGTACTCCACAGACATAGCACGATCAGTGCCACGACACTACGACGCATCGACGGACTCCTCGAATGGGGTGCGGGTATGCGCTGGCGCATGCGGTATACGCGCATCGAGCCAGCGGCGAATATCGGCGATTACGGTATCGGCGTGTTGGTCGTGGAGCAACTCGTGGCGGCGCGAATCGTAGAGCCGCAGTTCGAGATCGCGTTGGCCATCCGCTGCCCAGGCCCGTGCCATGCGCTGCGGGCCCCGCCCGAAATTGCCCATCGGATCGTCGCGCCCGGCGATGACCAACAGCCCCAGTGCCATGGGCACACGCCGCAGGCCGTAGGCACTGGCACTACGCGCGATGCCGCACAGAACCGTATGCCAGGCGCCGGCACACAGCGCAAACCCGCAGTCCGGGTCGGCCTCGTAGGCATCCACGGCCGAATCGTCGGTGGATAGCCAGGCATTGCTGCGCAGGGTGCCGTAATAGCGCGCCAGACGGCGATCGTAGGCGCCGATGATCAACCGCTGTAATGCCTGGCTTCGCGTGTGGGCACCGATGCGTGCACATTCAATTCGTGCCAGTACCGCCGCCGCGCGACCGGCCAGCGGGTTGGGTCGATCGCTGCCGCTGAGAATCGCGCCGGCATAGGCCTCGCCATACTGGGCAAGTACGGCCAGCGCGATGAACGAACCCAGGCTGTGGCCGAACAGAAAGATCGGTACGCGCGGCGTGCGCGCTGCGGCGCGCTGGCGAATACGCTCGACATCCTCGATCAGCGTTTGCCAGTCGCAACGTTCGCCCAGATCGCCGTGATCCACGGCGGCGGTGGTCGCCCCGTGGCCACGCAGATCGAACGCATGGACTTCGATGCCGGCGGCGGCCAGGTCCTCCGCCAGGTGCGCATAGCGGCGGGCATGTTCGGCCATGCCATGCACGATGATCAGACAGGCGCGTGTGGGTTGCTGTGCGGGCCAACGATAGGCCACCAGCCGGGTGGGGCTGTCGGTGCTGACCTGCTCGGATTCGTACGTCAACGGTTGACCTGTATGGCATGCAGCGCGTAAAGCTGCATCCTTCCATAGAAACAAGCCCGCGATCCAGTGGTGTATAGGCCTTTTGTTTCCGGGCGCGTAGGACCCGGCCGGGTTCGCAGGCCCGTGCGATTGCCTATGCCGTGTGTCGTAAAGGAGAGTCGTCCATGAACGATGTCTGGGGCGTTTGCCCATGAGCCGCGCTGACCATCTGCTTGCCATCGACCAGGGCACGACCAGCAGTCGTGCCATCGTGTTCGACAGTCAGGGCCATATCCGTGGGCGCGCCCAGCGCGAGTTCCAGCAGTATTTTCCACAGGAAGCCTGGGTCGAGCACGATGCGAATACGATTCGCGCCGACGTGATCGCCGTATGCCGCGAGGCTATCGACGATGCCGGGCTTGAAGCCAGCGATATCGCTGCCTGCGGTATTACCAATCAGCGGGAAACGACGGTCATCTGGGATCGCGCCACCGGCGAGCCGATTGCCCGCGCGATCGTCTGGCAGGATCGGCGCACGGCCGATCGCTGTCGCGAGCTGGCCGACGCCCAAACCGAACAGTGGCTGCAGGACAAGACCGGCCTGTTGTTCGATCCGTATTTCTCGGCCACCAAGATCGCCTGGCTGCTCGATAACGTCGACGGTGCCCGCGAGCGCGCCGAGGCCGGCGAGCTGGCCTTTGGCACCATCGACAGTTGGCTACTGTGGCACCTGACCGGCGGCGCGGTCCACGCGACCGATGCGACCAACGCCTCGCGCACGTTGTTGTTCAATATCCGTGATCAGGCCTGGGACGACGAACTGCTGACGTTTTTTGATATCCCGCGTGCGTTATTGCCTGAGGTGCGCGATACCGCGGCCGATTTCGGCACCATCGACCCGGAGTTGTTCGGCTCGCCCATCCCCATCGCGGCCATGGTCGGCGACCAGCAGGCCGCACTCGTCGGCCAGGCCTGTTTCAAGCCCGGCATGGCGAAATCGACCTATGGCACCGGCTGTTTTCTCATGCTCAATGTCGGCGAACAGGCTGTCGCCTCGCGCCATCGGCTGTTGACGACCGTCGCCTATCGCCTCGGCGGGCGTACCACCTATGCCCTGGAAGGCTCTATCTTCGTCGCTGGTGCCGCCATTCAATGGCTGCGCGATGCGCTGCACATGTTCGAAGAGGCCGAGCAAACCCAGGCGCTGGCGTCCTCGGTCGACCATACCGGTGGCGTTTATCTTGTGCCGGCCTTCACCGGCCTGGGCGCACCCTACTGGGACCCGGAAGCCCGCGGTGCGATTCTGGGGCTCACCCGTGATACCGGCATCGAGCAGATCGTACGCGCCGCACTCGAATCCACCTGTTATCAGACCCGCGATCTGGTTCATGCGATCGGTGACGACGCCGAGCCGCCGCGCGAGCTGCGCGTGGATGGCGGCATGGTCGCCAACGATCTGGTCTGCAGCTGTCTGGCCGATATCCTGCAAACGCCGGTCGAACGCCCCGAAGTGATCGAAACCACGGCACTGGGCGCGGCTTATATGGCGGGCTTGCAGGTCGGGCTCTACGATTCGCTCGACGCGATCGCCGAGCTTTGGCGTGCCGAACAGCATTTTGACGTCGAAAAAAGCGCGGCGGAAGTCGATGCGCTGTATGAGGGCTGGTGCGAAGCCGTGGCCCGGGTGCGCGGATAATCACCGGATCACCGGGACATCAGCGCGCGGCCTGGCAGCGCGGGCCCGACGCACCGATAATAGGCGTATCCGATACGCTGCTCGCAATCACGTGCGCACGCTGCGGCCCGGCTGATCGAATGGTCGGTTGGATGTCTTACTGACGATAGAACGAGCCAGAAAGCCAGCCATGGATGTATCCATTCTTTTCGCCACGCGCAATCGCGCTGCCCAGCTCGAGCGCACGCTCGAATGCTACCGGGCGCTTGATACGCAAGGACTGGACTGGGAACTGCTGATCGTGGACAACGGCAGTACGGATGCAACCGCCGAGGTCATCGAGCAGGCGCGTCGGGACTTGCCGATCACTTATCTGCATGCCGACGGTGTCGGCCAGAATCGTGCGCGCAACGTGGCCATGGATCGGCTGTCGGGCGAGCTCGTCATCTTTACCGACGACGACGTACTGCCCGAGCCCGACTGTATGCGCGCCTATATCGAGGCGGCACAGCGCTGGCCGGACGATGTCATCTTCGGTGCGCGGATCGAGCCCAGCTTTCCCGCCGATACGCCGGCCTGGATGACCTCGCCCGATTTCGAGTTTGCCACCACGGCCTTTGCACGTTACCAACCAGCCGACCAGGAAGGGCCCGTAGGTCGGCATCCCTATGGCCCGAGCTTCGCGGTGCGCCGGGCGGCGTTTCAGGGCATGCGCTTCAATGAACAGCTCGGCCCGCAAACCGGCAGCTATGCCATGGGTGGCGAGGGCGACTTTCTGCGTCGCTTGGCGGCGCGTGGTCATCGCTATATCTACGTGCCCCAGGCGCGGGTAGCCCACGTGGTGCGTACCGACCAGACGAACGCCGACTGGTTGCTTTCGCGGGCCTACAAGAAGGG
The DNA here is from genome assembly GCF_040361235.1 of Salinisphaera sp. S4-8. NCBI lineage: Bacteria > Pseudomonadati > Pseudomonadota > Gammaproteobacteria > Salinisphaerales > Salinisphaeraceae > Salinisphaera > Salinisphaera sp. S4-8. The sequence continues at coordinate 384,478 of NZ_APNF01000002.1, read as the reverse complement.
CCGTGGCCAGGTTTATCTGCCCAGTGCCAAGAAAACGCCGAAGCTGTACTGGCGCGGGGCGCCGCTCAAACTGTGGTTGGCCACGCTGCGTTCCGGGCTACGCTATGAGCTATGCCGACGTTTGCAGTCCGCACAGAAGCGCGCGTGCATCGAGCGGGGCATTACCTACCAGTTTCGGTTGGGCCAGGTTCATGAACTGCGCGCCCGCCAGATCCGCTTAACTCACGACAATCACGATTGAGATACCGATTCCATGCCATCCAAAGCCGTCTATTCCGATACCTTCTATCAGGACCGCCACGCGCGTACCGTGACCGCGTCCAGTCGCATTCTCGAACTGGCGCTCGCGGTGCTGCCGCCTGTGGAGTCCGCCGTCGACGTGGGTTGCGGCGTGGGCACCTGGCTGTCTGAAATCAAGCGACGCGGCATTTCGGATATCCATGGCTTCGAAGGCGAATGGGTCGACACCCAGCACCTCGAGATACCGACGGACTGTTTTTCGCATCACGATCTGACCACGCCGATCACGCCGCCGGCGAAACGATATGACCTGGCGCTATCGCTGGAGGTCGCCGAACACCTGCCCGATTCCGCCGCGAATACGTTCGTCGCATCGCTCACCGGGCTATCCGATTGCATTCTCTTCTCGGCCGCCATCCCGGGCCAGGGTGGGCGTCACCACATCAACGAGCAGTGGATCGAGTACTGGCTGGAACGTTTCGCGGCGCACGATTATGTGGGGCTGGACGTGATACGGCCCCATATTTGGCATGATGAGGAGATCGCGGAATGGTATCGCCAGAACGCGATACTTTTGGTCGCAAGATCACGCCTGGACGAACTGAGTCTGGAAGCACCGCCGCACGTACTGAAACCGTTCTCGATTGTTCACCCGATCGCGTTTTCGTCGATCACCCAGCGCCTTAGGGCCCAGATCCAGAAGGATCAGACCCTGGGCGGATCATGGAAACTGTTTCGGCGTGCGATCAGATCACGTATTCACGGCTAGTCGGACGACGAGGGCTTGAACAGGTCGGGCCGAGCATCGAGCAGCAGTTCGAGGTTGAACAGCACATTCAGTGCCTTGAAATGATCCGTCTTTTCCTCTCGATGTCGACGTAATATGCCCTGCGCGTCGATCCAGGGTACGAGTTCGCTGTCGTCGAGCCGAGCCATGCTTTCATCGAATAACGCGGCCACGGTACTGTCTCGGCGAAGTTCGTTCCGGAAATCCAGATATTGCCAGCGGCGATCGGCCGGCGGCACATGGATGTTCGGAATGATATGACTCAGGCGTGACCGGAGCCGACGTTGCCGCCGCAGCTTCTTTCGATAGCGGCGAATCTCAGCGTCGCTCGCGCCCAACGGCAGACCGCCGCTTGCGGTAGTCGGTAGTGCGAAAAGTTCGGGATAGCTGTACTGGAACAGGGCGATGAAAAAACGCTGATCGCGGCGTAGTGCGTCCGGTAGACCGAGTATGAAGGCACACCATTCGGGGTCCAGAAACGGGCTGAGCACTTCGTAGCCGGCCGGGCAGACGACCGGGCGGACCAGGCGTTGTTGGCGGATCGCGTGATCCAGCTGCTCGAGCGGGCTCATGAGGTCCATATCGACGAATGGCGCGCTCGGAAGCGCATCGATTGGCACCATATCCTCATCGGTGAGCTTGATGGTACGGCTTGCCTGATGCCACGCCACGAACGATTCCCGGGCTTGCTGCCAGTTGCCGCTGGCACCCTTGTCGAGGTGCTTGCCCGATAAGGCGTCGCCACAGAAGCCATTGATGTAGGTGAACTCCTGGCCGTAACGCCATGCGATCTGCGCATTGAAAAACATGTCGATCACCAACGATGGCGATGGCTCACTCTTGGCAACATCAAGCAGTGCGGCTCGCGATAGCTGTGTTCGTGTCAGGTCGATTCGTTCGTTGGCAACGCCTGCTTGAGCTGCGATGCGGGGCGCAATTTCGTAATCGAAGGCGCCCGGTACACCGTAGGTTGCGGTCTTGACAGACGCGCCGCAGGCTCGCAGCCCGCCGAGCACGGCGCGCGAGTCCAGACCGGCGCTCAGTGGTAGTAACAATGGGCGTGTGGCGTGATTCGCGGCCTTTCGGCAGATATGGTTCCAGAGGTCGGCACCCTGCGCGAGCAGCTTGTCCTGGGAGGGTTCGGGCTGACGCCGACGCTGTCTGGCCGCCTTCAGGGTATCGACCTCGAAGGGTAGGCCCTGGATGGGCACGGGTCGATTTATCGGTACCCCGTAGTGCAGTGTTTCAGCCAGGGCTTGTCGGTCGATCGGTGTATCGCGGTTCATGCTGGAACAGGCAAGGAGTTTTCTGTGATTATACGCAGGCCGTATAAGGCCCAGAGCGTATTCCAGGTTTGTCCGGGCTTGCGTCCAGCCCTGTGCTGCCACGAATGATATTCGAGAACGAATCTATGACCTTGACCCGAGACGGCATTACATTTGTCCTCACCAGCTGCGGTCGGCCCGAGTTGCTGGCGCGAACGATCGACAGTTTCGTGGCCCACAATACGTATCCAATCGCCCGCTATATCCTGATCGAGGACTCCGGTGATCGCGACATGCTCGATTTCATCGAGCAACGCTTTGGCGATCTGTTCGATACGGTGTTGTTCAACGAGCCGCGGCTGGGCCAGATACGCAGCGTGGACCGCGCTTATGCCGAGGTCGATACGCCTTATATCTTTCACTGCGAAGACGATTACGAGTTTTTCCGGTCCGGTTTCATGGAGGATTCGTTATCGGTACTCAAACACGATCCGGGTGCGATCACCGTCTGGCTACGCAACCTCTGGGAAGGTAACCGGCATAAGTTCGAAGAGCGGATACGGTATACCGACGACAACGTGATGTATCGGCGCGTATTGCCCAAAACCTCGCGCAACCACACTTGGTACGGCTTCACGTTTAACCCAAGCTTGCGCCGTCTGGCCGATTATGAGCGCATCAAACCATTCAACGATGTCGGACACGAGCTCGAAATCAATTATGCGTACCACGAACTGGGTTTTTATGGTGTGACCCTGGAAGAGGGCGCGGCACGAGACGTCGGCCGTGGCCACCATGTTCCCGACGTGGGGGAATCTTTCATCCAGCGGCTCAGAGCCGAGTTGCGCCGCCGGCGTCGCGCCCGGCGCGAACGTCGCGCGCATCGTTAGAATGCGTCGAGTCGCTGTCATGGCTGTGAAAGAAGTCGCCATCAGTGTCGTGATCACGACGCGTAACCGGGCCGAGAAGCTCGCTGTGACCCTGTCGGCGCTCGCCGATCAGCGCGATATCGCGTTCGACTGGGAATTGATCGTGGTCGACAACGCCAGTACCGACGCAACTACGCAGGTTCTCGAAAGTGCCGTCGCCGAGTTGCCACTCGTGGTGTTGCGCTACGACAAACCGGGCAAGTGCAAGGCACAGAATCATGCACTCGATCACGTTCGCGGGGCCTTGCTGACATTTACCGACGACGATGTGGGCATCGATGCGCGCTGGCTAGCCAGCTTGTGGCGAGCTGCCCGGGACTGGCCCGATGCGGATTTGTTCTGTGGTCCCGTGGTGGCCCATCTTGTGGGCGATGTGCCGGGCTGGCTCGAGGGCGCGGCTGGACAAGCGATCATCGAACGGCATTGTGGCCATTATCGACCGCGCGAGCAGGAAGGCCCGACCGACGTGCCTGCGCTCGGCGCGAACATGACGATACGCCGCAGCGCGCTAGGGGAGCGGCGTTTCGACGAAAACGTGGGGCCGGACGGCACGCCGGACTATATCAAGGGCGGGGATACCGATCTGAACAAGGCGTTGATGGCGCAAGGCCACCGTTGTGTCTATGTCCCTGACGCCGTCATTACGCATTATGTGCATACCGGTCAACTGACCCTGCCGGTGCTTTTCCAGGGGGCCTACCGGCGCGGACGCAAGAATGCCTATCTGTACCCGCGAACAGGCGGCGTACAGCTGGCCGGGGCGTCGCTGGCGCTGTGGACTCGGCTGGCCAAGCAATGGCTACGCTATCGTCTGAGTGCGAATGCGCCGCCGCTCAAGCGCTACGAGATCGGCATGAAGTATCACTATCGGCGCGGCTATCTCGATCAGATGCGGCGACAGGCGCAGACATAAAAAAAGCCGCGTCCTGAACGGACGCGGCTTTCCAGTTGGCGTGGCGCGTGTTCACGCGCCTGCGATGGTTGCGATTTACAGCAGCTCGGAAACCGCTTCGCGCTCGCTGCGCAGCTCGTCTTCGGTCTGCTTCATGCGGTCACGGCTGAATTCGTCGATCTCAAGATCCTGAACGATTTCGTACTGGCCGTTTTTGCAGGTCACGGGGTAGGAATACATGATGCCTTCTTCCACGCCGTAGCTGCCGTCGGCCGGGATACCCATCGACACAATGCCTTTCGAGCCATTCACCCAGTCGTGGATATGGTCGATGGCCGCCGAGGCCGCCGAGGCGGCGCTGGAGGCGCCACGGGCCTCGATGATGGCCGCGCCGCGCTTCTGTACGGTGGGGATGAAGTCGTTTTCGTACCAGTGGCGGTCGACCAGATCGAGCGCGGCCTTGCCGTTGACGGTGGCATGGCTGATATCCGGGTACTGGGTCGCGCTGTGGTTGCCCCAGACGATCATCTTGTCGATATCGGTGACCTGGGTGCCGGTCTTCTGGGCCAGCTGGGACAGGGCGCGGTTGTGGTCCAGGCGCATCATGGCCGTGAACTGGCCCTTGTCGAGATCCGGCGCATTGCTGGCCGCGATCAGCGCGTTGGTATTGGCCGGGTTGCCGACCACCAGCACCTTGACGTCACGCGAGGCGTGATCGTTGATGGCCTTGCCCTGCACCGAAAAGATGTCGGCGTTGGCCTTGAGCAGGTCGGAGCGTTCCATGCCCTTGCCGCGCGGCTTGGCGCCGACCAGCAGGCAGATATCGGCGTCCTTGAAGGCTTCTTCGGGCTTGTCGGTGCCGATGATGTCCTTGACCAGCGGGAAGGCACAGTCGTTGACTTCCATCATCACGCCGTTGAGCGCATCCATGGCCGGCGGGATTTCCAGCAACTGCAGGATTACGGGCTGATCCGGGCCGAGCATGTCGCCGGCGGCGATACGAAAAATCAGCGAATAGCTGATCTGGCCGGCGCCGCCGGTAATGGCTACGCGTACGGGTTCTTTCATGGTGCGCTCCTTGTAAATGAAGGGTTGAAGACAAACGTGGACATTCGTGCGAATCGCACCGCGGCCTGACTGGCTGCGGCCCCGGTGCCCGATTTCGATACACTATCGGGCGATCGTGCGACAGCGAGCGTATTTGCATCCACGCCGTTTCCAAAGTCGGTCGCAAAGCATAGCCGAAACACCAAAACGGGTAAAAACCGATCGCATCCGTAGCCGATCGTGGGCCGTATCCAAGGGTTCGACTTGCCCCAGTGCTTGATAAAAAGGACGACATGCAGCGAATCGCGATCGTGGGCAGCGGGATTGCCGGGCTGGGTACCGCCTGGTTGCTCGATGGCAGCGCGGAACTCACCGTATTCGAAGCCGCGAACCGGGCCGGTGGGCATGCCAATACGGTCATGGCGGGCGAGCAGCCGGTGGATACCGGCTTTATCGTACTCAACGATCGTAACTACCCGTTTTTCGAGTCGTTATTGGACGAGCTGGCAGTCGATACGCGGCCCAGCGATATGTCGTTCGCGGTGTCTATTGCCGATGGCGCGATCGAATGGGCGGGCGATAACTGGCGCACCCTGTTCGCGCAGAAGAGCCGGCTGTTCGATGCGCGCCATTGGCGCATGATCGCCGATATCCTGCGCTTCAATCGTCAGGCCCGACAGCTGATCGAAACCGATGCCCTGCCGGCCGTATCGCTGGGCGAATTTCTCGACCGTCATGGCTATAGCGATGCGTTCGCCGCGCGCTATCTGTTGCCCATGGCGGCGGCGATCTGGTCCACGCCGACGGCGGATATGCGCGCGTTCCCGGTCGGGGCGTTTCTGCGTTTTTTCGATAATCATGGCCTGCTGGAGCTATCGAACCGGCCCCAATGGAAGACGATCGTCGGTGGCAGTCAGCGCTATGTGCAGGCGATTGCCAAACGCCTGGGTTCACGGCTGCGGCTGGCCACGCCGGTCGAGCGGGTACGCCGCGACGAAAACGGTGCCCATGTGACGCTGGCCAGCGGCAAAACCGAAACCTTCGATCAGGTGGTCTTTGCCTGCCATGCCGATCAGACCCGCGCGATGCTTGCCGATGCCAGCGCGCGCGAAGCGTCGCTGCTGTCGGCGTTTCGCTTTCAGCCCAACCGTGCGGTTCTGCACAGCGATACCGCGCTGTTGCCGCGTCGACGCCGCGTGTGGGCGGCGTGGAACTATCTGGCTGATCGCGACGGCGTCGAAAATCAGCGTGTGACCGTGAGTTACTGGATGAACCGGCTGCAGTCGATTGCCGGCGAGCGCGAGTACGTGGTCAGCCTGAATCCGCGCATCGAACCCGAACCGCGCCATGTCATTCGCGAGATCGAATACACGCATCCGGTTTTCGATGGCGAAGCCATCGCCGCGCAGGCCCGTCTCGACGAGATTCAGGGCGCCAACCGGGCCTGGTTCTGTGGCGCGTGGTGTGGCTACGGCTTTCATGAGGACGGGCTGGCCTCGGCGGTACGTGTGGCGCGAGGTTTGGGTGTCGATGTGCCCTGGAGCGGGCGCGATGGCTAGCGCGGGCGTTCTGTATCGTTGCCGTGTGATGCACCGGCGCCCGGGCCCGCCGCGCTATCGCTTTGGCTATCGCAGTTTCTATCTGCTGCTGGATATCGATGCCATCGATCAGGCCTGTGCCGCGTCGCCGCTGATTTCGCGCAATCGTTTCAACGTATTGTCGTTCAACGATGCCGACCACGGCCCGCACGAGGCGGGCGCGAACCTACGCCTCTGGCTCGATACATTGCTCGGCGATCAGGGTATCGACCTGGCTGGCGGGTGTGTGCAATTGCTGACCATGCCGCGCGTGCTCGGCTACGGTTTTAATCCCATCAGCGTGTTCTATTGCGAACATGCCGACGACTCGCTGCGCGCCATCGTGGTCGAGGTTCACAACACCTTTGGCGAGCATCATTTCTACGTGCTGCACGAGCAGGGCGCGCCCATGAGCTGGCGCGCGGCCCAGCACAAGGCCAAAGCCTTTCACGTATCGCCTTTTTTCGATCGCAGTGGGGGTTATCGGTTTCATTTCGCCGAGCCCGGCGAGCAGCTGGGCATGGGTATTCGCCTGTTCGAAGCCGACGGCGAGCACATGCGCATCGCCACCACCCTCACCGGCGAACGCCGGGCGTTGACCACGGCCAACATCCTCAAAGCGGTTTGCCGCGTACCGTTGATGACGATCAAGGTCGTCGCGGCGATCCACTGGCAGGCGTTCAAGCTCTGGCTGCGTGGTGCCGTGTTTCACCGAAAACCCGAGCAGAACCACGAGAATGTCTCCTGACACGATGACCATGCGACACCAGGGCGCGACCATTCAAAGCGGCGACCCGAGCAACTGGCGTGAGCGCCAGGTCGTCAAGCGCCTGGACCGGCTGCATACCGGGCGGCTGGAAGTACGTCTGCCCAATGGATCCACCGCGATTTTCGCCGGCGAGCGCGAGGGCCCGTCGGCCCGGCTGATCATGCATTCGCCAGCGATGGTTACGCGCCTGTTCAAGGCCGGTTCCATTGGCTTTGCCGAAGGCTATATGGCCGGCGAGTGGGACGCCGACGATCTGGCCAAGCTCATCTATCTGCTGCATCTCAACGAAGACGCCCTCGAGCCCGATTTTTCCCGGCTGCAGCATATCTACACCCTGATGAGCGCCATCCGGCATCGTCTGCGGCGCAATTCCCGTCGTGGCTCGCGCCGTAACATTGCCTACCATTACGATTTGGGCAACGACTTCTATGCCCAATGGCTGGACGAGACCTGGACCTACTCGAGCGCGATTTTTGCCGACGCAAACGAGCCGCTGGCCGATGCCCAGCAACGCAAGTACGCGCGCCTGCTCGAGCGCCTGAATGTGAAGTCCGGCGATCATATTCTGGAGATCGGCTGTGGCTGGGGCGGCTTTGCCCGCTATGCGGCCGCCCATGCCGATTGCCATGTGACCGGCCTGACGTTGTCCAACGAACAGCTGCGTTTTGCCCGCGAGCGCGCCCAGGCGGCCGGGCTGTCGGATCGTCTGCGCTTCGAGCTGCGCGATTATCGCGATGTCGAGCGTCACTACGATCATGTGGTGTCGATCGAAATGTACGAAGCCGTGGGCGAGGCCTACTGGCCGACCTATTTCGCCGCCATCCAGGCCGCGCTCAAGCCGGGCGGGAAGGCCGCGATTCAGGCGATTACCATCGACGACACGCGTTTCGATTATTACCGCGCCAACGTGGATTTCATCCAGGAATATGTCTTTCCAGGCGGCATGCTGGCCTCGCCCAGCGTTTTCTGCGACCAGGCCGAGCGCCAGGGTCTGCGCGTACGCGAAACCGATTTCTACGGCGGCGACTATGCGCGCACGCTCATGCGCTGGGACGCCTCGGTACGCGCCGCCGCGGATACCATCATCACCGAACGCGGCAGCGCCTTCTACCGCATGTGGCGCTATTATCTGGCCTACTGCGCGGCCGGTTTTACCTCCGGCAATATCGATCTGATGCAGATCGCCTTGCAACGCGATTGAGGCAGGCATGAGCGCCCGTACCGCAATGGATCGTCTGGCGGCCTATGGCCTGCTCGGGCTGCCGCTGGCAGCGCTCGGGTTGCCGCTGACGGTCTATCTGCCGCCGTTCTATGCGCAGATGCCGGGTTTGAATACCGGCCTGGTCGGCGTGCTCATCTTTGCCGCGCGTCTGTTCGATGTGGTCACCGATCCGGTGATCGGCAGCGCCTCGGACCGACTGCAGACCCGTTTCGGCCGCCGCCGACCCTGGATCGCGGCCGGTACGCCGCTACTCATGCTCGCGGCTTGGTTTCTGTTCGTGCCGCCGGATAATGCCGGCGCGGCCTATCTGTTGATCTGGAGCATGCTCGCCTATCTGGGCTGGACGCTGATCTATCTGCCGTATACGACGCTCGGCGCGGAAATGTCGGCCGACTACGACGAGCGTTCGCGTATCACCGCCTGGCGCGAGGGCTTTTTCGTGCTCGGCACACTGGTCGCCATCATGCTGCCGGCCCTTGCGCAGCGCTTTGTGGGCGGTGCGGCGGCGGGTCTGGCCGCGATTGCGATGTTCTTGCTCGTCGCGCTACCGATCGCTACCGGTTTGTTTCTCTGGCGGGTGCGCGAACCGGATGGCGTCAATGCCTCGAAAATCCGCTGGCGTGAAAGCCTGGATCTGCTCAAATCCAATCGCCCGTTTACGCGGCTGTTGATCGCCTATTTGCTCAATGGCGCAGCCAATGGCCTGCCCGCGGCGCTGTTTCTGTTCTTCGTGACCGCGATTCTGGGCGGCAGCGAAATCACAGGCGGCATTTTCCTGGCGATCTATTTCCTGTCGGCCGTGCTCGGCCTGCCGCTGTGGCTGAAAATCGGGCGCAACTGGAGCAAGCATCGGCTGTGGTGTGCCTCCATGCTGTGGGTGAGCTTCGTGTTCATCTTCACGCTCACGCTGGGCGAGGGCGACTATATCGGCTACGGCCTCATCTGCGTGCTCGGCGGCACCTGTCTGGGCGTGGATCAGGCGATTGCGGCCTCGATTCAGGCCGATGTGATCGACGAAGACACGGCCGCCGGTGGCGACGGACGTGCCGGGTTGTATTTCGGGCTCTGGGGCATGGCCACCAAGCTGGCCTTTGCGATCGCGCTCGGGATTGCCTATCCGGTGCTCTGGCTGGCCGGTTTCGATGCCGGCCAGGACAACGACGCCGTCGCGCTCTGGACGCTCGCCGTGCTCTACGGGCTGCTGCCAGTGGCGATCAAGCTCGGCGTGGTCGCCATGATGTGGGACTTTCCGCTGGACCGGCGTCGTCATGCCGAATTGCAGGAGCGTATCGGGCGTAGCGAACGGGCCGCACGCTAACAACCTGATCGGACTTCTACCAAACGCCTGCGGGTGCGTTCTAGAAAGGATATTGTCCGCAAATGAACGCGAATATGCGCAAATAAGACAGGTGGTTTGGGGTAACCTCGGCCCGCGGTGCCTCCTCTTTGCCAAGCGCTTCGTTTCTAGAAGAGGTATCCGCAGATCGACGCAGATTCACGCAGATGTGAAAGGCGACTACGCTGCGCAAATGAGCGCGAAGATACGCGAATAAAGCGCAAGTCAGTCAGGTCGAACAGCGGATGCTGAGCGCTTGTGTTCGATTCTCAACTTTGCTCGTAATCGGAATCGGCGAACGGCCAAGATCAAACACCCGGTCTTGATCTGCGTTGATCTGTGTCGATCTGCGGACGAATAATCGGACAATGCCTTCGCGCAGAGGCGCTAACCGCCATCAAGCGCTGCGTTTCTCATAAAGAAGCACCCGCTGGCCGACGCAGAGCCGCGCAGATCAGCCGGGTGCGTTCTAGAAAGGATATTGTCCGCAAATAAACGCGAATATACGCAAATAAGGCGTAAAACAGGTAGTTTGGGGTAACCTCGACCCGCGGTGCCTCCCCTTTGCCAAGCGCTTCGTTTCTGGAAGACGTATCCGCAGATCGACGCAGATTCACGCAGATGTGAAAGGCGAATACTCTCCGCAAATTAACGCGAAGAGACGCGAATAAAGCGCAAGTCAGTTAGGTTGAACAGCGGATGCTGAGCGCTTGTGCTCGATTCTCAACTTTGTTCGTAATCGGAACCGGCGAACGGCCAAGATCAAACACACGGTCTTGATCTGCGTTGATCTGTGTCGATCTGCGGACGAATGACCGAAGAACGCCTTCGTGCAGAGAGGGTAAAGACCCTCAAGAGCCAGGTTTGTTAGAAAATGAATCTGCGGACTTAAGCCGATTCTTTCAGATCAGCGCGCGCTCGACTATTTGCGCAGATCCGTTCAGTCGAGCTGGCCGAGCAGGGTTTTCAGGTCCGCGGTGATTTCATCCACGCTTTCCTGCTGGTTGATCAGCAAGCGGGAACGATCGTCAGGGCCGAACACGAAGATCGCACTGCTGTGCGATACCAGATAGAAGCCGTTGTCGTTGGGCTCGCCGTAGCCGTAGGTGACCCGGTAACGCTTGGTAAGTGCCTTGAGCTGTTCCTGGGTGCCGGTCAGGCCCACCATATTGGGGCCAAAGCTGGAAGTGAAACGTTGCAGGCGCTCGGGTGTGTCGCGCTTGGGATCGACGCTCAAAAACAGTACGTCGATATCGTCGCGGTCTTGTTCGTCCAGGCCGCCCAGCGCGGCACGAATACGCGCCATCGTGGCCGGGCAGATATCTGGACAGTTCGTGTAGCCGAAGAACAGTAGCTTCAGCCTTCCGTCGTAGTCGTCGGCCGTAACGGCCTCGCCCTGTTCGTTGGACAGCTTGAATTCGAGATCGGGCATTACGCCGGTGATGTCATGCGCGGTGTAGTCGGCGCCGCCCGAGCAGGCTGTTACAGCGATGCCCAGCAGGGTGCTCAGCAAGACACGGGAAAACAACTTGTACACAGTCATGTCACGGGTTCCTTGACCGGCGCGCCGCTGCCTTGCGCGGTTGTCGCACGCCGTTCGTGAATGAAGCCGAAGCGCAACAGGATGAGCGTTGCCACAACACTCATCATGGCTGCCGGTATCCAGGTGATCAGCCCGCCCAGCTGCTGGTCGACGATCGGCGAGATCGGAAACGCGCGCCCGCAGACCGCATACACGTCATAAACGGTATCCGGCGCGAGCGCGATATAGGCGCCGAGCGCAATCTGCGGCGGCATGACCGCCCACAGCACGATGATGCGCAGGCCGGTGGAATAGGTGGTACGCGTGGTGCCCGGCGCGCGCGGGTCCAGCATGAACCACCAGAACAGCAGGCCATCGCCCGCCATGGACAGATTCATCAGCCAGTAGTCGCGTGCCGAGAGCATGGCGGTGAAATGAATCGAAGGCGTAAGCCAGAAATAGATCAGGCCCACGAACAGCAACGCGCTGATGAACGGGTGCTGCACGAACCGGTAGCAGGCCATCACGGGCGGTAGTTCGCCCATCCCGCGCACGCCGCGATTAAGCCAGGCCGGCGCGCCGGCGGCGAGCACGGCGGTAGGCATGGACAGCGCGATCAGAAACGGGCCGAGATGGTGCAGGATCAGATGCTGGGCGCGGTGGATGAAGAACATGTACTGCGCGTAGTAGTCGACATGCGTTTGCATGACGACATACATGCTGATCAGCCCGATACCGAAAGCGATAGCCGGCGCGATATCGCGTATGCGTCGCCGCCGGGCAAGCCCGCGCACATAACACAGCGCGGCGAGGGCAAAGACCGCGATCAACACCGGCTGGGGCTCCCAGGGTGTGAGCCAGCGAATGATCTCGTCGGTCATACGATCGCCTGGGTTGAAACTAAAGCACACAGGCGCCCGTCGCGGGCGCACGCCAGCCGCTATTCTACGCCGGTGGGCGCGGCGGCGGACGAACGCGGGCTTTAGCTTTTCCAGTCGTCCTTTTCGCGTTCCTCTTCGGCCCAGGCGTCGTCGTCGAGATTACGCAGCTTGCTGCGATCGACATGCTTGAGATCTTCTCGACTCGCCGCGATCTGGGCGCGAACCCAATTGACGATGCCCAAGGCGGCAACCAGCAGCGCGATGACGATGACAACCCAGATGACGGTATTCATTAGAGCCTCGCGACACGACGAATGATGGGAAAATACAGCGCATACGGCAGGCGCTGCATGAGCTTGAGTATGTAGGACAAACGGCGTGGAAACGTGATCTCGAAGCGTTTCGCGGCCAGGCCGCGACGGATACGCCGGGCTGCCTCGTCGGCGTCGACCATGAACGGCATGGGAAACCGGTTCTTCTCGGTCATCGGCGTACGCACGAAACCGGGTGTAATCACGCTCACGGCGATACCGTGACTATCCAGATCGAGCTTGAGCCCTTCGGCCAGCGCGATCATCGCTGCTTTTGAGGCCGAGTAGGGTGCGCCCCCGGGCAAACCGCGAAAACCCGCTACGCTGGCGGTCAGCGCGATCTGGCCAGCGCCGCGCGCGAGCATCCCGGGCAACACCGCGCCGATGCCGTTGACCGCGCCGCCGTAGTTCACGGCCATGCGATCCTGGACGTCGGCGGCGTCGAAGCGAGTGACCGAAAACTGGCTACCGATGCCGGCATTGAACACGGCAAGGTCGATCGGGCCCAGCTGTCGTTCGATCGCGGCGACCGTTTCGTTATTCGCCGCGCCGTCGGTGACATCGAGCACGAAGGCATGGATTGCGTCGGGTGCGTCAGCACAAAGTGCATCGAGGCGTTCGCGGTTACGCCCGCTGGCGGCGACCTGCCAGCCGTTGGCGGCCATCTCGCGGGCCAGGGCCGCGCCGATGCCCGAACTCGCGCCGGTAATCCAGACTACATGCGGGCCGCTCACGAGGCTTTATCCACCTGTGAGAAACGCGTCGCGGACCGGCGCGGGTCCTGTAGCGCTGCGACCTCGATATCCTTTTCGGCCCAGAGTTGTTCGAGCCAGCGCTTGAAGCGATTGCGGTAGTCGGCATCGCCCATGTAGTCGCCTTCGAGCAGATCGCTGGGAACATCCAGCCGGCGTACGCGGATCACGACTTCGTCGATACGCCCGCAGAGCATGTCCCAGAACTTCGGCTCGGGCGTGTTCACATAGGCCACGGTCATGTCGAGCACGCCATCGAGCACGTCGTGCATGGCGTTCAGGGTAAAGGCGGTACCGCCGGCCTTGGGCGGCATCAGCGCTTCGTAGGGCGAGTTCACCGCCCGGCGCTTGGCGGCGTTCGAGCGCGTGCCCTCGGCATAATTGACGATGGTGACCGGCCAGTCGCGAAAGGTTTCACAGGAGCGGCGCACGGTTTCCATGTCCCGAGTGCGCAGGGCCGGGTTCTTTTCGATTTCGGCGCGGCTGTGGCGTTTCATGAACGGAAAATCCAGCGCCCAGCAAGCCATGCCGACGACCGGCAGCCAGCGCAGCTGTTCCTTGATGAAGTAGCGCGGGAAGGGCAGCTGCGGTTCGATGACGTGACATAGCAGCATCACGTCGGCCCAGCACTGGTGGTTGGAGATCACCACATAGCGGCCATGCGGATCGTCGGGCACCTGCTGATCGTAGCTCACGCGGGTGCGACCCATGCCCAGAATGCAGGCATTGATGCCACGCGCCCACCAGCGTGCCACCCAGAGCACGGCGTGGGTGGCCGGTTTTTTCACGGCCGGCCACGGCGCGAGCAGTTTGACCAGACTGGTGGGCAATAGCGGAATGAAGCCGATCAGTGTGACCAGCACCATGCCCGCGATGGCGATCGCCCCGCGAATGTTTTGTAGCGCGCGCTTCATACAGGCGTCGTACACAGCTTTGAAGAAACGATGTCGGCAATGTAACGGTTGCCGATGACAAGGCCAAGCCGGCCCGCGTGGGACTGGCCCGATTTATCGCTCAGCGCGCGGAAAACTCGTGTACGGCGTCCACCAGGGCTGCGACATGGTCGGGGTCGACCTGCGGCGTGACCCCGTGGCCAAGGTTGAACACATGGCCCGGATGATCGCCGAAGCGGTTGAGCACATCGGCCACGTTTTCACGGATGACCTCGGGCTTGGCATAGAGCATGGCCGGGTCGAGATTGCCCTGTAGGGCGACCTTGTCCCCCACGCGCGCCCGCGCTTCGTCGATATCGATGGTCCAGTCCAGGCCCAGCGCATCGCAGCCGGTGGCGGCCATGGCTTCCAGCCAGGGGCCGCCGCCCTTGGTGAACAGAATGACCGGCACCTTGCTGCCGTCCGGCGTGTCGTCGAGTTGTTCGACGATGCGCTGCATGTAGGCCAGCGAAAACTCACGATAGGCTGCCGGGGTGAGCACGCCGCCCCAGGTATCGAATATCTGCACGGCCTGGGCGCCCGCTGCGATCTGGGCATTGAGATAGGCCGCGACCGAGCGCGCGAGGATATCCATGAGCTGATGCAGCGACTCGGGCGCGTTGTACATCAACGCCTTGATGTGCTGATAGTTTTTCGACGGCCCGCCTTCAACCATATAGGTGGCCAGCGTCCACGGGCTGCCGGCAAAGCCGATCAGCGGTGTCTTGCCGTCGAGTTCGCGGCGGATCAGGCGCACGGCGGCCGGGACATAGCCGAGGCTTTCCTCGATATCCGGTACGCGCAATTTCGCGATCTCATCGGGCGTGCGCACCGGATGATGGAAATGCGGGCCTTCGCCGGCCACGAAATGCAGGCCCAGACCCATGGCTTCCGGAATCGTGAGGATGTCGGAAAACAGGATCGCGCCGTCGAGGGCAAAGCGTCGCAACGGTTGCAGCGTGACTTCGCAGGCCAGCTCCGGGTTCTGGCACAGGTCGAGAAAGCTGCCGGCCTGTTCGCGCAGCTTGCGGTATTCGGGCAGGTAACGACCGGCCTGGCGCATGAGCCAGACAGGGGTGACATCGACGGGTTCGCGCTTGAGCGCACGCAGCAGACGATCGTGGGACATAAGGCACTCGCAACGCACGCGACGCTCGGCCGCGCGAAGAATGGGACGGCGCGCAGTTTAACGGCTTGGCCGGGCGGGGCATACCGCCGGCCTGTTCAGGCGTTGGCGCGCGGCTAGCGGGCGGCGATCGCCTGGCTGATTTCGCGCTGAATTGCGACTGCGGCCGCGCGCGGATCGTCGGCATTACGGATCGGCCGGCCCACCACCAGATAGTCCGCGCCGGCGGCAATCGCTGCCGTGGGCGTCATGACCCGTTTCTGATCGTCGGGCTCGCCTTCGTCGTTGGCGACAGGGCGAATGCCGGGGGTAACCGCGATCAGCTTCTCGGGCGCGTGGGCGCGCAGGTTGGCGACTTCCATGCCCGACGAAATCACGCCGTCGCAGCCGGCCTCCAGAGCCCGCTTGGCACGGGAAAGCACCAGCGATTCGATATCGCAGGCAAAGCCCATGTCGTCCAGGTCGCCCTGGTCGAGGCTGGTGAGGGCGGTGACCGCAAGAATACGCGAGCTGCCGCTGCGCGCCTCGGCGGCGGCTTCCATGACCTGCTGGTTGCCGTGCACGGTGATGAAGTCGATATCGCGCGCGCATAGCCGGCGTACGGCGGCGGCAACCGTCGCCGGCACGTCGAACAGCTTCACGTCGACGAAAACCTTCTTGCCGCGTGCCTTGAGCCAGTCGACCAGTTCGAAATAGCCCGGCGCCATGGCCAGTTCGAGGCCGACCTTGTAGAAATTCACTGCATCGCCCAGCTGGTCGACCAGTGCACGCGCGGCCTCGGCGTCAGGTACGTCGAGCGCGAAGATGAGGCGGTCGATATCGGCAATGGGGCGCAAGGCGTGCTCCAGTCAGCGGTCTAGTTCGCGGCGCGTGGCAGAGCCGACGCGCCGCGTGAAAAGGCGATCGATCAGGCCGCGTTGCCGGATTCGCCGACGCCGACCTGCAGATAGTCGAGAATGCCCTTGGCGGCTTCCCGGCCTTCGAACACCGCGGTGACGACCAGGTCGGAGCCGCGCACCATATCGCCGCCGGCAAAGATCTTGGGATTGGTGGTCTGGTGCTTGAAGCGACCCTTGCCGGGGGCAATCACGCGACCGCCGTCGTCGATATCCACGCTGTGCGTGTCGAACCATTCCTGCGGGTTGGGGCGGAAACCAAAAGCGATAATCACGCGATCGGCTTCGATGACTTCCTCGGTGCCCGGGACCGGCTCGGGTCGGCGCCGCCCCCGTTCATCCGGCGCGCCCAGCTTGGTGGTGACGACCTTGATACCTTCGACTTTGGTGTCGCCAACGATCTCCACCGGCTGGCGGTTGAACATGAACTCCACGCCTTCCTCGCGCGCGTTCTGAAATTCGCGCGCCGAGCCGGGCATGTTCTCTTCGTCGCGACGATAGGCGCAGATAACCTTCTTGGCGCCCTGGCGGATCGAGGTGCGGTTGCAGTCCATGGCGGTATCGCCGCCACCGAGTACCACCACGCGCTCACCGCGCATGTCGATGAAGTCGCGCGGATTCTTTTCCAGGCCCAGTTCGCGGTTGATGTTGGCCACCAGGAAAGGCAGCGCTTCGTGCACACCGTCGAGATCCTCGCCCGGGAAACCGCCTTTCATGTAGGTATAGGTGCCCATGCCCATGAATACGGCATCGTATTCTTCCATGAGGTCTTCGATCTGGACGTCCTTGCCCACTTCGCAGCCCAGGCGGAATTCCACGCCCATGCCTTCCATGACCTCGCGGCGGGTTTCGACCACGCTCTTTTCGAGCTTGAATGGGGGAATGCCGAAGGTGAGCAGGCCGCCGATACGCGGGTACTTGTCGAACACCACGGCCTTGACGCCGCTGCGCACGAGGATATCCGCCGCGCCCAGGCCCGCCGGGCCGGCGCCGATCACGGCGACCTTCTTGTCCGTCCACACCACGTTCGAGACATCCGGACGCCAGCCCTGCTTGAAGGCCTCGTCGGTGATGTATTTCTCGACCGAGCCGATGGTGATGGCGCCGAAGCCGTCGTTCATCGTACAGGCGCCTTCACACAGGCGATCCTGCGGACAGATACGGCCACAGATCTCGGGCAGGGTGTTGGTGGCGTGCGACAGTTCGGCCGCCTCGAACAGATTGCCCTCGTTGACGAGCTTCAACCAGTTCGGGATGTAGTTGTGGACCGGGCATTTCCATTCGCAGTAGGGATTGCCACAGGAAATACAGCGCCCGGCCTGCTGGGAGGCGGTTTCCTTGTCGAACTGGCCGTAGATTTCGGCGAATTCGTGGATGCGTACCGGCACCTCGACCTTTTTCGGGTCCTGGCGCGGCATGTCGAGAAACTGCAAATGATTCTTTGCCATTGCTAACCTTTAGTCGTTACGCAGCCCGCGCCACGCCTGTTGAAGAGCAGGCGCGGCGCGGCCCCTTTCTGCGGCGTGATCAGGCCGCGCGATTGAGCGTATCCAGGATCGTTTCCACGCTCTCGGCCTTGGGCTTGACCAGCCAGAACTGGCCGATGTAATCGCGGAAATCCTCCAGGATTTCGGCGCCCCAGGCGCTGCCGGTTTCGGCCACGTGGGCTTCGATCATCTCGCGCAGATAGTGGCGGTGGGCTTCCATGTTCTCGGAAACCAGCCGATGGATGTCGATCAGCTCGTGATTGTAGCGGTCGACGAACTCACGTTTTTCATCCAGCACATAGGCCAGACCGCCGGTCATGCCGGCGCCGAAGTTCACGCCGGTATGGCCGAGCACGACCACGCAGCCGCCAGTCATGTATTCACAGCCGTGATCGCCAATGCCTTCCACGACCGCGGTCGCCCCCGAGTTACGCACGCCAAAGCGTTCGCCGCCCATGCCGGCGGCATACAGCGCGCCGCCGGTGGCGCCGTACAGACAGGTGTTGCCGATAATGGCTGCATCGCGGGCGACGAAGCCGGCATCCCGCGAGGGGCGGATCACCAGCCGACCGCCGGCCATGCCCTTGCCAACATAGTCGTTGGCATCGCCTTCGAGATACATATGCAGGCCGCCGGCGTTGAACACGCCGAAGCTCTGGCCGGCCGTGCCGGTGAGCTTGAGCGTTATCGGCGCGTCTTCCATATCCAGATTGCCGTGGCGACGTGCGATTTCGCCGGACAAGCGCGCGCCGAGCGAGCGGTTGTTGTTGTGCACGTCGTATTCGAAGGTGCCGCCGGTCTTGTTTTCGATCGCATCCAGCGCGTCGGCCACCATCTGTTCGGCCAGCTCGCCCTTGTCGAAGGGCTCGTTGTGCGGATCCAGACACTGGGTGGGGATATCGTCGGCCAGCCCGCCCTTGGACAGGATCGGTTCCAGATCGAGACCCTGCTGCTTCGGCGTTTCGCCCGGCAGAATTTCAAGCAGATCGGTGCGCCCGATCAGCTCGCCGAGCGAGCGCACGCCAATCTTCGCCATCAGTTCGCGCGTGTCCTGGGCGATGAAGCCAAAGAAGTTCTGCACCATCTCGGGAATGCCGATGAAATGGCGTTCGCGCAGCACCTCGTTCTGGGTGGCGACACCCGTCGCACAGTTGTTGAGGTGGCATACGCGCAGATACTTGCAGCCGAGTGCGACCATCGGGCCGGTGCCAAAGCCGAAGGATTCGGCGCCCAGAATCGCGGCCTTGATGACGTCGAGGCCGGTCTTGAGGCCGCCATCGGTCTGTACGCGCACCTTTTCACGCAGGTCGTTGGCGCGCAGCGTCTGCTGGGTCTCGGAGAGGCCGAGCTCCCAAGGCGTGCCGGCATAGCGTACCGAGGTGAGCGGGGAGGCGCCCGTGCCGCCGTCGTAGCCGGAAATGGTGATCAGATCGGCGTAGGCCTTGGCCACGCCGGCCGCGATCGTGCCCACGCCGGGGCCCGAGACGAGCTTGACCGACACCAGCGCCTGCGGATTGACCTGCTTGAGGTCGAAGATCAGCTGGGCCAGATCCTCGATCGAGTAGATATCGTGATGCGGCGGCGGCGAAATCAGCGCCACGCCCGGCTTGGAATAGCGCAGGCGGGCGATCATTTCGTTGACCTTGTGGCCGGGCAGCTGACCGCCTTCGCCGGGTTTCGCACCCTGGGCGATCTTGATCTGCAGCACTTCGGCGTTGACCAGATAGTGCGGGGTCACGCCAAAGCGGCCCGATGCTACCTGCTTGATCTTCGACATCTTGTCGGTGCCGTAGCGGGCCGCGTCTTCGCCGCCTTCGCCCGAGTTCGAGCGCCCGCCCATGCGGTTCATGCCCTGGGCCAGCGATTCGTGGGCCTCGGGCGACAGCGCGCCCAGCGACATGCCGGCCGAGTCGAAACGCGGCGTGATGTCTTCGATGGGTTCGACATCGTCGATCGAGATCGGCTCGATATCGTCGCGCAGCTTGAACAGGTCGCGCAGCACCGACACGGGCCGGCCCTGCACGATATCGGCGTACTCGCGGTACTTGGCGTAGTCGCCGGTCGACACGGCGTCGTGCAGCGTGGCGATCACGTCCGGGTTGTAGCAGTGATATTCCTGGCCATGCACGAACTTGAGCAGCCCGCCCTGGTTGATGGCCACGCGCGGGTTCCAGGCGTTCTGGGCCAAACGGGCGATATCGGCCTGCAGATGGGCAAAGCCAGCACCGGCGACACGGCTGACCGTACCCTTGAAGCAGGTGTCGGTCACCGCGTGGTCCAGGCCCACGATCTCGAACAGCTGCGCGCCGCGGTAGCTTGTGACCGTGGAAATGCCCATCTTGGACATGATCTTGTACAGACCCTTGTTAATGCCCTTGCGATAGGTCGCACAGAGCTCATCCGGGTCGCGGCTGTCGATCTGGCCGCAGCGCACCAGATCGTTGAGGCTTTCATAGGCCAGATACGGATGGATCGCGCTCGCCCCGTAGCCGATCAGGCAGGCGAAGTGGTGCGCATCGCGGGCACTGGCGGTATCCACCACCAGATTGGCGTCGCAGCGCAGATTCTCGCGGGTCAGGCGATGATGAATCGCGCCGGTGGCCAGCAGGGCCTGGATCGGCAGCTTGCCCTGTTCGATCTCGCGATCGGAGAGCACGATGACGGTCTTGCCGGCGTTGACCGCATCCACCGCCTGATCGCAGATCGTGGCGATCGCATCGGACAGCGCGGTGTTCGCGTCGTAGTTCAGGTCGATGATCGTATGCGCATAGTCGTCATCGTCGATCGACAGCAGGCGCCGGAATTTGCCGGTCGAGAGCACCGGCGAATCCACGACCAGACGCTTGGCGCGTGCTTCGTTTTCCTCGAAGACATTGCGTTCGCGCCCGAAGCAGGTCTCCAGTGACATGACGATACGCTCACGCAGCGAGTCGATCGGCGGGTTGGTGACCTGGGCGAACTTCTGGCGGAAATAGTCGTAGATCACCCGATCCACGCGCGAGAGCACCGGAAACGGCGTGTCATCGCCCATGGAGCCGGTGGCTTCCTGACCGGCTTCGGCCAGCGGACGCAGCACCTGGTCGCGCTCTTCGAACGACACATGGAAGAGCTTTTCGTAGACCTTGACCTGCTCGCGCTCCATCCAGGCTTCGTCGCGGGTGTCCGCCAGCCGCGATTCCAGCATGCGCGCGTTCTTTTTCAGCCACTGCTTGTAGGGGGCACGGCTGGCCAGGCGCTTGTCGATTTCCTGCGGCTTGATCAGTTCGCCGTTTTCGGTATCCACGGCGATCATGTCGCCGGGCTTGAGGCGGCCCTTGGCGACGACGTCCGCCGGGTTGTAGTCCCAGACGCCGATTTCGGAGGCCAGGGTGATATGGCGATCCTTGGTGATCACATAGCGCGCCGGGCGCAGGCCGTTGCGATCCAGGCAGCAGGCCGCATAGCGCCCGTCGGTGAGCACGATGCCCGCCGGGCCGTCCCAGGGCTCCATATGCATGGAGTTGTACTCGTAAAACGCACGCAGATCGGCCGACATGTAGTCGACGTTCTGCCAGGCCGGCGGCATCAGCAGGCGCATGGCATAGAAGATGTCCATGCCGCCCGCGAGCAGCACTTCGAGCATGTTGTCGAGGCTTTGCGAGTCCGAGCCGGTGGTGGAGACCAGCGGCAGGATCGATTCGAGATCGGGCAGCTTGTCGGAGGCGAACTTGTTCGCCCGCGCGGTCGACCAGTTGCGGTTACCCGTGACCGTGTTGATCTCGCCGTTGTGCGCCAGATAACGAAACGGTTGGGCCAGGCGCCACTGCGGCAGCGTGTTGGTGGAAAAGCGCTGATGGAATACACACAGCGAGGTTTCCAGGCGCTCGTCGGCCAGGTCCTTGTAGAACACCGGCAGATAGCTGGGCATGACCATGCCCTTGTACGACAGCACATGCGCCGACAGCGACGGCACATAGAAGACATCGTCGTCGGGCAGCGCATTTTCCGTGCGCCGGCGTGCGAACACCAGCTTGGATTCGAACAGCGCGTGGTCCATCTCCGCCGGGGCGTTCACGAACAACTGTTCGAGATGGGGCAGGGTTTCAAGCGCCTGATTGCCACAGGCGGACTGCGCATCGATGGGCACTTCGCGCCAGCCGGCGACGGCAAGCCCTTCGTCCTCGAGCTGGCGGCCCAGCTCGGCCTTGGCTGCGTCGCGCTGGTTGGCGTCGGGATTCAAGAAGACGATGCCGCTGGCGTAATGATCGGCCAGTTCGATGCCGGCTTCCTGGGCGATCGTGCGCAGGAAGGCATCCGGCTTTTTCATCAGAATGCCGCAGCCGTCGCCGGTCTTGCCGTCGGCTGCCACCGCGCCGCGGTGGGTCAGGCGCTCGAGCGCGCCGATCGTCGTCTTGACCAGCCAATGGCTCGGCTGGTTGTCCATATTGGCGATCAGGCCGAAGCCGCAGGCATCTCGCTCGAACTCTGGCGAATAGAGTCCGCCTTTCAACTGGTGCATTTTTAGTCCTCGGGTCAGATTCGGCTCGCTCGCGGAGCAATTCCGGATGCCGAATGCCGTATCGGAAAAATCGTGTGTCGCGGTCAGGCCGCCTGGATGATCACACTATACGGCGCAACGGGCCGTCATGATGCCGCGGCCTCATGCAAGGCGCCGACAACAAGCCCACGTTGGACAAAAGTATAAAAGGCGGTCGGGAAGCAATCAATCGGCGCGGGGCCGATTGGCGCGCGATCGCCCGGCGCTGCGTTATTTTGCGAAATAGCGTTTCAGCGTCGCATCGAGTGCGTTGCCATAGTCGCGCGTGACCACCGCATCGCCGATATCGCGCATCAGCACGAGCCGAAGCGTGCCGGCCGCTACTTTCTTGTCGCGGGCCATGAGCGAGCGGATACGCGCGCTATCCAGTTCGCGCGGCGGGGCGATCGGCAGATTGGCCGCCGCGATAATACGTTCGATATGTGCGCACTGATCGGTGTCGAGCCAGCCCAGGCGCTGGGCGGTATCCGCGGCCATGCACATGCCTGCGGCTACGGCTTCGCCGTGTAGCCACTGGCCGTAGCCGAGCTCGGCCTCGAGCGCGTGGCCATAGGTGTGGCCCAGGTTGAGCAGGGCGCGCTGGCCGGCTTCGCGCTCGTCGGCGGCCACCACCTCGGCCTTGTTCGCACAGGATCGACGGATGACTTCGATCAGCGCATCGGCATCGCGCGCGTTGATCGCGGCCATGTTCGTATCCAGCCAGTCCAGAAACGGTCGGTCGCGAATCAAGCCGTACTTGATCACTTCGGCCATGCCCGCGGCAAATTCGCGTGCCGGCAGGCTATCGAGCACCGCCACATCGGCCAGAACCCGGGTCGGCTGATGAAAGGCGCCGATCATGTTCTTGCCGAGCCGATGATTGACACCGGTCTTGCCGCCCACCGACGAGTCCACCTGGGCGAGCAGGGTAGTGGGCAGTTGCACGAAGTCGATCCCGCGCTGGTAGCTTGCCGCAGCGAAGCCGGCGATATCCCCGACCACGCCGCCGCCGAGGGCGACAATGGTCGCGTCGCGCCCATAGCCGTTCTCCAGCAGTCGGTCGTAGATCGTATCCAGGGTGGCCAGCGTCTTGTACTGCTCGCCGTCGGGCAGTACGAGCGTATCGACTTCGTGCTCGGCCGACAGCGCGTGTTCGACAGCGCGGGCATAGAGCGGGGCGACCGTGTCGTTGCTCACGATGAGCACGCGTTGACCGCGAATCGCGCCTGCATAGGCGCTCGGGTCTTCGATAAGGCCGCGCGCGATCACAATATCGTAGCCACGCTCACCGAGTTCGACGCGCAGGTCAGTGCGCGCGGTGTGGGTGTCCGCCTTGCTCATGCCTGCCACCGCTCAGGCTGCTTTGCCTGCGTGTCCTGGGTGTCATGATCGAAGCGAGCGGCGCCGTCCGGGCGTGGGCGCACCACAACAGTATGCGCCAGTTTGTCGTGCCAGCCCTGCTTGCGCGAATCGAAAGCGACCCAGAGCAGGCCAAGGCCCAGCGGGAAAGAGGACAGGAAATACCCCAGATACCGAATGACGAACTGGCCGGTCGTCGGGTGGCCGCCGGTACGTGCATCTGCCACCCGCGCACCCACCATCATCTTGCCGGGGGTGGCCTCGCGATATATCCAGAACGCGATAATGGCGACGGCGGGCAGCACATAGCCCAACAACACATGCGCCGGGCCCATGATCAAAGGGGCATCCACGGCAAAGAAAGCCGGGCCGTAGATGAGCCGCATCAAGGGCAGCAGAATAATCGCGGTCAGTATGGTGTCGACCAGTGAGGCGAGCACTCGAATCCAGAAGCCCGCATACACCAGCCCATGATCGGCCGGGGCGCTCACGCCGTGCCGATCGCCTCGAGCTGCTCAACGATCTCGCGAGCGAGCCGGCGTGCCTGTTGATCCCCGGTGGCCACCACGACATCGGCAATCGAGCGATAAAGCGGGTCGCGCTCTTCCATAAGACGGGCGAGCGTGGCTTCCACGTCGTCACTGCCTTCCAGGATTGGGCGGTTATTCGCCTTGCGCGTACGCGCGAGCTGTTGCTCCAGCGATGTCTCGAGATAGACCACAACGCCGCGGGCCGACAGCAGGTCGCGGGTCGATTCGTCCAGCACGGCACCGCCACCGGTTGCCATCACGGTATTGGGTTGCTCCGAGAGCTCCGCAATCATATCGCGTTCACGCTTTCGGAAACCCTCTTCGCCTTCCATATCGAAGATGAAGGAAATATCGACGCCGGTGCGCTTTTCGACCTCGTGGTCCGAATCCACGAAGGTCATGCCCTTGATCTCGGCAATGCGTCGACCGATCGTCGTTTTGCCGGCGCCCATCGGGCCGACGAGATAGATGTTTGGGTTAGCTGCCATTTACTCTCAATTCGCTCTCGGATAACGAAGGTCGGTTAGCGCGCTCGCTTTGCTGGCGCAGGACTCGACCGGGATCATCTCACTAGCAGTTTAACGCAGTTAGCCCGCCATGCGGCGGGCTAACCTGGAGTTGTCGACACAACGGCTGTACGAATGCACTTCCGAACAACTTACGGGTTTTGCGATACCGGTGCGGAATCGCGACTGATAATGTTGCGCGGCGTCGTAACCGTAATATTTAGGCGGCCCGTTTGCGGCTCGGTCGGATTATCCTCCGGTTCGAGCTCGAAGGTCACGACGTACGGTCCTCGCGCCGAGGTGCTGCGTACAGTATAACTCGATGGGCCGACGATTGAGCCGAGGGTTGTCGATGCAGTGATTGTGGTATCGGCGGGCGGCACCTGGCCGTTTCGGCCGCCAACGGCGACGTTCACGATGACGTTGCCGTTATCGAGATTGATCGTGGACGGGCTGAAATCAATGATTTGGGTGCTGTCGCTGAAGACGATAACCACCTGATCCCGAACGTTAATCGACTGCGTGTCGCAATCGAGCTCGTCCGACTGGTTGGCGCTCGGCTCGCATCGAATGCCGGTGAACTGACCGTCACCCAGATCATAATTCTTGTTGTTATTGAAATCGATATAGCGCTCGTCGCTGTCGCGGACGCCGTTTTCATTGGAGTCAACGAACGCTTCTGGGAGATCGTCGTCGATATCGAACTCGCCTTCGTCGAAGCGGCCGTTCGACGGCGACGTGTCTGCAAACGACTCTTCGCCGATCGCGGTTGCGAGAACCGTGGCGCGACCGTCTTCGGGACGTTCTTTTTGCGAGGTGAAGGTCACGCTGCAGGCCCCGCCCTGGGTCGTGCAACTGGCGCCCACAGCGCCTCCTTCGGTTGTAAACGTCACCGTCGTGTTGTCTGGCACTGGATTGTTAAAGCGGTCGGCCGCCCGAATGGTGATCTGGCTGGTTATACCGTCGAACTCTTGGCCCTCGATATTTAGCGTAGTCGCGCTCAGCGAGAAGCTGTTGTTGTCGGGCAGGCCGGTCGTGACCGCGAGGTCGCTCGATTGAGCGCTCTGCCGCTGGCCGGACGAGCCGACCGTCGTTGCTGTGACGCGCACCGAGGTAGCGACCGTGCCCGATGTGACCGTTGTGGTGGCAATGCCTTCATTGTTAGTTGTCGTGGACTCGTTGCTCAGGCTAAGACCGCCGACCTGTGTATTGAGCGAGAAATTCACGGTCTGGTTCGGCAGCGGAGAGCCGGTGCTGTTGGTGACCTTGAAGGTAACAGTGGCCTGCTCGGGGAGCGCGCCCGTGCCGCGAAGACCGATCAGCGACTGACTTACCGAATCGAATTCGATCGCGCCAAATTCGGCGGCCTCGGTTTGGATATCACCGGTCGCGGTAAGGGTTGTGTCATCGATACTGGTACGGGCAGTCACTGTATCGGTGCCCGAACAGCCCAGTGCCGTGTAGGTCGTGCTGGCGATACCGCCCTGGCTAGTCGCCACGGCCGGCGAGATACCGGCCTGTCCGGTTGACGAACAGGACGATGTGAAGAAGACCTCCACACTTTCCGTCAGGCTGTTACCGTCGCCGTCGCGAAGTCGCACGGAAAGGCTGGAGCTTTGTCCGGCCTGAAGCGTGTTATCGGCTATTTCGATTCGGCCGTTCTGAAATTCGCCGTTGTTATCCAAGGAGCCAATCTGGGGGTTAGAGTCGGCCGGGTCGGGGTTGGTCGTGCCACCGCCGCTGCCGCCGCCAGAGGAGCCGCCGCCGTTGTCGTCATCGCCGCCGGAGGTGGAGCCGCCGCAGGCGCTCAGCGCCGCGGCGAGGGCCGCGATGGTCAGCAGTTGAGAGATTGATTTGCCCGACATGTCTTGTCTTCCCCTGAAAATTCTCAAAAACGCGGTCGCGTTTGTCGCGGCTTTGGCCAAGCCCGTTAGTTATCGAGTGTGAGCTGATCCCGGAGGATCTTGGGTGTGACGAACAGCAGCAGTTCGCGCTTGTCACGCTGACGTTGGGTGCCTCGGAAAAGGCCCCCGACCAGTGGTATTTCGCTCAGGATCGGAATGCGATCCGTTTCATCCCGGTTTTCTTGTTCGTAGATGCCCCCGAGTACGACCGTTTCGCCGTCGTCAACCAGCACCTGGGTGCTCAGGCTGCGGGTATTGATCGACGGTACGCTGCCACCACCCTGTACAGCGATCGTATCACCCTGGGTGTCCTGGGTGACGTAGAGATCCATGATCACGTGTTCGTCGGGGGTGATCTGCGGCGTGACGGTCAGCCCCAGCACCGCTTCCTTGAACTCCACCGTGGCGGCACCGCTGGAAGCGGCTTCCAGATAGGGGATTTCGACACCCTGTTCGATCTTGGCTTCCTTGGCGTTGGCGGTAA
Source organism: Salinisphaera sp. S4-8 (assembly GCF_040361235.1). Taxonomy (NCBI): domain Bacteria; kingdom Pseudomonadati; phylum Pseudomonadota; class Gammaproteobacteria; order Salinisphaerales; family Salinisphaeraceae; genus Salinisphaera; species Salinisphaera sp. S4-8. The sequence continues at coordinate 357,208 of NZ_APNF01000002.1, read as the reverse complement.
TCACGCGCGGCGCGGAAATGATTTCGCCACGATTTTCCGATTCCAGCGCCGACAGGGTGAGGTCGAGGTTGAATGTATCGCCGACGATACTGGTGCTAATGGTGCCCGCCGGATTGGTGACCGGTAGGTTGATGGTATAGCCGTTGTCGACCAGATAGTTACCGTCGGTGGGCGATTCGAAGGCGGCATTATCGGTCGCCGACGAGGATACGCCCAGATTGCGCGAGAACTCGCGGTTGGCGACAACGATACGCGACTCGATCAGCACCTGGCGCACCGGGATATCGAGCCGGTTGATGACATTGCGGATCTCGTCGAGCTTGTCGCGGGTTTCGTTGATCAGCAGGCTGTTGGTGCGTTCGTCGACGGTCACCTGGCCGCGCTCGGACAGCAGTGATAGTTCGCCGGTGGTGCTGCGTAGCAGCGCGGCGAGTTCGTCGGCACGGGCATAGTTGATCTGAATGATTTCCGAGCGCAGCGGCGCAAGATTCGTGGTGGCCTGCTGGGCGGCGAGTTCGGCCTGTTCGCGCGCGGCGATCTCGGCCAGCGGGGCGACGGTAATCACGTTGTTTTCGCGCCGCATGCCAAGGCCCTTGGCCTGCAGAATGATATCCAGCGCCTGATCCCACGGCACGTCTTCCAGGCGCAGGGCGATATTGCCGCTCACGCTGTCGGAGACGACCATGTTGACGTCGGCCACATCAGCGACGATCTGCAGGACCGCGCGCACGTCGATGTTCTGGAACGACAGGGAAATACGCTGGCCAGTGTACTGCGGTTCCTGGGCTTCACGCTTTTCCTGCTCGCTGGCAGTCAATGGCTGTAGTTCGATATAGAAGCGATCGCCGGTCTGGTAGGCGATCTGTTCGAAATCGGCCCCGGAAACCGGGGTAATCACGATACGGGTGCCGCCATCGCGCGACATGGCATCGATGGTTTTTACCGGTGTGGCGAAGTCGAGTACGTCCAGGCGCCGTTCGAGCGCCGTGGGAAGGGTGACCCCCGGCATATTGGCGATCACCTTGCCGCCGCGTTCGCTCACATCGACCGCGCCGTTGACGCCGTCGAGGGCAATTTCGATGCGTCCGGCCCCATCTTCGCCGCGACGAAAATCGATATCGCGAACCTGCGGGCCGCGAATCGAGGCAGCCTGGGTCTGGTAATCGCGCTCGGTGACCGGTTGCAGCGGCGTCTGCGGACGCACCGACGCACGCGTGACCTGCGGCGCGGCGTCGCCACCGATACCGATGCGAATGGTATTGCCGTTGCGGTTGACCGTGTATTCGGTCATACGGCTGAGTTCGACGACCACGCGTGTACGGTTTTCGCCGGCCGCCAACGCAATCGCCTGGACCGGGCCTTGTTCGATGCGCTGATAGCGCTCGGCGACGTCGAGTTCGGTATCCGGCAGATCAATGGACAGCCGCGCTGGCTCGTTGACCGTGAATACCGAGGGAATCGGCGCACTTTTGGCCATGGTCAGCTGGATCGTAACCTGGCTGCTGCTGCTCTGCGTCGCATCGACCGCGGTCAGCGTATTGGCGGCGGCCTGGACTGGCGCGGTGCCGGCCAGAAGCAGGGTGAGGACCAGCCACGGCCGGCCGAGCCGGCGCGTGAGCGAGGAAATACGTGCAATCGGTCTGCTCATAGTCTGCTTCTCTTTCACCGCGAGGGGGCGATCGTGGCCGGGCGTTGGATATAGCCGCCGAGGCCGTCCGGTACGATTTCGGTCAGAAGAATGCCGTTTTCGGAAATGCCGTCGATCTCGCCGTAGTTCTGGCCCAGATGCGCGCCGGTGGTCACGCGATGGACGACGCCATCGGGAGCCTGAATGAGCGCGTAGGTGACGCCGCGGCTGGTGATCGTGCCGACCATGCGCAATGCATCGAGCGGGAAGGCCTCCAGCGCCTCGCGCGGGCGGTCCGTGTCGGGCGCCAGATCGTTGTTGCGATTGACCTCGCGCGGTCGTTCGGTGGGCGTGAACGGCGTACGGCGGCCGTCCGGCTCGTAGGTATAAGGTGTATACGGCGCGATTTCGGGGATTGGCTCGATCGGCGCGGCGGGGCGTTGCTTGACCTCGGCGACGAAGGCCTTGAGATCGCGGTCATCACCGCCGCAGCCGGCCAACGCCAGGCACAGCCCGGCGATCACGCTCGCTTGCTTGTACCCCCTCATTTGGCCTGACTCCCGGCGGGCTGGGTGGTGTCGCCGGCATCTTCGAGATAGCGATACGTATTCACGGTCATGCTCATACGCAGCTCGCCGCTGTCATCACCTTCTTCGACCGGCTCTATATTGATGTTTTCGATGGTCACGATGCGCGACAGTGCAGCGACCCCCGACACGAAGCGTCCGAGCTCGTGATAGGTGCCCGTCACGATCAGGTCGTTCGGCAGAATGGCGTAGAAATCCTGCGGATTTTCCGGACGCGGCTTGAACAGTTCCTCTTCCAGACCGCTGGCGATACGCGTTTGCGAGATGTCGTTGAGCAGGCTGGGCACTTCGGTCTTGCTCGGCAGCTGCTGGAGCAGGGCACCGAACTGCAGTTGCATCGCTTCCAGCTGGGTGCGATAGGCATCGAGATTGGCCACAAGCCGCTGCTTGGATTCGAAGGTCTGCTTCAGCTCGGGCTCGCGCGCCGATACGCGTTCCAGGGTTTCCTGCTTGGGTAGCACGAAGTACCAGGTGCCAATGGCGATAATCACCGCGCACACCAGCACGATCGCAAAGCCGTAGGCCCAGGTTGGCCAGCTGCCGATATTGTTCTGATCGAGGCTACGCAGTTCCTCGACGTATTCTCCTAGACTCTTCATGAGCGCGGCGCCACTGAGGTGTTTGTCTCGGCCGCGTCGTCGTCAGCCGCCTTCTTCTGCGGGCTGTCGCCGCGCACGGTCAGGGTGAAGTCGGCGTAGCGCTGCGGACCGTTCTCGCTGGACTTGATTACGATCAGCCGTGGATCGGCGAACCAGGCGGAGTCGTCGAGGTTGACCATGTAATCGGATACGCGCGCATTCGATTCGGCCACGCCGTCGAGATTGGTGTTGTTGCCTTTCTGGCTGAGCGAGGTCAGATAAACGCCATTGGGGATGGTGTCGACCAGCTGATCGAAGTAGTGGACGATGCCCGAACGCGATTGCTGTAGCTGTTCGATGATGCGCATGCGCGTAATCAGGCTTTCGCGTGTCTTTTGAAGCGCGCGGATCTCCACGAGTTGGCGGTCGGCGATCGCGATCTGGCTTTCCAGGTAGCGATTGCGTGCCTCCTGGATCTCGGTGAGATGGTTGTAGTAGAGCATCGGTACAACGATCACCAGCACCAGACTCGCCAGTGCGGCAAACACCAGCGCGCCGAGGAACTGCTTGCGGCGGCGTTCGCGTGCGGCGGCACGCCAGTCCAGCAGGTTGATTCGAATCAGGTTACTCATCGGATCGACCTCAACGCCAGGCCGGTGGCCACCATCAACGCGGCCGCTTCGTGATCGACGTGATTGCGCCGGGCACGACTGCTGGCGAGCATCCCCGCCAGCGGATTGCCGAGCGTGACCGGGCGTGACAGATGCTGTGCGATCGCGCTTTCCAGCCCCGGATAGAGTGTTGCGCCGCCGACAAGCACGACATGTTCGACCGCTTCGTCATGAGAGCTGGCCGACAGATAAAACTGCAGTGCGCGCTCGATCTGGCCGGCCAGGCGCCCGGCGAAATCCGCGACATCGCTCGCGATTGCCGCGCCGTCGAGTTCGCCGGTGCGCAGGCGGGCACGCAACTGATCGGTGTCTTTGAGATCGTGGCGGTCGATCAGCCGGGTGGCCAGGCTATGACCGCCGAAGGACAGCTCGCGCGAATAGACGTGGCGTCCGTTGGCTTGAACGCTCAAGCGCGTCTGATGGGCGCCGACATCGAACACCCCCACGCTGGCGTTGCCCGCCAGCGCCGGGGTTTGTTCGATAAGCAGGGTCGAGGCGTTCTGTAACGCATATTCCTCGACATCCACGATCTTGACCTTGACCCCGGCCATATCGAGCGCGCCGATGCGCGCTTCGATGTTCTCGCGCCGACAGGCCACCAGCAGCACCCGGTTGACCTCCGGATTGGTCGGGTCGCGTTCGAGGACCTGGAAGTCCAGGTTGACCTCGTCGATGGCATGCGGGATGTATTGCTCGGCATCGAAACCGATCTGCTGTTCCATGTCCTCGTCGGACAGGTCGGCCGGCATGTCGATGACCTTGCTGATCACGGTGGGCCCGGATACGGCGATGGCGGCATCGCGGGTTCGCGTGCCGGCGCGCTCGAGGGCACGCGTCATGGTCGCGGCCAGCGCTTCGGGATTGACCACCTGGTCGTCGGCCACCGCATCCGATGGCAGGGCTTCGCTGGCATAGCTAAGCACGCGATACGCGCCCGGCTTGCCATCGAGTTCGAGCACCTTGACGCGCGTGGAGCTGATGTCCACACCCAGAAAAGGCCGTGTCCTCGGCTTGAAGATTTGCTCGAATCGCCCCATCCGATCCCCCTGATTGGCCTCGCGTTGCAGCTAAGGCCCGCGGAACACCCCCGTGTCCGCTACCCCTGACCCTTCTATATGGGCCGCGGCGCGAAATGCCGGGTATAACTATACTCGTAGCGCGCCGCTTGGCAATCCATGCCCTGCTTTTAAGCGTTTGAATCCGCGCGTCTAATGTTTATCGGCAGCGCGGGGCGATTTTGCAACGTCGTCGGCAAAAAAAAATCGGCCCCGGTATCATGGCCGCAGTTTTTTACGATCTGCGGCCCGCGAGCCGTACCTGCCCGATGAAAGCGATGCCGCGTGCCGCCCGTATTCTCGTATTCCTGCTTGCCGGTCTGTTATCGGCCGCGACCCTCGCGGTGCTGGTAGTTGCCGGCGTCTATCTGTACTTCGGCCCGCAGTTGCCAAGCGCTGGCGATATCGGCGATCCGGAACTCAACGAGCCGTTGCGGGTATATACCGCCGACCAAAAGCTCATCGGTGAATTCGGGCTGGAGCGCCGCTTGCCGCGTACCTACGACGAAATTCCGCCCAAGCTGGTCCAGGCGTTTGTTGCCGCCGAAGACGATCGCTTCTTCGAGCATCCGGGCGTCGATTATCAGGGCATTGCGCGTGCGGCCTATGTGTTGGCGACCACCGGTCGCAAGACCCAGGGCGGCAGTACGATCACCATGCAGCTCGCGCGTAACCTGTATTTGACCAACGACCGCACCTATGTGCGCAAGATCAAGGAAATCATCCTGGCGCTGCGGCTGGAGTCGAAGCTGACCAAGGAGCAGATCCTCGAGATCTATCTCAACAAGATCTATCTGGGCAATCGTGCCTATGGCGTGGGCGCGGCTTCCGAGGTCTATTATCACAAGCCGCTCAACGAACTCACCATCGCGCAGATGGCCATGATCGCGGGCCTGCCGAAGGCGCCGTCGCGCTACAACCCGATGGCCAACCCGGAGCGTGCGGTCGAACGCCGCAACTATGTGCTCTCGCGTATGCATGCGTTGGGCGATATCGACGACCAGACCTATGAAAGCGCGCGCGAGGCGCCGGTAACCGCGACCGCACGCGTGGCCGACGATCGCTACGAGGCCGACTATGTTGCCGAGATGGTGCGTCAGGACATGGTCGCGCGCTACGGCGACGACGCCTATACATCCGGTTTCGAAGTCACGACCACGATCGATGCCGAGCGCCAGCGCGCCGCCAACCAGGCGTTGCGCAAGGCCTTGCTCGCCTACGACAGTCGTCATGAATGGCACGGCCCGGAAGACACGCTCGATAGCGCCACGCTCGACGACGCCAAGGCGTTGAAGAGCGCGCTTGAGGAGCGGCGCGTGGCCGGCGGTCTGGTGCCGGCGGTGGTGACCGATGTGGCACGGCGTAGCGCCACGCTGATGACCGAGCGCTACGGCGAGGTCACGCTTGATGCCAAACAGATGCCCTGGCTAGGCGGCAACGATCCGGCCAGCAAACTGGTTTCGCGCGGTGACGTCGTACGGCTGGCCTATACCGGCAGCAAGGACGAAACCAAGGCCTGGACGCTGGCCGAAATCCCCAAGGTCCAGGGGGCGATGGTCGCGCTCGATCCGCATACCGGCGGTATCGAGGCGTTGGCCGGTGGGTTCGATTTTTCGTTGTCGAAATACAACCGTGCGGTCCAGGCGCAGCGCCAGCCGGGCTCGTCGTTCAAGCCGTTTCTGTATTCGGCCGCGCTTGCGCACGGGTTTACCACGGCCTCGTTGATCAACGATGCGCCGGTGGTCTACGACAGCCCGGATCTGAGCGACGCCTGGCGGCCGCAGAACTACAGCGGCCGAATCTATGGTCCCACGCGCATGCGCGAAGGCCTGGTGCATTCGCGCAACCTGGTATCGATTCGTCTGCTGCGCAGTATCGGTATCGATGCGGCAGTCGAACATATCGCCAAATTCGGTCTGCCCAAGGACCAGATTCCGCGCAATCTGTCGATGGCGCTGGGTAGCGCGTCGTTTTCGCCCTTGCAGATGGCCCAGGCCTATGCGGTATTCGCCAACGACGGCTTTGCCGTCAAACCGTATTACATCGCCCGTATCGAAGGCGGGCGGGGCAAGGTGGAATTCGAGGCCGAGCCCAAGGTGGCCTGCGCGAGTACCAGCAATTGCCCGGCTTTGCAGAACACCGGCAGTACCCACGATGCATCACGGCTGGCCGAGCGCGTGGTCGATGCCGATAACGCCTGGCTTGTCGGCGACATGATGCGCGACGTGGTCAAACGGGGCACCGGCCGGCGCGCGATGACGCTCGGGCGCAACGATCTGTCCGGCAAGACCGGCACCACCAACGACCAGATCGATGCCTGGTTCGTGGGTTTCAATGCCGATCTGGTGGGCATTAGCTGGGTCGGTTTCGACAAGCTCACGCCGATGGGGCATAGCGAAACGGGCGGCCATGCAGCATTGCCGATGTGGATCGATTTCATGCGGGTCGCCCTCGACGGCACGCCGGAAGCGATCCCGCCGCGACCGGGTAATCTGGTGGCTGTGAGTATCGACCCCGAGTCCGGCCAGCGTGCGCTCGATGGCGGCGGCATGACCGAGTATTTTCGGCCCGACAACGTACCGTCGGTCGAAGAGGCCCGCCGTTCGGGCAAGAATGCGCCCTCCAAGGAGGTGGAGCAGCTGTTCTAGGCATTCGTTCCAGGCATTTGAGCTGCCACCGCGTCTCATGCACGGTGGTGGCCAGTTGGCACGTGGATCGGGTCGGGGTTTCTCGAAACCGATACGCACTCGGCGCGGCATATTCAGGAGACGATTCGAGTCATGGCAAGCGCGCGCAAACAGGCAGCCCAGCGCCAGCATATGGCGCAGCTGGCCGCCCGTCTCATGGCCGAGCAGGGCATCCGCGATTTTCGTATCGCAAAGCAGAAAGCCGCTCAGCATCTGGGTATCGATGTGCGCAACAGCATCCTGCCCAAGAACAGCGAGATCGAAACGGCACTGGCCGAACATCAACGCCTGTTCGCCGGCGCCGAACAGCCGGCCCAGCTGCAGGCCATGCGCGAAGCCGCGCTCAAGGCGATGACGCTGTTCGCCGACTTCAAGCCGCGTCTAGTCGGCGATGTGCTGTCCGGTCTTGCCGATTCGCATTCCGATATTCAGCTGCACGTATTTGCCGAGCATTCGGAAAGCTTCGATTTTTTCCTGCAGAGCCAGGGCATTCCGTTCGAAATCGTAGAGCGGCGTTACAAGCTCGCCCGTGATCGCTATCGCTTCTATCCGGCGTTTCGGTTCGTGGCCGGAGAGCACCGTTTCGAGGCCACGCTGTTCGCCGCAACCGAGATCCGTGAGGCACCGCGCAGTCTTGTCGATGGCCAGCCCATGGCGCGTGCGAGTGCGAGCCAGCTCGAGCGCCTGCTCGCGGATGAATCGTTGCGCGCCCGACTGGCCGGGCTGTAGTCGAATGGCCGCGCCGCCGACGAGCGTGCAGCCTTGACATCAGCTTTCGTGGGGACCTTTATTGTAGTCGGCGCGATAGAGATCGCGGCCACCGAATTTGCTGCCTGGATGAGGGGATCGTATGGAAAACTTCGAGAAGATTCTGCTGGCCTACGACGGTAGCGAGCACGGCCGTACCGCGTTGCGGCGCACCTTGCCGTTGCTCGGCGCTGGCGAGGTGGAGGTGCATCTGCTGGCGGTTGTGCCGCTGACCGGGGCGGTGGCCGCCGCGGAAGGCTTTTATACCGAGAGCATGTACGAGGCCGAACGCGAGCGTATCGAGAATATCCTCGAAGAGGGGGTGACGCTGCTCAAGAATCGCGGCGTGGATGCCGAGGGCCATCTACGCGCGGGCGAGCCGGCCCACCAGATCGCGAAACTCGCCGAGGATCTGGCGGTGAATCTGGTGGTGGTCGGCCACCAGCGCCGCGGGGTGCTGGCGCGTTGGTGGCAGGGCTCGGTCGGCGCCTCCTTGCTCGACCGGCTCAATTGCAGTTTGCTCGTGGTCCAGGCCCCCGGCGAGGAAGAAGACGTCGCCGGGCCTTGATAGCCCGAGCGCCGGGCTACGAGCGGGCGCGCGGCAGATAGCTGCGCCAGTCGTGCTCGCTGTCGCCGAATGCCAGAAAATGCGGGTTCAATATGCTTTCGGTAGCGTTATAGCGTAGCGGCTGGCCGTCGAGATCGGTGACCTGCCCCCCCGCGACAGCGAGCACGGCATGACCGGCGGCCGTATCCCATTCGCTGGTGGGCCCCAGGCGCGGATAGAAGTCCGCGCTGCCGTCGGCAATTACACAGAATTTCAGCGATGAGCCCATTGTGACCGGTTCGTAATCCGGCAGATTGGCCAGTACGGCGTCGATGTCCGCCGAGCGATGCGAGCGGGATACCAGCACGCGCGGCTTGTTCGCGTTCACTGTGCTGGTGGCAATCGCCTCTGGCGCGCTTTGTCCCTGCTTTCGAAATACGCCGATGTCACGCGCGGCGAACCACAGGGTCCCCAGTACCGGCGCATAGACCACACCCAGCACGGGCTCATGGTCGACGACGAGCGCGATATTGATCGTGAACTGGTCGTTCTTGTTCACGAATTCCTTGGTGCCGTCGAGCGGATCGATCAGCCAGTAGGTCGACCAGGCACGCCGGGTTTCGAAGTCGATATCCGCACCTTCCTCGGACAGCTGCGGCGTATCCGGTGTCAGTGTTTCCAGACCCTGCTTGATGCTGCGATGCGCGGCCAGGTCGGCCTGGGTCAGCGGGCTGTCATCGTCCTTGGTTTCGACTTCGAAGTTGCTGTTGTAGATCGGCAGCGTTTTCTGGCCGGCGGCGACGGCAATGTCGCAGACCGAATCCAGCAGCTCTCGCGTGATGTGCATGTTGGTTTTCCCACGGGGCGGACACGCGCGCATCATAACTGCTGCGGGCCAGCCACCCAATGACGTCACCGCCGGCCCCGCTATGCCCGTTCGCCGGCTGTGTAGAGAGGGTGCACGCCCATGGCGAGCCCGCGAGCCACCGTGTTTTCGCAACCCATGTGGGCCCGGATGCCGGCGAGTCCGAACACGTCGGGCAGGGCTTTGCAGTCGCAGTCCGTGTCTCGCGCTCACGAGGCGCGGTCGTGCTTAGCGGCGGCGCGGACCACCGCGCCCGCGCGAGCCGCCCTTGCCCGGCCCGCCGCGCCGCTTGCGCGGCCGGCGCGCGGGGATCACTACATCGTCGGCAAAGTCGTCGCCGTGCGGCATTTCGGCATCGATCTTGTGCTCGATATAGGCTTCGATATCGGGCAGGGAATAGACGTATTCCTCGCAGGCGAAGGAAATCGCATCGCCGGTGTTGCCGGCGCGCGCGGTGCGCCCGATACGATGTACGTAATCCTGGGCGTCCTGGGGCAGATCGTAGTTGATCACGTGGGTGACATCGGGAATATGCAGCCCGCGCGCGGCCACGTCGGTCGCGACCATGATCGGCAGCTTGCCGGTCTTGAAGTCCTCGAGCAGGCGCAGGCGCTTGTTCTGGGCGACGTCGCCCGAGAGCGTGGCGGCAGTGAAGCCGTTGGCATTGAGCCCGTCTTCGATGAATTCGGCGGTGCGCTTGGTGTTGATGAAGATCAGCGTGCGCCCGTTGTCGATCCGCCGCAGGGTGCCCACGAGCAGGGCGAGCTTGTCGTCCTTGGACACGTGATAGAGCTTTTGTGTGATCGCGCCGATATTCACCGTTTCGGTATCGGTGCGTATCAGCGTCGGACTGTTCATGTGCTCGTAAGCCAGTTCCAGCACGCGATGGCTCAGCGTGGCCGAAAACAGCAGATTCTGGCGGTTCTCTGCCGGTGGCATCTTGCGGAACATGTAGCGAATATCGTCGATGAAGCCCAGATCGAACATGCGATCGGCCTCGTCGAGTACGGCCACCTCGATCGCCTTGAGCGTGTAGACCTTCTGCTTGTAGTAGTCGATCAACCGACCCGGCGTGCCGATGAGGATATCCACGCCATCGGTAATCGCCTGGCGTTGTTCCTCGTAGCCGGTGCCGCCGTAGCAGACCACGCATTTCAGCCCCGTGCCCGAGGCCAGGGGCAGGGCATCCTTGTAAATCTGGTCGGCGAGTTCGCGCGTTGGGGCGAGAATCAGCGCGCGCGGCTGACTGGCCCCGGCCGGTGCGTGATCGCTGGGCTCGGGATTGTCCTTGAGCAGCCGGTGCATCGTGGCCAGCAAAAAGGCCGCGGTCTTGCCCGTGCCGGTATGTGCCTGACCGGCGATATCCGCGCCCTTGAGCGCGAGCGGCAGGGTTTCGGCCTGAATGGGCGTGGCGTGGCTAAAGCCCCGCTTGATCAGCCCGGAGAGAATGGTTTCGTGCAGGCCCAGCGCATCGAGGCGGGTATCGGTGAGCAGTTTTTGCTGGGCGCCATCACTGGCGGATGCGGTTTCGGTCATATTGGCCCTTGGAATAGCTGAGCGGCACACCGACGGTGGCCGGTTCACGCAGGGGTTGAAAAACGCGCCGAGATAGGCTCCAATAGCCCGAACGTTGCGAATACGGGTATTCGCTGCACTGCCCGAGTCGGGTCGACTCGCATTCCGGCACTGTTTTTTGCAGCCCGCACTATAACAGCTTGTGGTCTTCACGGTTGTCGGGCCGCGACCTTTTCGCGCAGCTTGCAAACATCTTTTCGCGCCCTTAACTACCGGCTCAGCGGCGCCGCGTCTTATGGCGACGCGCGCGAACCTTCATTTGTCCCGCTTGCATTCCTTCGAGGACGCCCATGAGTGAAAATATCGTCAAAGTCAGCGATGACAGTTTCGAACAGGACGTACTGTCCGCCTCCGGTCCCGTACTGGTGGATTACTGGGCCGAATGGTGTGGCCCCTGCAAAATGATCGCCCCGGTTCTCGACGAGATCGCCGACGAATACGATGGCCGTTTGACGGTCGCCAAACTCAATATCGACGACAACCCGAATACGCCGCCCAAGTACGGCATTCGCGGTATCCCGACGCTGATGCTGTTCAAGGACGGCGAAGTGGCGGCAACCAAGGTCGGTTCGGTCTCCAAGACCCAGCTGACCGAATTCGTCGATCAACACATTTGATCCGCTTTCGGCCGCCGACGGTCCTGTCGGCGGCCTTCGTTTGACTTGCAAGGAGTCGAACGCCTTCCCACCGCGAATAGGCGCGCACCGCGCACCGTTTTTTCGCTGCAACTCATAGATAGCCGTGTCTGAAGAAACAGTCGACGAACGCCAGTCCAAGGATTCGAACAACAGCAATAATGGCAATGGCGGCAACAACAACCGCCGTGGCCGTCGTCGCAAGAATCCGAATGGGCCCAACAAGCCTCGCAACAACAACGGCAACAACCGCGGCAAGGGCGGTGGGCCGAACAAGGGCGGCAACAACCCGCCCAACGAGGATATCGACGAGGCCGAGTTCGAAGCCTATGCCGGGGTCGCCGGCGACGGGCCGATCCTGAACCTGTCCGAGCTCAAGCAGAAGACCGCCTCCGAGCTCATGGACATGGCGCAGGAGATGCAGCTCGAAAACATCTCGCGCATGCGCAAGCAGGATCTGATCTTCGCCATGCTCAAGGGGCATGCGAAATCGGGCGAGCGTATCTACGGCGACGGTGTGCTGGAGATTCTCTCCGACGGTTTCGGCTTTCTGCGCTCGAACGAGTCGTCCTACATGGCCGGGCCGGACGATATCTATGTCTCGCCCAGTCAGATCCGGCGTTTTTCGTTGCGCACCGGCGATAACATCTCTGGCCGCATTCGCCCGCCGAAAGAGTCCGAGCGCTATTTCGCCCTGCTCAAGGTCGACGAGATCAACGGCGATCCGCCGGAGAAGTCGAAGGGCAAGGTCCTGTTTGAGAACCTCACCCCGCTGTTTCCGACCGAACGGCTGGTGATGGAACTGGGCAATGGTTCCACCGAGGACATCACCGCCCGCACCATCGATCTGGTCGCCCCGTTCGGCAAGGGTCAGCGCGGGCTGATCGTTTCGCCGCCCAAGGCCGGCAAGACGATGATGATGCAGAACATCGCCCAGTCGATCGCGCATAACTATCCCGAGTGTCATCTGATCGTGCTGCTCATCGACGAGCGGCCCGAGGAAGTCACCGAGATGGAACGCAGCGTGCGCGGTGAAGTCGTCTCCTCGACGTTCGACGAACCCGCCTCGCGCCATGTGCAGGTCGCCGACATGGTGATCGAAAAGGCCAAGCGCCTGGTCGAGCACAAGAAAGACGTGGTGATTCTGCTCGACTCGCTCACCCGTCTGGCCCGTGCCTACAACACCACCGCGCCGTCGTCGGGCAAGGTGCTTACCGGTGGTGTGGATGCCAATGCGCTGCAAAAGCCCAAGCGCTTCTTCGGTGCCGCGCGCAACGTCGAAGAGGGGGGCAGCCTGACCATTCTGGCGACCGCGCTCATCGAGACCGGCTCCAAGATGGACGAGGTCATCTACGAAGAGTTCAAGGGCACCGGCAATATGGAAGTCCATATGGACCGCCGCATTGCCGAGAAGCGTATTTACCCGGCCATCCACGTCAATCGCTCCGGTACACGCCGCGAAGAGAAACTGGTACCGCAGGACGAGCTCCAGCGGATGTGGGTACTGCGTAAGCTTCTCCACGGTATGGACGATCTGGCGGCCATGGAGCTGCTCATCGACCGCATGAAGCAGACCAAGACCAACGCCCAGTTCTTCGAATCCATGAAGCGCTAGCCTTCAGATTCGACTCGCATGTTAAAAAGCGGGCTGCGGCCCGCTTTTTATTTGCCCCGGTTGGTTGACGACGGCATCGGCGCATAAAGATAACGAGAGCCTCGGTCAGCAGGAATCAATCGTCCCGCCACCGTTTTGTTTTTTTGTTTTATGGGCGCGTCTTCGCGTTCACCTGCACAAGCAAGATGGCTAGTTAGGCGCCGGCGCCTGAGTCGCATGTATAACCGGCCGCGTGACTGACAACAGACGAGATGTCAGCCCGTACGCGTTGCGCGACGGGTTGCTGTCGTTCAGGGCGATGGCCTCACGGTATGCGCGATATCGTCAGCCAGCGCCTCGGCGCTGTCCTGCCAACCTGCGGCCAGGCTGTCGACCAGCGCGTCGTAGCCGTCTTCTTCCAGCGCAACGTCCCGGTTGAAGCGCCGCTCGATGAGTGTTTCGTCGTTAGCGCCGGCCAATCGCCAGGTGCCGGCAATACGGGCCTGCCCGTCGTAATGGCCCATGAAGCGGTCCACGCGGGTATGCAATGTCATCGTCGACGCCTGACCGGCCTGGGCGCGGCGCACAACCGTCACGCCCGGCAACGCCGCGCCGAGGTTGGCGATCAGCGCATCGCGCAGCTGGCTGTCGAGCGGCGCGGCCCAGCGATTGTGGTTGGCGATCACCACCCGATGCGGGGCTGTTTGATAGACGATGCCGCGCTCGTCGAGGATCGGCGCGATCTCGACCGGGGCGACGACCAGCTGCGCCTGCGAGGCTGCAGGCGATACCGGCAGTCGCGCTGCGGGCGCGCTGTCGAGCACGTACAGGGAGGGCGCCGAGGCGCTGCCGGCACAGCCGGCGAGCAGGGCAGTCGCGACAAGCCAGGTGAGATAGCGCATGGTCATCGGGCGGCCTTTGGCATGGGATCGCCGTCGTCGGGACGGCCGAAAATGAGGGCGTTGGGTCGGTCGTGCAGGGTGCGCGCCAGCGGCGCGACATCATCGAGTACGCGGTTGAGCCGGTCGAGCGAGCGGCTGAACTCGCCGTAGGCGGGCGCGCCCTGCTGGAAACCGTCGAGCGTCTGCTGCAGTTCGCCGAGGGTGACACGCAGCGTACGCGGCAGTTCACGCGTGTCTTTCGACTCCAGCAACCGGTTGATATTGCGGGTCGCGCGATGCAGTTCGTCGAGCGTGGCGTTGGAGGTTTCCAGCGTGTGTCGGAGATCGTTGGCGATCGGACGGATATCGATCGCGTTGAGCTTGTCCATCAGGTCGGAAAGTTGGCTCTGGATACTGGTAATGCTGCTGGGCACGCTCGGAAAGACGTCATAGGCGCCGATGGTGGTGGGCGTATAGTCGCTCGTCTTGTCCTCGAAGTGGACGTCGATGAAGGTCGAGCCGGTGAGCAGATTGCCCGACTTGATTGTCGCGCGCAGGCCATTGGCGAAGAAGCGACGGGTTTTCTCGCGCCACTGGGCATCGCTCCACTGGGTCCAGCTGTTGGCAGGGCGCTGGGGCTCGATTGCGATGAGCACCGGGATCTTGAAATCGGAGAGCTGGTCGTAATTGAAGTCATCTCGGAAGAAGGGCACTTCCACGACCGTGCCGATACGCAGGCCCCGATACTCCACCGGCGCGCCGGGGTTGAGTCCGCGCACCGAGTCGTCGAGCAGGATCACGTAGCGGATCTTGCGATCGAAACGATCCTGGTTGGCCGCGCTGCGCGTGGCATAGAGCTTGAACGCCTGGCCATCGCTGGCTTTTTCGCCGGCATCGACGCCATTGGCGCGGCCGAAGGTCACGCCGCCGGCCAGGATGCTCTGCAGGGAGCCGGTCTGTACGTCCACGCCGTCCGAGCCGAGATGAAAATCGATGCCCGACCGCAGCCAGAACTGGGTGGTATCGGTAATCAACTCGGCATAGGGGTCGCGTACGAAGACGCGGTATTCCATCCGCTTTTTCTCGAGTGAGAACTCACTGGCCTCGATCTGGCCCACCGTCTGGCCCTGATAGATGATCGGATCGCCCACCGCCAGCGAGTTGTCGCCATCGTTGGTCAGGCGTACGGAAACCCCGGGTTCGTCAGAGGACGTCGCCGGCGGCGTATCCTGGACCTTGAAGCGGCGTTGCGAGGTGTCTGCATTACCCGGTTGCAGCTGGATATAAGCACCGGAAAGAATCGTGCCCAGCCCGCTGATGCCCTGACGGCCCACCCTGGGTTTGACCACCCAGAAGCGGCTGTCGGCCACCAGCAGATCGGCGGTATCCGGGTTCATCTGTACGGTGGCGACCGCGCCTTCGTAATCGTCGGCCAGGCGCACCGATTCCAGATGCCCGACCTCGACGCTACGGACCTTGACCAGCGTCTTGCCGGCTTCGAGACCCTCGGCGGTATCCAGGGCCAGGGTGATTTCCGGGCCGCGCGACATGACGTTCTGGTAGATCAGCCACAGGCCGATGAGCGCCGCGCCCACGGGGATCAGCCAGACCGGCGAGATACGCCGGCGCCGTGCGTCGTGCGTCACGGCGGTGTTCGGATCATCGGTCATGGTGTTTCCGTTTCGAAAGTCTCGCCCCACAGCCGGCGCGTGTCGAAGGTCAGCGCTGCGACCATGGTAATGATCACGACCGCCGCGAAACATAGCGCCGCCGGGCCGGGTTCGATTGCCATCAGCGCGCCCGCGCGCACCAGCGCGACCAGCACGGCGACCACGAACACATCGATCATCGACCAGCGGCCGATTTTTTCGGTGATGCGATACAGGCGCATCTGCGCGCGCGAATCGTGGTGGTATCCATGACGGGCAGCCAGGCACAGCCAGGCCAGTGCGATGATCTTGCTGATCGGCACCACGATGCTCGCGATGAAGATCACGGCCGCGATCGGCCAGGAGCCGGTATGCACCAGATGCAGTACGCCGCCGATAATCGTCTGTGGATCGGTCGAACCCAGACTGGTCGTCGACATGATCGGATAGATATTGGCCGGAATATACAGGATCACGGCCGTAACCAGCAGCGCCCAGGTCAGCTGCAACCGGTCGGCGGCGTGGGCCACGCTACGCCGCCCACAACGAGGGCAGCGTTCGCCTTCGCGCGGGCGAAACATCATGTCGCAGCCGCGACACACGACCGCGCCCTGACTGGCGCCGGTTCGCCCGGGTTGCAGGCTGGGGGGCTCGACAGCATCCGGGGCCAGATCCCGCCATAGCGAGGGCCAATCGACGAGCGTGAAGCAGCGCAGCAGCAATACCGCATACACGCAGAACACCGCGAACGACGGGCCGATGGCGATATCGGCGAGCGTGACGATCTTGATCAGGCTGACCAGTACACCGACGATAAATACGTCGGCCATCATCCAGGGTTCGAGCGGGCGCAACTGGCGGGCGAGCAGGCGGGTGGCATTACCCGCGCTACCTCTGATGGCCTGGAGGCAAAGAAACACGACCGCGAGCAGATAGAGCCCCGGCAGGGCGACGGTGGTACACAGCAGCAACAGGCCCAGGCTTGGATAGTCATGGCCGGCCATCGCCCCTGCGGCATCCAGAAAGCTCATCGTGTGGGTCACGCCGCGGGTGGAAAAACTCAGAAAGTCGAAGGCGAAGACCAGCGCGAGCATGATCAGCGCGGCCAGTGCCCAGGCCAACGGGCGTTGATGGTCGGCCTGGGCCGGTGGTGCGACGTGATGGCCGCACCGCACACATTGCGCGGCTTCGCCCGGCGCGCGCGGCGGTACGCGCATTACCCAGTCGCATTCGCTGCATACGGCGATTGTTTGCGGTAGCGCGCGGCGCGAATTCATGCGGTCAAGATAGGGTTTTTATCCATGGTTGGATGCGCCGGTCGGGGTTGGACAGTCGTGCGGGTGTGCTACCCAGGCAGCTCCGCGAGTCAGGGCAAATATACGCGAACAAGTCCGGCTCGCGGGCAGGGCATCGACAGCCGAGCACGAGTCGAGACAGACGGCTATGCGGCAGTCGCCGGCACTTATGGCCGGTTCAGGTCCGCGAATGAACGCCAATACGCGCGAATATCGAAGGCGAGCAAACGCCTCGAGCCTTGTGGCGTGGGTGTAGAAAGTCGCAGTGTGCGGGCGACTGTGCGTATGAAAGCATGCATTATCTTGCGTAGGTACAAAGTTCAGCAAAAGGTATGAAGCGCCGATCGCCCGCTTTGAGTCGCTCTGCCTTTTCGCCTCATTCGCGTTTATTTGCGTTCATTCGCGGACGAGACTTTTCAACGATGAGCGCAGGTTGCGCCGCAGTTTGCATTGGCCGCGTCCTTGGCGTTGCGATACCCACAAAAAAAGCGGGCCGAAGCCCGCTTTTTTTCAATCGCAATACCGCTGTCGATCAGCGGTTGTCGATATCGACATAGTCGCGCAGCTGGTAGCCGGTGTAGACTTGGCGCGGACGTGCGATACGCATGCCCGGATCGGCCATCATTTCCGACCAGTGCGCGGCCCAGCCGACGGTGCGCGCGATCGCGAACATCGGCGTGAACATGTTGATCGGAATGCCCAGCGCCTGATAGATGATGCCGGAATAGAAATCCACGTTCGGATACAGCTTGCGCTCGACGAAGTAGTCGTCTTCGAGGGCGATGCGCTCGAGTTCGAGGGCCAGCTCGAAGAGCTTGTTGTTCTGCATGCCGTAGTGCTCGAGGATCTCGTGGCAGTAGCCGCGAATGATCTTGGCACGCGGATCGAAGTTCTTGTACACACGATGGCCAAAGCCCATCAGACGGAACGGGTCGTTCTTGTCCTTGGCCTTTTCCAGATACTTGGGTACCTGCGATACATCGCCGATCTGGCCAAGCATGTTCAGCACGGCTTCGTTGGCGCCGCCGTGTGCCGGTCCCCACAGGGCCGCAATGCCCGAGGAGATCGCCGCATAGGGGTTGGCGCCGGTGGAGCCGGCCATACGCACGGTCGAGGTCGAGGCGTTCTGCTCGTGGTCCGCGTGCAGAATGAACAGCACATCCAGCGCCTTGGCGGCGACCGGGTCCACTTCGTATTCTTCGGCCGGCACGGCAAAGCACATGCGCAGGAAGTTGGCCGCGTAGTCCAGATGATTCTTCGGCCCGATCTTGGGTTGGCCGATGGAATGCTTGTAGGCAGCCGCCGCGATCGTGGGCATCTTGGCGATCATGCGATGGGCGAAGATCGCGCGATGCTCGGGATCGCGAATATCGGTGGTGTCGTGATAGAAGGCCGACAGTGAACCAACGATGCCGGTCAGGATAGCCATCGGGTGGGCATCGTAGTGGAAGCCATCATAGAACTTCACCAGCGATTCGTTGAGCATCGTGTGATGCGTGATCGCGTGGCGGAAGTCTTCCATCTGTGTGGCATCGGGCAGTTCGCCGTTGAGCAGCAGATAACAGACTTCGAGATAGCTCGATTTCTCGGCCAGCTCCTGCACGGAGTAGCCGCGATACATGAGGATGCCGTTCTCACCGTCGATGAAGGTGATATCGGACTTGCAGCTACAGGTGGCTGTGAACGCCGGGTCGTAGGTGAATACGCCCTGTTTGGTGTTCAGGCCACGCACGTCCACACCGGGTGTGCCGAGGGTACCCTCGACGACCGGCAGTTCGGTGCTGCTGTCGTCCTGCGGATTGCTGATCTTGAAGGGTTGACTCATCTGCGATCTCCCGGGTTTTGTCCGCCTCGAAGTCGTATCAGCCCTGATCGGGCTCGACGACCGGCTGCGGATAATGCGAAGGATAGTCGGTGCGCGCAACGCCGGTGGCGATAGCGGCCTGTGCCACGGCGGGCGGAATGAAATCGATCAGGCGCGGATCGAACGGGCTCGGAATGATGTACTCCGGGCCGAACGACATCGAA
The DNA here is from genome assembly GCF_040361235.1 of Salinisphaera sp. S4-8. Classification (NCBI taxonomy): domain Bacteria; kingdom Pseudomonadati; phylum Pseudomonadota; class Gammaproteobacteria; order Salinisphaerales; family Salinisphaeraceae; genus Salinisphaera; species Salinisphaera sp. S4-8. The sequence goes on along the minus strand of NZ_APNF01000002.1, from coordinate 338,187 downwards.
TCCTGGCTGTGGGCTTCGAGTACGCTGTTGGGCACCGGCTGGCGGGCGAGTTCGCCCATCGCCCGTGCCGCGGCCACGCACATGGTCATGTTGATTCGGCGTGCGCGCACATCCAGCGCGCCGCGAAAGATATATGGAAAGCCCAGTACGTTATTGACCTGGTTCGGGTAATCACTACGCCCGGTGGCCATGATCAGATCGTCGCGCACGCCCTTGGCTTCTTCCGGCGTGATCTCGGGCGTGGGGTTCGACAACGCGAACACCACCGGCTTGGCCGGCATCATGCCGATCTGTTCGGCCGAAACCGTGCCGGGGCCGGACAGGCCAACGAACACATCGGCCTGTTTCATGGCGTCGTCGACGCTGCGCAGATCGGTCTTGGTGGCGAACTGGGCTTTCTGCTCGGACAGGTCGTCGCGCTCGGAATGGATCACGCCCTTGCGATCGCACATGAACACGTTGTCCAGCTTGGCGCCCATTTCCAGCAGCAGGTTCATCGAAGCGACGCCCGCCGCGCCTGCGCCCATGCACACGATCTTGGCATCGGCCAGCTTCTTGCCCTGCAGTTCCAGCGCGTTGATCAGCCCGGCGGCGACGATGATCGCGGTGCCATGCTGGTCGTCGTGGAACACGGGAATATCGAGTCGCTCGATCAGCGTGTTTTCGATTTCGAAACAGTGCGGTGCGGCGATATCTTCGAGATTGATGCCACCAAACGTGGGTGCGATACGCTCGACGGTATCGATGAAATCCTTCGGGTTATCGGCGTTGACTTCGATATCGAAGACATTCACGTCGGCGAACTTCTTGAACAGTACCGCCTTGCCTTCCATGACCGGCTTGCTGGCGAGCGCGCCGGTGTTGCCCAGGCCCAGTACCGCGGTGCCGTTGGAAATCACGGCAACCAGATTGCCCTTCGAGGTATAGCGAAAGGCGGCCTCGGGATCGTCACGGATTGCCTTGACCGGTTCGGCCACGCCCGGCGTATACGCCAGCGACAGCTCTTCGTAGGTGGTGAAAGGCTTGGTGACCGATATCGCAAGTTTTCCCGGCTTGGGCTTTGCGTGATAGTCCAGAGCTTCCTGTTTGCGCGAGTAATCGGCCATGCAGTTTGGCTTTGCGTTGAAGCGTAAGGAGCCCGTTGGCGCGCGATATGCGGCGCCCAGGCAATGATCGACGAATGCCCGAGTATACCGGCGCACTTGCCGTGCGACTAGCGACGCGGTCGTTCAGCGTACGTAAATCACTGCCGTCAAAAAAATTTTTTATAAAAAATCGACTGCGACGAATGTCGAATACGGGCATTTTCGAGGCTGCCGGCCAGCCATCCAGGCGCTGTGTGCGCGCGTGAAGATCCAATCGAACGCGGCAGCGCGCCCGGGCCGCTAACCGTTTTCCTGGTCGGCTTGAATCGATGCGACCGTGCCGTCGGCGTCGAGCGCGACCTGGATATCGATCGGCTGGCAGCACACAAAGCAATCCTCGATATAGCGCTGATCGCCGGCCGAGCCGTCCACCACCACGACGATCGGCTCGCCGCAGTAGGGGCAGGTAATGGTGTGTTCTTCGAGCATCGGGTTGTTCGGCCTCAGGGCAGAAGTTCGGTCAGGATGCTGTCCAGAAAACGCCAGCCGTGGTCGGTGGCCCGCAGCGACCGAGCATCGAAAGATACCAGCTTGCGGTCGATCGGGTCGGCCAGCGCCGCGCCCAGTTCGTACCAGTCGAGGCCCGTGCGTTGTTCGTAGTCTTCGCGTGTAATACCCGCGCGTCGGCGCAGGCCATTGAGCAGACATTCGAAGCGGGCATCCTGTGCATCGAGCACGCGGGTTTCGGCGATCGAGGCCGGCTTGCCGGCCACGCTCATGTAGCCGGTCGGCCAGCGCTGGCGGGCACTGCGCTCGATGTGCCCGTCGGCGCGGGTGCGCTTGCCATGGGCGCCCGCGCCGATCCCCAGATAGTCGCCAAAACGCCAATAGTTCTCGTTGTGGCGACATGCGCGCTGCGGTTTGGCCCAGGCGGATACTTCATATTGCGCATAGCCGGCCGCGCTGAGCCGGGCGCTGGCCTGTTCGAAGATTTCTACCGCGCAGTCGTCATCCGGCAACGCCGGTGGCTGGCGGTAGAAGGGCGTATTCGGCTCCAGCGTGAGCTGGTAATAGGAGATATGGCCCGGATCGCGATCGATGATGGTTTCCACATCGGTCATCGCCTTGGCCAGCGTCTGGCCGGGCAGGCCGAACATCAGATCGCAATTGATCGCCTCGAAACCGCCCGCGCGGGCGTCGTCAATGGCCGCCAGGGCTTCGCCCGAGCCGTGGATACGCCCGAGTGCGCTCAGGCAGTCGTCGTCCAGGCTTTGAATACCCAGCGACAACCGGTTGACGCCGGCCGCACGCAAATCGGCAAAGCGGGCGTGTTCGGTGGTGCCGGGGTTGGCTTCGAGGGTGATCTCGCAGTCGCGGCTCAAGCCCAGGCGATCATCGAGGGCATCGAGTACCCGCCCGATCGCGGCCGCAGAGAACAGACTGGGTGTGCCGCCGCCGAAGAACACGCTCTCGATTGGACGGGTTTCCTCGGCCGCGGCCAGTTGCCAGTCGGCCAGCAGGGCCTCGATATAGGCGGTTTCCGGCAGTTGTGCGGGTGCGCGATGCGAATTGAAGTCGCAGTAAGGGCATTTGCGCACACACCAGGGCAGATGCACATAGACCGATAGCGCGATGGCATCACGCTGGGCGATCGCGTGCGTGTCGTGCTCAGCCGCCGCGCTCATGACCGCGCAGTTGTTCGACCAGCTGTTGCATGGCGCGGGCGCGGTGGCTGATCGCGTTCTTGCGTTCGGCCCCCATTTCGGCGGCGCTGGCGTTGTCTGCCTCGACCCAGAACAACGGGTCGTAGCCGAAGCCGTGATCGCCGCGTGGCGCGTCGAGTACGCGCCCGCGCCACACGCCATGGGCGATCACCGGCACCGGATCGTCTGCGGTCCGGGTGGCCACCAGACAACAATGAAACGCCGCACCACGCTCGTGCGGCGCGAGGCCTTCGAGGGCGGCCACCAGTTTGGCGTTATTGGCGGCGTCGTCGCCGTGGGTGCCGGCATAGCGGGCCGAATGAACGCCGGGCGCGCCGTCGAGCGCATCCACGGCCAGGCCGGAGTCGTCGGCGATCGCGGGCAGGCCGGTGTGGGCTGCCGCATGGCGGGCCTTGATCAGTGCGTTGTCGACGAAGGCGATACCGGTTTCCTCGGCATCGGGCACGTCGAATTCGCTTTGGCTGACCAGTTCGATGTCGAGCACGGCCAGCAGGCTGCGCATTTCGGCGAGCTTGCCGGCATTGCCCGAGGCCAATACCCAACGTTGCGGCGATCCGGACATGGCGGGCTAGTCCGTGCGTGCCGCGCGCTGGGCTTCGATGAGCTCGCCAATGCCCTTCTCGGCATGGCCGAGTAGGGCATCGAGCTCGCCGCGGGCAAAGGCATGGCCTTCGGCCGTGCCCTGGATTTCGACGAAGCCGCCGGCCTCGTTCATGACCACGTTCATATCGGTTTCGGCCTGGGAATCCTCGGCATAGTCGAGATCGAGCACCGGCATGCCGTTATAGATGCCCACTGACACGGCCGCGATCTGGCCATGAATGGGGCTGGTCTTGAGCTTGCCCGCAGCCACCAGCGAATCCATCGCATCGACGAGGGCGATATAGCCGCCGGTAATCGAGGCCGTACGCGTGCCGCCATCGGCCTGGATGACGTCGCAGTCGATCGTGACCGTACGGCTGCCGAGAGCGTTCATATCGACCACCGCGCGAAGGCTGCGCCCGATCAGGCGCTGGATTTCCACCGTGCGCCCGCCTTGCTTGCCACGCGCGGCCTCGCGCTGATTGCGGCTGCCGGTCGCGCCCGGCAGCATGCCGTATTCGGCGGTCAGCCAGCCGGTGTTCTGGCCGCGCAGCCACGGCGGCACGCGCTCTTCCACGCTGGCCGTACAGATCACTTTGGTATCGCCAAAGCTCACCAGCACGGCGCCGGCGGCATGTTTGGTGAAATGGCGTTCGAAGCGTACGTCGCGCAATTGGTCGGCAGCGCGTCCGCTGGGTCGCGTGGTCAAGATTCGTTGCCTTTGGTCGTCAATAAAGTCAGCCGCGCAGTGTAACAGCGCCAGGGTGGTTTCTTGCCCGTAAGCCGGCACGCCTATGCGATACTGCGCGGCTTGCTTGTATCGACGATGACCACGGACAGCCCATGACCCGGAGCATGACCGGTTTTGCACGCAGCCAGGCCCAGGGAGACTGGGGCGAGGTCGTCTGGGAACTGCGCAGCGTCAACCACCGCTATCTGGATATCCATCTGCGCCTGCCGGACGCGCTGCGCGCGCTCGAGCCGGCGATCCGCGAAGCCGTTTCGCGCGTGGTTTCGCGTGGCAAGGTGGATATCGGCGCCAAGCTCGTGACCACCGATGACACCCAGACCATCGAAATCGACGAGCAACGCCTGGCCGCGCTTGCCGAGGCCCTGTCGCAGGTGCGATCGACGGTCATTGATTGCCGCGCGCCGGACGCATTGCGTCTGTTGACTTACCCCGGTGTGCAGCGCGAGCGCGAACCCGATACCGACGCCATCCAGCGCGAGGCGCTCGCCGCCCTCGATGAGGCGCTTGCCCAGTTGCAATCCATGCGTGCGGACGAAGGCAGCCGCCTGGCGGATATGCTCATCGAACGCGCGCGCCAGATTCGCGAGCACGCCGATGCTGCCGCCGAACGGGTGCCGCAGGCGCGCGCGGCCTGGCATGACAAGCTGCGTGCGCGTCTGGCCGAGCTGGACACCGAGGCCGATCCGGCGCGGGTGGAGCAGGAGTTGATCGTCACCGCCCAGCGCATGGATGTGGCCGAGGAAATCGATCGTCTGCACAGTCACGTGGCCGCGCTGGAAAAAGCGCTCAAGAAGAAAGAGCCAATCGGCCGGCGGCTGGATTTTCTCATGCAGGAGTTCAACCGCGAGGCGAACACGCTGGGTTCGAAATCGCAGGACGCGCAGTTGACCGCCCATGCGGTGGAGATGAAAGTGCTCATCGAGCAGATGCGCGAACAGGTTCAGAACATCGAGTAGGGCGCGCGTGAACGATAGCCAAAGCCAACGCCGCGGGCAGCTGTACGTCATCTCCGCGCCTTCGGGCGCGGGCAAGACGAGCCTGACCCATGCCGTGATCGAACGACTGGCCGCGCGCGGGCGCAAGGCGCGTTTTTCGGTGTCCTACACCACGCGAAACGCCCGCCCGGGCGAGGTCGACGGCGAGGATTATCACTTCGTGTCGGTGCCCGATTTCGAAGCCATGATCGCCACCGGCGCGTTTTTAGAACATGCGCGCGTGTTTGATCGTTACTACGGCACGTCCGCCGCCGAAACCGAGCGCTGGCTCGCCCACGGCCAGGACGTGGTGCTGGATATCGACTGGCAGGGCGCACGCCAGGTACGTGAGCGCGCCGATAATGTGGTCAGCATCTTCATTCGCCCGCCCTCGCGAGACGAACTGGAGCGGCGTCTGCGATCGCGCGCTTCCGACGACGACGCCCAGATTCAGCGCCGGCTCGCCGAGGCCGACGACGAGCTCGCTCGCGCCGACGAATACGACTATCAACTGGTTAACGACGTCTTCGACGAGGCCATCGACAAGCTCGAACAGATCTTCTGGGACACCGATCCCGGGCGAAACACGCGGTAACGCGTCACAGGGCTGGCCGGGCGGCGCGCGCATGGTTATACTGCGCGGTTTGCCACCCTCGTTGCGAGAGTATCGTCATGGCCCGAGTTACCGTCGAAGATTGTCTTGAGCACGTCAACAACAAGTTCGAGCTGGCCACAATCGCGGCCAAGCGCGCGCGCCAGCTTGCCCGCGGCGCCAATGCCCGTCTGCCCTGGGAAGACGACAAGCCTACGGTGATGGCGCTGCGCGAAATCGCGGCCGGTGAAGTCACCATCGCGATTCTCGACGAGCCGGACCTGCCGCCGGTGAGCACTGGCATGGATGCGCCGCAGCCGGCCGAGCCCAGCGAAGACGAACTGGAAGCCGAAGGCGAAAAGAAAGCCGCCAAGCCCGCGGCCGACGCCGACGAATAAGTCAACGTGGCCGGCCGTTGCCGGCAAACGTGACGAAAAGCCGCTGTCTTCAGCGGCTTTTTTTATATGGAAAGTCAGGCCGTTGCTTGATCAAAGCCTGCCGTGTTTCATGCGTAGTGAAACAGCGTTTATCCGCAGATTACGCAGATTGCGCAGATTCTTGGTGTGGCCTTGCTGGGTGATCGACTGCGTTGGCGCCTCGGTCTTGGTGGCCGTGCGAAATGGAAAGCTCCGCAGATCGACGAAGATCAACGCAGATCGCACAGATCCAAGAAAAGCGATCGTGGCCGTTCGCTGTCGTCTAGCGTCTGGAATGCGCGCTTATCCATCTGTGTAATCTGCGAAATCTGCGGTTCCTCTTGAAGAACGGAGCCACCGCATAGACCGAACACCGAGAACTACACACATCGGTTCCCGTCCGCTGGCTGCGTTCAGGATACGGCGCGGACATCAGGGCTTCTGGTTTTCGCGCGCTTTTGTCTTTCGTCTTATTCGCGTGTCTTCGCGTTCATTGGCGGACAACCTGCCGGCTTGAGCCCCGCGAGCCGAGTTTTATCCATAATCAAGTAAGCGTTTATCCGCAGATTGCGCCGATTACGCAGATTCTTGGTGTGGCCTTGCTGGGTGATCGACTGCGTTGGCGCCTCGGTCTTGGTAGCCGTGCGAAATGGAAAGCTCCGCAGATCGACGAAGATCGCACAGATCCAACACGAGCGATCGTGGCGGTTCGCTGCCATCTTGCGCCTGGGATGCGCGCTTGTTCATCTGCGAAATCTGCGGTTCCTCTTGAAGAACGGAGCCGCCGCACAGGCCGAACACCGAAACCTACACACATCGGTTTCCGTCTGCGCACTGCCTTCAGCGTGAGGCACGAACAGCAGAGCAACGGCTTTCGCGCTTTTGTCTTTCGTCCTGTTCGCGTGTCTTCGCGTTCATTTGCGGACCTGTCTCGGCCTGCGCGGGGGCGCTTGACGGGCTCGGTCGCGTTGGCCTTGGTTCGTTCTGTGCGCGAAACGCGGGGTGGTAGCGCGCGGCGCGGGTCGATTTGCCCGGGGCCAGGGTTGCGGCGCAGGGCCCGTCGTATATCGAGTCGTCAAAACGGCGTTTTAGCAGTAGTCTTGGCGCATGGAATTGCCAAGCGGTATCAACCGGCTACAAACGCGTATCCGTACTTCGCGTATTTCGCGCGAGTTCGGTATCGATACGCTGGCCGAACATCTGGAAAGCTATCTCCCAGAGCCGGCAATCGCGCGCGTGCGCGCGGCGTATGAATTCGGCGAGCGCCAGCACCGCGGTCAGTTTCGCAAGACCGGCGAGCCGTATATCTACCATCCGCTGGCCGTGGCGCGGATTCTGGCCGAGATGCGCCTGGATGCGACCACGCTGATCGCGGCCATTCTCCACGACGTCATCGAGGATACCGACGCCGCGCGCGAGGAAGTCGCACAACGCTTCGGCAAGGAAGTGGCCGATCTGGTCGACGGCGTCAGCAAGCTCGACAAGGCCCAGTTCCATAGCCGCGAACAGGCCACGGCCGAGAGTTTCCGCAAGCTCATGCTGGCGATGACGCGCGATATCCGCGTGATTCTGGTCAAGCTCGCCGATCGGCTGCACAACATGCGCACCCTCGAGGGCATGACCGCGAAAAAGCGCGCCTCGATTGCCCGCGAAACGCTGGAAATCTATGCGCCGATCGCACGGCGGCTGGGTATCAACAGCATGCGCCAGGAGCTCGAGGAACTCGGCTTCAAGAATATGTACCCGCGCCGCTACGAAGTCTTGCGGCGGGCCAGCCAGTCGGTCACCGGGGATCGTCGCAGCCTGCTGCGCGAGATCGAGGAAACCCTGTCGCGCGCGTTGGCCGCCGAAGGCATCGGCGCGATCGTCAAGGGACGGCGCAAGAATCTGTACAGCATCTATCGCAAGATGCGCGAAAAGCATCGGCGTTTTCTGGATGTGTTCGATCTGTACGGCGTGCGCGTGATCGTCGACGCCGTGGACGAATGCTATCGCGCGCTGGGCATCGTGCATCATCGTTATCGGCCGATTACCGAACAGTTCAACGATTTCATCGCCAACCCCAAGCTCAACGGTTACCAGTCGCTGCATACGACGGTGATGGCGCGCGGCGGGATCAAGTTCGAGGTCCAGATTCGCACCCGCGAAATGGATCAGATCGCCGAATCCGGTATCGCGGCGCACTGGCAGTACAAGCTCGGCGAAAAGGCCGGCAAGCTCGGCAATCTCGATGCCGAGGAATGGCTGTCGCATCTGGCCGAAATGCATGAGGGCGAGCGCGATTCGTTGCGCTTTGTCGACAATCTGCGCATGGACCTGTTTCCCGACGAGGTCTATGTGTTCACGCCCAAGGGCCAGATCATCCGTCTGGCGAAGGGCGCGACCTGTGTCGATTTTGCCTATGCGGTGCATACCGAGCTCGGCCATCGCTGTGTCGCGGCCCGTATCGAAGGTCATCTCGCGCCGCTCAACAGCCAGCTGCAATCGGGCCAGACGGTCGAGATCATCACCGCCAAGCACGCGCGCCCGAACGCGGCGTGGCTGCATTTTCTCAAGACCGCGAAAGCGCGTACCGGCGTACGCAACTTCCTGAAGAATCAGCGCGAAGACAAGGCGCAGCGGCTCGGCGAGCGGCTGCTCGACAAGGCGCTGGGCGATCTGGGGCTGTCGTTGCGACGGCTGTCGCGCTCGGATATCGACCGCGGGCTGGCGGAAATGGACGAACCCAGCCTGCCGGCGCTGTATGCCGCCATCGGATTGGGGCGGCGGCTGGCGCCGCTGGTCGCCCGGCATTTTCTGGCCAGTGACGCGCCGGTGGCCAAGGGCCGGCGGGCCAAGCCGCTGGCCGTGGAGGGCACGGAAGGCTTGGTGGTCGAGTTCGCCAAATGCTGTCATCCGGTACCGGGCGATGCCATCCACGGCCAGGCCAGCCTTGGCCGTGGGCTGGTCGTGCATCGCTTTGGCTGTGCCTATTCCACCCGCAAGGGGGCCTCGGCCGATCGCGTCGAGCTTACATGGGCCGACAATGTCACCGGCGAATACGATGTCGAATTGCGCGTGACCGCATCGAACAAGCGCGGGCTGCTGGCCACATTGACCGCCAAGTTCGCCGATGCCGATTCGAACATCCAGAACATCGTATTCCCGGAAAGCAGTGGCGCACTGATCACCATCCGTTTTCTCATCGAAGTGCGCGATCGCCACCATCTGGCCAATATCATCCGCAGGCTGAGGCGGATCAACGCGGTCGAGCGGGTCGAACGGGCCTGAGCCTGCGCACGGTCGAACCGGGGCTGGGGCGTTCGGGCGCGCCTGTGTGACAATGCGGTCTTGGGTTTTCCACCAGGCGCAATTTCATGATTCAACCGGCCACACATCAGATCATCAAGACCGAAGAGGCGCCCGGCGCCATCGGCGCCTATTCGCAGGCCGTTCAGGCAGGCGACACTGTATATATCTCCGGTCAGATTCCGCTCGATCCGGCCACCGGCGAGCTCGTCGAGGGCGATATCGAAGCCCAGATCGAGCGTGTTTTCGACAATATCGATGCCGTGGCCCGCGCCGCGGGTGGCACGTTCGCGCATGTGGTGAAGTTCACGATCTACCTCACCGACATGGACAACTTCGGCGCCGTGAATACGGTCATGGAACGCAAGCTGGCCAAGCCCTATCCGGCACGCGCGGCCATGGGCGTCGCTGCGCTGCCCAAGGGCGCTGCCGTAGAGGCCGATGCCATCCTCGTGCTTGGCTGACAAGGCCCGAAAGACCCCAGGCCTGGCGGCCAGCGACCCCTGTCGGCGCTTGAGCGGGGTCGGCCCGAAACTGGCCGACAAGCTCGCCACACTCGGCATTGTCAGTATCGCCGATGTACTGCTGCACCGGCCGCTGCGCTACGAAGACCGTAGCCGGGTCACGCCGGTCGCCGAGATGATGCCCCACGCCGCGCCGGTGATCGCGGTGGTGCGTATCGAAGCCGCCGAAGTGCGTCACGGGCGTCGGCGCAGCCTGCTGGTGAGTACGACCGATGGCCAGGCGCGGCTGTGGCTGCGTTTCTTTCATTTCGCCCCGGCTCAGCAGGCACGGCTGGCGCCAGGGGTATGGCTGCGCGTATTTGGCGAGCCGCGTGCCGGCGTTTATGGCCTGGAGATCGTGCACCCGGAATACCAGATCGTCGACGATGCGAACGCCGGCCACGATTTCACCCCCGAGTTGCGGGCGGTCTACCCGGCCACGGCCGGGGTCACGCAGAACCGCCTGCGCGATATGGTCGGCCAGGCACTGGATCTGCTCGACCGGCCCGGTTTCTGGCCGGATGCGCTACCGGCCGACCTGGGCGCGGAGCTGGCGGCGGCCGGCGTAAAAATTGATGTTGCGGCTGCGCTGCGCTGTATTCATCGGCCGGCGCCGGGCGAGGATCTGGCCGCCCTTGTCGAGGGCAGCCATCCCGCGGTTACCCGGCTGGCCTTCGAGGAATTGCTGGGCCATCAGCTTGGCTTGCGCAGTCGACGGCGCCAGGTAAAGACCGAACGTGCGCCGGTGCTCGGCGATGCCGGGCGCGGTCTGGCGCCGTTGTTCGAACAGCTCGGCTTTTCGCCGACTAACGCCCAGCGGCGCGTGATCGGCGAGATACTCGCCGATATGGCGGTGGCCCATCCCATGCTGCGCCTGATTCAGGGCGATGTCGGTTCGGGCAAGACCGTGGTTGCGGCCGCAGCCGTGCTCACCGCGATAGAAAACGGCTGGCAGGCCGCCTTCATGGCGCCCACCGAACTGCTGGCCGAACAGCATTACACCAATCTGGCCGCCTGGCTGGAGCCTTTGGGTGTGAAGGTGCTGTTGGTAACCGGACGACGGCGGCGCGACGATGCGCTGCTCGCGCCGATTCGCGACGGCGAGCCGGTGGCCGTGGTCGGTACCCATGCCCTGTTTCAGGCGTCGCTGGATTTCGGGCGGCTCGGCCTGTGCGTGATCGACGAGCAACACCGTTTTGGCGTGGATCAGCGGCTGGCGCTGCGCAACAAGGCCGCCGCCGGCGGACTGACCGCGCATCAGCTGATCATGACCGCCACGCCGATTCCGCGCACCCTGGCGATGAGCGCCTATGCGGATCTGGATACGTCGGTAATCGACGAGTTGCCGCCCGGGCGCACGCCGGTCGTCACCGTCGCCGTGCCCAATACGCGTCGCGATGAAGTGGTCGAACGGATTGGCCGCGCGGTCGCCGACGGCCGACAGGTCTACTGGGTGTGTACGCTCATCGAGGCTTCCGACAAGCTCGAGGCGCAGGCGGCCGAAGCCGCGGCCGAGGCACTGTCCGTCGCATTGCCGGGTGTGCAGGTATCGCTGGCGCACGGGCGTATGAAGGCCGCGGCCAAGCAAAAGGCCATGCAGGCTTTCAAGGCGGGCGCGATCGATGTGCTCGTGGCTACGACCGTGATCGAGGTGGGTGTGGATGTGCCCAATGCCTCGCTCATGATCATCGAGAATGCCGAACGCCTCGGGCTGGCCCAGCTGCATCAGCTACGCGGGCGCGTGGGGCGCGGCTCGGTAGAAAGCCATTGCGTACTGCTCTATCAGCCGCCGCTATCGGAAACGGCGCGCAAGCGTTTGTCGGTGTTGCGTAATACCGGCGACGGATTCGCCATCGCACGTGCCGATCTGGAACTGCGCGGGCCGGGCGAGGTGCTGGGCACACGCCAGACCGGCGCGGCGAGTTTTCGTGTCGCCGATCTGGTACGCGACGGCGTCTGGGTGGAAAAGGCCCTGGCCGCGGCCGATGATGTGCTGGCTTATCACCCGCGCGAGGCGGCCACGCTCATCGAGCGCTGGGCCGGCGGGCGCGGCGGCTATGCCGGTGTCTGACAGTCTGCGGCGGAAGTGATGATGCATGAAATTCAGCCGGGCGCGTGCAAGCAACGGCTTGATTGAGAAAAGGCGGCTGCGTTTCATCCATACGCGAAAAACCGCTGATCCACAGATTACGCCGATTGATTGATCGCGCTGGCGTGGGGTGGGCGATCGACTGCGTTGGCGCCGTGGCTGGGGTGGTACTGGCGAAAAGGAACAGTCCGCAGATCGACGCAGATCACACAGACCAAAGGCAGGAAATCTTGATCGTTCGTCGTCGCCTGGCGCACGCGCCGGCGCTCTTCCTCATCTGCGAAATCTGTGGTTCCTCTTGGACAACGCAGCCGCCGGGCAGGTCAAACAACGAAGCCGACCCACATCGGTACCCCCTGCGGACTACCTATTAGTGCGGCGCAAACGTCAGAGCGGCCGGATTTCGCGCGCTTTGTCGTCCGCGCTGTTCGCGTATTTTCGCGGTCAGTGCCGGCCACACTGCTTGCTTGAGCACGGCCAAATGCGTTTCATACATAATCGAGGCGACAGATAGGCTGTCGCACGGGCACGCGGCGCCTGAAGCCGCTACTGAACTCCATCCATATCGAGACGGGAAAAGCCCGGCGTGAAACTGCTCGTACGTCTACGCAATCTGCTTCAGTTCCAGCTCGAACAGTTCATGCTGCGGGGCGTGCTCTCACGGCTGCTGGTGATCGCCTGTGCCATGGTGCTGATCGCGGTCAGTGCCGGGCTGCTTGTCTACAACCTGCCGCATGCCGGGCAGGCCGGTGAAGAGGGTGATCCGGGTTCGGCGATCTGGTGGGCGTTTCTGCGGCTGACCGATTCGGGCTATCTCGGCGACGATGAGGGCACGTTGCTGCGCACGGTTTCCACTACGTTAACCGTGCTGGGTGTCGTGCTGTTCGTGGGCGCGCTGATCGCGACCATGACGCAATGGCTCGACGACACCATCGAAACACTCGAAGCTGGCTACACGCCGATCGCCAAGAACAACCATATCCTCATTCTGGGCTGGAGCAGTCGCACCCCGGGCATGGTCCGCGATCTGGTGTATTCGCAGGCGCGGGTGAAGCGTTTTCTCGATCGCCATGGCGGCGGGCGTCTGCATATCGTGATTCTGGCCGAGCGGGTCAATACCGCCATGGCACAGGAACTCAAGGACCGCCTCGGCCGGCGCTACAACTCGCGCCACATCACCCTACGTTCGGGTACGCCACTGCGGGCCGATCATCTGCGCCGGGTGGATTTCGGCCATGCCGCCGCGGTAATTCTGGCCGGGCGCGAGTTCGAGGGCGACAACGCCACCGACGAGGCCACGATCAAGACGCTGATGAACGCCACCGGCAGCACCGAGGAACAACTGCCGTTGCTGGTGGCCGAAATCTTCGATGCCAATCATCTGCCGACCGCGCGTCGGGCCTATGCGGGAGAAGCCGAACTGATCGGCGCCGGGCGTATCGTGGCCCGGCTGCTGGCCCAGAACGCGCGTAATCGGGGGCTGTCATGGGTCTACGGCGAGCTGCTCAACGGTAGCGACGAGCAGATCTTCGTACGCGAATGCCCGAGCCTGGCCGATCAGCGGCTGGTGGATGTGGCTGGTTGTTTCGAGCGCGCGGTATTGCTGGGCATCGCCCGCGACGGTGCGCTGGTGCCCGTGCATCGCACCGATGACGAGCACATACGCGCCGGCGACCGGCTGGCGTTCATTGCCCGCAGTTACGAAGACTGCGTGCCCACGCGCGCGCCGGAAGCCGTGGTCACGGCCTCGCCATTACAACGGCAACAGCGTGCCAGCCACCGCGGTCACCGGCGTGTGCTCGTACTCGGCTGGAACCGCAAGCTACCCGCCTTGCTGGCCGAGTTCGAAGCCTATCAACGCGAAAGCGTGACCATTGATGTGTTCTCGTTGCGTCCGGTCAGCGAACGCGAAACATTGCTGGCGCGTCAGGGCGTGGCGTTTTCCCATGCCACGGTGCGCCAGATCGAAGGCGATTTCACTTCCTATCACGATCTTGCCCGCCTCGCGCTGGCCGATTACGACAACATCATCCTGCTGGCCAGTGACTGGCTGGGCTCGGCCGAGGCCGCGGATGCACGCATGGTGATGGGTTATCTGGTGCTCAGCGAGCAGTTCGAACACATCGACAACCCGCCGTTCACCCTGGTGGAGACGATGTCGGCGGATAATGCGGCCCTGTTCGAAGCCGCGCATGTAGAACGTCTGATCTCGCCGCAGATTCAGTCCAGCCTGCTCACCCAGGTGGCCCTGCGTCGCGAACTGCACTGGGTCATGGAAGAGCTGTTCGGTGCGGGCGGCGCAGAAGTGGTTTTTCGCGACGCACATACGCTGGTCATGACGGCCAGCGACGACAGCTTCGATACGCTGCGGCGCGCCCGTGCACGCGAAGACGAGATCCTGCTGGGCGTGCTGCGTGCGCCGCATGGCGCCCAGCCACGGCTGCAGCTCAATGTCGTCGACAAGCAGGCGCCATTGCGCCTGGCGGCAGGCGACGAATTGGTCGTGCTGGCCGTGCCGGCAGCGGTCGCCGGCGTGTCGGATAGCGGCTGACGGCAGGCCCTATAGCCAGCGCTTGCGACGAAAGAAAATGAGCATGACCGTCACCAGCGCGCCCATTACGCCGAGTACGATCGGATAGCCATAGCGCCAACCCAGTTCCGGCATGTTCCAGGGGCTGGCGGTGTTGAAGTTCATGCCATACAGACCGGCGATGAACGACAGCGGCATGAAGATCGTCGCAATCAGCGTGAGCATGCGCATGATCTCGTTCAGGCGCATCGAGGCCAGCGACAGATGGGTTTCCAGCAGGGCGCCCGTGGCGTCGTGATAGCTGTCGGCCAGATCGACCACGCGCCGGGCATGATCCTCCATGTCGCGGATATAGGGCCGGTTTTCGCTATGCACGACGGCGTGTTCGCTGACCAGCCAGCGTTGAATGGTTTCATGCTGAGCACGCAGTGTCTTGCGCAACGTACTCAGCGCGCAGCGCAGATCGTGGATCACGCTAATCAGGTTATGGGTACGCGCTTCGAATATTTCGTCTTCCAGACGCTCCAGGCGTTCGTCGTAGTCGGCCACCACGGCAAAACCGCTGTCCACCACCACGTCGGCCAGGGCATAGCCCAGATGATCGGCCTGGGCACGGCTACGCGCGGTGGCGATCGTATCGCCCATGGTTAACAGGCGTTCGCGTATCGGCGCGAAGATATCCTGGCCACCGGCATGAAAACTCAGTACGAATCCGGCGCCGATGAACAGGCTGATCTGCTGGATTTCCAGCGCCGCATCCAGATCCGTACGGGTGGGCGTGGCATGGGTGACGGGCAGCGCCAGGGTGATGAAGACCAGATCGGCATACGGGTCGAACTTGGGGCGCTGGCCGTGGTTGTGCACGTCTTCAAGCGCCAGCGGATGCAGATGGAATACCTCGCCCAGGCGGGCCAGGTCGGTGGTGCTGGGTTCGCCTTCGAAATGCAGCCAGCGCAGCGTAGCCGTTGGTTCGAGATGGGCGAGCGCGTTTTCAAGCGTGTCCGCGACATGCCCGCGGGCACCGTCCGGGCCACCGAAGGTCAGGGCATGAATGATCAGTGCCGGCGTTTCGACATCGCGCTTGCGCTCGATGAGCGCGCCGGGGCGGGTGCCCGGCTTGGGATGATGAATACGGATATGACGCAGCATGGCGCAAAGCGTTCAATGCGCGCGCGCCGGCGTCAAGTCGCCCGTGTTACTGACGGTAGCCATTCATGCCATTCAGGCCCGGGCGACGGCATAGAGATCGACTCGTAGTGCACCGGCGCGCCGCAGACAGGCCGCCAGCGCGCGCGCCGTATGACCCGTGGTGACCACGTCATCGACGATCGCCACGTGCGCACCGGTCAGATCCTGGTGGCATACAAAAGCATCGCGCACATTGGCCCGACGGGCGCTGGCGGCCAGCGTGCTCTGTCGCTGTGTGTTGCGGCCGCGTTGCACGGCGTGCACGGCCAGGGGCGTATCCAGCGGCCCGGCAATACGACGCGCGATGCGTTCGGCCTGATTGAAACCGCGCTCGCGCAAATTGCGCGCATGCAGCGGCACCGGTACCAGCCAATCGGGCCGGTCGAGATCGCTGGCGACGATACGCTCGGCCAGCAGATCTCCCAGTACACGGGCATGGGGCATACGGGCATTGAATTTCAAGCGCGTGATCAGCCAGTCTACGGGCGCTCGGTAGTGCAGCGCGGCCAGCGCCTGTTCGGCCAGCGGGCGGCGACGACAATCCCGGCAAACGCGCTCGGTCGCGGCCGTCGGCATGGCCAATGCACAGTGGTGACAGGCGGCATCGAGCCAGGGCAGATCGGCCTGGCAGTCGGCGCACAGATCGTGGGTCAGCGGTGCGGTGCCATGACAGAGCACGCAGGCTGGGCCGAACAGATGTGTTTGTACGGTTTTTGACCACCTGTAAAGGAAAGGCATTTTTCCACCTTGACAGTAGGCCCGACTTGGCCAAACCTTTCGTATCCCATTTGCTCGTCGATACTGCCATGACTCAAACCGCCGATGCCGCTGCTGTTCGCCACGATTGGCGTGCTGACGAGGTGCAAGCCTTGTTCGCACTGCCTTTCGCGGACCTGATCTATCGCGCCCAGAGCGCGCATCGGGCGCATTTCGATGCCAACGCGGTGCAGCTGTCGACACTCATGTCGATCAAAACGGGGGCCTGTCCGGAAGACTGTGCCTACTGTCCGCAGAGCGTACGCTTCGATACCGGCCTCGAGCGCGAGGCGTTGTTGCCGCTGGAACAGGTCCGCGACGCGGCCCAGCGCGCACGGGCAGCCGGGGCCACGCGCTTTTGCATGGGCGCGGCCTGGCGCAGCCCCAAGGATCGCGATCTGGAGAAAGTCATCGACATGGTGCAGGCGGTCAAGGACGAAGGCCTGGAAACCTGCGTGACGCTGGGCATGCTCAAGGCGCGCCAGGCCGAAAAACTCAAGGCCGCGGGGCTGGACTATTACAACCACAACCTCGATACCTCGCCGGAGTATTACCAGGACATCATCACTACACGCACCTACGAGGATCGCCTGGATACGCTCGGTCATGTGCGTGACGCGGGCATCAAGGTGTGTTGTGGCGGCATTGTCGGCATGGGCGAAACGCCGCTGGATCGCGCCCAGCTGCTCTGCCAGCTGGCGAACCTGCCCGAGCATCCGCAGAGCGTGCCGATCAACAATCTGGTGCAGGTCGAAGGCACGCCGCTACACGGCGTCGATCCGATCGACGAGCTGGATTTCGTGCGTACGATTGCCGTGGCCAAGATCATGATGCCGGCCTCCTATGTACGGCTTTCCGCCGGTCGCGAGCAGATGTCGGAGGCGACCCAGACGCTGTGTTTTCTGGCTGGCGCGAACTCGATTTTCTATGGCGATCAGCTACTGACCACGTCCAATCCCGCGCATCTCAAGGATCTGGCGCTGCTCGACAAGCTGGGTATGCAGCCCGAAGCCTCGCCCAAGTACAGCGATATCGACGCCGGCCAGGCGCCGAGCGCCGATGCCGCGCCGCAGGGCGCACGTCAGCCAAGCGCAGCCGCCCGCGCCTCGTGAGCGCGACGCTGGCTGCCTATTGTGGCGAGCGCGTGGCCGCGGTGCGCGCGGCCGAGCGCTTTCGCCGTCGACGCGTGATCGAAGGCGCGCATGCGCCAGTCGTGGTCGCCGACGGGCGCCGCTGTGTGAATTTCTGCAGCAACGATTATCTCGGCCTCGCCGCCGAGCCGGCGTTGGCACAGCGCATGGCCCGTGCCGGCGAGACGCTTGGCACGGGCAGCGCGGCTTCGCAGCTGGTTACCGGCCATAACGCCGAGCATGCCGCGCTGGAAGCCGAACTCGCGGACTGGGTGGGGCGCGAGCGCGCGCTGGTTTTTTCGACCGGCTATGCCGCCAACGTGGGTGTGCTCAGCGCGTTGATGACGCGCGGCGACGATATCGTGGCCGATGCGCTCAATCATGCCTCGTTGATCGATGGCGCACGCCTGTCGGGCGCGCACAAGCATGTCTATGCGCACGCCGATGCCGCCGATGCGGCCCGTAAACTGGATGACTGCTGTGCCGGCAATCGCCTGCTGGTCACCGATAGCGTGTTTTCGATGGATGGCGATACCGCGCCCTTAGCGGCGCTGGCTGACCATGCCGATAGCCACGGCGCCTGGCTAACCGTGGACGATGCCCACGGTCTGGGGGTGTTCGGCCGTGAGGGCGCAGGCCGGGTGGCCGAAGCCGGCCTGAACAGCCAGCGGGTTCCGCTGTTGCTGGCCACGCTCGGCAAATCGGTAGGCGCGGCCGGCGCATTCGTCGCCGGTGACGAGGTGGTTATCGAGGCAATCCTGCAAAGCGCGCGCTCGCTGATCTTTTCTACCGCGCCGCCGCCGGCACTCGCCGCCGCGGCCCGACAAGGCGTGGCGATGGCACGGGCCGGTGATGATCGTCGGGTGCATCTCATGGCGCTGATCGCGCGTTTTCGCGCCGGCGCGCGCGCGCTTGGTTTGCCGGTCAACGACTCGGACAGCCCCATCCAGCCGCTTATTCTCGGCGATGAAGCCCGGGCGCTGGCGGTCAGCGATGCGCTGTTGGCGCGCGGTTTTCTGGTCGGCGCCATTCGTCCGCCGACGGTCGCGCCGGGTAGCTCCCGGCTGCGTATCACCTTGACCGCCGGCCATGGCGAATCCCAGGTGGATGCGTTGTTGGACGCGCTCGCTGACGTGTTGGCCGCGGCTGAAAGCCGGCGCAGCGCATGAGCCTGCACATGCAAAGCGTGGGCACGCAGGGGCCCGATCTGGTGTTTCTGCACGGTTGGGGCCTGTCGGCACGGATCTGGGAATCCCTGGCGGCGCGGCTGAAGACGCGTTTTCGTTGTCATCTGGTGGATCTACCCGGTCACGGCGAAAGCCCGCCCGGGCCGACCGGGCTCAATAACTGGGTCGACGCGGTCATGGAAACCGTCGAGCGGCCCGCGGTGTTTGTGGGCTGGTCGCTGGGCGGGCTGATCGCGCTTGGCGCGGCCCGCCGGTATCCCGATCGGGTGCAGGGGCTGGTGCTGGTGGCCACGCTCGCGCGCTTCATACGCGAGTCGGGTAACGACTACGGTATGAAGCCGCAGGCCATCGAGGCGACGCGGCGCGGCCTGAGCGAGGATTTTTCCACCACCTTGAGCGAGTTTCTCATGCAGCAGGTGCTCGGCGAGCCGGGCGCGGCACGGGCAGTGCGCAGCCTGCGCAACGATCTCATGGACCAGCCGCCGGCGCGCGATGCGCTGGAGCGGGGCCTGGATATTCTCTTCGAGGCCGATTTTCGCGCGGTATTGGCCGATATCGCGCAGCCGGCGCTGGTGATTGCGGGCGCGCGCGATCGCATGGCGCACCCCGACGGCATGGCCGCGCTGGCCCATGCCTTGCCCAATGCGGCGTTCTGGCGCGTCGAGCGCGCGGCCCATGCACCGTTCATTTCTCATGAAAAGCCGTTTGCCGATCGTCTGGCTGCCTTTGCGAGCGATTGCGCGGACGATAGCGAGCGCGCATGAGTGCGACCACGCTATTCGTGACCGGTACCGATACAGGGATCGGCAAGACCCGGGTGGCGGTTGCCTTGCTGAACGGGCTGCGCGCGGCCGGTTTTCGCGCGGTGGGCTATAAACCGGTCGCCAGCGGCTGCGAGGCGACGGTCGAAGGTTTGCGTAATGAGGACGCGCTGGCGCTTCAGGCCGCGAGCACGCCCGGCTGGGACTACAGCGCCATCAATCCGATCGCGCTCGCCGAGCCGATCGCGCCGCATATCGCTGCGGCCGAGCAGGGCGTGACCATTGATACTGCAGTGCTGGATGCCGGCCACGCGCGTCTGGCCGCGGCCAGCGACTGGGTCGTGGTCGAGGGCGCGGGCGGTTGGCATGTGCCGCTCAACGACGAAACGGACTTTGCCCAGTGGGTGGGCGCGCATCGCTGGCCCACGCTGCTGGTGGTGGGGATGCGCCTGGGTTGCGTCAATCATGCGCTGCTCAGCGCGCATGCAATCGCGCGCACGAACGCGCTGGCCGGCTGGGTCGCCAACCTGCTGCCACCGCTACAGCCACGACTGGAAGCCAATATTGCTTGTCTGCAGCAGGCGATGCCGACGCCGCTGCGTGCACGTCTGGCTTGTCATGCGCCGGCGGATACGGCGATGAATCCCCAGCCGTGGCTCGCGCGTATAAGCAGGTGTGAATGAAGGCTGAATCGTTTGCCAGCACAATAGCGCTTCGCATAAACTCTCGGCCGGAGGACACGGCGGGATGTCGAGCCGATACGAAACCACCGAACCGATGCGCCGCTTGGTCATTGCCCCGAACGGGTCGTTGTCGGTAGCGCAGGCACAGTGGTTTTTCATCGGCATGTGTGGCGTGTCGTTCGGTATCGCGGCTGTGCTGACGGTGTTCGGTCTATGGCTGATCTGGCCATTCGCCGGGCTGGAAATGGCCGCGCTTGGGGCAGGTCTCTACCTGAGTCTGCGCGACAACGGTTACCGTGAGGTCATATCGGTTTACGAGGATCGTATCGAGGTCGAAGCCGGCCTCAACGAGCCCGAACGGCGCTGGGAGTTTCCGCGTTTGCTGACTCAGGTCCGGTTGAGTCCGGGCGTGTATCGGCATAGTCCGTCGCGCTTGCTGCTGACCCGCCACGGCCATGGCTGTGAGCTGGGGCGCTGCCTGAGCGAACAAGAACGGGAGAAGGTCGCCCGCCGGCTGAAAGCGTGGGTGACCGCGCCGCAACTATCGTCACAGCACGACGATGGTCGGCAACGTGTTTTATAGAGAGCGATTATGAATAAAATCAGCATTCTGTCTCGATCGGGCCTGGTCGCGCTTGGGGCGTTGGCCATGTCGCCGGCGCATGCCGCGTGGACGCTCAACATGAATGAGGGCGTCACCGACCTGACGAGCAAGGTCTTCGGCCTGCACATGCTGATTTTCTGGATCTGCGTGGTCATCGGTATCGGCGTATTCGGCGCGATGCTCTACTCGGTGATCGTGCACCGCAAGTCGCGCGGCTTCGAGGCCTCGCATTTCCACGAATCCACGGTCGTCGAAATCGCCTGGACGATCGTGCCCTTCATCATTCTCATCGCGGTGGCCATCCCGGCCGCCGGTACGCTGTTGCAGATCGAGGATTCCAGCAATCCCGACATGACCATTCGTGTGACCGGCTATCAATGGCTCTGGGAATACGATTATGTCGATAGCGACGTGCATTTCTTCAGCCGTCTCGATCGCGCCAGCGACGATGCGCGCCAGCTCAATTCCGGTATCGACCCGAATACGGTCGACAACTACCTGCGCAACGTCGATAACCCGATGGTCGTGCCGGTGGATACCAAGGTGCGCCTGCTGTTGACCTCGGGCGACGTAATTCATTCCTGGTGGGTGCCGGAGCTCGGCGGCAAGAAAGACGCGATCCCCGGTTATATCAACGACATGTGGTTCCAGGCCAACGAAACCGGTGTCTACCGCGGTCAGTGCGCGGAGCTGTGCGGGCGCGGTCATGCCTTCATGCCGATCGTCGTGAAAGTGGTTTCGCAGGACGATTACGACGCCTGGGTACGTGAGCAGGGCGGTAATCCGAACCCGCAATCCGATCTGGCCACGGGCCAGCCCAGCACCAACCAGGCCAACGCGCAGGCCCAGACTTCGGGCGACGAAAGCGCGACGGCCGGCACGGCCACCGAAGCGCGTACCGAAGACGGCAGTACCAACGATCCGCAGGCCGCCAAGGAAAGCATCGTGGGCGTCGGCGAGTCCGACGACCAGGGCGGCGACAGCGCCGAACAGAAAGAAGCCGAAGCCTCGTCCGATCGTGGTTCCCCCAAGGTGCCGGACCCCGATCAGGAAGATCAGTCGTCGGCTGACGGCAACGATCAGCAGGACGATGCCGCGGCCGCAGGCGACGAAATGTCGCGCGACGAGTTGATGAGCCAGGGCAAGCAGGTGTACGGCAATCTCTGTGCGGCCTGTCATCAGCCGGATGGCAGCGGCATGTCGGCAGCGGGTTTCCCGGCCATGAAGGGCAGCGCGGTTGCCACCGGCGACGTCGATGCGCATATCGGCCAGGTTCTCAATGGCAAGGGCGCGATGCCGCCGTACAAGGGGTCGCTCGACGATACGCAGATCGCGGCCGTCGTCACATACGAGCGCAACGCATTTGGTAACGATACCGGCGACGTGGTGCAGCCTTCCCAGGTTGCCGCGCAGCGATAAGTAGACCGTTTGCACGACGGTTCAGGAGTTTGCGATGAGCACTGTCAATCCGACTGATACCCACCACGATCATCACGATCACCACCACGGCCCGGTGACTTTGGCCGATGGCGTGTGGCCGTGGATGAAGCGCTGGATCGGTACCACCAACCATAAGGATCTGGGTACGCTGTACCTGATCTTTTCGTTCACCATGCTGTTCATCGGCGGGCTGATGTCGCTGGTGATTCGTGCCGAACTGTTCGCCCCCGGCATTCAGTTCGTCGACCCCGGCTTCTACAACGAAATGATCACCCTGCATGCGCTGGTGATGATTTTCGGTGGCGTCATGCCGGCGTTCGTGGGTCTGGCCAACTGGATGGTGCCGATGATGATCGGCTGTTCCGATCTGGCGCTGCCACGTGTGAACAACTGGGGCTTCTGGATTCTGCCCTTTGCGTTCACCATGCTGCTGGGCACGCTGTTCGTCTCCGGTGGCGCGCCGGCTTCGGGCTGGACGATGTATCCGCCCCTGGTCATGCAGACCGGTAATGCCTTGCCACTGATGGTGTTCGCCATCCATCTGGCCGGTATTTCGTCCATCACCGGTGCCATCAACATCGTGGTCACCATCCTGAACATGCGCGCGCCGGATATGCCGCTGCTCAAGATGCCGCTGTTCGTGTGGACCTGGCTGATTACCGCCTATCTGCTGATCGCGGTGATGCCGGTGCTCGCCGGCGCGGTCACCATGATCCTGACCGACCACTTCTTCGGCACCACCTTCTTCGATGCCACCGGCGGCGGCGACCCGGTCCTGTTCCAGCATATCTTCTGGTTCTTCGGGCACCCCGAGGTCTACATCATGATTCTGCCGGCCTTCGGCATTGTCTCCACGATCATCCCGGCCTTTGCGCGCAAGCCCCTGTTCGGGCATGACTCGATGGTCTATGCCGTGGCGTCGATCGCGTTCCTGTCGTTCATCGTCTGGGCGCACCACATGTTCACCGTGGGCATGCCGGTATCGGCCGAACTGTTCTTCATGTTCGCGACCATGCTCATCGCCGTGCCCACGGGCGTGAAGGTCTTCAACTGGGTCGCCACCATGTGGCGCGGCTCGATGACCTTCGAAACGCCGATGCTGTTTGCCCTGGGCTTCGTGGTGCTGTTCACCATCGGTGGCTTTTCGGGCCTGATGCTCGCGCTCACGCCGGTGGACTTCCAGTACCACGACTCCTACTTCGTGGTTGCGCACTTCCACTATGTGCTGGTGCCGGGCGCGATCTTCTCGATCATCGCCGCCATCTACTACTGGATTCCGAAGTGGACCGGCGTGATGTACAACGAAAAGCTCGGCCAGTTCCATTTCTGGTGGAGTGCGGTCTGGATCAACGTACTGTTCTTCCCGCAGCACTTCCTGGGTCTGGCCGGTATGCCGCGTCGTATTCCCGACTACGCCACCCAGTTCACCGATTTCAACGTGATCTCGTCGATCGGTGCGCTGATGTTCTTCCTCGGCCAGTTCGTGTTCATTTACAACATGATCATGTGCATGCGCGGCGCGGGTAAGAAAGCTACCGGCCGTGTCTGGGAAGGCGCGCGCGGCCTCGAATGGACGGTGCCGTCGCCGGCGCCGTACCACACCTTCGAGCAGCCGCCGAAGATCGACCCGCGTGAGCTGGCATAGCCGGACAGGGAGCGACAATGTCGCCTAAACGCAAGAATGCGGTGCTCGCGATTGCACTCGCGGGCATCGCCATCGGTGTTTATGTTGCCTTCTTCTTCGAGATGGCGGCACGCTAGCCGAGATAGTCAGGGGAGAGGGGGGCGTATGCGTTATACGCCCTGCAACGGCCGGGCCCGAGTGACGGGCCGATGGCAGCAAGGATAGAAGCAAGGACCGATCGTTATGGCCACGCATACCAGCGAACACCACAAATATTACGTACCGGAACCGTCGCCGTGGCCGTTCATGCTCACGGTTGCCTTGTTCCTGATGCTGGGCAGTGCCGGGTTCTGGCTCAATGGCCACACGGGCGTCGCGCCCTATATGGCGGCGATCGGCCTGGCGATGGTTCTGGTGATGGTGTTCATCTGGTTTCGTGATGTGGTGCACGAAAACCGTACTGGCGCCTATGGCGTGCAGGAAGACCGCACGTATCGCTATGCGATGATGTGGTTCATCTTCTCCGAGGTCATGTTCTTCGCCGCGTTTTTCGGCGCGTTGTTCTATACCCGCATGATCGCGCTGCCCTGGCTCAACGGCGAGGGCGAGAAGTTCTTCACCAACGTCTATCTGTGGCCGCAGTTCGAAGGCGCCTGGCCGAGCAACGGCCCCGGCAATATCGGTGGCGAGTTCGAAACGGTCAACGCCTGGCATCTGCCGCTGATCAATACGATTTTGCTTCTGACCTCGTCGCTGACCATCACCTGGGCGCACTGGGGACTCAAGGAAGACAATCGCTGGAAGCTGTGTCTGGGGCTGGCTGCGACTGCCGCACTGGGCGCTGCCTTCCTGTATTTCCAGGCGTTCGAGTACTACGAGGCCTATGAGCATCTGGGCCTGACCCTGGGCTCGGGCATCTATGGTTCGACGTTCTTTCTGTTGACCGGTTTTCACGGCATGCACGTGACGCTCGGCACGATCATGCTCATCGTCATTCTTCTGCGTTGCCTGAAGGGACATTTCAGTTCGCACGACCACTTCGGGTTCGAAGCCGTGGCCTGGTACTGGCACTTTGTCGACGTGGTCTGGCTGGGCCTGTTTATCTTCGTTTACATCCTTTAAACGAACACCCGAGCCGATGGCAGCGCAGCCAGCAACGGCTGCGCCTGCATACAGATCAAGTCTCGGTTTGCTATGAACCGCAGCGGCCACCCGCCGCCTGCCGGGTAGATCTCGTGAGCGCGGCTCCGCGGTCCGACAACGGCGATTGACCGTTGCGCCGCCCGCGCTGTGATTGCTTGACTGATCGTCAAGACCCGTAAGCAACGGCCGCGAGCGATTTGGTATCCGGCTAGTCGGGCACGTAGCGGGCTTGCGCCGAGCCGGCGTTGACGTTGAACGTTGCTACTGGCCGAGGTTATGCGGTTGTACGATACCGGTCAGATACCCGATGACGAGCAGGGTGATCAGCAGTATTGACAGGGCGATTCGCCAGGTCAGCGCCTTGACCGTGCGTCGAGTATCGCCGGTATCACGTACCAGAGACATCAGCCCGTAGCCCAGGGCCGCGACGATGGCGATCAGGAACATGATGATGACTATCTTGACCATATGCGCTTAGGGCGCTATCGGTTCGCGCCCCCCTGGTGGGGATGGGTGATCGTGTGTGTGGGCGTTGCGGCGCTGTCGAGCCTGGGTGTGTGGCAGATCGACCGCGGCGAGAGCAAGCAGGCGATGCTAGCGCAGCGTCAGGCTGCGGGCAAAAGCCCGGCCCGGGATTTTGCAAGCGCAAGCCCTGCATCGCAGGCTGCCCCGCCCGAATACGGTGTTCGTTACACGCTGCGAGGGCGTTTGGATGCGCAGCATCAGGTTTTGTTCGATAACCAGGTGCGCAACGAACGTATCGGCTATCACGTATGGACGCCGTTGATTCTGGCCGATGGCCGGCGTGTGATGATCGATCGAGGCTGGATACCGCTGGGCCCCGGCGGGCGTGCAAAGCCGCCCGAGCCGGATGCGCCCGCCGGCGTGCTGACCATGACGGGTATGTGGCGTGATCTGCCCGAGCCGGGGATGCGTCTGGGTGGCGATTCGGCGTGCCGTCAGCAGGGCTGGCCGCGGGTGCTCAACTATCCGAACATCAAGCAGCTGCGCTGTCAGTACGATGGCCCCGTGGTCGACGGGCTGTTGCTGCTCGACGAGGCGGACCCGCGCGGCTTTGCACGCGATTGGCAGGCCCAGTTCGATCAGATGCCGCCGATTCGGCACTTCGGCTACGCGTTGCAGTGGTTCGCCATGGCCTTCGCGGTGGTCGTGATTTTCGTGGTTCTCAATGTAAGGCGTATCCGATGACGACACAGACCCGCCAGCGTCTGAAGCTTCTGGGCGTGATCATGATCTTTGTAGGCCCGCTGGCGCTGGCCTATCTGCTCTATTACGGCCTGTCGTACGGTGGGCCGGGCACCAATGGCGGGACGTTGATCGACCCGGCCATGCGCGTTCCGGATGTCATGCTCACCGACAGCGAGGGTGCCCAGACGCCGAGCGGCCAGTTGTTGGAGCAGAAATGGACGATTCTGCAGGTCGCGCCCGGCGGCTGCGATACGGCCTGCGAGACCTCGCTCAAGGAAACGCGCCAGATCCGCGCGCTGCTGCATCGCCGCGCCACGCGCGTGCAACGCGTGCTGTTGACCGATGCCCAGCCGTTGCCGGCGATGCCCGAACAGCCGGACCTGAGTCTCTACCGCGCACCGCTGGAAGATTTTCGTGATCTGTTCGAAAGCCAGGATGCGATGACGCCCGGCACGGTTTATCTGATCGATCCCCTGGGTAACTGGATGCTTTACTATCCGCCCGGCGGCGATGGCTCGGCGTTGTTCAAAGACGTCAAGCACCTGCTCAAGCTCTCCCATATCGGCTAGACCCGGACCCGCGTCATGACCCGTTTTCGTCTGAACCTGATTACGATCTGTCTGGCCTTTGTGGTGATCACGCTGGGCGCGTTCGTGCGCCTGTCGGATGCCGGTCTGGGCTGTCCGGACTGGCCCGGCTGCTACGGCCATCTGGATGTGCCCACCGCCGAAGCGGATGTGGCCGCGGCCAACGAACGTTTTGCCCATCGCCCGGTCGAGGCGCCCAAGGCCTGGAAGGAGATGATCCATCGCTATGCGGCGGGCACGCTCGGTCTGCTGATTCTCGCGATGGCACTGTTCGCCCTCAAACGCAGCAGCAATCCCCACCAGCAACACGTTCTGCCCTGGGTGTTGCTGGTGCTGGTGGTGTTTCAGGCGCTGCTAGGCATGTGGACCGTCACCTTATTGCTCAAGCCGCTGATCGTGACTGCCCACCTGCTGGGGGGCATGGCCACCTTTGCCTTGCTTGGCTGGTGTCTGTTTCGCCAGGGCGCATTGTTCGAAGGCTTTCGTCTGCGTATGCGCCGCGGACTGCGGATCGCTGCCGGCGTGGCCCTGGCATTGTTGATCGGCCAGATCTTTCTCGGCGCCTGGACATCGACCAACTACGCGGCGATGGCCTGTCCCGATTTCCCGACCTGCCAGACCTACTGGTGGCCGCCGACGGACTGGTCGACTGCGTTTACGCTCTGGCATGGCTTGGGCATCAACTATGAATACGGCATTCTCGATAGCGTGCCCCGGGCGACCATCCACTGGGCGCATCGGCTGGGCGCGGTCGCGATTGCGCTAACCATGCTGGGGCTTGCCGCGCTGCTCTGGCGCGCTGGCCAGAGCGACCGGCGTTGGCGCGGTATGGCCCTGACGCTGCTCGCCGCGGTCGCTCTACAGATCGGTCTGGGCGTGTCGGTGGTGGTCTTTCACCTGCCGCTGCCGGTGGCGGTTGCCCACAACGGTGGGGCGGCCCTGTTATTATTGACGCTTATGGCCATTAACCACGCAGTCTGGAAAGCGCGCGATCATGTCTAGCTCGTCCAGCTCAAGCGCCGCCTTTGATCGTTCGTCGCTGTCTCAGCGGCTGACGGATTACTACGAGCTGTGCAAGCCGCGCGTGGTGTTGCTGATCGTGTTCACGGCCATGGTGGGCATGTTTCTGGCGACGCCCGGCATGGTGCCAATCGACGCGCTGCTGTTCGGTACGCTCGGCATCGGGCTGATGGCGGCTTCGGCGGCTGCGGTCAACCAGATGCTCGATCGCAAGGCCGACCAGCGTATGGCGCGTACCCGCGAACGTCCGCTGGTGACCGGCCATCTGGATATGGCGCAGTCGGCGCGTTTCGCCGCCGCCATCGGGCTGGCCGGCATGGCGATTCTGCTGTGGCTGGTGAATGCGCTCACCGCCTGGCTTACGCTGGTCACCCTGATCGGGTATGCCGGCATCTATACCGTCTATCTCAAACGCGCGACGCCGCAGAATATCGTCATCGGCGGCGCGGCCGGCGCGGCACCGCCGCTGCTGGGCTGGGTGGCGGTCACTGGCACGGTCGATGCACATGCATTGATTCTGTTTCTCATCATCTTCATCTGGACGCCGCCGCATTTCTGGGCGCTGGCCATCGAGCGCCATCGCGAATATGCCCAGGTGGATATTCCCATGCTGCCGGTCACGCACGGGTTGGAATACACCCGCACCCAGGTGCTGCTCTATACGGTGTTGTTGTTCATCGTATCGCTGCTTCCGTTTGTCACGGGTATGAGCGGGCCGTTGTATCTGGTCAGCGCGATCGGCCTGTCCGGCTGGTTCCTGGTGTATGCGATTCGGCTCAAATACGCGCCCAAGCCCGGGCTTGCGATGCGTACGTTCGGCTATTCGATTCTCTATCTGATGGCTCTGTTCAGCGCGCTGCTGGTCGATCACTACGTGCCGGTGGTATTCGGCAGCTGATTTGCGCTAGGCCCCGCTGATCGCCTGATCGAAAGCGCGCAGCCGATCGACTACCGCCTGTTTGCCCGGCTGTTCGGCCAGGGCTTCTTCGGCCAGCGGCGCGATCGCGCTGGCTTGTGGCATCGGCGCATTGTCTTCGATCAACGCCCGCATGCGCGGGATGAAGATGAATTGCAGCCATTCGCTGAATGCCAGCGTGTCGGCACAAAACGGCGTACGGCTCGCCATGGCGGCCGGCGAGGGCACATCGTCATGCCAGTAGTCGGCGCCGCGCATGGCCTGTTCGATCGCGAGCACCAGGTCGGCCAGCTCGTAGAGGCGTGAGAGTTCGTCGGTCATTTCGGATGATTTAATTAATGTCGGGCCCTAGAACGGCCACCACCAGGGACTGGAGTGCTCGAGATCCACGCGACAGCCCTGCAACTGGCGGGCATAGCGATCGGCACGCGCGTTGACCTTGCCAGCGGTACGCCGCAGCCACGGTTTGCGCCGGTAGCTGCCGCGTTTATACCCGGTCTGGCCTTCGTGATAGGCCAGATACTGGCTATAGGCATCCCATTTGGAAATACCCAGCATGGCGTGGCTTTTGGCCATATACCAGCCGACAAAATCGGTGGCATCGTCGAAATCGTCGCGATCGGCCCAGCCATTGCCGCTGTCGCGCTTGTACCAGTCCCAGGTGCTGTCCAGGGCCTGGGTATAGCCGTAGGCCGAGGTGATATGCGTCCACGGAATGAACCACAGCAGACGCTTGCGCGGCGGGCGTGCATCGCCCACGAAGCGCGACTCCTGATAGATGATGGCCATCTGGACATGAATCGGCGCGCCCCAGCGATCGAAGGCTGCATCAGCCGCATCGAACCAACCGCTCTTTTCGTAGAAGATGTCGCAGACATTGCCGGTCGCGCGCGGCGGGGCGGTCACGCAGCCGCCGAGAACGGCTGCAATGCAAATCAGAACAATACGGTGCATGGTGAAAGCGTAGCAGAGCCTGCGCGGATTGCGGCTGCTTGTCGCGCGCTCGATCGGTGCGACGGGCTATTTGGCGCGGCGATGAGCCCGCCGCGGCGTTCGCCATACAGGCCGGTGCGGTCTTGAGGCGGGCGGCGCGATAAGACCCGGCTGGCACCGACCGGTATAATGCGCGGCCCGACAAACGACGCGCCAGCGCAAGACATGGTCCGGCTGGACGCGGTTTGTATATGTGCAAAAGTTATAAGAAAAGAAAAATCCAGACGTTTTAATACAGGTCGTGGCCGGCTACCCTGCGCGGCGCAGGCGTTCGGCCTGATGAACCCACTATTTGCGGATTGTTGATGAAGGCCACTCCCATTCAAGAACACACCAGCCCGCTCGATGCCCAGCAGGCACAGCAGCTTTCGGCGCTGATCGAAACGCTCACGCCGATGCAGGTGACCTGGATCAGCGGCTATCTGGCTGGCATCAACGCCCATGCCACGACCGGCGAAGTCGCTTCGCCGCAGGCCGCGCCGGCTGCGCAGAGCCAAGCCAGCGAGCCATTGACGATTCTGTACGGCTCGCAGACCGGCAACGCCGAAGATATTGCCGAAACGCTGCGTGAGCGCGCCGAGGCTGCGGGTTTGAATGCCAGCGCCTACGACATGCTTGACTACAAGCCCAAGGATCTCAAGAAAGAGAAGAACCTCATCGTCTGTGTGTCCACGCACGGCGAGGGCGACCCGCCGGACAACGCCGAAGAACTGCATGCCTTCCTCTTCGGCAAGAAGGCGCCCAAGCTCGACGGGCTGAAATTTTCGGTGCTCGCCTTTGGCGACACCAGCTACGAGCATTTCTGCCAGACCGGCAAGGACTTCGACGCGCAGCTGGAGAAACTCGGCGGCCAGCGCCTGACCGACCGTGTCGACCTCGATGTGGATTTCGACGACGCCGCCGAAGCCTGGATGGAAACGGTCGTCGATACCTACAAACAGCAGCTCGGCGGTGGCGAGAGCGCACACCCGACCGTCACCACCATGCCCAGTGCGGGCGGCGCCGCGGCGTCGGCCGGCGAGACCTATTCGCGCAAGAACCCGTACCCGGCCGAAGTGCTGGAGAACATCGTGCTCAACGGGCGCGGCTCGGACAAGGAAGTCCACCATATCGAGATGGATACCGAAGACTCCGGGCTGGTCTGGGAGCCGGGCGATTCCCTGGGTGTGATTCCGGAGAACGACCCCGCCGTGGTCGAGGAACTCACCGCCGCGCTGAACCTCTCGCCCGAGGAAAAGGTGACCGGTATCGATGGCGAAGTGACGTTGCAGCACGCGCTCACGCACCAGTACGAAATCACCACGCTCACGCGCCCGCTGATCGAGAAATACGCCGTCCAGGCCCAGAACGAATCGCTGGATGCGCTGCTCGCCGAGGATCAGCGCGAAGCGCTGGCCGAATACATGCACGGGCGTTTTCTGGTCGATGTGGTCGAGGATTATCCCGTTCAGGGCATGACCGGTCAGGATTTCGTACGCCTGCTGCGCAAGCTCCCGCCACGGCTGTATTCCATTGCCTCCAGCCATGCCGCCAACCCGGACGAGATTCACCTGACCGTGGCCGCGGTGCGCTACGAAACCTTCGGCCGCGCGCGTACGGGCGTGGCGTCGATTCAGCTCGCGGATCGCAGCGAAGACGTGAAACTGCCGATCTATATCGACCACAACAAGAACTTCAAGCTACCGGCCGACGACGACGCCCCGATCATCATGATCGGGCCGGGCACCGGTGTGGCGCCGTTTCGTGCCTTTCTCGAAGAACGCGAGGAGCGCGGCGCGGGCGGCGACAACTGGCTGTTCTTCGGCGCCCAGCACTTTCTCACCGACTTCTACTACCAGACCGACTGGCTGCGCTGGCGCAAGGATGGCCTGCTTACGCGTATGGATGTGGCGTTCTCGCGTGATCAGGAACAAAAGATCTATGTCCAGGACAAGATCCGCGCCGCCGGCAAGGAGGTCTTCGACTGGATCGAGCGGGGCGCGACCGTCTACGTCTGTGGCGATGCCAATGCCATGGCCCACGACGTGCACGAAGCCTTGCTCGAACTCATCGGCGACAACGCCGGTCTCGACGCCGAAGGCGCGGCCGACTACCTGAAGAATCTGCAGAAAGAAAAGCGCTATCAGCGCGACGTCTACTAAACCGCTACGCCGCCTACGTCGCGTCCGGTTTTACCGACACCACCGAATTCGAGCCGCATCATGAGCGATAAAGAACTTTCCCCGGTCGAACACATCAAGATTGCCAGCAACTATCTACGTGGCACGATCGCCGACGGCCTGGCCGACGAACTCACCGGGTCGATCGCCGAGGACGACACCCAGCTGACCAAGTTCTACGGGTTCTATCAGCAGGACGATCGCGATCTGCGCTCCGAGCGCAAGGCCTCCAAGCTGGAGCCGCACTACCAGTTCATGCTGCGTCTGCGCCTGCCGGCCGGGGTGGTCACCGGTGAACAATGGCTCAAGATCGATGAACTGGCCCATCGCTACGCCAACGGCACGCTGCGCCTGACCACGCGCCAGACGTTCCAGTACCACGGCGTGCTCAAAAAACATCTGCGCCCGTTGCTCCAGGATGCCTACCAGGTGGGCGTGGACGCGCGCGGTGCCTGTGGTGATGTCAACCGCAATGTCATGGCCTCGGCCAACCCGGATCTATCGGCCTTGCATCGCGAAGTGCACGACTGGTCGGTGAAGATTTCCGAGCACCTGGCCTGGAAATCGCGCGCCTACGAAGAGATCTTTCTTCAGCAGCCGCCACAGGGCGAAGACCACGAACCCATCTATGGCAAGACCTATCTGCCGCGCAAGTTCAAGATCGCCATCGCCATTCCGCCGGAAAACGATGTCGATGTCTTCGCCAACGATATCGGCCTGATCGCGATCACGGAAAACGACCAGTTGCTTGGCTTCAATATCGCCATCGGCGGCGGCATGGGCTCGACCCATGGCGACGAAGCGACCTATCCGCGTCTGGGTAGCGTGATCGGCTTCGCCACCCCCGAGAACACGCTCGAGGTGGTCGAGGAACTGGTCAAGATTCAGCGCGACCACGGCGATCGGTCCAACCGCAAGCATGCGCGTTTCAAGTACACCATCGACGACCACGGCCTGGGCTGGATTCACGAACAGCTCGACGAACGTGCGGGTATCAAGCTCAAGCCGGCGCGTGAATACCAGTTCGCCCGCAATGGCGATCCGCTGGGTTGGGCCGAGGGCGACAACGGCAACTGGCATCTGACCCTGTTCATCGAAAACGGCCGCATCGCGGATTTCGATGCCAACGGCACGGCGCATTATGGCCAGTATCACGGCCCGGCCAACTACAAGCTGATGACCGGCCTGCGTGAACTGGCCAAGATCCATACCGGCGAGTTCCGTCTGACCGGCAATCACAACGTGATCGTCGCCAACGTCAAACCCGAGGAAAAGGCGGCCATCGAGGAACTGGTCGCGCATTACGGCCTCGACGACGGCCGCAAGTATTCCACGCTGCGTCATTCCGCGATGGCCTGTGTCGCGTTTCCGACCTGCGCGCTGGCCATGGCCGAATCCGAACGCTATCTGCCGACACTGGTCACCAAGATCGAGAAGATCGTCGAGGATGCCGGGATCTCCGATCAGCCGATCGTCATTCGCATGACCGGCTGCCCTAATGGCTGCGCGCGGCCGTTTCTCGGCGAGATCGGTTTCGTTGGCAAGGCCCCCGGCAAATACAACCTCTATCTCGGCGCCGGTCACGACGGGGCCCGCCTGAACAAGCTCTATCGCGAGAATATCGGCGAGGAAGAAATCCTGGCCGAGCTTACGCCGATCATCGAACAATATGCCGCCGAGCGCGAAGCTGGCGAACCGTTCGGGGATTTCGTCATTCGGGCCGGTATTATTGCCGAAACCACCGAAGGACGATTCTTCCATGAAAACGTCGGCTCCCCCGAAGCGGCCTGATCGCAATCGCTGGCGCGGCGCGGGCCGATGGCTCGCGCCCGCGCTGTTCCTACTGTTCTGTGCACCGCCTCTGCTGGCTCAGGGCGGCACATCAGCGACGACGCGTGCCGACTCGGCCGGCAGCCCGGCCGCGCAACAGGACAAGGAAGATGTCATCCGTGAGCTGATCGCGCTCACCGATGCCGAACAGCTGGAGGCGATATTCTCGCGCCAGTTCATCGACCGCGTGGCCAATGCTGTGGCGCTGTTTCGCCCGGATATGGACCCGGCCACCATGCGTGTGATTCGCCAGGAAGCCACGTCGGTGATCCGCGAACGTATCGAATCCGGCGATGCGCTGTATTCGGTGCTGTATCCGGTCTACGAAAAACACTTCAATATCTTCGAGCTCAACCAGCTGGTCGAGTTCTACCAGTCGCCGGTGGGCCAGAAGCTGGTACGTGTTTCCCCCGAATTGCTGACCGAAACGCTCGCCCTGGGGCGCGAATGGGGCCTGTCGCTGGTGCCCGAGATCATGGAACGCGTGCAGGCGCGTTTGGCGCATTAGCACGCCGGCGGGTACGAACTCAGATCAACTGGCTGGCGACAAGCGCACGGCGTACCGATTCACGTTCATGCGCCGAGAGTGGTTGTAGTGGGGCCGGCATCACGGGCGCGGCGCGTTCGATCAGTCGAATGGCCTCATGCGCGACGCGATAGCTCGCGTAGTCTCGGCAGACATCCCACAGTGGTTGCATGCGTGCATGACACGAGCGCGCGCTGGCATAATCCGCCTGCTCGATTGCCTGCATGATTTGGTGGAATGCGCCGGGGAAAACGCCCGCCATGACCGAATACCAGGCCCTCGCGCCGGCGACTAACGCGTTCAAGGCCAGCTCATCGCCGCTGTAACCGATCTGCAGGCGATCACCGATATGGTTGGCAAGGGCCTCGTGCCTGGCCGCGGCATCATGCGGCGGCGCAGGTTGCTTCAGTGCTGCGATATGCGGATGTTCGGCGAGCTGTGCGAGCAGGCTTTCGCTGAAGTCGAAGCCGGTAGTACCGGGATTGTTGTATATACAGATCGGGCGACCGACGCCATCGGCGACCGCTACGAACAGGCGCTCGACCTCGACTTCGCGCAGCGGAATATACGAAACCGGGGCCAGCAACAGACCGTCTGCGCCAAGCGCGCATGCCTTTTGTGCGTGATGTTGCACATCGGCCTGGGTCAGCGCGCCGACCCCGGCGATGACGGGGATGCGTCCCTTCGCCTGCGCCACGGCCGTTTCGATGACACGCCCGCGTTGTGCGGCATCCAGATAGGCGTAGGATCCAGTGCTGCCCAATACCCCGATGCCATCGACGCCTGCCTGAAGCAGCGGCTCGAGAATTGCAGCGAATGCGTCGGTATCAACCCGACCGGCATTATCGAGCGGCGTGATGGGGAACGCGATCAGACCTCGAAAGACCCGTGTAGCGCGACCGGTAGCATCTTGATCTGGCGTATTCAGGCGCCCGGTTCGGTTCATGTGCTCAGGCATGCGAACGCTCAGTCCGGCTGCTTTCCCAGCGCCCGACGCCCATGAAGATCAGGCGCAGCTGTTTTTCGGCGCGCAGCATCAGCGCGTCGTCTTCGGCGTTGTCGGGGTCGACATCGAGAATACGCTCGGACAGGGTGATTACGGTATTCACCACCAGATCCGCGATCGTGCGCAGATCGTCCTGCGAGATATGCGAAAACTCGTCAAAGCGCGCGAAGTCTGCGGCCAGGGCATTGGTCAGCAGCACGATCTCGTTGTGAATGGCTTCGCGCATGGCCACGGTGCCGGCAAAGCGTTCCTTGACCACGAACTGAAACAGCAGCCGGTTGTCGCGTACATAGTGGGCGAACAGTTCCACCGAATAGCGCACCAGGCCCTTGAGCGGCATGGACGACAGCGCCGCATCATTGAGGATATGACGCAAAGAACGAAACGTATCCTCGATCAGGGTCAGACCCAACGCGTCGAGATCCTCGAAGTGACGATAGAACGCGGTGGGCACCACGCCGGCCTGACGCGCGATCCGGCGCAGCGAGATCGCCGAGAAATTCGCCTCGGTGGCGACCAGTTCCAGTGCCGCCTGCATGAGCGCCTCGCGCGCTTCGCCGCGGCGCGGCGCGTTGCGCTGGCGCGCCGCCGGTTTTTTCGCATCGCGGCTCATGGCTGTCGGCGGTACGGACATAAAAGCGTCATCGGCATGGATAGCGACCTTAGCCGCTTGTGAGGCGATTGAAAACAGGGCACGGCGATCGCGGGCGTGAGATCGATAAATCGCTTGTGAACAAGTGTTGACTTACGCCCTGCGATCACCATAAAGTGTACACGTGTTCACATTCACGAGGAAGCGTCGATGAACCCGGTGATGAAGAAAGTTCTCGGTAGTTCCGTCGTCAGCGCGCTGACCAGCCCGCTGTCGGTCGACGACTATCTGGCCCTCATCGACGGCCGTCTGTCGCTCACCGAGCCGCGCGGGCGCGTCACGCATGCCGTGCGCCAGACGCCGGACAGCGTGACCCTGGTGATCGAGCCGAACGACAACTGGCGCGGGCATCGCCCCGGCCAGCATGTGCTGCTCGGCGTGGATCTCGACGGCGTGCGTCATAGTCGCTGTTTCTCGGTGGCCAGCGCGCCGGGCGAAAAGATGCTCGAGATTACGGTCAAGCGCAACGGCGACGGCCGCGTGAGCAACTATCTGGTGGATCATGCCACGCGTGGCCAACTGGTCTATCTGAGCCCGGCCGAAGGCGAATTCTATGCGCAGTCGCGCGCGCCGCAGCAGGCCTTGTTGTTGAGCGCGGGCAGTGGCATTACCCCGGTGATGGGCGTGTTGCGGCACTGGATTGCCCGTGGCGAGCTGCACGACGTGGTGTTCGTTCACTACGCCCGTACGCGCGCCGACATGATCTACGCCGAGGAGCTCGAAGCCCTGGCCGCGCGTCATTCCGGTCTGCGGGTGGAAAGCGTATTTACCGCTGATGGCGGCCAGCGTCTCGACGACGCCTCGCTCCAGAACATGGTGTCCGATCTGGCCGCGCGCGAAACCTGGATGTGTGGCCCGGCCGGTTTCATGGATGCCGCCGAGCCTTTGATCACCGCGCGTAGCGATGCGCCGCTGCATCGCGAGCATTTTGCGGCTACCCGCCGCGATGCCGCCCAGGGCGAGGGCGCGGTGCAGTTTCTCAAAAGCGACGTCGCGGCCTCGGGGGAAAGCGGTTCGTTGCTGGAAGTCGCCGAAGGCGCCGGACTCAAGCCCAACTACGGCTGTCGCATGGGCATCTGCCATGCCTGCAAGTGCCGAGTGGCCGAAGGCAGCGTGCGCGACCTGCGCACCAACCGCGTACGCCAGGTCCGCGATACCGATATCCAACTATGTATCCACGCCGCCGCCGGCGACGTGGCCGTCGAACTGTAGCACGCGGTTCGATCTGTTTTTAAAAGCTTCTCACGATCGACGCATAGCGCGTCATGGAGTAGAAACATGGGTAAACCGACACATCTGAGCAAAGCCGATATCGAAGCCTTCGGGCGCGAAATCGATGCCGTTCGCGATGAGGTCATGAACGACCTCGGCGAGCGTGATGCAAGCTATATCCGCAACATCCTCAAGACCCAGCGCTATAGCGAGGTTGCCGGCCGCGCGTTGTTGATGGCCGGGTTGCTGCCGCCGGCCTGGGTGGCCGGTGTCGGCCTGCTGTCGTTGTCCAAGATCCTGGAAAACATGGAGATCGGGCATAACGTCATGCATGGCCAGTGGGACTGGATGAACGATCCGGCCATCGATTCGGCCACCTACGACTGGGACAACACCTGCCCGGCGCATCAGTGGAAGCATTCCCACAACTACATGCACCACACCTTCACCAATATCGTCGATCTGGATCGCGATGTGGGCTACGGCATTCTGCGCATGAGCGAAGACCAGCCCTGGCGTGTGGCGCACCTGGCGCAGCCGCTCACGGCCGCGACGCTGGCGACCTTCTTCCAGTGGGGCGTGGCCCTGCACGATCTGGAAGTCGAGCGTCTGGGCAAGGACAAGACCTTCAAGGAGGCCGCGCTTCAGCTGCGCGAGATCTGGGGCAAGGCCCGCAAGCAGGTGCTCAAGGACTATCTGCTGTTCCCGGCCCTGGCGGGACCGATGTTCGCGCCGGTACTGGCGGGTAATGTCACCGCCAATCTCAACCGCAACCTGTGGTCGTTCCTGATCATCTTCTGCGGGCATTTCACCGATGAGGTGGAAATGTTCGATGTCGAGGAAACGCGCGACGAAACGCGCGGGCAATGGTATCTGCGCCAGCTGCTGGGCTCTTCGAATCTGACCGGCAGCGTGCCGTTTCATATTCTCACCGGCCACCTGAGCTATCAGATCGAACACCATCTGTTCCCGGACATGCCGTCGCATCGCTATCGCGAAGTCGCGCCCAAGATCCAGGAGATCTGTCAGCGCTACGGCCTGAACTACAACACCGGGCCGTTGACCAAGCAGTTCGGGGGCGTGGTCAAGCGCATTCTGCGCATGTCGTTGCCCCATCGGCGTAAACGCAATACGCTGGAGCCCAAGACATCCGCGGATGCGCCGGCCTATGCTCAAGCTGCTTGAAACCCTCAAGGACTCGGCCGAGTCGACCTTCGACTCGGCCGCGTCGCGTGTCGAGAACGTGCATCGGCTGATCAGTGGCTATGTCGGTGGGCAGACACGCCGCCTGCGCGGCGCACGCCGGCCGGAAGCCGACCCGCGCGATGGACAGTCGCCGCGTAGCAGCCAGCCGCGTGACGCGAGCATCTACGATGTCATTCGCGGCGTGAATCGCGAAATCGGGGAGTTCGGCACCGACGTGTTCGAAATCATCGACGATGCCCGTACGCGTCGGGCGATCGAAAAACGGGGTGCTACCAAGCCGGGCGAGGATAGCGAGCGCGATTCGTAGCGCGCGCATACACCTGCGCTCGACAATACGTTTGCGAGTACAACGTTCGGTTCGCCGCGCCGGTCGCGAACGCGTAAAATCGCCCCGCGAACGATAGCCGAGCGAGGGCCGAATGGCGGTACCGGTGTTGACACGTCGATGTATGGCCCAGCGGCTCGGTCGAGTAGCGCTGGGTTGTTTGATCGTGTGTCTGGTACTGCTGCAGCCCGCGCTGGCCCAAGTCGCGGGTGAGCAGAAAGGCCTCGATGAACGTATCGCCGATCTGCGCAGCCGGGCCGAGGCCGTGCCGGCGCGCGAGAATATGGATTCGGCGTTGCGCGATCAGATCGTGGAAACGTATCAGCGCGCGATCTCGTCGCTGGAAACCGCGCGTAACGCCCGCCAGGACACCGCCGAAATACGCCGCCAGGCCGAGCAGGCGCCGGAGCGTATTCGTGAACTCAAGGACGAGTTGCAACAGATCGAGGCGCCACCTTCGAGTCAGGCGCTCAGCGATCTGCCCGCGAGTACGCTCTCGAG
This sequence comes from Salinisphaera sp. S4-8, assembly GCF_040361235.1. Lineage (NCBI taxonomy): Bacteria > Pseudomonadati > Pseudomonadota > Gammaproteobacteria > Salinisphaerales > Salinisphaeraceae > Salinisphaera > Salinisphaera sp. S4-8. The sequence goes on along the minus strand of NZ_APNF01000002.1, from coordinate 298,995 downwards.
TCGTGTCGAGGCCACCAGTTCGCGTATCGCCGATAATCAGGCCCGTCTGGCCGATCTGCGTGACCAGCTCAACCGTATCGCCCAACGGCCGGATGCAGCGCGCGCGGCCCTGGCCGATGCCCGCGAGTCGTTGCGATCGCTGGATAGCGACAGCAGCGCCATCGAGCGCGATCAGCCGAGTCTGCTGCTGGAAGCCAGAAACGCCGCGCTGGCTGCCCGGCGCGAAGCCCTGACCGCCGAAATCGAGCGCCTGCAGCAGGAACTCAGCAGTCAGGATGCGCGCCAGCGTGCACTCGAGGCGCAGCGTGCGCTCGCCGAAGCGCGCCAGGCCTACGACACGGAGCTGCTGGAGTCGTTGCAGCTGGCGCTGGGCCAGCGCCAGAACCAGAGCGCGATCGAGCTACGCATGGCCAGCGAGCAAAAACTCAGCGAATTGCGCACGGCTGCCGAGCCGATCAGCGATACCGCCCAGCGCAATGTGGAGTTGGCCGACCAGCTCACCCATATTACCGCCCAGACCGAGTCACTGGCCTCCGAACAGGTGCGCCAGCACAAGCGTGTCGATGATATTCAGCGGCGGCTGAGCCTGGTTCAGCGCCAGCTCGAGATTGGCGGTTCCTCGGTCGCGCTGGGGGATGTGCTGCGTGCCCAGCGTCGTGATCTGGCCCGCCCGGGCCTGTTGTCGACCGGGGGCGACCACGCGGCCGATACGAGCCAGCCGGAAATCGCCTCCGCCGAGTTGCAGCGCTTCCAGTTGCAGCAGCAACGCGCCGATCTCGAGGATATCGACCGCCGTGTCGCCGAAATCGCGGCCGACAATCCGGACCTCGACGAGGGCCAGAAGACGTCGCTCGAAGCGCTGCTCAGGCATCGCCGCGATATTCTCGATCTGCTGATCAGTGCCGAGGGGCGTTATATCGAGATCGGTCGCGATCTGCGCCGGCTGTCCTCGGAATACGGCCAGACTGTCGATTCCTTCAATCGCCTGCTCGACGAACGCCTGTTCTGGCTGCCGTCCTTTGCGCCCATGGGGCTGGGCTGGTTCGCCGAGGTCGGACAGGACCTGCCCTGGGCATTCAACTGGTCGTCGTGGACGCGGGCGCTCGAACGTCTGGTCGACGGCGTGCAGGCACGCCCGTTCGTGGCCGCGGCCGGCCTGGCGCTGATCGTGGCCCTGTTGCTGTTGCGCCGCCCGTTGCGCTCGCGCCTGCGCCGTCTGGCCGAGCCGGTGGGCAAGGTCCAGCACGATACCTTCTGGGTCACCCTGCGCGCCGCACTCGCGACCGTGCTGCTGTTCATCCCGCCGGTGGCCGCGTTGTTGCTGGCCGGTTATCTGGTGCGTACCCCGGCCGATTCCGACGTGTTTACCACGGCGGTGTCGGCGGTGTTCGTCCAGGTGGCGATTCTGGTGCTTTTCCTCGAGCCGTTTGCCCAGGTATGTCGCAAGTACGGCCTCGCCGAAAGCCATTTCCAGTGGCCGGAAGAGGCGCGCCACGGCCTGTATCGCATGCTGCGCTGGTTGCTGGCGATGTTGTTCATCCCGACCATGCTGGTCACCTTCACCGAAGCGTTCGACGACGACAGCAAGCGCGAAACGATCGGCCGCGGCGCCTTCATGGCGAGTTCTTTGATGATCGCGGCGTTTTCCTGGCGACTGCTGCATCCGACCCGCGGCGAACTCGCCGGTGTCGTCAATCCGGAGGCGGGTTCGGCCTGGCGGCTGGGGTATTTATGGCTGCCGGTGGCGGTGGGCGTGCCGTTGCTGTTGTTTGGTCTGGCCGGCATGGGCTATTACTACACCGCCTTGCAGCTGCAGAGCCGGTTCTTCTACTCGGCGGGGCTGCTGGGCGGCGGCTTCGTACTCTATTCGCTGATCGTACGCTGGTTGACGGTCGCCGAGCGCCGGCTCGCGCTCACGCGCGCCTTGCGCCGACGCGAGGAAGCCCGCGAGGCGCGTGCGACCCGCGATGCCGCCGCTGCCGCCGGTGAGAGTACGCCGGAAAATCTGGATACGCTGGAGATCGATCTCGTTCAGATCAGCGAACAGACTCGCGGTCTGATCAAGGTGGTGATCGCGCTGATTTCGCTGGCCGGGCTGTGGTTGATCTGGTCGGATACCTTGCCGGCGCTCCAGCTGCTGGACAACATCACCCTCTGGCAGTATGCCAGCGAGGTCGACGGGCGCACCCAGTTGACCCAGGTCACCCTTGGGGCCCTGCTGCTGGCACTGACTCTGGGTGTGGTTACGGCCCTGGCCGGACGCAACCTGCCGGGCTTTCTGGAAATTACCGTGCTGCGGCGGTTTTCCATGGATGCCGGCAGTCGCTATGCGATGGCGACCCTGTTTCAGTATGCGATCGTGATCATGGGCATGCTGGGCGCGGTTGCGTTGATCGGCTTTCGCTGGTCGTCGATTCAGTGGCTGGTCGCGGCCGTTGGTGTGGGCCTGGGTTTCGGCTTGCAGGAGATCTTTGCCAATTTCGTCTCCGGTATCGTCATTCTCTTCGAGCGCCCGGTACGCGTGGGCGACACGGTCACCGTGGGCACGCTCACCGGCACGGTGTCACGTATTCGTATTCGCGCGACCACGGTCACCGACTGGGACAACAAGGAAGTGGTGATTCCGAACAAGACGTTCATCACCGAAACCGTGATCAACTGGACGCTCACCGACGACATCACGCGTTTGATCCTGCGCGTGCATCTGGCGCTGGATACCGATACCGAACTGGCCGAAAAGCTGATCATGGATGTGATCAGGGACGAGCCGGTTGCGCTGGAAAATCCCGCGCCGACGGTGTTCTTCGTGGGCTATGACGATAGCGCGCTGATCTACGAAGCGCGTATCTTCTACCACGATCTTTACAATCTGCTGCCCTTGCAGCATGCGATCTACAAGGGCATGCACGCGGCCTTTCGCGCCAACGACGTGGTGGTGTCCTTCCCGCAGCAGGATCTGCATCTGCGCTCGGTCGATGACTCGTTCGCCAAGGTCTTTCGGGGCGCGCCCGGCAAAGCCCAGGCCGAGAGCGGGGAAACCGACGACTCGCGGAAACCGGTGGGCGACACCTGATCGACGCCCCGAATTGGGGCTTGGCACACCGTCGCGGCTCGGCCGGCGAGGGTTGTCCTGAGCGTCGGCCTCAGTGGCGCTGCTCAGGCGTTGTCGTCGCCGCTATAGAGTTGTCGGGGCAGGGCTTCCGGGTAGTAGGCATAGAGCCAGGTTTCGGTCACCTGGCGGGCGCCGTGGTATAGCGCGGCCTGCAGTTCGACCGGTGTGTCGTCGGGCGGCAGTTCGCCTTTCCAGTCGAAAAACACCCGCCAGCGCCCGCTTTGTTCGACATGCTGGACATACGGGTTGTCGATCTGGCCGTGGCTGGCGTGCACTCGCGGCTCGGGTGCGTTGTCGGCGTCGAGGCCGTCCAGGGGCTTGCCGGCGAAGTCGATCACGAACTTGCGTGCCAGTACCGACTGGTCCTGGTAGGTGCCCGGAGCGCCGGCACGGCCGGTACGGGTGGCCATTACCCGTGCCAACGCCGGGGGATCGGGCTGATCAGCGCCCCAGTACAGACGATAGTCGAAGCGCCAGGCACGTGCCGCGGTGGCTTTTTCGCTTGGCACCCAGAACACGTTGATGTTGTCGTACACCTCTTCGTCGGTGGGCAGTTCGAGCAGACCGACATGGCCGCTGCCCCAGTCGCCGCGCGGTTCGACCCAGAGGCTGGGTCGGTTTTCGAAACCCACGTCCGGGTCCTGATAGTGATCGAAGACCCGGTCGCGTTGCAGCAGTCCGAAGCCCTTGGGGTTTTTATCCTCAAAGACGCTGTACTGGGTACGCGGTGGATTGACCAGCGCCCGCCAGAGGCGTTCGCCCTGGCCGGTGGTCATGGCCAGACCGTCGCTGTCGTGTATTTCCGGGCGCCAGTCCACGCCGCGTCGTGCGTTGGTTTCGGAAAACCAGAACATGCTGGTTAGCGGGGCGATGCCCAGCCGCCGAATAGCGCGACGTTGAAACAGCCGGCTTTCGATATCCAGCACGATATCGTTGGGTCGGCTCAGGGTGATCCGGTAGGCGCCAGTCACATGTTCGCCCTCGAGCAGGGCGCACAGGGTCATGCGGGTTGCATCGGCCGCGGGCTTGATCAGCCAGTACTGGGTGAAATTCGGAAACGCCTCGTCGCTGCCGTAGCCGGTATCGACGGCCACGCCGCGCGCCGACAAACCGTACTGATCCAGCCCGCCCGGGCTGCGGAAATAACTCGCGCCCTTGAAGGCCAGCCATTCGTGGGCCGGCTCGGTGCGCCCGAGCACGCGTAAGCCGGAAAAACCCAGATCGGCCGGCAGGCGCTCGGCGAGCTTTGGGTCGTCATAGCGAAACAAGGCGCTGTCGTAGGGGATACGCCGTGTTCGCCCGTTTTCGACCACGTGAATCGCCACCGGCGAGCGGGCGTTTTGATCCAGGTGAAAGAATTCAACCGTGACCGGCGTGTCCGAGGCGGCCCAGAGGGCGGCCTGCTTGCGCGTATGAATGCCCATGAAGGCTTCATAACCGATCTCGTCCAGCAGCTTGTCGTAGCGTTGTTCGGGGGCCGTGTAAGGCCTTTGCGCCAGGGCACGGGCGTGGGCGATCACGCGATCGAAATCGAAGGCTTCGCCGTCGGCCGGCAAGGCGGGAATATCCGTGGCAGCGGCTGCCCAGGTGGGCAAAAGATAAACGCCCGCGAGTGCCGTGGTGGACACAAGCAGGCGTCGTCTGCCCAGATCGGTTGTCATGCGCAAATTGCTGGCGTTCAGCCCGGCAACAAGGCTAGATGGCCAATAGGCCGACTAGGCCGCGCTGACCATCGCGCCCCGCAGTTTCTTGATGGCGGCAACTTCGAGCTGGCGAATACGCTCGGCCGATACCTGATACTTGTCGCCGAGTTCCTGCAGGCCGATCTTGCCGTCTTCACGCAGCCAGCGGCTTTCCAGGATATCGCGGCTACGCTCGTCCAGCTGGGTCATCGCCCGCGACAGATTGGCGTGCTGATAGGTCTGCCAGTCGCCGTTCTCGATATCCGAGGCCGGGTCGTAGCCGTCGTCGGCCGACAGATAATCCTCGGGCGCGTAGCTGTCTTCGTCGTTGGCCGAGGGCAGGGCGTTATAGGAGGTATCGCCGCCCGACAGGCGACGCTCCATCTGCAGCACGGTTTCCGGCTTGACGCCCAGATCGCCGGCCACGGCCTGGACTTCCTTGTCGTTCATCCAGCCAAGACGCTTCTTGGAACTGCGCAGGTTGAAGAACAGCTTGCGCTGGGCTTTGGTGGTGGCCACTTTCACGATGCGCCAGTTGCGCAGGATGAACTCGTGAATCTCGGCACGAATCCAGTGCACGGCAAAGGAAATCAGGCGCACGCCCACATCCGGATCGAAGCGCTTGACGGCCTTCATCAGGCCGATATTGCCTTCCTGAACCAGATCCGCCAGCGGCAGGCCATAGCCCGAGTAACCGCGGGCGACATGCACCACGAAACGCAGATTGGAGAGAATGAGCTTCTGAGCCGCCTGGATATCGCCGTCGTCGCGCAGCTTGCGGGCAAGCTGCTGCTCGTCGTCGACTTCCAGCACGGGAATGTTCGATACCGCCTGCAGATACGAGTCGATGCTGCCCGAGGCAAGCGTCGGCAGGTTCATCTTGGCGGGGGATAGAGAAATATCGTTAGCCATGTGCAAAGCCTCCTTAAGACTTTTGCCTATTACAGCCATTCTAGCAAAAATTCACGCCGGCTGATGCCGTGAACATAGCAATGCCTTTAAGACCGCTGGCCCCAGGTTAGGTTCCCGCTATCGTGGTTCGATCGCGGCCAGACGGCGGTTGACCGTGAGCACACAGCCCAGCCAGCCGAGCGCGACGCCGATACCCAGCAGCATGAACACACCTTTCAGGCCGAGCCCGTGCATGGCCAGTGCCCCGTTATAGGAGCGCGTGAGCGCAGCCAGGGGTTCGGCAAGCGCAAGGAAACAGATACCCAGCAATATCAGCGCCAGCACTGCGCCGATCAGGCCATACCAGAAACCGCTGTAGAGAAACGGGCGCCGAATGAAGGCGTCGGAGGCACCGAGCAGCTTCATGACCTCGATTTCCTCGCGCCGGTTCTCGATATCCAGGCGGATGGTATTGCCCACGATGAACAGGACCGCGGCCGACAACAGCAGCCCGATCACCCAGGCCGAGCGCTCGATCACCGACAGAATCGCATACAGACGTTCCAGCCAGGCCTGATCGAGCTCGGCCCGCGCCACGCCGGGCTCGTCTTCCAGCGATACCAGCAAGGCCCCGATTTCGGCACGCGACATGTCTGCGCGTGGATTGATTGTGATCACCGCCGGTAGCGGATTGTCTTCCAGCGCATCGAGCGCGGCACCAAAGCCCGAGGACTTGCGAAATTCGGCCAGCCCGGCCGCTGCGGAAATATAGCGGCTGGTTGCGACCTCGTCGCGCTCGCCCAGGCGTTTGGCCAGGGCCTGGCCGTCGGACACCGACAGATCGTCGCGCAGGTACAACGAGGCCTGAACCGCGCGATGCCAGCTCTGCGAGAGCGTATCGAGATTGTTCATCAGCACGTACAAGCCGGCCGGCAGAGCCAGTGCGATGCCGATGACCGTGGCGGTGAGCAGGCTCGCCAGCCAGCGCCGATGCAGGCGGCCCAGGCTTTCGATCAGACAGCGTGCATGCGAGCTCACCCAACCCTGCGCGGGCGCGGCGAGCGTGCTCGGCATGCCGCGACGACGGGTATTGCCAACCGCGCTGGGGGCGGGTTTGCCGCTACTGCGTGCCATGGCGTCAGCCGTTCTCCAGGTGACCGTGATCCAGACGAATCCGGCGATGACCCATGCGTTCGACCAGATCGATGGCATGGGTGGCGATCATGATGCTCGTGCCAGCTTCGTTCAGGCGCATGAAAAGCCGCATGATATCGGCCGACAGCGCCGGGTCGAGGTTGCCGGTCGGCTCGTCGGCGAGCAACAGATAGGGGCGATCGACCACCGCCCGCGCGATGCCCACGCGCTGCTGTTCGCCGCCGGAGAGCGTGATCGGAAACTTGCGCTCGAGCGAGAGCAGGCCGACCGTATCGAGCGCCGCGCGCACGCGCCGGGCGATATCGGCATGACCGAGCCCGCGGATGACCAGCGGCAGGGCCACGTTGTCGAAGACGGTGCGGTCGAACAACAGATTGTAATTCTGAAAAATCAGGCCCAGGCGCTGACGATAGCGCGGTATCTGGCGGCGCTTGACCGCGGCCAGATTGGTGCCGTTGATGACCACCTGACCGCGGGTGGGGCGTTCGATCAGGCCGATGAGCTTCATCAGCGTCGACTTACCGGCACCGGAATGCCCCGTCAGAAAAGCCATCTCGCCGCGTTCGAGATGCAGCGACACGCCGTCGAGCGCGATCTTGCCGCCCGGGTAGCGTTTGATCACATTCTTGAAGGCGACGATATCGGTCATGGGCGAAAACGGGCCGCGTTACTTGCTGCGATCGAACAGCGCGTCCATGAAATGCTCGGATTCGAACACGCCCAGATCCTCGACTTTCTCGCCGATGCCGATAAAACGCAACGGCAGGCCGAGACGCTTGGCGATGGCGAACACGATACCCCCGGAGGCGGTGCCGTCGAGCTTGGTGATGGTGATACCGGTCAGGCCCACGGCTTCATTGAAGGCCACCGCCTGCTGCAATGCATTGCCGCCGGTGGTCGCATCCACCACCAGCATGACTTCATGCGGGGCGTGTTCATCCTGTTTGGCGAGCACGCGCTTGATCTTCTTGAGCTCATCCATGAGATGGCCCTGGGTGTGCAGGCGCCCAGCGGTATCGGCAATCAATACGTCGATACCGCGGGCCTTGGCGCGCGAGAAGGCATCGAAGACCACTGATGCCGAATCCGCGCCGCTGCCCTGGGCCACCACTGGTACATGGTTGCGTTCGCCCCAGCCCTGCAACTGCTCGACCGCTGCCGCACGAAAGGTATCGCCGGCGGCGAGCATCACCGACTGACCGGCGTCCTGGAATTTCTTGGCCAGCTTGCCGATGGTCGTGGTCTTGCCCACGCCGTTGACGCCGACCATGAGAATCACGAACGGACGCGTGTGCTCGGGAATGGTCAGCGGTTCCTCGCAGGGGGTGAGAATCGCGCCCAGATGTTCGCGCAGGGCCTTGCCCAGATCCTTGCCGGTACGCAGGCGCCCGCCGTCGAACATCACCTGCAGCCGATGCATGACCTGACCGGTGGCCTCGACACCGACATCGGCCAGCAGCAGCTGGGTTTCGAGTTCGTCGAGCGCATCCTGATCGACCGTTTCGCCCGGCAACAGATTGCGCAGGTCGTAGGTCAGCCACGAGTCGCCCTTGTTGAGGCTGGCTCGCATACGGGTGAAAAAACCCGGCTGTTTGAGTTTGGAGCTCTTGCGCGCCTTGGGATCGACGTTGGCCATGAAGAATGCGCTGCCTGCGGTTGAAACGTGAACGAGGGCGCGTGGCGCGAATCCGGCATGGTGGTGCCGGCGCGCACGTCACCGATCGGGCGCTACTTTAGCATCGCCGCCGGCCACGGGCGCAGCGATGAGTACGATCGGTCGTTGATCGTTTTCGACCAACCGGAAGGCCAGCCCTGCGCGTTCCAGGTCGGCTACCAGCGCACGGCGTGCGCTGGCATAGTCGCGTTGATCGGCAGCCGTGGCCAGCAGATGGAAACGATGCGCGACCTGCTGGGTATCGGTCATGCCCACCCACAATGGTCGATGATCGACTGCGCGCACGCGCCCGGTCGGCCATAGTCGCAATACGCGGCGCAGCCGTTCGGCTTCAGGGGCGGCGGCTGCATGCACCAGCGTCAACGCCGGCTGGCGCCCATCGTGAATGCGTGGCAATACCGCGAGCTGGCGGATATCGCTGTCACTGACCAGCCAGTGCAGCGGCTGGCTCATGCTCAGCGCGGGCGCGGCCTGCCAGCCGGCTTCGGCCAGCGCATGTTCGAGTTCGGCCGGCGTGGCCGCGGCCTGGACGTTCAACGGCGCACTGGCGCGCCCGGCGATATCGCGAATACGGCTATCGAGCTCGCGATAGCCGCCGCCGGCCCAGTCGCCGACAACGGTTTGGGTGCGCTTGGCCTGCGCCTGTGCCCAGGCGCGATAGGTGGTATCCGGCAGAATGCCGGCGACCACCGCGATCATCCCGAAACCGGCGAATACCGCCAGCACGGGCGCGCCCCGCACCCGGCCCGGGCGCTGACGCCGATAGCTGAGCACGAGCATGTTCAGCCACACGAACGCAATCGCCAGGCCGATGAGCAGATCGCTGGCCCAGTCCAGGCCCAGATACAGGCGCGCGAGCGCGATGAGCACCACGCCGGCGACGGTGATCGAATGATAGTAGGGGCGTGCGGTGGCGGGCTGGCCGGCCGCGATCATGAGCCCGGCCATGCCGTAGACGGTGGCACACAGAATCAGATCCTGACCGCCGCCCGCGAGAAACAATGGATCGCCGACATCGCCATGGAAGTAGCCGCTGGGCGCAGGAATGGCCAGCCACCAGCGCAGACCGAGTGTGACCAGCGCCGAAAACCCGAGCGCGGCCACCCAGTGGGTCGCGGCACGACCGTTGCCCATCACCGCGAGTACCGCTGCCAGCACCACCGCGAAGGGCAGATAGATCAACGGTGAACCCATCTGGGCGATGGCGAAGGCGATCTGATCCGAGATTGGCGTCTGCAGGCTTTGTACGATATAGAACGCCACGGCATCGAAATGCCCCGGATAGACCGGCCGTTGCCAGCCCCACATGAGCAGATAGGCCAGCGCTGTGGCCAGCATCAACAACACCGCGCCGATGGCCAGGGCCGGGATTTCGGGCTGGCGCGGATCAGCCAGGGCCGGGCCCAGCCGGCCCAGGCGCCGATGCCGCCGGCTCCAGGCCAGCAGTCGCCCGGCATAGCGATGCAGGGCGACGCGCCCGGCGACCAGTACGAAGCGCACGGCAATGGTCGTCAGCCAGACGATGGCCACGACCGCGACCAGCAGGATCGCCAGGCGGGTGGCCACCTGGGCGGCCAGATCCAGCGAGGCGCCGAATACCACGCCCGGCAGGATATAGCAGGGCGCCCAGATCGCGGTGGCGATCAGGTCCATGACCACGAAGCGTGTGACCGACAGTCCGGCCGCGCCGGCGACCGTGGGTATGATCGGACGCAGCGCGCCGATCAGGCGACCCATGACGATGGCCTTGCCGCCGTGCTCGGCCAGAAAACGCTCGCCTCGTGCCACCAGCGCGGGCGCCCGGGCAAAACCGGGCAATGACGATAGCCGGCCCCGATAGCGCCGCCCGAGCGCGTAGCTGGCGCCGTCGCCGATCAGCGTACCCACGATCGCCACCGCGAATGTCGCCCCCAGCGGCAACAGGTTGGCGCCGATCAGCGCGCCGAAGGCGAACATGAACAGCGCCCCGGGTACCAGCAGGCCGAACAGAAACAGCGATTCGCCGAGGGCGACCGCGAATACGAGCGCGAGCGCGGCTAGCGGATGGGTCTGAACCCAGGCCAGCAGGGCCGCGAACAGCTCGTGCCCCATCGTGTGCAGCCGTTACGTGCCCGCGCGGGGCGCTCAGCCGCGCGCGAGCAGTGCAAAGGCCGCGTCTGCGGCATCCAGGGTGCGCGCGATCGCGGTGTCGTCGTGGGCCTGGGAGATGAAGGCCGCTTCGAACGCCGAGGGCGCGAGATATACACTGTGATCGAGCATGGCATGGAAGAAGCGTGCAAAGGCCTGGGTATCGCAGGCCGCGACGTCGTCGAATCGGCTCACGCGCTCGGCATCGGTAAAGAACAGGCCGAACATCGCGCCCACGCGCTGGGTCAGCAACGGCACGCCGTGGCGAGCGGCACGCTCGTCGAGGCCGGCCAGCAGCGTATCCAGCTGCGGCGCGATGGCTTCATGTACACCGCCGGCCTTGATGCGCGACAGGGTGGCAATGCCTGCCGCCATGCCCAGCGGATGGCCGCTGAGCGTGCCGGCCTGATAAACCGGGCCGGTGGGGGCCAGGGTTTGCATCACCTCGGCGCGGCCACCGACCGCGCCGACCGGCATGCCGCCGCCCACGATCTTGCCGAGCGCAGTGATATCCGGTGTGATGCCGTAATAGGCTTGGGCACAGCCAGCGTGTACACGAAAGCCGGTCATTACTTCGTCGAAGATCAGTAGCGCGCCGTGGCTCTCGCACAGTTCGCGCAGCCCTTCGAGAAAGCCCTCGACCGGCGGCACGCAGTTCATGTTGCCGGCCACCGGTTCGACCATGACGCAGGCGATTTCCTGGCCGTGGGTTTCGAATGCCTGGACGACCGAATCCAGGTCGTTATAGGTCGCCGAGAGCGTATCCGCGACCACCGCTTCTGGTACGCCGGGCGAGCCGGGAATGCCGAGGGTGAGCGCGCCCGAGCCGGCGTCGACGAGCAGGGCATCCACATGGCCGTGGTAGTTGCCCTTGAACTTGAGAATCTTGTTGCGTCCGGTATAGCCACGCGCCAGACGCAGGGCGGTCATCGATGCTTCCGTGCCGGAGTTGACCATGCGTACCGATTCGATCGAATCGACCATGGAACACACCAGCTCGGCGAGTTCGGTTTCCAGACCCGTGGGCGCCCCGAAGGACAGGCCCTTGGCCGCCTGCTGCTGGACAGCCGAAACCACGTCCGGGTGGGCATGACCGAGAATCATGGGCCCGAACGAGCCGACATAGTCGACATATTCATTGCCGTCGACATCGTAGATATAGGCGCCTTCGGCGCGGTCGATGAACGCGGGCGTGCCGCCCACGCCCGCGAATGCACGCACGGGCGAATTCACGCCGCCCGGCGTGACGCGGGCCGCGCGTTCGAACCACTGTGCCGAACGCGGGCCGGGGCGCTGCCATTGTGGGTTCTCGGATGCGCTCATCGAAAAATACTCCTGCAAAAAGACAAAAAAGAATACCTGCGCCGGGGTGCTAGTCGGCGCGCTCGAACAGGGCCGACAGTTCGCGGGCTGCCGCGCCGCTGTCGGCTGCGTGAAACAGGGCCGCCGACACCGCGATCAGGTCGGCGCCGGCGGCGATGACCGTGGCCGCGTTATTGGCGTCGATGCCACCGATCGCTACCACCGGTACGCCCAGCGCGCGGGCCTGGCCGAGTACCCGGGTATCGGCCGCCGGCGCGTCGGGTTTGGTGCGCGAGGTGAAAAAACGCCCGAAGCTGACATAGCTCGCGCCCTGTTCGATACCGGTATAGGCATGGGCGAGCTCGCCGGAGCAGCTCACCCCGATCAGCGCGTCGTCGCCGAGGGCGGCCCGCGCATGGGCGATACTGCCGTCGCTCTGGCCCATATGCACGCCATCGGCCGCGACCGCCTGGGCCAGGCGCCAGTCGTCATTGACGATCAGTTTGCTGTCGTAGGCGCGGGTGAGGCTGCGCAGTTCGCCGAGCAACGCGGCATCGGCACCGCTTGTGCGCTTGTCGCGATACTGTAGCCAGCACGCGCCGCCTGCCAGTACGGCCTCGACCCGGTCCAGCGCATCGTGTTCGAGCGTGGTGCGATCGTAGATGGCATAGAGCCCGCGTGCGTTCACGAGGAAAAAGCCGTGGTACGTGCGGGCAGCCGCTGGCCGCGACCGGCCGCAAAGGCGCGATTGAGTGTCTGCCAAGTGTAATGCTGAGCTTGCTCAAAGGCGTCGCCGACATCGCGACCGAGCGCGATCTGTGCGGCGATCGCGCTGGCCAGCGTACAGCCCGAGCCATGAAATACCCCGTCCAGGCGCGGCCACTCGTAGCGCTGTCCCGGTTGCCCGTCGCTGTAGCGGCGGTTGATGACCTGCGGGCCCGCTTCGTCGCCGCCGGTGATCAGTACATGTTGCGTGCGCTGGCTCAGCGCCACGCCGCAACGCTCGAGATCGGAGTCACCGTCGCACAGCGCCCGGGCTTCGCGCGCATTGGGCGTGATCGCCGTCGCGCGCTCGAACAGCTGCGCGCGCAAAGCCTGGCCAACGCTATCGTCGGCCAGGGTGCCGCCGCCGGCGGCGACCAGAACCGGGTCGATGATCAAAGGCACGTCGGGCAGCTGCTTGAGCCGATCGGCAATGATTGCGACGTGCTCGCGACTGGCAATCACCCCCAGCTTGATGGCTGCGAACGACATGTCGGCGAGGGCGGCATCCAGACAGCGGGCAAAAAAGTCCGTGGTCACCGGCTCGACGCCGTACACGTTGGTCGTGTCCTGACAGGTGAGCAGGCTGATCACCGTGGCCGCATGTGCGCCCTGGGCAGCGACGGATTCGATGTCGGCCTGAATGCCGGCGCCGCCGCTCGGATCGTGCCCGGCAATCACCAGGATATTGGGTCGTCTCATGGCGCGGAGTCTAACATCTGCGATCCGGGCGCCGGTGTCTTATACACAGTGTTCGGGGGCCGGTTTTCGAGGGTTATCGAAATTTTTTTGTCCGTCGAACTACGAAATCGCGGGCTATGTATAAGTATCTGATTATAAATAACTGTTGCGGTATGGTTACAAAATCGCCGGTTTGGCGAAACCGTTGAGAACACGCCGCTTAAGCGCGGTTGTCGAAACAGTTTCCACAGAGTTATCCACAGCCGCTGTGTATTTCTGTGCTTTCGCGTTTTTGCTCAAGCGTTTAGCGAAAAAAGTTGAGAATCTGTCTGCTCGAGGAGGCGGGTTATGCACAGTGTCAACCCGGTTGTGGTTCGGGTAGCGGTTTGTTATGACGTACTGCGTCACGTTCGAATAATATCTAACGTTATGAATTTAAAAGATAAATTCGAAAAGTGCCAGAAAGGGTCGGGCTAGGCGCAACGGCTTTCGAGCCCGTGCGCTGCGGCCCCCCATTTTGTCCCCAGAGTTATCCACAGCCGTGGTCGCGCCACGGCACGCGTTCGACTGTGCTGGCAGCCCCCTGATTGGCCGAAAGCTGAATAGATCGGTAGCCGGGAGCGCGCCGGTCATCCTGCGCAAAACAACGCGCGCCGGGCGCAAACTGGCGCATCGTGCTGGGCGTGACCAGACAGGCGCGCCCGGCGAAATCGAGGGCGGCGGCCTGGTGCGCATGCCCGCACAGCAGCGCGTGTACCTGGGGGTGGCGTTCGATCACGCCAGCGAGCCGGTCGCGATCGCGCAGACCGATGGCATCGATCCAGGCGGCGCCCACATCGGCCGGGGGGTGGTGCAGGCATAACAGTGTCGGCGCATCGCTTTCGGCGAGCCAGCCATCCAGGCGCGCGATCTGGGTTTCCCCGAGTTCGCCCGCATCGCTGCCGGCAAGATGGCTATCGAGGGCGATCAGCTGCCACTCGCCGACCTGCAGGCGTTCGTGCACCACGGCGTGTACAAGCGTTTGTGCCATGCGGTGAGGGTCGTCGTGGTTACCGGCCATCGCCAGTACCGGGCAGGGCAGGCCGGCCAGCGTGGCATCGAGTCGTTGATAGCCGGCCAGGCTTCCATCGTCGACCAGATCGCCGCCGAGCACGATTGCATCCGGGGCGGGGGTGCGTTCCAGTGCTGCCGCCAATACGCGCTGGAACGCCTGCTCGACCGGCCAGCCATGCAGCAGCTGGCCGGCATCGGCGCATAGATGCAGATCGGTGATATGAAGGATTTGATAGGTTGCGCGCATACGCCAGCTCGGTGGGCTCGGCGTTATGCTGCCACGACCGGCTGTGAACACGACAATGACGATGCCATGGAAAAGTCCACGATCGATACCGAACTCCTCGCTTATCTGCGCCATGTGAGTCTGCGCGAAACCGAGATCATGCAGGCCAATCGGCGGACCACTGCGCAGCAGGCCGACGCCAACCTGCAGATCAACCCGGAACAGGGCCAGTTGATCGCCTTGTTGCTGCAACTCGCTGGCGTGCGTCGCGGTATCGAGATCGGCGTCTATGCCGGTTATTCGAGTCTGTGGATCGCCCAGAGCCTGCCGGCCGATGGACGCCTGCTGGCCTGCGATAAGGATCCCGAGATCACCGAGCGTGCTCGTCGCGACTGGGCAGCGGCCGGGCTTGCGGATCGCATCGAACTCAAGCTTGGCGATGCGCTGGCCACGCTGGACGCCGAGATCGCGGCCGGCATGGCGGGGGCCTACGACTTCGTTTTCATCGATGCCGACAAGGCCGGGTATATCGACTACTACGAGCGTGGTCTGGCGCTGGTGCAGGCCGGCGGGCTGATCATTGCCGATAACACGCTCTGGCATGGCCGTGTGATCGATGCCGACGACCACAGCACCGATACCCAGGCGATCCGCGCATTCAACCAGCATGTACATCGCGATGAGCGCGTGGATATGAGCCTGGTGCCCATCGGCGACGGGCTCACCCTGGCGCGCAAACGATGAACGCGCGTATTGGCGATAACAGCGCGGCCGAGCGCAACAAGCGCCCGATCTTCGATGCGCTGGTCGAACATCTGGCAGACGCACGTCATGTACTCGAGGTGGGCGCGGGCGATGCCACCCATGCCCGCCATGCGTTGGAGCGCCTGAGCGATTGCATATGGCAAACCAGCGAAGCGCCCGGACATTACCGGCGCCTGGTGGCAGCCCTGGCCGATCGGCCTGAACCGCGGCTGCCGCGACCGCTGAGCCTGGACGTACGCGGACAATGGCCGGCCGGGCCGTTCGATGCGGTCTTCGGTGCCAATGTCGCCCACATCATGGACTGGGCCGCGGTCGAGGCCCTGTTTGCGGGCGCGGCGCGTGTATTGCGTCGCGATGGCCGACTGTGTCTTTACGGGCCGTTTCTGCGCCGCGGCGAGCAGCCCGAGCCCGGCAACGCGGCCTTCGACTCGGCACTGCGTGATCGCGATCCGGGCATGGGCCTGCGCGAAATCGAAGCGCTCGATGGCCTAAGCGAACCGCTGGGGTTGATACGGGTCGCCGATATTGCCATGCCGCGCGACAACCGGCTTTTGATCTGGCAACAGCGGGGCCGCTAGGCCACAACTCGCGCGGGCGGCGTAAGGCGTAGCGCAGCGTGCAACCCGCACGCTACGCCCACCTGTGTTTGCCACGGGCAAAGCACACCGGCGCGATCACGACCGGTTGTGCAGAGATTTCCTAATTGACCTGATTGCGAATATCGCCCGCCAGGAAGGCCTCGATATTGTTGGCCACGCCGGCGAGCATGCGCTGGCGCGCGCCGCGGCTGCCCCAGGCGGTATGCGGGGTTACGATCAGATTGGGCACGCCCGGGTCGAGCAATGGATGGTCGGCCGGCGGTGGCTCCTGGTCGAGTACGTCCAGCGCCGCGCCGGCGATGTCCCCGGCCTCGAGCGCGGCAATCAGCGCCTGAGTGTCGACGATCGCCCCGCGGGCGGTATTGATCAGAAAGGCGCTGCTTTTCATGCACTTGAGCGCATCGGCATCGATGAGGTGGCGCGTATCGTCGGTCAGCGGGCAGTGCAGGCTGACCATGTCGGCGCGCTCGAGCAGTTCGTCGATGGTCACGCGTCCGGCGCGGATTTCGCGCGCGCCCGGGCGCTCGCCCACCAGCACGGTCATACCGAAGGCTTCGGCAAGGCGAGCCACGGCCTGCCCGAGTTCGCCGTGCCCGATCAGCCCCAGCGTCTGTCCGGCCAGCTCTTCGATCGGGTAGTCGAGCAGGCAGAAGAATTCGCCGGCTGCCCAGTCGCCCCGCTTCACGGCAGCATCGTAGCTTGCCCAACGGGTTGCATGGGCGAGCATCAGCGCCAGCACATGCTGAGAGACGGCTGGCGTGGCATAGCCGGTCACGTTGACCACCGGAATACCGCAGCGCGCAGCGGCCTGGGTATCGATATTATTGAAGCCGGTCGCGGCCACACAGATGAGTTTGAGATCGCTTGCCGCCTCAAGCGTTGCGGCGTCGAGTACCACCTTGTTGGTAATCACGATATCCATGCCGGCAATGCGGCTTCCGACCTCATCGCTGGTAGTGTTGTGATACCACTGCCAGTCGTCGATGACTGTGTTCAGTGGCTGCCAGTCGAGCCCATCACCCATCGAACCCGCGTCCAGAAAACAGCCGCGCATCGCAACTCCTTCATTCCGATATACAATGCGAAAGGGTAACCGAGGTGCGATACGCGTGTACGGCCGTAGCCGATTTTTCTCGGACAACGACGAACCGTTGTGAGTAAAATGCGGTTTTACATCTATCGTGTAAGATGCATATGTTCGCGCCAGCAAGCGCGATTGATTTCCATCGGGTTCTCAACCAAAGGCTGAAGAATCACATGATCCGCAGGACAGAACAGCAAGACGAAACGTTGGGTAATCATCTACCCACGGCCTGCCCATCCGTGGAAGCGCTGGAATATGAACTCGCCTTTCTGGTGCGTCGCCTGGAAGCCGCGCGGCGGCGTTTCAATTTCGGTCTCGAACGGGCCCACTATCTGCTTTTGATCCTGCTCGAGCGCAAGGATCGGCAATCGGTGGGTGCATTGGCCGAACAGGTGAATCTCGATGCCTCGACGGTCACTCGCCAGGTCGCGGCGATGAAACAGGCGGGCCTGGTCGACAAGCTGGACAACCCGGATGACCGGCGCGGCGGCTTCGTGACCATCACCGAAGCCGGACGGGATGCGGCCGCGCGAGTCCGCGATCGGCGTCTGGAACGGGTGGAAAAAGGCTTTCAGGACTGGAGCGAAGCCGAGCGCAAGGAGTTTGCGCGATTGACTGCCCGCTTCAACGACGCCATGCGCGACGAACTCAACGACGCATAACGCAAGAACGCGGCCGTTGTTGCCGCGTAGCGTATGCGATGCGCGATGTATGCCGGGCCGGGCTAACCGGCCTGGACGGCGTGACTTTCGGCTGTGGGCAGGCCCAGATCCTGCCATAGATCCATTGTCGGCTGTGCCTTGTTGAGGCTGTAGAAGTGCAACCCCGGCGCGCCGCCGGCGAGTAATTGTTCGCACATGCGTGCAACCACTTCGCGCCCGAAGGCCTGGATCGAGGCCAGATCGTCGCCATAGCCTTCCATCTTCTGGCGGATCCAACGCGGGATATCGGCACCGCACATCGCCGAAAAGCGCGAAACCTGACCGAAATCGGTGATCGGCATGATGCCGGGCACGATCGGGATATCCACGCCCTGGGCGCTCACTTCCTCGACGAAATTGAAGTAGGCACCGGCATTGTAGAAATACTGCGTCATCGCCGAATCCGCACCGGCGCGCACCTTGCGCACGAAGTTCTCGACGTCGGCCGCCGGCGAGGGCGCTTGCGGATGGTATTCCGGATAGCAGCCCACCTCGATATGAAAATCATCGCCGTGGCGCTGCTTGATATGGGCGACCAGTTCGTTGGCGTAGCTGAACACCCCGGGCTGATCCATGCCGTCGGGTAGATCGCCACGCAGCGCGACGATACGCTCGACACCGGCCGCCTTGTAGCTGTCCAGCAGTTCGTTGATCGAGGTATGCGTACCCTCGATACAGGACAAATGCGGTGCGGCCGGGATGCCGGTGGCCTGCATCGTACGTGTGACCGTTTCCAGCGTGCCGGATCGGGTCGTGCCACCCGCACCGAAGGTGACTGAAAAGAAATCCGGGGCCAGGGTGGCCAGTCGCGCACGTGCCTTGTCCAGCCGGGCGGCGCCTTTCGGGCCCTTGGGCGGGAAGAATTCGATGCTGAAGGAGTTCTGCGATACGTGCGTCATGCCGATACGTCCACTGTCGATGCGCGCTGCGTCAGCCGCGGCCTAAAAGGCGGGAACATGAAAAGACCCGGCCCGCGTGCAAAACGGGCCGGGTCTGTCGTTGGCCCGGGTCTGGCGGCTCGCGGGCGTTTTAGTAGCGGTAGTGATCCGGCTTGTACGGGCCGTCGACCGGTACGCCGAGATAGTCCGCCTGTTCCTTGGTGAGCTTGGTGAGCTTGGCGTTCACGCGGGCCAGATGCAGGCTCGCCACTTTTTCGTCCAGGTGCTTGGGCAGCACATAGACCTTGTTCTCGTAGCGATCGCGATGGTTCCAGAGCTCGATCTGGGCCAGCACCTGGTTGGTGAAGGAGTTCGACATCACGTAGCTCGGATGGCCGGTGGCACAGCCGAGGTTCACCAGCCGGCCTTCGGCCAGCAGGATGATCTTCTTGCCGTCGGGGAAGGTGATGTGATCGACCTGCGGCTTGATCTCTTCCCACTCGTACTGTTCGAGCGCGGCCACATCGATCTCGTTGTCGAAGTGACCGATATTGCACACGATCGCCTCGTTCTTCATGCGCTTCAAGTGATCGTGGTTGATCACGTGATAGTTGCCGGTGGCGGTCACGAAGATATCGGCCTGTTCGACCACGCCCGGGTCTTCCAGGTCCACCACGCGCAGGCCTTCCATGGCCGCCTGCAGGGCGTTGATCGGGTCGATTTCGGTCACGCACACCGTTGCACCCAAGCCGCGCAGCGACTGGACGCTGCCCTTGCCGACATCGCCGTAGCCGCAGACGATGGCGACCTTGCCGGCCACCATGACGTCGGTGGCACGCTTGATGCCGTCCACCAGCGATTCACGACAGCCGTAGAGGTTGTCGAACTTGGACTTGGTGACCGAGTCGTTGACGTTGATCGCCGGGAAGGTCAGGCCGCCTTCCTTGGCCAGATGATAGAGACGGTGCACGCCGGTGGTGGTTTCTTCGGATACGCCGGTGATCGCCTCGCCGAGCTTGGTGTAGAAATCCGGCTGTTCTTCCAGGCGCTTCTTCATCACCTTGAACAGCGCCTTTTCCTCGTTCGAGGTCGGGTTGTCGAGCAGCGACGGGTCCTGGGTGGCCTTCACGCCGAAAGTGGCCAGGGTGGTGGCATCGCCGCCATCGTCGAGGATCAGGTTGGGCAGGCCGCCGTCGTGCCAGTCCATGATCGCGTGGCAGTACTCCCAGTATTCCTCGGCCGACTCACCCTTGTAGGCATAGACCGGCACGCCGGATTCGGCAATCGCCGCCGCGGCATGATCCTGCGTGGAAAACACGTTGCAGGAGGCCCAGCGCACTTCCGCGCCGAGGGCGACCAGCGTTTCGATCAGCACCGCGGTCTGAATGGTCATATGCAGCGAGCCGGCGATACGCGCGCCCTTGAGCGGCTGCGATTCGCCGAATTCCTCACGCAGGGCCACCAGGCCCGGCATTTCGGTTTCGGCGATCTCGATTTCGCGGCGGCCCCAGGGGGCAAGCGAGATATCGGCGACGACGTAATCCTGGTCGATCTTTTCTGCGGGCGTGCTCATGTTCGTTTCCTATTCAAAGTCAGGGAGTCGTCGAGCCGGCGCGTGATCGCACGCGTTGCACGGCTCGACCGTGGATGTGTGCTTCAGGCGGCCTGCAGGCCGGCATCCTTGGCCAGCGCTTCGGCCTTGTCCGTGCGCTCCCAGGGCAGGTCGATGTCTTCGCGGCCAAAGTGGCCGTAGGCGGCGGTCGGCGCGTAGATCGGGCGCTGCAGGTCGAGCATGGTGAGAATGCCGTAGGGGCGCAGGTCGAAGTGTTCGCGAATCAGCTGGGTGAGGCGCTCGTCCTCGACCTTGCCGGTGCCGAAGGTTTCTACCCAGATCGAGGTGGGCTCGGCCACGCCGATGGCATAGGACACCGCCACTTCGCATTTGGAGGCCAGACCGGCCTTGACCACGTTCTTGGCGACATAGCGCGCCGCATAGGCCGCGCTGCGGTCGACCTTGGACGGGTCCTTGCCCGAAAACGCGCCGCCGCCATGACGAGCCATGCCGCCATAGGTATCGACGATGATCTTGCGCCCGGTCAGACCGGCATCGCCCAGCGGTCCGCCGACTTCGAACTTGCCGGTCGGGTTGATATGGATGGTCGGGTTGTCGGTCAGCCATCCGCCGATCACCGGTTTGATGATCTTTTCGTGGACCGCTTCCTTGAGATCGGCCTGCGAAATGCTCGGGTCGTGCTGGGTCGAGAGCACGACGGCGTTGATCGCCACCGGACGGCCATTTTCGTATTCGAAGGTGACCTGCGATTTCGCGTCCGGGCGCAGCCAGTCGAGTTCGCCGGATTTCATCAATTCGGACTGGCGCCGGGCCAGGCGATGCGCATAGGTAATCGGGGCCGGCATGAGCACGTCGGTTTCGTCACAGGCATAGCCGAACATCAGGCCCTGGTCGCCCGCGCCCTGTTCTCTGGGGTCGCCGCGATCCACGCCCTGATTGATATCGGCCGACTGTTCGCCGAGCACGTTCATCACCGCGCAGCTATCGGCATCGAAGCCCATTTCGGAGCTGGTATAGCCAATGCTGCGCACGGTGTCGCGCACGATCTTTTCGACCGGCACGTTCACGTTCTTCTTTTCGTCGGTCTTGATTTCGCCGAAGACCATGACGAGCCCGGTCTTGGTGGCGGTTTCGCAGGCCACGCGCGCGCTGGGATCCTGGGCCAGATAGGCGTCGAGAATCGCGTCGGAGACCTGATCGGCCAGCTTGTCGGGATGGCCGCCTGTGACGGACTCGGAAGTGAACAGGTGTCGGCTCATAAGACGTTATCTCTTTATCCGGATGAACGGATGGGAAGTATACGTAAGAGCCTTTTGAGTTTCCATCGTGATGATGCGCTGCGCACGGTTTTCGTGGCGCTTATTCGCCTGGCGAACGGGATGGCGATAGCGCACGTCTACGGCCTCCACGCCTGATCGTTTGGGTCCGGTTGCCCACACGGAGCGGGGTGTGGGCCGACATCGCAGCGGGTTCGATAGCGCAGGCGGCTTGTTTCGCATCGTTTTTCGTTTCGATTGCGATCTTTCCCGGCACTGTGTAACGTGACATCAAACAATGTCACAGTATAAAAAGGCAGATAGCCGAGGCCGTTATGTTTCGTTCCAATAGAGTTACCCGCAACGCCAACGCCGTCATCACCGGGGCCGGCAGCGGTATCGGTCGTGCGTTCGCGCTCGAGCTGGCCGCGCGCGGCGGTGCGATCGTGTGTTCCGATATCGACGAAGCCCAGGCGCAGGCTACCGTCGAGCGTATCGTAGCGGCGGGCGGTAAAGCGCTGGCTGTACGCTGCGACGTGACCCAGCTCGCGGATGTGCAGGCGCTGGCGCAAACCAGCGAAGACTGGTTCGGCGGCCCGGCCGATCTGGTGATCAACAACGCCGGTGTCGGCGCCGGCGGGCACCACATCGGCGATATGACCATGGCCGATTGGCGCTGGGTGCTCGACATCAATATGTGGGGCGTCATTCACGGCTGTCACGTGTTCGCGCCGCGGCTGCGCGCCGCCGGGCGCGGCGGGCTGATCAACGTTGCATCCACGGCCAGTTTTGCGGCGGCGCCGCGTATGGGCGCCTATAACGCCAGCAAGGCAGCGGTGCTGGCAGTCACCGAAACACTCGCGGCCGAACTGGCCGACACCTCGGTTCATGTGTGTGCGCTGTGCCCGACATTCGTACAGACCAACATTATGAAGGCCGGGCGTATCAGTCCGGCCTCTTCGAAATTCGCCGACAACCTCATGCGCTGGGCCGGGGTCTCGCCGGAGCGCGTCGTCAAGAGCGCGCTCGCCGGGCTGGATCGCCGCCAGCTCTATGTCTTGCCGCAGTTCGACGCCCGGCTGGTATGGCGGCTCAAGCGGCTGTTGCCGTCGAGCTATACCAAGGGCGCCGGTTTCATCGATCGGTTCGCGGCCAACGACATGCCCGAAACGAATCACGCCACGGATAGCGAATCCACGCGTTCGCGTACAGGAGCAATGTAATGGATATTGATCTCGTAAAGATGCTGGCCAACGTCAAGGCCAGCCAATGGGCGCTGGCCGATATCGACTGGGAGGCGCCCGGCGCGGAACTCATTACCGATGAACAATGGCCCAAGCTCAAGGCCTTCATGTCCGATCTGATGTGGATCGAGCACGTGGGTGCGCGCGGCTTTGCCGCCATGGCGCGCAAGGCCGAAGACCCGGTGCTAAAGGAAATGTATACCTACTTTCATGCCGAGGAGCAGCGCCACGCCAATGCCGAAATGGCGCTGATGCGCCGCTGGGGCATGCTCGAAGAAGACGAAATCCCGCTGCCGAATATCAATCTGCGGCTGGTGATCGACTGGCTCGATACCCAGTCCGACCGGATGCCGCTGGAAGTACTTGGTTCGGTCATTCCCATGCTGGAAGTCGCCCTCGACGGCGCGCTGTGTACCTTTTTGCTCGAACAGGTTGACGATCCGGTTTGTCACGATGCCTTCAAGCGCATTAACGACGATGAATCCCGTCACCTCGGCGTGGGCTTTCATGTGCTCGAGATGCAGGGTCACGGCAAGGCCTATCGCCTGGGTCTCAATTTCCTGGGCACCGTGCTCAATCCGCGCCTGATTGTCGGTATCGCCACCTATCTGCCGCTGCTGTCACGTATGCGCGACAACGTGGCGGCCATGGGCCTGCCCGAAGAAAAACTCTACAAGGCGATGAATAAATACGAGCGCATCGGCGGGCGCACCGAGGCCGGGCGCCGCAACCCCTGGTTTCAGCTGATCAGCCGTCATGGTCGGCTGGTGGTCGATCGTGGCAACAAGCTCTATCACGTGCCGGTCGATGCCATGGTGCGGCTCACCGACTTCTACCCGCGCGCGTTGCTGCGGCCGGTGCCGAGCTGGGTCAAGGAACTCACCTACAAGACCGCGGCATGAGTGCGGTCAACGGTCACGCGGCGCCGGGACAGGCCAAGGCCGCGCGCAAGATACCCGCGAAACGTAAAACGCCCGTGCTGGATGTCGCGATTATCGGCGCCGGTTTTTCCGGCCTGGGTACCGCGATCCGCCTGCGCGAGCAGGGCATTACCGATATCGCCATCCTCGAGCGCGGCGTCGAGGTCGGCGGCACCTGGCGGGACAACACCTATCCGGGTGCGGCCTGCGATATTCCGTCCAACCTGTATTCGTTCTCCTTCGCCCAGAATCCGAACTGGTCGCGCGGCTATTCGGGTAGCGCGGAAATACTCGACTATATCCACCACCTGGTCGAGCGCTTCGAGCTGCGCGCCTTGATGCGCTTCAAGCACAACGTTCAAGGGTTAACGTTCGACGAGGCCCGCGGCATCTGGACGATCCAGATCGCCGGCAAGAAGAACGTCTACGCCCGATGTGTGGTGTCGGCCCAGGGCCCGCTGGCCAACCCGGCGCTACCCGATATCCCCGGTATCGACACCTTCGGCGGCAAGACGATTCACAGCGCACGCTGGGATCATGACTACGATTTCGCCGGCAAGCGCGTCGCCGTCATCGGCACCGGCGCCAGTGCGATCCAGATCGTACCGGCGCTGGCCGAGCAGGTGGATTTCCTCAAGGTCTTCCAGCGCACGCTGGCCTGGATTCTGCCGCGGCCGGACTATGCTGCGCCGGACTGGAACAAGACACTGTTCGAAAAGCTGCCCGCCAGCCAGACCGTGTTTCGCAACGCGCTGTTCTATGCGCACGAAGCAATGGCCACCGGCGTGATCTGGAATACGCCGGTCACACGTGTGCTCGAAGGCGTGGCCAAGGCGTTTCTGCGTCATCAGGTGCCGGATGCCTGGGTGCGCCGCCAGCTCACGCCGCAATATCGGATTGGCTGCAAGCGTCTGCTCGTTTCCAACGACTACTACCCGGCGCTCATGCGCGACAACGTCAAGCTCTATACCTGGCCGATCGACAAGATCTGCGAGAAGGGCATTCGCACCGCCGAAGGCATCGAACACCAGGTGGATTGCATCGTCTTTGCCACGGGCTTTGCCGTGCCCAAGGCGGCCGCGCCGTTCCCGATTACCGGCGTGGGCGGCCGCCAGCTCAACGATGAATGGGCGCGTGGCGCCATGGCCTATAAAAGCGTGAATGTGGCGGGCTATCCGAACCTGTTCATGACGCTCGGCCCCAACTGCGGGCCCGGCCACAATTCGGCGCTGGCTTATATGGAGCCGCAGATCGACTACATCGTGCAAGGTATCCAGACGATTCTCGAATATGAACTACGCGCGCTCGATGTACGCGAAGACGCCCAGGCCAAACACAACGCCCAACTGCAAAAACGTCTGGCCAGGACCAACTGGAACTCGGGCTGTGCGAGCTGGTACCTCACCGAAGACGGCTTCAACGCCACCATGTATCCCGGCTTCGCCACCCAGTACAAAAAACAGATGGCCCGTTTCGTCAACGAGGATTATCGGGCGATTCGTTTCGAGCCGGAGTTTTCTCGAGCCGTGGATGCGTGATCAGTCGAGGCCGGCTTCGCAGCTACCGATGATGTCAGAAGGGATCGCGTCAGAACCGGCCATTCGATCAGCGCCGATATTTTTTACAATATTTTTAATTCGGAGCCGGCGGGAGGTTGCTACGGTAAGCATGTCGGTTTGCTACCGCAACACAAATCTATGCGTCGAAAGCGGGCGCTCTTCGTTAATACGGCTTGTAAGCAAAATTAGCATGCCACGCAAAGCTGATGTTTCGTTACAGCACCTGTCAGTTGCCGCGTTATTGCGGTAGCTTTGAGTCATAAGATAGAGGAAAAATTTGCCTCAATGGGGCGGCGCCTATTGTTCGGGCGCGGCCACTTGGCTATGTGGTCACGTGGTTTCTTAGAAGTCCATCGAAAAGGGAAGCCCTCTAAGCGCAGATTGCCGGCCCGTTGATAGTCGACACGCCATTATGGCCGGTCTGGCGCCAGAAATTTCCAATCGCGCTTTCTTAACCAAGGGCTATATCGACGACCGTATGCATGCTATACGTGAAATCTCCTCGAATTGGCGTTTGGCCTGAATAAGGAATGTTATGACGCAACCGCTAAAACAGCTTCAAGAAGTATTCGTGCTTTCCGGCGTGCCGCGGCACACGTTCGTAGAGCCCGTTGAATACTCTCGGCTCCTTGTCGCTCTTCGAACGGACGGTCGAAATATCGTGGTCGAAGGTCCCTCGGGAATTGGTAAAACTACTGCGGTGCTAAAAGCGATATCTGAGGCGGGGCTTGATGAAAGAGTGATTTCACTCTCTGCACGAAAAGTAGATGATGTGAGTTTTATTCGCGACTTACCTAATCAGCTTCCTGTGGGCACTGTGCTTATCGACGATTTTCATCGGCTACCTGACGACTCAAAAAAAGAAATCGCTGACTTGATGAAGACCCTTGCTGATGAAAGCGCTTCCGATAGCAAGCTCATCGTGCTAGGTATCACGAATGCAGGGCGATCTTTAGTTGCATTTGGGCGTGACTTGGCGAATCGAATCGAAGTTATCCCATTTGAGGCGAACCCAAAGTACAAAATTGAAGAGCTTTTAGGGCAGGCCGAGAAGTCATTAAATATAGGTATTAACATATTCGACGAAATTGCTGATGCTGCAAATGGAAGCTTCTATATTGCCCAAATGCTGGGTTATCACACTTGCTTAAGAAGTAATATTCTTGAAGAAAAGGAAAAGAAGTTTGTAACCGCCGAGAGCTATGAGGCCGTTAAGATACACGTGATGGAGTCGCTTGCGCGCAATTTCCACGAAACCGCGATATCGTTTGCACGCGGCACAAAATTGCGGCGCGCCGGGCGTGCGCCTTACCTACACCTTCTCTACTGGCTGAGCCAAAGTGCTTCTTGGTCGATCAACGTTCGTCGGGAAATAGACCGCCACCCGGAACAGAGAGGGAGTGTTACCCAGGTTACGACGAAAGGATTTCTCGATGATTTGATCGGGGGGGCGCCTGACATTCAAAGCGTCATTTACTACGACGCTGAAACTACTACGCTCGTAGTTCAGGATCCGCAATTTATTTTCTATATTCGAAATTTATCCTGGTCCCGATTTGCTGAAGAGATTGGTTATATTTCAATCGATTTTCCCTCACAATACGATTTCGCTCTTTCATTTGCGGGATCAGATCGAGATATTGCTGAAGCGATATTCGATGAACTATCCAGCAGTGAGCATGAGGTTTTCTACGATAAGAACGAACAGCACCGAATTCTGGCGGAAAATGTAGAGGAGTATCTCGGACCTATATATGAATCGGAAGCAGCGCTCGTCGTATGCATTCTCGGTCCGGACTATCCAAGGCGTATATGGACAAAATTTGAATCGGGCCAGTTCAGAAAGCGTTTCGGTCTTGGGGAAGTTATTCCTATTGTGCTAAATACCGCTCCGCTCGGAGTGTTCGACGACGCTGCAGCTGTTGGGTATGTAAGTTGGGATAGAGAGGTTGATACTAACGAACAAGCCAAGTCGGTCTGTGAATTGCTAGTAAAAAAGTGCGGAGAAATTCGAGCGCGAGACGCGCGAGATGCTGGACGAGACGTTGCAATTGCCGGCCCTGGCGCGGCGGCGACCGATGCTCGGCATCAGTGAGAAAGGTAGCAGTTAAATGTCCTGAACATAGACCAGGTGATCGGAGTGATCGAGGCATAGGGCGATAGTATAAGAAATTCGTAGTAAGTGCTAAAACGCCTTTTGCTAACCGCCTTGTGGAGGCCTAAGTTAAATTTTCTATCGGATCCGACGGGTGTGCGTTCATTCTCCGTCATTGCCAATTAAAGAGTCCGGTGTGGGTTATTGAAGAGGGCGGCTCTTGGTTTGCCGCCCATCCGGTCGGCCGCGGTCTACTGCCGTTTTCACGGAAGTAGCTCAGCGCTATCGTTAGCCGAAAAGGCGTTGTTCTCTACTAACGCCACTCAAGGCTTGGCGATCGCCCGCCAGAGCATGTCGAACAGCACGTTCACCTGATCGGTCAGTGGCGGTTCCTGCTGGCGCAGGCTCTGCATCTGGATCAGGCGGGCGAGCACGCCGTAGAAGTAGTCGAGCAGGATGGCTTCGCTGACCTGGTCGTTGAGAATGCCGCGTTCGCGGCCTTCGGCGAGCACTTCCAGAAACATGTTGGTGAGCTGGCGTTGCTGGTCGGTGACGTCGTAACGCATCGCACCCGGGTACACCGAGCCCAGGATCATGCGCGCGACCTTCGGGTTCTGTTCAAAGAAGTCGAGCACCACCCAGAACACCTTGCGCAGCCGATCCTTGTAGGTCTCGATGCCGGCCAGGTGGTCGGTCATACGCGCGGCCAGCGCGTTCGCCCATTTCAGCACGCAGGCATCGAGCAGCGCCTGCTTGTCGCCATAGTGGCGATAGATCGTCTGCAGCGACGCGCGCGCCGAGCGCGCGATTTCATCCAGGCGCACCTCGTGAAACGCGCGTTCGGCGAACAGATCCAGCGCAGCCTCCTCTATGCGTGCCCGGGCGGCCGTACCGGGTGCTCGACCATGGCTATTCGAACGGGGCAATGAATCGCGCATCAATCGAGGCCTTGGCAGGTGAACACGAAATTACACATATAAAAACAATCAGAGAATATTGACTTTAATTGTTGACATCGTGAAATGTAAACGACTATGAATAAGCGGACACGGGCGGAATCGGTCCGACGTCGAAAGTGTAATTAAGTTTACGGAACTTGTGTAACGAGTATAGAGCCATGGCAGAAAATCAAGCCCCCAGCGATGCCGCGCAAGGCCGCAAATCCTCCGGCCGGGCTGCAGCAGGACTGCGCGGTCCAAACGGTCGGATCGCCATCGTGGCGGGCGTGCGTACGCCCTTTGCGCGTATCGCAACCGCGTTTCGCGACTTGGACGCGGTGGATCTGGGCGCAATGGCGGCGGCCGAGGTGTTGGCCCGCGTCGGGCTGGCGGCCGACGAGATCGAACAGGCCATTTTCGGCATGACGGTGATGAAGCCCGAAGCGCCGTTCATCGCCCGCGAGATCGTGCTGGCCTCGGGCATGGACCCGCGAACCGATGCCTATTCGATCACCCGCGCCTGTGCGACCAGTTTCCAGACCGCAGCCAGTGGCGCCGACGCGATCGCCCTGGGGCAGGCCAACGTGGTGATGACCGGCGGTACCGATTCCACCTCCGATATTTCGGTGCCGCTGTCCAAGCGGCTGGCCGATGCCTTGCGTGATGCCTCCCAGGCCAAGACCAACGGCGACCGTGTGAAGATACTCGCGCGCCTGCGCCCGAAGGATCTGATCCCGCGCAAGCCGTCGATTACCGAGTATTCGACCGGCAAGACCATGGGCGAGTCGGCCGAACAGATGGCCAAGACCTGGGGCGTAACCCGGGCCGAGCAGGACGCTCTCGCCCATGCCTCGCATGCGAACGCGGCGGCGGCACTGGCCGACGGGCGCCTGGACGCACAGCGTATGGCCGCGTTCGTGAGCGCGAACGGCAAGACCGTGCCGGTCAGCGACGACAACCTGGTACGAAAGAACAGCGAGCGCTCGGGTTACGACCGGCTCAAGCCGATATTCGACCGGGCCAACGGCAGCGTGACCGCGGCCAACTCGAGCCCGCTGACCGATGGCGCAGCGGCGATGATTCTCATGAGCGAAGAACGGGCCAGGGCACTGGGCTACGAGCCGCTGGCCTATATCCGCAGCTATGCCTTTGCCGCGAAAACGCCCCAGCGCGATCTGCTGATGGGGCCGGTACTGGCCGCACCCCTGGCGCTTGAACGTGCCGAGCTGTCGCTATCCGACCTTACGTTGATCGACATGCACGAAGCGTTCGCTGCCCAGGTCGAGGCCAATATTCGCGGCATGGAATCCAGGACCTATCTCAAGGAGATGGTCGGGCGGGGCTCGCTGGGCACGATCGATCGCGACATTCTCAATGTCAACGGCGGCTCCATCGCCTTTGGGCACCCGTTTGGCGCCACCGGTGCACGCATCCTGATTCAGACCGCCCACGAGCTCAAACGCCGCGGCGGCGGTCTGGCAATGACCACCGCCTGTGCGGCCGGCGGCATTGGCGCGGCCATGATTCTGGAACGCGACTGAACCACGCCGGTTCGCCCCGACACGATTCGATGACGAGTACAGCCCTTATGAGCAACAGCGACACCACGGCCCGGCCGAGCGACGAACTCTTTACGATCGAAAAACGCGACGATGGTATCGCGATCCTGCGTTTTGGCGTGCCCGGCGCACGCCAGAACACGATCAAGGCCGAGTTTGCCGATGCCTTCGATCGCGTGCTGGAAACCCTGGAACACGACACGGAAGTCATCGGCATCGTGCTGATCTCCGACAAGCCGGGTTCGTTTCTGGCCGGTGCCGATATCGGCCTGTTCGATACGGTGACCAGCGCAGCCGAAGTACAGGCCCTGTCGAAACGCGGTCAGGCCGGCTTTACCCGGCTGTCGAAACTGCATGTGCCGGTGGTCGCCGCGATCGACGGCAGTTGTCTGGGCGGCGGTCTGGAAATGGCGCTGGCCTGTGACGTGCGTATTGCCGCCGACACGCCTGCCACTACGTTGGGGCTGCCCGAAGTCATGCTCGGGCTGTTGCCCGGGGCGGGTGGCACCCAGCGCCTGCCGCGGCTGGTAGGTATTGCTACCGCCCTCGATCTGATGCTCACCGGGCGCAAGCTGCGCCCCGCCCAGGCGAAAAAGATCGGCCTGGTCGATCGCGTGGTCGCGCCCGAAGCGCTGCTGCTGGAAGCCGTGCGCCAGGCCCGCGTGGCGGGCAAGCGCTCGTCGACCGCCTCGCCAGCGCTGATCGAGCGCGCACGCGGGCGCGTACGGGCCGGAGTGGCGGGATTGGCCAACGCCGCGCTGGAAGACAATCCGGCCGGGCGGCGGGTGCTGTTCGATCAGGCGCGCAAGACGTTGCGGGCGAAAACCCATGGCCATTATCCGGCGCCCGAACGCATTATCGATGTCGTGGCCACCGGCTATCGGCGGGGTATCAAGGCCGGCTATGCGGCCGAGGCCGAGGCCTTCGGCGAGCTGGCGATGGGGCCGGTATCGAAGGCGCTGCGTCATATCTATCACGCCACCGAATCCCTCAAGAAAGCCACCTTCGTCGCCCGCAACGTCAAGGCGCGCGAAGTGCATCACGTCGGTGTGCTTGGTGCCGGGCTGATGGGGGCCGGCATTGCGACGGTCACCGTCGACAAGGCGGCTCTGCCGGTGCGTATCAAGGACGTGAGCGACGAGGGTCTGGCCCGCGGCATGGCCCATGTGCGCGCCTTTTACGACAAGCGGGTGGCGAAAAAGGCGATGACGCGCGCCGCGGCCGATCGTTGCCTGCATCAGGTTACCGCGACCACCGACTACAGCGGTCTGGGTGCGGCGGATATCGTCATCGAGGCGGTGTTCGAGGATCTCGAGCTCAAGCAACGCATGCTCGCCGATGTGGAGGCCGCAGCCGATGCGCGCGCCAACACTGACTGCATCTTTGCGACCAATACGTCGTCGTTGCCCATTGCCGAGATCGCCGCTCAGGCAAAACGGCCCGAGAACGTGATCGGACTGCATTACTTCTCGCCGGTCGAGAAGATGCCGCTGCTCGAGATCATCGCCACCGACAAGACCGCGAAAAAGACCATCGCCACTGCCGTTGCCTTCGGCAAGGCCCAGGGCAAGACCGTGATCGTGGTTCGCGACGGGCCCGGTTTCTATACCACGCGCACGCTTTCGCCCTATCTCAACGAAGCGGCCCGGTTGCTGGCCGAGGGCGCGAGTGTGCGTGCGATCGACGAGGCGCTGGTGGACTACGGTTTTCCCGTCGGTCCGCTCACGCTACTCGACGAAGTGGGCGTGGATGTGGGCGTCAAGGTCGGTCCGATTCTGGAAGCCGCCTTCGGCGCGCGCATGGCTGCCCCTGAGGCCTCGGCGAAGATGATCGATGCCGGCTATCTCGGGCGCAAATCCGGCAAGGGGTTCTACGACTACACCGCGAAAAAGAAAAAAGGCGCCAAGCGGCCGGTTAATGCCGAACTGGCCACGCTACTCGCTGACGAGCGTCAGGACGGGCAGGCACCGAGCGCGGCCGAAATCGTCGAACGCTGCACGTTGTTGTTCGTCAACGAAGCCGCCCATTGCCTGTCCGAACGCATCATTGACGACCCGATGCAGGGCGATATCGGCGCGGTATTCGGGCTGGGCTTCTTGCCGTTTACAGGCGGGCCGTTTCGCTATGTCGACACGCAGGGTGTGGGTAATGTCGTCGATCGCCTACAGGCGCTTGCCGAGCGCCACGGCCCGCGTTTCCAGCCGGCGCCGATTCTTACCACCATGGCCAAGGCGAAGGCCGACTCGCACCGGCGCTTCTACAGCGTATAGCGCAGGCCGGTGATGACCGTAGTACGGCTTCGTTCGTCAAAGACTTCTATCCGCAGATTTCACAGATGACGCAGATTGAAGGCAAAGACGAAAAGTTGGTTGTCAGACAGATAGGGATTCATAGAGGTGATGCGCGTTTTTGTAGCCGCGCCCTTCGATCTGACGCCCGCTCGACAACCGACTGACCGACTGATTTTCAAATCCTTTCAATCAGCGAAATCTGTGGATAAATGGCTTGAAGAACGAAGCCGGATTAAGCGTTCGAGGTCATGGAATGGCCGCTGGCGCAGTTTGAAAGATCAGGAATGCCTTTGATCAGTGCGGGTCTGCGACTGATCGGGTGATTTATTGGCGTGCTCGGCGTAACCCGCGCCCAAACGCCCCAACGAGAAGCCCACAGCGGCTCGGGAGTGCGACCCATGTTCGAAAAACTGATGAAGTGGATGCAGGCGAATAATGTTTTGCCGCGTATCTCCGATACCGAACGCCAGGCTCTGGAGGCCGGCGATGTATGGATCGACGGCGAGTTCTTTTCGGGGCATCCGGATTTCAAACGCATGCTGGATTCGCGCTACGGCCACTTGAGCGCCGAGGAACAGGCGTTCATGGATGGGCCGGTCAACGAGCTGCTTTCGCGAGCCGACTGCAACGCGATCGCGCTGGGCCGACGTGTGCCCGACGACATCCTCGAATTCATGGCGGCCGAAGGCTTTTTCGGGCTGATCATTCCCAAGGCTTACGGCGGCAAGCAATTTTCCACGCTGGCCCGCTCGGCGATCATGGCCAAGGTCACGCCGCATTCGGGCATATTGTCGGCGTATGTGGTCATCCCCAATACGCTGGGCGCGGCCGAGTTGCTGGTGGAATACGGCACCGACGAGCAGAAGGAACACTATCTGCCACGGCTGGCGCGCGGCGAATACCTGCCATGTTTCGGTCTGACCGAACCGACCGCCGGTTCCGATGCGGCCTCGATCACCGCCGATGCCGAAGCGTTTCGTGATGACGCCGGCGATGTATCGCTGCGCCTGAATTTCGCCAAGC
The DNA here is from genome assembly GCF_040361235.1 of Salinisphaera sp. S4-8. Taxonomy (NCBI): domain Bacteria; kingdom Pseudomonadati; phylum Pseudomonadota; class Gammaproteobacteria; order Salinisphaerales; family Salinisphaeraceae; genus Salinisphaera; species Salinisphaera sp. S4-8. The sequence goes on along the minus strand of NZ_APNF01000002.1, from coordinate 265,844 downwards.
GCTATATCACCCTGGGGCCGGTCGCCAACCTGATCTCGCTGGCCTGCCGGCTACGCGACCCCGACAATCTGCTGGGCAAGGGCGAAGCCCCGGGTATTACCGTGGTGCTTATCCATGCGGGTACGCCGGGACTCAAGCAGGGCGATCGCCACGAGCCGATCGGCGAAGCCTTTCCGAACGGCCCGCTCATCGGCGAGAACGTGGTTGTGCCCGCCGACAATATTCTCGGCGGGCGTGAACAGGCCGGCGGTGGCTGGCGCATGCTCATGGAGAGCCTCGCCGGCGGGCGTATGGTGTCCTTGCCTGCCACCGCTGTGGGTGGCATGCGCACGGTGGCCGCGGCTACCGGCGCCTATTCGATGGTACGCCAGCAGTTCGGCCTGGCCATCGGTCGTATGGAAGGGGTGGCCACGCCGATCGGGCGCTTGAACGCGCTGGCCTATCTGGGCGAGGCCGCGCGTGTGCTGGGTTGCACGGCGGTGGACGACGGCATCGACCCGCCGGTGGTTTCAGGCGTGATGAAAGCCTATACCACCGAACTCGCGCGTGAATGTGCCACCGATGCCATGGATGTGTTTTCCGGCGCGGGCGTGATGCAGGGGCCGAACAACATCATCGGCCGCGGTTATTGCAGTGCGCCGGTGGCCATTACCGTGGAGGGCGCCAACATCATGACGCGCACGCTCATGGTATTCGGCCAGGGCGCAATTCGTTGCCACCCGCATGCGCTCAACGTGGTGCATGCGGTGGAAAACGACGATTCAGCCGCGTTTTCGAAAGGCATGCGTGGCTGGATCGGCCACTTTTTCGCCAATATGGGGCGTACCCTCGGCCATGGGCTCACGCGCGGTGCGTTCGTGCGGGTACCCGATGTCGACAAATCCATGCGCCGCTATTACAAGAAACTCGGCTGGGCTGCCTCGCGCTTTGCTCTGTTCACCGATCTGGCGCTGTTCTTCGTCGGCGGCAAGCTCAAGATGCGCGGCAATCTCACCGGCCGCTATGCGGACGCGCTGGCCTGGATGTTGATGGGGTTTGCCGCCCTCAAGCGTTTCGAGGCCGAAGGCCGCCAGCCGGCCGATCGTATTCTGGTGGACTATGCCCTGCGTCTGAGTCTGGCGCGGGTGCAGGCGGCCTTCGAAGGTATTTACGAAAATTTCGACGGCCCGCTCGGCAAAATGCTGCGTTGGGTCGCGCTGCCCATGCTGCGGGTGAATCGGCTGGCACGGCTGCCCGATGATCGACTGGCGGTGGCCTGTGCCGGCGTTTCGCAACGCATGGATGAACAAAGCCAGCGCCTGAATGCCGATATCTTCCTGCCGGCGAATACCGAATCCGGGGTGGGGCGCTTGTTCGAGGCATTTCGCCGGGTGCACGCAGCCGCGCCATTGGTGGAGCGGATCAAGGCCGCACAGAAGCAGGGGCGGTTGCCCGACGGCGATCCCGATGCGCTCGCGGCGGCGGCGCGCGACGCCGGCATTCTCGATACCGACGAAGCCGACCAGGTGGCGGCCGCTCGTACGGCGCGCCTGGCCGCGATCGATGTCGACGTGTTCAGTGAAGCCGAATTCTTTGCCCGGGCGGTCGATACGGCGGACGATGCGCGGCGCCAGGCGGCATAGCCCGAGCACTTTATTTGACCGCTAATGAACGCGAATAAACGCGAATGACGTGATGAACTCGGTATGGAAACAGCAGATTTCTTAGCTGGACAACGCGCGTACGCGCACGCTTATGCGCCGCGGCTAAGGGCCACGTTGAAGCGGTTGAGATCTGTAGTGACACGTCGGCCACACGAATTGCCAGATCTGGGGCTTTCGTTTTCAAACAATGAAAACGGTCGGCGAATGCACGCCGATAAACGCAAATGCAAGACAGCGTTTGATGAGGCAAAAAGGTGAGCGGGCGGCCCGAACAGCACAGCGACAGCCTTCGATCGACCTGCGTTTTGCCTTATTCGCGTGTATTCGCGTTCATTTGCGGACACGTTGCTTGCGCGAGCAAAGCCAAGCGTTGCAGACATAATCCACTGTGTTGTTACGTTCGATGGGCAGCTGAACGTATTCGACCAATCCGGGACAGACCATGACCAATCCGCTTCTGGCAGGCGTGCGCATACTCGATCTGACGCGATTGTTGCCTGGCCCGCATGCGACCCAGCTGCTGGCCCAGTTGGGCGCCGAGGTCATCAAGATCGAGGACCCGCAGGGCGGCGACTATGCGCGCACGCTCTCGCCGGCACTGTTCGAACAGGTCAATCGTGGCAAGGCGTCGGTGACCCTGGATTTGCGAAGCGCCGACGACGTGGCGGCGTTCAAGCGCCTGGTAGCTGACGCGGACGTGGTGATCGAATCCTTTCGTCCCGGCGTGATGGAACGGCTCGGCTGCGGCTACGACACGCTCAAGGCGATTAATCCAAAGCTGGTTTATGCCGCGCTGACCGGCTATGGCCAGAGCGGCCCACTGGCCGCGGCCGCCGGGCACGATCTCAATTATCTGTCGTTATCCGGCGTACTCGATCAGACCGGCCAGGCCGGCGGGCCGCCGGCGATGTCCAACGTTCAGATCGCGGATCTGGCTGGGGGCGCGTTGACCTGTGCGGTGGGCGTGTTGTCGGCGATTATCGGTGCCCGTGCCAGCGGCCAGGGCACGTTTGTGGATGCGGCCATGCTCGACGGGTCGCTGGCCCTGCAGCCGGTGGCCATGGCCACGCGCGCGCAGTTTGGCCAAACCCTGGCGCGCGGCAGCGATACGCTGACCGGTGCGCTGCCCAACTATCGGGTCTATAAATGTCGGGATGGGCGATATCTGGCCGTCGGCGCGCTCGAGCCGAAGTTTTTCGCCCGTCTGCTCGAACGGTTGAACCCGGTTAAAACAAGCAAGGCCGGGCGGCGCAAGGATCGATCCGATCGTGCGAAAACACCATCCGCCGGACGCGACCCGAGCGCGCGCGGCTGGGCCGAGCGAGTCACCGACGCCTTGTCCGATCCGCGCCGTGCCCGGCATCTCACCCGACCCGTGCACTGGAGCTTGGCCGCACTGTTTCGTACCCGCAGCCGCGATGCCTGGATACGGGTGCTTGGTGATACCGATGCCTGCACCACGCCGGTACTGACCCTCGAAGAAGCACTCGCCCATCCGCAGGTTCGGGCCCGCGACATGCAGCAGGGCGATGCACTGGGCTGCCCGCTGCAATTCGACGGCCAGCCCCGCGACGCGCTGTCGCCGAGCCCGGCCCTGGGTGCCGACAATACGCGCCTGCTTTAGCCAGGGCTCGACGCGCCCGGTTTTGGGTCGCCCGGCGACAGTGGCTAAACTGTCGGGCAATATTTATCAACAAGGATTGATCATGTCGCTGACCGATTCGACCATGATGCCGCTGGGCAAGAAAGCGCCCGATTTCTCGCTGCCGGATACGGTATCCGGCCAGACGATTTCGTTTGCCGATGTGGCAGGCGAGCAGGGCACGGTGGTGATGTTCATCTGCAACCACTGCCCCTATGTGCTGCATATCGTCGACGAGATCGTGGCGGTGGCCAATCATTACCAGCCGCAGGGCATCGGGTTCGTCGCGATTTCGTCCAACGATGTGGCCGAGCGCCCCGAAGACGGGCCCGAGCAGATGCAGGTATTCGCTGAAAGCCGCGAATTTGCGTTCCCGTATCTCTATGACGAAAGCCAGGCCGTGGCCAAGGCCTATGACGCTGTCTGCACCCCGGATTTCTTCGTGTTCGATAGCGACGGCAAATGCGCCTATCGCGGCCAGTTCGACGAGTCGCGCCCGAAAAACGGCGTGGCGGTGACCGGCGCGGAACTGCGTGCATCGCTGGATGCGCTGCTCGAAGGCGACATGATTCCCGAAGACGTGCAAGTACCCAGCCAGGGCTGCAGCATCAAGTGGAAAGCCGCCTGATGCCATAGAGGCAAAGCCGCGGAGCAAGCGACCCGCGCGGGTGGGCCGCTTCGTGATCGAAAACGCCGGTGCGCGCAAGCGACCGGCTTTTTTTTTGCACACGGTGCCCGTGAGCGACAACAACGGTTTACTCGGTATATGGTTTGCGGCGTTCGATAATGAGCAAGAGGAGGACTTATGTCTGATAACAAGAATCGCTATCCCGACGTGTCGCTGCTGATTAACGGCGAATGGCGCGCCGCCGCCGACGGACAAACGTTACCCGTGATCAACCCGGCCACGGGCGAGGTCATCGGCGAACACGCGCACGCGCGTCGGGCCGATCTGGACGCCGCGCTGGAAGCGGCAGACGCCGGCTTCAAGCACTGGCGCACGGTGCCCGCGGTCAAGCGCGCGGCCATTCTGAACAAGGCCGCCAATCTGTTGCGCGAGCGCGCCGACGATATCGCCCGCCTGATGACCATCGAGCAGGGCAAGCCGTTGGCCGAAGCGCGCGGCGAAACGCTGGGCGCGGCAGGAACGCTCGACTGGTTCGCCGAAGAGGCCAAGCGTATTTACGGCCGGGTGATTCCGGCGCGCGCCGAGAATGTGCAGCAGATTGCGGCCAAGCATCCGGTCGGGCCGGTCGCGGCCTTCACGCCGTGGAACTTTCCCTTGAATCAGGCCGTGCGCAAGGTGTCGATCGCGCTTGCCGCGGGTTGTTCGATCATCCTCAAGGGCCCGGAAGACACACCGGCGTCGGTGGCCGAGCTGTTGCGGTGCTATGTGGATGCCGGTGTTCCTGCGGGCGTGGTGAATCTGGTCTACGGCGTGCCGTCCGAAATCTCCGAATATCTGATCCCGCACCCGGTCATCCGCAAGATCTCGTTTACCGGCTCGACCGCCGTAGGCAAGCAACTGGCGGCACTCGCCGGCGCGCACATGAAGCGCAACACCATGGAGCTGGGTGGCCATGCGCCGACGCTTGTGTTCGACGATGCCGACATGAAAACGGCCGTAAAGATGTCGAGTATCGGCAAGTTCATGAATGCCGGCCAGGTCTGTATCTCGCCGACGCGTTTTCTGGTGCAGGAAGGGGTCTACGAACAGTTCGTCGAGCAGTTCGTGGCGGCGGCCAAGGCGGTCAAGATCGGCAACGGTCTGGAAGAAGACACACGCATGGGCCCGCTGGTCCACGACCGGCGCCCGAGGGCGGTGGGCGACATGATCGACGATGCCAGACAGCACGGCGCAGAAGTTCACCTGGGCGGCAGGCAAGCGGACCGACCGGGATATTTCTTCGAGCCCACCGTGTTGAGCGGTCTCACCCATGACATGAAGATCATGAACGAGGAGCCGTTCGGCCCGGTCGCCGTCATTAATACGTTCAGGGACACCGACGAGGCGATCGCCGAGGCCAATCGTCTGCCCTACGGCCTGGCCGCGTATGCATTTACCTCGTCGATGAAGACCGCGCATCGGGTTGGCCAGGAAATCGAGGCCGGCATGATCTCGATCAACCATCTTGGGCTGGCATTGCCGGAAACGCCGTTCGGCGGCGTCAAGGATTCCGGTTACGGTTCGGAAGGCGGCAGCGAGGCGATCGAGTCGTATCTGGAGACGCGCTTCGTGACCACGGCTGCCATCTGATCGAAGCCGATTCTGTGCACGAAAGGCCGCACAAGATCATTGTGCGGCCTTGTCATTCGCCTGCCCGGTGTTCAGCCGGGCATCAGGCGACCCATCACGCGCCAGTAGTTCACCGGTATCAGGCGCGAGATCGCGGAAATTACCTGGGCATCGATACCGATCAGGCAGCGGCCCTTGCCCTTGGCCAGATCGTCGAGGATCTTGCGCGCCGCCTGATCGGGGGTGGTGCGCGCCAGTTTGTTGACGAAATCACCAGCGACCTTGCTCTGGTCGTTATTGCCGTCAGGCCCGACATAGAAGCGCGCGGCGTGGGCGATGCCGGTCTTGATGCCGCCCGGATGCACGCACATGACGTGCAGGCCGCTGTCGGCGGTTTCGTGGCGCAGTGCTTCGGTAAAGCCGCGTACCGCGAACTTGGTGGCGTTATAGGTGCCCTGGGTCGGCACGCTGATCAGCCCGAATACGCTCGAGACGTTAACGAGCGCGCTGCCTTTGTGCTTTTTGAGTTCCGGCAGAAAGGCCTTGGTGCCGTGAACGACGCCCCAGAAGTTGATGCCCATGATCCATTCGAAATCCTCGTAGGTAGTGTTTTCGATGGTCTGGGAATGGGCCACGCCGGCATTGTTGACGACCAGATCGACCCGGCCGTAGGTGTTGACGACCTCGTCGCGAAAGGCTTCGACCGCGCTACGGTCGGAGACGTCGACCGTGGCGGTGAGCACGCGTGCCTGCCCGCACTCGCTGCGGGTTTGTTCCAGGGCGGTGGTGTTGACATCGCATAGCGCCAGATGCGCGCCGCGCTTGGCACAGGCGGTCGCCAGGCTACGCCCGATCCCGGACCCCGCGCCGGTAATGACGACCACCTTGTTGTTCAAGTCTTTCATGTGCTGTTCCTTTGGCTATACGGCAACCCGGGCCGTTGCGGCGGCTGACAGGCAAAGCTGTGGCCGATCGCGATGCGTGTCGATTGCGCGATCAAACTGACAACGACTAATGTCAAATTACGTTTGACAGGAATTAATGTCAATATGCACGCATGAGTACTGCATCCTCTTCACCGCGTTCTCGACGTAACGGGCGGGCGTATGGCGGGCGCACGCTGGACGAACGCCGTCGCCAACGCCGCGCACAACTCATTGCCGCTGGCATCACCGTCTATGGCCGCGAGGGCTTTCGCGGCGCCACGGTCAAGTCCGTGTGTCGCGAGGCCGGGCTGACCGAGCGCTATTTCTACGAGTCCTTTGCCAACAGCGAAGCGCTGTTCGCCACGGTTTACAAAACCCTGGTGGAGCGCCTTGAAACAGCGGTCGTTGCAGCCATCGATGAGGCGCCCAGCGACGCCGAGGCGATTGCGCGGGCGGGATTGCGGGTCTTTTTCGAGACCATGTATCACCAGCCGGGCACGGCGCGCATCCTGCTGATCGAGATTTTCGGCATCAGCGGAGATATCGACCGCCTCTATCGCGAAACCACCCAGAATTTCACCCGAACACTGCAGAGCCTGCTGGGCAGCGTTTTCGTGTTCGGCGAAGACAGCGGTACTGATGCGGGCGTGGTATCGACCGGCCTGGTGGGCTCGACCATTCATATCGCCATGTACTGGACGCTCAACCGCTACCATGAGCCGCTGGATACGGTGGTGGAGTCCAGCCTGGCGCTGTATGTGGCCATGGCCAGACAGGCCGCGCATGATCGCGGCCCGGCCTGAACGCTAAGCCGGCATGAAACGGTACGGCCGCAGCCGTACCGTTTGCTGCCAGTGCGCAGTTCGCCGTTAGTGGTGGGTGGCGTAGGCCGCTTCGGCGTTTTCGACCAGTTCGTCGAGCTCGGCCAGCAGGTCCGCGTTGTTCTGTTGCCACGGGTGGAAGCTGTACTGGAAATAGCTCAGCCACTCCGGAACCATCCGACGGATATAGCCGGGCTTGCCGAGTGCGAAGTTCAGAAGCTTGAGGTGCCCCCGTACGCCCGCCTTGCGACACTTTTCGTCGGCCCGGCTCATCTGCCAGTAGAAACTCGCCACGATCGGCCAGAACAGCGCGGTCGCGGCCGCCATGGCCGCCGAGCGTTCCACCCAGTTGCGCGGACCGCGCCCGATGCATTTTTCGTAGACGTCATAAGCCACGGCCTTGTGCTCGATTTCCTCGAGCGCGTGCCAGCGCCACATGCGTTCGAAGTCTTCCTGCGAGCCGTTCATCATCTCGGGATAGCGCAGCAGCATGTCGCCCATGAGCGCGGTGTAGTGCTCGAGCGCGATGGTTGCCGCCAGCGGGAAGGACTTGGGCGTCTTCGCCTTGATCCAGTCGAGCAGGCGCCAGGTGAACTGGTCGAGTTTGGCCGCGGGCAGGCCAGCGGCGTCCATTAGCGCGTTGTACTCGATATGCTCGCGCGAATGCATGGCTTCCTGGCCGATGAACGCGGTCGCGGCTTTCTTGAGATCCGGGTCGGGGATCTCGTCGCGATAGCTGCGTACGGCGTCGATGAACATGCGCTCGCCGGCCGGAAACAACAGGCTCAACGCATTCATGAACTGGGTGACGTTCGGTCCGGCCTGGTGCCAGTCGCTGATGCGATCGCCGGGCGGCAGAAAATGCAGATCGCGGCGTTCCGGCATGACGGCGACGTTGTCGCTGTGCGGAAATTCACGTTGTGTGGCACTGGCAGTGTGCTCGGCGATATCGGATGCGTTCTTGCTCATGTTGCCCTCCTTGATCAGGGTTCGGTTGGCCGTGTGACGGCGTGTTCGGGTCAATCGTTTATGTGTTTCGCGGCAGGCGCTAGGCGCTTTGGCCGGCATAGGCCGCTTCGGCGTCGTCGACCAGTTGGTCGATTTCAGCCAGCAGATGCGCGTTGTTCTGCTGCCACGGGTGGAAGCTGTATTTGAAATAGGCCAGATATTCCGGCAACAGCTTGCGCAGATAGCCGGGGCGGCCGAGCATGAAGTTGGCCAGCTTGAGATGGCCGCGCCAGCCGGCCTGGACACAGGCGGGATCGGCCGCGGCCAGGCGCCGATAGAACAGCATCACATGCGGCCAGAAGGTGACCGTGGTGGTGAGCATGATGGCGCTACGCATGGCATAGGCGCGCGGCCCGCGGCCGACGCATTTTTCGTAGACATCGTAGGCCACGGCCTTGTGCTCGACTTCCTCGAGCGCGTGCCAGCGCCACATGCGTTCGTAGTCGGGCTGCGAGCCGGCCATTTGCTCGCGGTGGCGCAGCAGAGTGTCGCCCATCAGTGCCGTGAAATGCTCCAGCGCGATGGTCATCAGCAAGGGGGTGACCTTCGAGCTGTGCGCCTTGACGTATTCGGTGTGCGCCCAGACCTGGGCATCGAGCTCGCTGGCGGGCAGCCCGGCCGCGTCCATGAGCTTGTTGTATTCAATATGCTCGCGCGAATGCATGGCCTCCTGGCCGATGAACGCGGTCGCGGCCTTGCGCAGATCCGGATCGGGGATTTCGTCGCGATAGGCACGCACGGCATCGATGAACATGCGCTCGCCGGCCGGGAAGAACAGGCTCAAGGCGTTCATGAACTGGGTGACGTTCGGTCCGGCCTGGTGCCAGTCGCAGATACGATCGCCCGGGGGCAGGAAATGCAGGTCACGCCGCTCGGGCATGACCGGGCCGCTGTAGCCGCTGAACTGCTGTTGTATTTCGGCTGTACTCTGGCTCATGACAGGCTCCTCAGGCGTGTTTTGCACGCGCGGGTTCGGGGTGCGACGCATCGGTTTGCAATGGTCGGCGGGCGCCGGGATCGTTGCGATCGACAAAGGCACGGCAGTCGGCCGCGATCGTCGCGGCTTCGCTCTGGATCGCCCAATGGGCGGCGTCGATGTGTTTGACCGTAAGGGTTTTCACCCAGCGATCGAGCCCGGCCACGAAGCCGGGGCCGACGAACGGATCGCGCTCGGGCACGATCACCTGAACCGGCATCGGGGCCCGTCGATCGCGCGGCGCCCGCAGGCGCGCCAATACATTGGCGCGATACAGGGCAATACCGGTCGCGCCGTCGCGGGCCTGGCTGGGGTTGTCATCCAGGGGCGCGCCTTCCATGCGCTCGGCGATGGCTGGCCAGCCCTTGCCCAGCGCGGTATGCCAGGCCAGTGCGGGCAGCACGGGTAGGTGAAAGGCCATGATGTACCAGGATTTCGCGAGCTGGCTGAGCAGGCTGGCGCGATTGTTGTGCCACTGCTGGCGCAGCCAGTGGCCGGCATGATCCAGGCACGGCCCGGAAATGGAGGTGAAACTGGCGATACGTGTCGCCAGCGCCGGGTCGGTGGCAGCGTCCCAGCCTTGTATCGAACCCCAGTCGTGGCCGATGAGGTGTACCGGCGCATTTGGGCTCGCCCAGTCGATGACCGCGGCGAGATCGGCCGTGAGATGGTCGAGACGGTAGGCACGGGTGCGCCGAGGGCGCTCGGAACGCCCGGCGCCGCGTACGTCGTAACGTACGCAACGAAAATCCGCTACCAGTTCGGCGACCACGCGATCCCACACGCCATGATTATCGGGATAGCCGTGCACGAACACGAGTACGGGCGCATCGCGAGGACCGTGCGCATAGCAGGCCAGATCCACGCCATCGCCACGCACCATGGTCGGTGTCTCGAGGGACTGCCCGTTGTTGTCGGAATCGGCCATTGGCGACGTTCGATGTAATCGTTACATCAAACGATGTCACAAAGAACCGGGCGGTGCAACTGGGTATGCTGCGATGCCGCAAAATGGTATGGAACGCCTTTCTGCGCGAGGTTTTGACGCGCGAATACGCCATTCACCAGGCGCGCATGGCGATTACGTCATCGCGATATACGAATGTTGTACGCGCGCACGCGCCAGCGCGGACCGTCGGTCAGCGCCCAGCGGGCTTTAAAAACGCAGGGTGAGAAGTCGGCCCGCGTACTAGCGTGCGTCGTGAAGATGCTCCATGAGCAGCGCCAGCCGATCGCCTAGATGGCGGTCGGCCGCCTGGCCCATGGCGCGCGCGACTTCCGGCAGCACGGCCATTTCCACCAGCGGGCGAAAACGCCAGACGATATCGGCGAGTTCGGGCATATGCTCCTTGGGCGGAAGCTGGCCTTCGCCGTAGCGGTCGAACACGTGCATGGCGACCAGACGCACCATTTCATCGGCGGCCTGTTCGACGTTACGCCGCAAATAGGCGACCACGTCGAGCATTTCCTCAAGCGGAATACCCACGGCGACCAGTTCCGCACCGGCATGCAGCATGCGCGGGCTGGGCACCCGATAGCGCATGCCTTCCGGGCGGATGACGTCCAGCTCGATCGCCTTTTTCAACGCGGTGCGCGAAAACTGGCCGCCGAATTTCTTGAGCAACTCCGGCATGGTGACGTAGTCGGGGACTTCGTCGGTCCAGGGGCTGGCGACCGCGGTTTCCAGGCCCAGCAGGCTGCCGATATCGTTGCCGCGCTCCCAGCTTTCGATCAGTTCGCCGATGTTGGCCAGGGTATAGCCGCGTTCGAGCAGGCGATTGATGATACGCAGCCGCGACAGATGCGCGTCGTTATAAATGCCCTTGCGCCCGCGTCGCTCGGGCGGCGGTAGCAGCCCGCGATCCTGATAGGCGCGGATATTGCGCACGGTGCTGCCGGTCGCGCGCGCCAGCGCATCGATCGAGAACTCCGGCGGCGTGCTCTCGGTGTCGTGATCGGCTGTCTTGGAAGCACTAGTCATACGCAAAGGATAGCCCGACGCGATGATGGCGTCATCCGGAAATGCCGTGCCATGGGCGCGTAAACGATCTAGGCGCAGCGCGCGGTACGCGTGGCCCGATAGGCTGCGATCTCCTCGATGGTGAGAACCGGCAGGTCGTGCGCCTCGGCGTAGCGCTGGATATCGGCATTGCCGGCCATGGTGCCGTCGTCGTTCATCAACTCGCAGAGCACCGATGCCGGGCGCAGCCCGGCCAGAATCGCCAGATCGAGCGAACCCTCGGTATGGCCGCGGCGTTCCAGTACGCCGCCGGCGCGTGCGCGCAGCGGAAACACATGGCCGGGGCTGACGATACGGCGCGGGCCCTCAACCGATTCCAGCGCGGCCGCGATCGTGCGTACGCGATCGATCGCGGATACGCCGGTGGTCACGCCGTCGGCAGCTTCGATCGACACCGTGAAACCGGTGCCGTGGCGGGCCTGGTTATCGCGCACCATGGGCTCGAGTTCGAGCGCGTCGGCGCTGGCCTGATCCAGGCACAGGCAGACGATGCCGCTGCCGTTGCGGATCATGCGGACCATGGTTTCGGTCTTGAGGTTTTCGGCGGCGGCGACGATATCGGCTTCGTTCTCGCGATCGGCATCGTCGAGCAACAACACCGGATCGCCGGCGCGAAAGGCGGCGATGGCCGCAGCCAGGCGGGGATGGTTGTGCAAATCATTGTGGGGCATGAAACGTCCTCTTGGCTGAGTCAACGTTTCAGGGCGACAGGCGCGAAAGGCGTGCCCCGTCGCAGGTGGCCGCCGTGCGTCTTCTTTCATCCGGACTATGACCGTCGGCTCTGGCATCGCACCAGATCTGCTGACCCTCGATCGAAAACCGAGGCGCTCGCGGGCTCGTCGATTACGACATACCGCCGGTGGGGAATTACACCCCGCCCTGAAGACGCCGGCGAGTATAGCCGATCGGCGCGCTGGCGTCAGATCGGGTCGCATGTGCGGGTTACAGGCCCTACTATTTCGCCTGCTTCCACCACCGCGATCATGCATATGCAATTGGCCAGCAAACTGCCGAGCGTGGGCACCACCATATTCAGCGTCATGAGCGATCTCGCTGCCGAATACAACGCCGTGAATCTGGGTCAGGGCTTTCCCGATTTCGAGCCGCCCGAACCGCTGCGCGAAGCGCTCGCCCGCGCGGTCGCCGAGGGCCGCAACCAGTATCCGCCGGGCATTGGCGTGGCTGCGCTGCGCGAACAGATTGCGGCCAAGACCGCCGCGCTGTACGGGCGCGACACCGACCCCGCGACTGAGGTCACTGTCACCTCCGGCGCGACCGAGGCGATTTTCGCGGCCATCGCGGCGACGGTGAGCGCGGGCGATGAAGTCATCGTGCTCGACCCGGCTTACGACTGCTATGTACCGGCGATCGCGCTGCAGAATGCCCGGGCGGTACGCGTGCCGCTTGCACAGCCGGATTTCGCCATCGACTGGCAACGCCTCACCGATGCTATTAGTGCGCGTACGCGCATGATCATCGTCAACTCGCCGCACAATCCGACCGGCGCGGTATTGCAGGCCGACGATCTCGCGCGTCTGGCCGAATTGCTGCGCGATACGTCGATCCTGGTGCTGGCCGACGAGGTCTACGAACACATGGTGTTCGACGGCCACGCGCACCAAAGCCTGGCGCGCCATGCGGAGCTGGCCGCGCGCGCCTTCGTGGTCAGCTCGTTCGGCAAGACCTATCATTGCACCGGCTGGAAGATCGGCTACTGCGTGGCGCCGCCCGCCCTGACAGCGGAGCTGCGCAAGGTGCATCAGTACCTGACTTTTGCCAGCTTTGCGCCGGCGCAGTGGGCACTGGCCGAAATGCTGGAGACCCAGCCCGACCATCATCGGCAGCTGGCCGATTTCTATCAGGCCAAGCGCGATCGTTTTCGCGCGCTGTTGGCCGATACGCCGCTCACCCTACGCGATGTACCGGGCGGCTATTTCCAGCTGGTCGACTACCGCGCGGTGCGCGATGTCGATGATGTAACGTTTTCCCAGTGGCTCGTGCGCGAGGCCGGTGTGGTCGGCGTACCGCTGAGCCCGTTTTTTGCAACTAAGCCGGATACGCGATTGCTGCGACTGTGCTTTGCCAAACGCGATGCCACGCTCGTGGCGGGCGCCGAACGCCTGGCGACGCTTCGCGGCGGGCACTGATCGCTTGCCGGTTCGGATCCGTGTCGGTCGCACGCGGGGCGCGCCGGCAGCGGGGCCGCGACGCAGCGCCTATAAGGCTTAGCGCTGGCGCTCTTCGGGATCGCCGGTATCGGCCTCGTCGGCGTTATCGGCATGCCATATCGCCTCCCAGCGCCAGCCGTCATCGCGTACATAGGCATGCAGCAGACGCTGGTGGTCGGTTTGATCGAGCTGCTGGCGAACGGTTTCGGGGGCTGCCGCAAAGAAATCGAAGGCACGGAAATCGTCGAGGGACGGAATCTCCGGCGTCTGGGCGCTGGGGCGGATGAACGCGCTTTCCAGCGTGCCCAGAAAATGGGCGATATTGCGCCGGGTGATCGCAATGCGCGCTCGCGTGTCCTGCGGCAAGTTGGTATGCGCGCAATCGATGAGGGTCAATGTCTGATCGAGGCGGGCCAGGGCGAGCGGGAGCGCGGTCATGGTATCGGCGCTATGAAAGTAATGCAGAATCGGATAGGCCAGATGTTTCTGGCCGGCATCGGCGATAGCCGAGCCGATCTGCTCGAGCTGCGAGGCGAGGGTCGCAAAATCGCCGCTACCGACGGTGGTGCGGCAGATATCGAACGGGCTCTCGCCCATGGCATTTATGCTCAGCGCGAGCCGGCGTTTTTCGGTCGCGGCCGAAATGATCGGGATCGCATAGGTAATCGACATGGTAAACAGCAGCAGCCCGTTGGCAGAGGCGAGCACGGTCAGCAGTCGAGCCCAGTTGTTGTTGGCCACGATATCGCCCACGCCGAGCGTCGTGAGCGTGAAGCCGGCGAAATAGATCCGTTCGATCACGCTGGCAGGCAGCTGGGTGGTGGAATGCACTATCGACATCGGGCTGGCACAAAACACCAGTGACCACCCCAGCCAGGCGATTGCGACCCAACTGAGGATCAGCCCGAGCGTGATCCAGGTGCCGGCGCGTTCGAGCATGCCATGGCGTGGCCGGATGCGATGCACGAACAGCAGCCCGCGCCAGAGCGCGCCGCTCAGGCGCCGGGTGAGCGGCCCGGACGTGGAGGCCGACAGGGTGGTGCGCGCACCGTCATAGGCAACGGCGAGCACAAGCAGGGCGCCGAGCAATGCGGCGATCGGGTGGGTTTCAATCATGGCGCGGGCACGTTCTTCGAATCGCAAGCGCGTGATCGTATCGATTTGCGCGGCGCCGGCTATCCGTATCCGCGCTGAGTCGCGCGAGCGCGACCTGGAACGCCCGAGCGCATACTGGCCGCGGTGCGCAAATAGAAAACCCCGGCTCGGGGCCGGGGTTTCGTGTGCGCCTGGTGAGGGCTTTTAGGTGCGGTTGCCGCTGTTATCGGCACTGGCGGTCAGGCTGCCGCGGGTGCCGTCGGGAAAGAAGCCGCCGCCATTGCCGCTGCCGATCGTACCGCCGCCGGGGCGCGCCGCCGGCGTGAGATAGACGATGTTGTGTACCTGCTGCGGCGTACGGCTGAAGGTGATGCCGTTATCGTCGGTGGGCACGATATTGGACGCCGAATACGTGCTGCCGTAGATCGACACGCTCGTCTGCGAATCGCCGATGCCCTGATCGAGGTCGTCGCTGCCGTCGAGGTTGTCACGTGCTCCGGAGATGGCGTTGACGACTTCGCCGACACTCAGGCCGGTGTCAGCATAGGGTTCGTCCTGGCGCTGGGTGAGGAGGGTGCGTACCAGCCCCGCGTGATAGCCCTCGACCGAGAGGATGCCGGCGGCCGCGGTGAGAAAATCCGGGTTGCTCAGAAAACGTGCACCGCCCTTGTAGGCCGTAACCCCGACATCCTCGAAAATGAACGCGCCGATAAGAAAGCTCAGCGGATCGGCAAAGGGGTCGAACGCACTCAGTCCGGCCGCCTGCGCGGCGGCATTGAAGGCATCGGTGAAGTTGATCGGTGGGCGCGCGATGACGCCGTCACCCAGGCCCGCGCGCAAAAACTGCACATGGTCGAGTTCGTCGGCGGCAATCTCGGCCGCGTAGCGGCCGATCAACGGCTCGGTGGTAAAGCTGACCGCGCGCCCGCCGGTCACCGTGCCCACGGCCATGTTCGCCCCGCCGGTATCGTCGTCCATCAGCCCGTTGCCGGTCACCGCGCGCAGATAATATTCGGCTTCCAGGTATTCGAGATTGAGCGCGAACTGCAGCACCGCGGCATCGCCGGGGCCGGCGTCGTTGCTGTCCTGGGCGACGGCCGAGCCGTCGTTGTCGCTACAGGCAGCGAGTAGCGAACTGCCGGCCAGACCGGCAGAAAACATACCGGCATTGGCAAGAAAGCGGCGCCGTGAACTGCTGATCGGCTTGCCGGTGCTGCCGTGGACGATGCCGAGCGAGCGGTTTGTCGTTTTTTGTTCGTTTTGATCTGCCATGACCTGATTCCTCCAGTGTGCTTGGTAACCGATCGGGCGACTGGCTGCGAACAGCCTTGTGCGATCGGTCTGGTGCGAGCGGGGCTCGCACCGAACGAGGCGGTAATCGAAATACCTCGTTGCTTGACGCTAGCACGGTCAAACGCAAAGGCCACGCCTCGACACGCTGCTTGATCGCTGTTTTCTCTGGAGATTCAGCTGTAATGGCTAATGATTAAATTGGGAATAAAAGACCAAATAGCTGATAACGCTGATTTTTATGGCGCCGCTCGATGGGCGCTGGCGTACCCGGTGACGGGTTGATGAAATTTGGATGACGGCGGCGGTAAGTGGGCGCGAGTGCGCGATCTGCGCGCGGCGGCGGGTGGCGGCGTCGGGTTTGCGAACCCCAATCGCGTGTTGCCCGTCTGGGCGCTTTAATAGACAATGCACGGCCTTTGTCAAGCCGCGTCATAGGATTGTCGATGCCTGCACGCCGTGATCTCGCCAACGCCATCCGTATTCTGTCGATGGACGCTGTCCAGCAGGCCAACTCCGGCCACCCCGGCATGCCGATGGGCATGGCCGATATTGCCGAAGTCCTGTTCAACGATTACATCAAGATCAATCCGGGCAACCCGGACTGGGTCGATCGTGATCGGTTCATTCTGTCCAACGGCCACGGCTCGATGCTGCAGTATGCGCTACTGCATCTGACCGGCTACGACCTGTCGCTCGACGACATCAAGAACTTTCGCCAGCTGCATTCGAAAACGCCGGGCCATCCGGAAAACTTCATGACGCCCGGTGTAGAAACCACCACCGGCCCGCTGGGCCAGGGGCTGGCCAATGCGGTGGGCATGGCGCTGGGCGAAGCCGCCCTTGCCGCGCGCTTCAATCATCCGGATGCCACGCTGGTCGATCACTACACCTGGTGTTTTGTCGGCGACGGCTGCCTGATGGAAGGCATCTCGCACGAAGCCTGTTCGCTGGCGGGCACGCTGGGTCTGGGCAAGCTGGTGGTGTTCTACGACGACAACGGGATTTCGATCGACGGCGAAACCCGCGGCTGGTTTACCGACGATACACCGGCGCGTTTCGAGGCCTATGGCTGGCAGGTCGTGCGTAACGTGGACGGTCACAACGCCGACGAGATCAAGACCGCGATCGAAACCGCGCGCCAGGAAACCGGCAAGCCGACCCTGATCTGTTGCAAGACCGTCATCGGCTGGGGGTCGCCCAACAAGCAGGGCACCGCGGGTGTACACGGCGCGGCGCTGGGCGACGAGGAAATCGCTGCGGCCCGCAAGCAGATCGGCTGGGCCGACGAAACGCGTTTCGCCGTGCCCGACGACATCTATGCCGCCTGGGACAAGCACGACCGCGGCGCGACCGCCGAGAAGAACTGGCAGGACGCGCGCGCGGCCTATGCGGCCAAGTACGCCGACGACATGGCCGAGTTCGAGCGTCGCATGGCCGGGCAGATGCCGCGCGACTGGCCGGCCCAGTGCCGGGCCTTCATCGAAAAGGTGCAGGCTGAAGGCAAGCGCACGGCCACGCGCAAGTCTTCCAAGGCCGCGATCGAGGCTTATGCCGCGCTGCTGCCCGAGCTGATCGGCGGCTCGGCCGATCTGTCCGGTTCCAACGGCACCGATTTCAAGGGTCATGTGCCCATCAGCGCCGACGATTACAGCGGCAACTACGTCTATTACGGCGTGCGCGAGTTCGCCATGACCGCGATCACCAACGGGCTGAGCCTGCACGGCGGCTTCACGCCCTTCGGCGCGACCTTCCTGACGTTCTCCGACTATGCGCGCAACGCCGTGCGTATGGCCGCGCTCATGCGTTCGCGCAATATTCTGGTCTATACCCACGACTCGATTGGCCTGGGCGAAGACGGCCCGACCCATCAGTCGGTCGAGCATATCGCCAGTCTGCGGCTGATTCCCAACCTGCATGTCTGGCGGCCCGGCGACGACGTGGAAACCGCCGTCGCCTGGCAGGCTGCCATCGAGCGCGAGAACGGGCCCACTGCGCTGGCGCTTTCGCGCCAGGACGTGGATCACCAGCCGCGTGATGCGTCTCAGGTGGCCGCGATCGCCCGTGGCGGTTATGTATTGCGCGAAGCCGAGGGTCAGGCCAAGGCCTTGATCATCGGTACCGGTTCCGAACTGGAGCTGGCGGTGGCCGCGGCCGATCGCCTGGCCGAAGAAGGCGTCGGCGTACGCGTGGTTTCCATGCCTTGCATGGAAGTCTTCGATGCCCAGAGCGCGGACTATCGCGAATCGGTGCTGCCGGCGGACATTACTGCCCGTGTGGCGGTCGAGGCCGGGGTCAGCGACAGCTGGTATCGCTTTGTCGGCGCGAACGGGCAGGTCGTGGGCGTGAACGATTTCGGCTCGTCGGCGCCGGCGGGCGATGTCTATGCCGAGATGGGTGTGACCGTCGACGGCGTGCTCGCGGCGCTGCGCGCTCAGCTGGGCTAGTCAGTCAACATATTCGAATTCATGTGTTTCCTGGCCGCGGCGAAGCGGCCAGATCGATAGAAAGAGGTAGCTATGGCAGTCAAAGTCGGCATCAACGGTTACGGTCGTATCGGGCGCAACGTACTGCGCGCGCTGTATGAAGCGGGTCGTAATGGCGAGATCGAGATCGTGGCCATCAACGATCTGGGTGACGCCGAGGCGAACGCCCATCTCACCCAGTACGATACGGCCCACGGGCGTTTCCCGGGCGAGGTCTCGATCGAAGGCGAGTACATGGTCGTCAACGGCGACAAGATCAAGGTGCTCGGTGAGCGCAATCCCGCGGATCTGCCCTGGGGTGAACTGGGCGTGGATATCGTCATGGAATGCACCGGCCTGTTCGCCAGCAAGGAGAAGGCCAGCGCGCATCTCGACGGCGGCGCCAAGAAAGTGCTGATCTCGGCACCCGCCGGCGATATCACCACCGTGGTCTACGGCGTGAATCACGACACGATCTCCGCCGACGACAAGGTCATCTCGAATGCTTCCTGCACGACCAACTGCCTGGCGCCGCTGGTCAAGCCGCTGCACGACGCCTTCGGTATCGAATACGGGCTGATGAACACCATCCACTCGTACACCAACGATCAGGTGCTCACCGACGTTTATCACAAGGACCTGCGTCGCGCGCGTAGTGCCACCCAGAGCATGATCCCGACCGCCACCGGCGCGGCCAAGGCCGTCGGCCTGGTGCTGCCCGAGCTCAACGGCAAGCTCGACGGTTTTGCCGTGCGCGTGCCCACGATCAATGTCTCGATGGTCGATCTGACCGCGCAGGTGTCCAAGGACACCACGGTCGAAGAAGTCAACGCCGTGCTCAAGCAGGCTGCCGAAGGCCCGCTCAAGGGCGTGCTCGCCTATAGCGAAGCGCCGCTGGTCTCCAGCGACTTCAACCACGATCCGTCTTCTTCGACGGTCGATGCACCGCTGACCAAGGTCGCCGGCGGCAAGCTGATCAAGGTCTGCTCCTGGTACGACAACGAGTGGGGCTTCTCCAACCGTATGCTCGATACCGCGCTGGCGCTGGCCAACGCCGGTTAAGCACGACGACGATCGAGGAGCGCGACATGACCGCCATGCTCAAGATGCAGGACGTGGATCTGGCCGGCAAGCGGGTGCTGATCCGCCAGGATCTGAACGTGCCGTTCGCCAACGGCGAGGTCAGTTCGGCCGGGCGCCTGAAAGCGTCGGTGCCGACCATCCAGGCAGCACTGGACGCCGGTGCCCGCGTTATGGTCATGTCGCACCTCGGCCGCCCCAAGGAAGGCCAGCCGGACAGCGAGCACAGCCTTGCGCCGGTGGCCCGCTATCTGGGCGAACTGCTTCGCCGCGATGTGCCGCTGGTCAGCGACTGGCTGGATGGCGTCGAGGTCGGCGAGGGCGAGATCGTGATGTGCGAGAACGTGCGCTTCAACGTCGGTGAAAAAGCCAACGACGAAACGCTGGCACGCAAGATGGCTGCCCTGTGCGATGTCTTCGTAATGGATGCCTTCGGTACGGCTCATCGTGCCCAGGCATCCACCGAAGGCGTGGCCCGTTTTGCGCCGGTGGCCTGTGCCGGACCGTTGCTGTCGGCCGAGGTGGAAGCACTCGAAGCCGCGCTGGGCGATCCGGCCCGTCCGCTGGTAGTGATCGTGGGCGGCTCCAAGGTGTCGACCAAGCTCGAGCTGCTGGAAAGCCTGGCCAATGTGGCTGACCAGCTGATCGTGGGCGGCGGTATCGCCAATACGTTCCTCGCTGCGGCAGGGCACAACGTGGGGGCATCCCTCTACGAGCCGGATCTGGTCGGCGCGGCCCGCATGGTCGATCGCGAAATCCGTCGTCGTGGCGGTGAGATTCCGTTGCCCACCGATGTGGTCACGGCGACGGAAGTCTCGCCCGAGGCACATCCGGAAGTACGTCCGGTCAGCGAAATCGAAGACGACGAAATGATCCTCGATTTCGGCCCGGAAAGCCGCGATCGCATTGCCGCGATCCTCAAGGACGCGGGCACCATCGTCTGGAATGGCCCGCTGGGCGTGTTCGAAATCGACCAGTTCGGCGGCGGTACCCATGTGCTGGCCCGAGCGATCGCCCGTAGCGAGGCGTTTTCGATCGCCGGCGGCGGCGATACCCTGGCTGCGATCGAGAAATACCGCATCGAGGATGATGTGTCCTATATCTCGACCGGCGGCGGGGCCTTTCTCGAGTTCCTCGAAGGCAAGACGCTGCCGGCGATTGCCGTGCTAGAGCAACGCGCCGGCGAGTAAACGGCGTCGAGCTGATCCCACGCCCGGTCTTCGCGCCGGGCGTTTTGATTCAGCGTCTTTATTGAAAAGGCGTTTCATTTCTACGACACTGACTGTTTGGTCGCCCCCGCGATCGATCCGAACTCCAACCGCGATTCACGTTTATGACCACGCAATTTACCGGTACCGAGCGCTATGTCGCCACCGACGATCTGAAACTCGCCGTGAATGCGGCTGCGACCCTGCAGCGGCCGTTGCTGATCAAGGGCGAGCCGGGTACCGGCAAGACCATGCTGGCCGAGGAAGTGGCGGTTGCGCTCGACAAGCCGTTCTTCCAGTGGCATATCAAATCGACCACCAAGGCCCAGCAGGGGCTCTATGAATACGATGCGGTATCGCGGCTGCGCGATTCGCAGCTCGGCGATGAGAAAGTGCACGATATCGCCAACTACATCGTGCCGGGCCCGCTGTGGGAATGCTTTACCTGCGATACCCAGCCGGTGCTGCTGATCGACGAGATCGACAAGGCGGATATCGAATTTCCGAACGATCTGCTGCGCGAAATCGATCGCATGGCCTTCGATGTCTATGAGACCCATCAGACCATCGAAGCACGCCATCGACCGATCATCATCATCACCTCGAACAACGAAAAGGAACTGCCGGACGCGTTTCTGCGCCGCTGCTTCTTCCACTTCATTTCGTTCCCGGACAAGGACACGATGCGCGAGATCGTCGATGTCCATTTCCCGAACATCAAGAAGAAGCTGCTTTCCGACGCCATGGATCTGTTCTTCGATGTACGCGATGTGCCGGGCATCAAGAAAAAGCCGTCGACCTCGGAACTGCTCGACTGGCTCAAGCTGCTGCTGGCCGAGGACATTCCGGCCGAGGCGCTGCATTCCAAGAATGCACGCGATGCGCTGCCGCCGCTGCACGGCGCGCTGCTCAAAAACGAGCAGGACGTGCATCTGTTCGAGCGTCTGGCGTTCATGACGCGGCGTTAGAACAAGGCACGGGTGTCCGCAAATAAACGCCAATGCGCGCAAATGAAAGCCAGACAGCGCGCGTATGTTTCGCTACGTTGAACGTTCGTCAGGCGTTTGGGTACGCGTATAGCGACAATCGCGTGTGCAGATGAACGTGGATGAATGCCTACGGTGGAGGTAAGACGTACCGGGGCGCTTTGTCTTATTTACGGCCATTTGTCTTTTCATTTGCGCACACGTGTTCTCTTGATTATGTACAAAGTTCAGCATGCGGCGTGAACAGCGGGCCCCCGGGCCTCGGCGCGATCGGTTTTTCGACTTATTCGCGTGTCTTCGCGTTCATTTGCGGACAATCTGCCTGCTTGAGTGCGCAACTGAGTTTCATACGTAACCAAGTGTCTTCGTGTCTTTGTGCTTACGCCACGCGGTCATCTACTGCCTGAATCAACATGCTGATCGAATTCTTCTACGAACTGCGCGACGCCGGCCTCAAGCCGTCGGTGACCGAATACCTGACGCTGCTCGAAGCGCTGGATCATCACGTCGGCGGCATGAGCGTGGAGAACTTCTACTATCTGTCGCGGGCGACGCTGATCAAGGACGAAACCAAGTTCGATCGCTTCGATCAGGTCTTCGGACATTATTTCGAGGGGATTCAGGCCGCCACCGAGGATTTGACCACCGATATTCCGGATGAGTGGCTGGAGCGATTGCAGCAGCTCGAACTCTCCGAGGAGCAGAAAGCTCAGATCGAGGCCATGGGCGGCTGGGACAAGCTCATGGAAACGCTCAAGAAGCGCCTCGAAGAGCAGGGTGAGCGCCACGAAGGCGGCAGCAAGTGGATCGGCACGGCGGGCACGTCGCCGTTTGGCGCCTATGGCTATAACCCGGAAGGTATCCGCATCGGCCAGGAGGGCTCGCGCCATCGTCGTGCGGTCAAGGTCTGGGACAAGCGCGAGTTCGCCAACCTCGACGGTTCCCAGGAGATCGGCACGCGCAATATCAAGATGGCGCTGCGCAAGCTGCGTCGCTTCGCCCGTGAAGGCGCGGACGAAGAACTGGATATGGAACGCACCATTCGTGCGACCGCCAAGAATGCCGGCCATCTAGATCTGCATATGCGGCCCGAACGGCGCAATGCGGTAAAACTGTTGATCTTTTTCGATGTCGGCGGCTCGATGGACGACCATGTCGCCACCGTGGAATCGCTGTTCTCGGCAGCGCGTGCCGAGTTCAAGCATCTCGAGTACTACTATTTTCACAATTTCCCCTACGAGGGCTTGTGGCGCGACAACCGCCGCCGGCGCACCCAGCAGCATGCGACCTGGGATGTCTGTCATACCTATACGTCGGACTACAAGGCCATTTTCGTGGGCGATGCGACCATGAGCCCGTACGAGATCGCCTATCCGGGCGGTTCGGTCGAGCACTGGAATGCCGAAGCCGGCGCGGTGTGGCTGCAACGGCTGCTGGAGAGTTTTCCGAACGCGGTCTGGCTCAATCCCGAGCCGCGCCAGCGCTGGGACTACACACCGTCGATCCAGATGACGCGTGAGCTCATGGACGATCGCATGTATACGATGACCCTCGACGGCCTCGAAGCGGCCATCGAACAACTGGCCGACTGATTGCTCCGGCGTTGGTGAAGGTCAGCGCACTAGCAAACGGGTAAAGACGAAATCGGCCCTCGTCGCCGATGTTTGGACAGCATTTCGACAAGGCGCGATACCATGCGCGTTTTCGCGCTATTCTGCCCAACGCCTGGGGCCGTAGTCGTCGTGATGACCGTTTTGTCTCAATCATCCTTGTTCAGCAGCGACCTGGTTCGCCGTATCGTCAAGCTCGCTCTGAGTGCGCTTGGCTGTGTGCTGTTGTTGATGATGGCGGCCAACGCCTGGGTTGTATCGGCCACGCGCGAGTTCATCGTCGACGATATGAGCCACCTGGACGTGCACGACGTCGGCGTCGTGCTCGGCACCAGTCCGTTCACCCGTTACGGCAACCAGAATCTGTTGTTCACGCATCGGATGATGGCGGCAGCCGAGCTCTATGCCGCCGGGCGCGTACGGCATCTGCTGTTGTCCGGCGCCAACCCGGATCGGACTTACAACGAGCCGCGCAAGATGTATCAGGCGTTGCGTCGGCTTGGCGTGCCCGATAGTGCGCTGACCTTCGATTTTGCCGGCTTTCGTACGCTCGACTCGATCGTGCGCGCCCAGCAGGTATTCGGACTCGATCGTTTCGTGATCATCTCGCAGCGGTATCACGACTACCGCGCGCTGTTCATCGCCCGCTACAACGGCGCCGATGCCGTGGCCTATATCCGCGCCCAGGAAGACCGGCGCCAGCCGTTGCGGGCCGAGGCACGTGAGTATCTGGCCCGTTTCAAGGCATTGATCGATCTGTTTTTGCTGGACACGGGGCCACGCTTTCTCGGCCCGCCGCGGCGTATCGAGATCATCGAGCGCGAGCCGGTATTCGATTTCGTGGTGACCGATCAGACGATCGCGCCGTTGTATGTCGTGCCGTTACGCCGGCCGAGCATTGCCGTGGCGCCGCGCCCGCCGTTGGCCTATCCGGATCAGCGGGCGGGCGCGCCGGCTTCTTCCGAGCGTCGCGATAAAGAGTAAGCCACCGCCTTCGGTAGCGACGAGCGCTCGGGTGGTCAGGGTCCGGCCCGGCCTAGTGATGATGCTGGGACAGCGCGGTGGCCTCGGGCGCACGGTTCGCCGCATGCTGGTCGAGCGAAGCCGCCGCGGCAGGGGTCACCAGCCCGCGTAGCGCGGCGTCGACCAGCACGCCCCAGTCCCGATCGGCGGCATAGGTATCGGGATGGCGCAGTACGCATTCATAATGGCCGCACATGAAGGCCATGAGCATATCGCTGGCGCTGGCGGCCGACAGCTGCGAATGCAGCTGATCCAGCTCGGCGATTTCCGAGCATAGCGAGACGAGCACTTCGCGCGCATCTTCGAACATCGCCTGAATTAGCGCATCCGCCGGGTGACCGTCTTCGGTGACTTCGCAGCGATGGAGTACGATATGGCATACCCGCTGATGGCGGGCATCGTGGCCGAGACGCTCGAGGCCGTGGCGCATCATTTCGCGAAGCAGCCAGAGGGGCTCGTTACCCGGGATATGCTGGCTCAGACACTGACGAAGATCGCGCAAGGGCAGATGGGTTCGTGCGACCATCGCCTCGAGCAGGGCGCGTTTATCGGCAAAATGCCAGTAGATGGCGCCGCGCGTGACCTCGGCACGGCGCGCGATACGGTCCAGCGAGGTTTGCGACACACCGCGTTTCTGCATCTCGATTTCGGCCGCGTCGAGTATCGTTTCGCGCGTTTGTGCAGACTCGTGTTTGGTGCGTCGTGCCATCGTGTGGTCATCCCATCGTGCTTACGTCGAAGAGCATACCGTAAAAAGTTTCTTACATACATACGCGAATGTATGTATAGTTAATGGTAGATTCATCTACTTGTTCCGGTTCCTCGGGAATAGTTCTATGCGTCACCCTTTTCCTGCGCTCGCGCGCGATGGCTCGTTTGGCCTGCGTGTTTGCTGTCTGGTTGTATTCGCATTCGTGCTTTCGGCCTGTAATGGCGAAGGCGGCGGTGGTGGCCCGCAAGCGGGCCAGCAGCAACAGCCGCCGATCCCGGTAGACGTGCATACGGTGATCCCCCATTCGGTGGATATCATGTCGGAATACCCGGGTCGCGCACGCGGGCGCCGTACCGTGGAAGTGCGCGCGCGGGTCGAGGGCATTCTGGAAAAACGCTTCTATAACGAAGGCGAGATCGTCGAGAAGGGCGATATGCTGTTCACCATCGATGCGCGCCCCTTCCAGGCGGTGGTCAATCAGCGCAAGGCCGAGCTGTCCAGCGCCAAGGCCACGCTCAACCAGGCCCAGCGCAACTGGGCCCGCGTACGGCGTCTCTACGAGGTGGACGCGGTCAGCGAGGCCGAACGTGACGATTCGCTATCGCAACTGGAAACCGCACAGGCATCGGTTCAGCAGGCGCAGGCCAATCTCGAAGCCGCGCAGATCGATCTCGGCTATACCAAGGTGCGGGCGCCGCTGACCGGTGTGACCAGCCTGCGCGATGTCGACGAGGGCGCGCTGGTGAGTAACGGCACCCAGCTGACCACCATTACTCAGCTCGATCCGGTTCAGGTGCTCTTTGCGCTGCCGGAGGACGACGCGATCGCGCGCAACAAGGCGCTGGCGGCGATGGGCGCGCAGCGCACCAGCGAACGCACGCGCGAAGCGACCATCATTCTGCCCAGCGGCGACGAGTTCCCGGCCAAAGGCGTGGTGGATTTCACCCAGAGCACGATCAATCCGGAAACCGGTACGGTACAGCTGCGCGCGGTGGTCGAGAACACGAACAACGGGTTGATGCCGGGCCGTTACGTGCGCGCGCGCATTCGCCTGGATACACGACATAACGCCGTCGTCGTGCCGAATGTGGCGGTGTCCGATGGTGAGCAGCAGACCCAGGTCTTCATCGTGGGTGACGACGGCAAGGCCAAGGCCGTGAAAGTGAAGCTAGGGCCCTCCGTCGAGGAAGGCCGGCTCGTGGAATCCGGTCTGTCCGGCGGCGAGCAGGTCATCGTCTCGGGCCTGGGACAGCTCAAGCCGGGTGCGGCGGTCAAGGTCAAGTCCGACCAGGGCAATGAAAGCGCGGGTGGCAAGAACGATGCCGGCGCCGATGGCAACAACGCGCCACAGGAACCGGTCGGCGAATCGGCCTCGACCCAGCCGTCCGACAAGGCGGTGGCCGGGGTCGAGGGGCGCGCACTGCGTCTGAGCCCGCGCGAGCCGTTGCAGCGGATCGACAACCCGCGTTCGCAGACCCGCACGCGCCCGACGTATCGCACCGATGACGCCTATGCCGCCAACGTCGGTCGGGGCAGCTAACCATGATTTCTCGTTTCTTTATCGAACGGCCGGTATTCGCGACCGTTCTCTCGATCGTGATCACGCTCGCGGGCCTGATGGCCATGCGCGGGCTGCCCATTGCCCAGTATCCGGACGTGGTGCCGCCGGAGGTGGTGGTCCAGGCGACCTACCCGGGCGCCAGCGCCGAGGATATTGCCGAAACCGTCGCCGCGCCGCTCGAGCAGGAGATCAACGGCGTCCAGGACATGCTCTACATGACGTCGACGGCGTCGGATGCGGGCACGCTGCAGATCTCGGTTTCGTTCGCGATCGGCACCGATCCCGATCAGAACACCATCAACGTCAACAACCGTGTGCAGGCGGCGCTGTCGCAGCTGCCGCAGACGGTGCGCAACACCGGCGTGCAGGTCGACAAGCGCTCGAGCAACATTCTCACCGTGCTCACGCTGTTCTCGCCCGATCAGACCTTCGATACCACGTATATCAGTAACTATGCGCTGGTTAACGTCATCGACGCACTCAAGCGTGTCGAAGGCGTGGGCGATGCGCGGCTGTTCGGTTCGCAGGATTATTCCATGCGCATCTGGCTCAATCCGAGCAAGATGGCGCGTTATCAGCTCACTCCGGCTGATGTGCAGGCAGCGCTTCAGGAGCAGAACTCGCAGTTTGCGGCGGGCAGCTTCGGTGCCATGCCCAACGACAACGAAATCGCGTTCACATACACCGCCAGTACCGAGGGGCGTTTCTCCAACGCGGAGCAGTTCAAGAACATCATCCTGCGGACCGAGGATAACGGCCAGGTGCTGCGCCTGGGTGATGTCTCACGCGTCGAACTGGGCGCGCAGAGTTATAGCACCAGTGGTTCGTTCTCGGGCAATCCGGCGGTTCCGTTCGCGGTGTATCTGGCGCCGGGCGCCAACTCGCTGGCGACCGTGGAGCGTATCCGCGCGCGGATGAAAGAGTTGGGCAAGGATCTGCCCAACGGCATGGAATACGAGATTCCATTCGATACGACCAAATTCGTCGATGCCTCGATTACCGACGTGGAACACACGTTCATCGAGGCGATCATTCTGGTCGTGCTCGTGGTGTTTTTGTTCCTGCAGAACGTACGCGCCACGCTGATTCCCTTGCTCGCAATTCCGGTGTCGGTGATCGGCACCTTCGCGGGCATGTATGCGCTCGGCTTTTCCATCAACCTGCTCACGCTGTTCGGCCTGATTCTCGCGATCGGTATTGTCGTGGACGACGCCATCATCGTGATCGAGAACGTCGAACGCATCATGGAGGAGGAGGGCAAGTCGCCCAAGGATGCGGCGATCAAGGCCATGGAGGAGGTCAGTGGCCCGGTGATCGCGGTGGTGCTGGTACTGGCGGCCGTATTCGTGCCGGTCGGCTTTCTGGGCGGTTTGTCTGGCCAGATGTATCGACAGTTCGCGATTACCATCGCGGTGTCGGTGGCCTTCTCGGGGCTGGTCGCACTCACGCTGACCCCGGCCCTGTGTGCGGTGTTTCTCAAGCCGCGCAAGAAAACGCCCAACTGGTTCTTTCGCAAGTTCAACCAGATGTTCAAAAAGGCGACCGGTGCCTATCTATGGGGCGTCGATCTGCTGCTGCGCCGGGCGATTCTCGGTCTGGTGCTGTTCGTGGGCGTGCTGGTAGCGACCTGGTTCATGTCCACCCAGGTGCCGGGCGGTCTGCTGCCGCAGGAGGATCAGGGCTATATCTTCACGACCTATACCCTGCCGCCGGCGGCTTCATTGCAACGTACCGAAGAAGTCCGCGATGAGGTGATTAGCAAAAGTCTCAAGGCCATGCCGGCGGTCGAGGATATCGTCGGTGTCGCCGGTTACGACTTTCTGGCTGGCGCTCAACGTACCTATGCCGGTATCGCCTTCCTGACGCTCAAGGACTGGGACGAGCGCGGTGGCCAAGGACAGGATTCATTTTCGCTCGTAGGCCAGACATTCGGCCTTGGCGCGCAGATCCCGGATGCCCAGATCATAGCCTTCAACCCGCCGCCCATCATCGGCTTGTCGACGACCGGTGGTTTTGAGGGCTACTTGCAGAGCAAATCCGGCGACAGCTTCAACGAAATTCGTGAGGCCGCCGGCAAGGTGGTGGCCGAGGCCAATAAACGCCCCGAGCTGTCGCAGGTGCGCACCACCCTCACGACCAACGTGCCGCGCTACCGACTGGATGTGGATCGCGAAAAAGCCAAGACGCTGGGCGTGCCGATCAACGATCTGTTTGCCACCCTCCAGGCGACTTTCGGTTCGCTGTACGTGAACCAGTTCACCTATCTGGGGCGGAACTGGCAGGTCAATATCCAGTCTGATGCGCCGTATCGCGAAAAGCCGGAGGATCTGGCCAAGGTATTCGTCCGTTCGGATACCACCGGCGACATGATTCCAGTGAGCTCGCTAGTGAGCCATGAACGCAGGCTTGCAGCCGACGTGGTAGAGCGTTTCAATATCTTCCCGGCGGCCAAGATCATGGGCTCGCCGGCGCCGGGCTATAGTTCGGGCCAGGCGAACGCGGCCATCCAGCAGGTCGTGGCCGATGTGCTCGGCGGCAACAATTACCAGCTGAGTTTCACGGGCACCGCCTATCAGGAAGAAACCGCAGCCGGATCGGGCGGGATCGCCGTGCTGTTCGGCATGATCATGGTGTTCCTGATTCTGGCGGCCCAGTACGAGAAATGGACGCTGCCGCTGGCGGTGATCACCGCGGTGCCATTCGCCGCACTGGGCGCCTTCGTGGCTGTCTGGTTTCGGGGTATCGATAACAACCTCTACTTCTCGGTGGGTTTGCTGGTGCTGATCGGTCTGGCCGCCAAGAACGCGATTCTGATCGTGGAGTTCGCGGTTATGTCGCGCGAAGAGGGCAAGTCGCCTGCGGCCGCTGCCTTTGAAGCAGCCAAATTGCGTTTTCGCCCAATCGTGATGACGTCGCTGGCCTTCATTCTCGGCTGTGTACCGCTGGCGCTGGCCACTGGCGCGTCGGCGAATAGCCGTAATGCCATCGGTACGGCTGTGGTTGGTGGCATGCTGGCGGCTACGTTCTTTGCCATTCTATTCGTGCCGCTGTTCTATGATCTGGTCGAGCGCGGCTCGGAACGGGTCGGACGTTTGATCAAAAAGAAACATGACGATGAAGGGAATTCCAATGCGTAAGGCCCTGCTGCTGCTCGCCGTGGCCGGCCTGTCGGCCTGTACGCTCGGCCCGGATTATCAGCGCCCTGATATCGACCTGCCGGATTCGGCGTTCGACTCGACGCTGCTGAGCAAGAGCCAGCGCCAGGAACTGGCGTACTGGTGGACGCGGTATCGCGATCCGGTGCTCAACGAGCTGATTGACGACGCGCTGGACGACAACCTCGACGTCGCCCTGCAGGCCGCACGTTTTCGTGAGGCACGTGCCCAGCTGGGGCTGACCAACGCCGACCTCTACCCGAGTATCTCGGCACAGGCCCAGGCTGCCCGTCAGAAAAGCAGCTATATCGGTCAGGGGGGCGCGGGTTCCGGCAGTAGCGGCGTCGGCGCGGGGGCCGGCGGCTCTTCGGGTACACCGAGCGCGGGTCGGCGCTCGGACTATTTCTCGGTCGCCGCGACGCTGAGCTATGAGCTCGACGTGTTCGGCGGCCTGCGTCGTGCCAGCGAGCAGGCCCGCGCCGCACTGCTCTCTTCGGCCTATACCCAGGACTCGATTCGTCTGGGCGTGGTCAGCGATGTGGTTACCAACTACATGTCGCTGCGCGCGGTCGAACGCCAGATTCGGGTGACCAAGGAAACCATCGCCACCCGCGAGCGCGGTCTCGAACTCGATCAGCAGCGTTATAAATATGGTGCCATCGACAAACTGACGCTATTGCAGACGCGTTCGTTGCTGGAAACCGCGCGCTCACAGCTGCCGCCGCTCGAACAGCAGGCCAGCGAGCTGCGATCTGCGCTGGCGATTCTCACCGGCCGGTCGCCGGCCGAGATTCTGGCTGGGGCCGAGATCGACGATGGGTCGTTCGAAGACCTGCATCTGCCCGATGATCTGCCGGTGGTGATTCCGTCGCTGCTGGTCGAACGCCGGCCCGATATTCGCGCCGCCGAGGCGCAGCTGATCGCGGCCAATGCGAGCGTAGGCGTGGCCAAGGCGCAGTTTTTCCCGACCTTCGATCTGACCGCGATGATCGGCACCGAAGCCATCGACGTGGACGATCTGTTCGAGCCGTATTCCGAAACCCAGAGTATCGCCGGCACGATCACTGCGCCGATTCTGGATTTCGGGCGTCGTCAGGCCAATTACGAAACCGCGATCGCGCAGAAGGAAGCGGCCGAAATCTCCTATCGCCAGACCTTGCGCCAGGCCTTCGCCGAAGTGCGTGACGCATTGGTCGCGGTCAACCTTACCGACGAGCGGGTGGAATCGGTTCAGCGCCAGGTCGATGCCTATCGCGAAACCGTGGAGCTCGCCCAGATCCGTTACGACGTGGGGCGCACGGCGTTTTTCGACGTGCTCGATGCCCAGCGTCAATTGTTCTCGGCGCAGCTGGATCTGGCCGAGGCGATTCGTGACCGCTTCACCGCAACGGCCGATCTGTTCAAGGCGCTCGGCGGCGGCTGGACCGAAAACAGCGATTCGCTGAACGATGGTCTGCAGGCGGTCAGCGACTCCTATGGCCCGCAATCGGACGATCGCACAGAACCTGAAGCGCGTGACGTGTCAGAATAGGAAACCCGTTCGTTTCCTATCGAGCCTTTGTGCCGCACGTCGCGTCGCCTACGTCGAATCTGTATCGCATCGAAGCGCGCTCTGACGGCGTCGCCCTGCTGCTGGCGGGCGACTGGGGCGCAGCACTTCATGTGCCGACCGTCCAGAGCCTGACCGCACAGCTGCTTGAGGCACGTCGCGACGCGGACATGCCGGTGCTCGTCGACGGCAGCGAACTCGCCAGTGCCCACCCGCGGGTTGCCGCAGTGGTCTATGGCGTCAACGCGCAACTGCGCGAGCAGGCGTGCGATGTGCGCTACCAGTCGCTGCCGCAAAGCGTCGATGCGCTGGTTACCCTCGCGCGCCCGGCCGACAGCGATCAGAATGCACGCGAGCGCAGTCACTGGCTCAACCGACTGGGCAAACGCGGCGGTCGGCGTGTGGCTTCGGTCGCCCATACCGCCGAGCTCATCGGTAATGCGTTCGCGGCCACCCCCAAGCTCGCAGTCGGCAAGGCGCAGGCGCGCTGGGTCGATTTCATGGCCCTCATTCGTGAAACCGGGGCCGCCTCGTTGCCGGTGGTTACGGTCGTCAACCTGCTGATCGGCGCGGTGCTGGGCTTCGTGGGCGCGGTTCAGCTGGCCGCTTTCGGCGCCGGACTGTATCTGGCCGATCTGGTCGGGATCGCGGTGGCCCGCGAAATGGCCGCGATCATGACCGCGTTCATCATGGCCGGGCGCATTGGCGCGACCTTTGCCGCGCATCTGGCGACCATGGAAGCCAACGAGGAAATCGATGCGCTACGCATGATCGGCGTGTCGCCGTTCGAATTTCTGGTGCTGCCGCGTCTGACCGCGATGACGCTGATGATGCCGCTGCTGTTTATCTATGCCGCCACACTCGGTATTGGCGGCGGCATGCTCGTGGCCGATGTCGTGCTCAATACCTCGCCGGCGAGTTTTCTCGGCCGTCTGCAGGACGCGGTGGCGATGCGCCACTTCGTGATCGGTTTCATCAAGGCGGTGTGTTTCGGCATCCTCATCGCCCTGGCCAGTTGTTATCTGGGCATGCGCGCCGGGCGTAACGCCGCCGAAGTGGGGCGCGCGGCCACCCGCACCGTGGTGGTGTCGATTATCGGTATTATCGTGATCGATGCGATCTTCGCGCTGTGCACGAACGCGTTGGGGGTCTAGGCCATGGCCGAGCTCGATGCCTCGCAGCCGCTGCCGGATACCGGCATCGCCGTGCGTGATCTCACCTTGGCCTATGGTGATACGGTAGTTCAGCAGGATCTGTCGTTTCAGGTGCGCCCGGCCAGTATCTTCGTGATCATGGGTGTCTCCGGCTGTGGCAAGAGCACGTTGCTACGCCACATGATCGATCTGGAACAGGCCGAGCAGGGCGATGTGGTCTTCGACGGCCAGCGGCTGTGGAGTGACGACAGCGCCCAGCGCCAGGCCCTGCAGCGGCGCATTGGCGTGCTCTTTCAGAGTACTGCGTTGTGGAGTTCCATGAGCGTGGGCGAGAACGTGGGTCTGCCGTTGCAGCTGCATACCCGGCTGAGCGCGGCGGAAATCCGCGACCAGGTGGCATTCAAGCTCGCGCTGGTGGGGCTGGCCGGTCAGGAGTCACGCATGCCCAGCGAGCTGTCGGGTGGTATGCAGAAAAGAGCCGGACTGGCGCGTGCGATCGCGTTGGACCCGGATTATCTGTTTCTCGACGAACCCAGCGCCGGGCTGGACCCGATCACCTCACAGCGCCTGGATGCGCTGATCATGAGTCTGCGTGATGCGCTGCAACTGAGCGTGGTCGCGGTCACCCACGAGTTGCCGAGCATCTTTACCATCGCCGACGACAGTATCTATCTCGACAACGAAAGCCGGCGTGCGATCGCGCATGGCGATCCGCGCGTGCTCGCCGAACGGGCCGAGCATGCACGGGTGCGCGCCTTTCTCAACCGGCAGCCGATCGCGGCCGAAGACGGCCCGTCGTGACGTCATCTCGACCCGAGGTTCTCTAATGGCAAGCAACCGCAGCTATACGGTGATCGGGCTGTTCATGCTCGGCGCGATCGTACTGACCGTGGTCGGTATTCTCGCGCTGGGCGGCAACCGGATCTTTTCCAACAGCCGCCAGGCAATCATCTTCTTCGACCAGTCGGTCCTCGGGCTGACCAATGGTTCCAAGGTGCTGTTTCGCGGCGTGCAGGTGGGCACGGTCAAGAATGTGCAACTGCGTCTGGACCCGAAAGCCGGCAAGTCCCGTATCGGCGTGACCATCGAAATGGCCGGCAACAATACGGTCATGATGAATGGCGCGCCGCCCAGTGCCCAGCTCAGTACCGAAGAACTGGTCGCGCGTGGCCTGCGTGCCCAGCTGGTCGTTTGGAGCTACGTCACCTCGCAGCTGGCGGTCAATCTGGATTTTCAGCCCGACAGCAAGCCGAAGTTCGCGGTCGATCGCGCCGATGTCGAGTTGCCCGAAATTCCGGCCGTGCCTTCGGAGATCGAGCAGCTCAAGGATACGGTTACCGGCCTGCCGTGGAGGGAAACGCTGCAAACCGTGAATGAAACCATGGAGTCGGTGGTCACGCTGGCCAACGATATGGATCAGTTGCTCAATCGTATGGGGCCGAATCTGGAAAAGACCACGGATACCACACGCGAAGCGATTGCGGCCGCACGCGACGCGGTCTATATGAACAGTCGCCAGTTCGAAAAGACGCTCGAGAGCGTGCGGGCATTGACCGACAATGTGAATACGCAGATCGAATCGCGCGACGAGCAGCTGTCCCGGCTGCTGGACAACGCCGAGGCGACCAGTGCGAATCTGCAACAGCTATCGGAAAATCTCGAAGACCTGACCGACCCGAATTCGGGTACGCGCCAGGATATGCAGAGCGCGATCCGGGATCTGGCGGCCGGCGCATCGTCCATGCGCCGGTTTGCCGAGACGCTTGAACGCGATCCCAACGCCTTGCTCTTCGGTGGAGGTCAGCGATGATGAAAACATTTCTACGTGGCGGTATCGCCGCGCTGTTCGTGGCCGCGAGTGCGGCCTGTAGTACGGTCGCACCCTTGCAGCAGGTCCTGCTTTCGCCGCCGCAAAGCGCGCGTGCCGAGACGCAGGCGAGCGATTGGCAGGTGCGGCGTGTGCGCGTGCCGGAGTATCTGGACAACTACGATATCCAGCTGCGCACCGACGAATACGTGCTCACCCGCATGCCCAACGCAAAATGGGCCGAGCGCCTGCCGGTGGCGATGACCCGCCTGTTACAACAGACCATCGACGAAAAACTGGTCGCCGAGCGCGACCGCGATTACGAGGTGGATGTGGTGGTCGACGCCTTCGAGCCCCAACCTTCGGGGCAGGTGGTACTCGCCGCGCGCTGGAAGGTCACCGACTCGAAAACCGAAACCGTGATCGCGCGCGACAATACCGTTATCCAGCAGGCCTTGCCGGCGCGACCGCGCGACGCGGCTGCGATTGGCGAAGCCATGTCGGATGCCGTGCGCGAACTGGCTTTCGAGATCGTCGCCAAGGCGGGGTAATCGTTTCAGCCGATCAAGGCCCGGTTCTGCGTCCAGTCGGGGTACGGCATCGACATCAAGGGCATTCGCCGAAACTGGCCGCGATGCGAATGAGGCGGCGTTGATCGCGTGGACGTACGGGCACGGACCGTGTTCGCAATGTTCGATATGGCGAGCGTTTGCTTTCAGTCGGTTTTAGCCGGGCATGCTGGGCAACAGTCAGACCCGAAGCCGCTAAGCCGGTAGTCACGCTGGATCGGCAGGGCGCGTCGCCGTCACCGTCGACGGCGCTGAATGATGCCCATAAAAAAAGGCCGCCCCTCGGGGCGGCCTTTTTTGCTACCCGGATACAAAGCCGGGCGTAGGATTTCCTAGAAATGCATGCCGAACGACAGCTGGTAGAGCACGGCCTTGAAGTCATTGGTCGAACTCACGGTGCCCACGTTGATCGGCCCGACTGTCGGGCTGAGGTTGGGCGAATTGACTACGATATTGTTCACCTTGGCTTCCACCTCGGCACAACCGACGTATTTCACATCGGCCGTCAGGAACATCTTCTCGGTCAGCTTCATGTCCATGCCGAGCTGGCCGACGCACGCTACCGGCTTGGTCAGGTTCAACGTCGGCTCGTTGCCATAGGCGTTGAGCACTTCGTTGTTCACGTCGGTGTCATAGGTGTAGAGATACATCGCGCCAGCACCGATATAGGGCTGGAACATCGTGTCCACCCACGGGCGGTAGACGATGGTCAGGTTGGGTGGCAGCGCCTTGAGGGTACCGATGGACTGACCCAGCGGCGGAATCCCCGTTTGCAGGCCGCCATTGGTTTCGGGCGCGAGCGATTCGTCGATCGCATTCTTGCTGACTTCGAAGTCGAGCTTGAGCGGCGGCGCGAGCGTGACTTCCATGGCCAGATGCTTGCCCGTCTTCGGAATGTACATCCCGAACGTGCCACCGAGCGTGGTGAGGTTGCCCGTGGAGGAGCCTGTGTGATCCAGACGGCTTTCGCCGGAACCGAAGCCCTGGGCTGCCAGGCCCTGGGCGTTCTCCACCTTGAGTCGCGAGCTGGTGCCGTAGTACTGGAAGTGCAGTACGCCGACACGGAAATAGCTGTTGTTCTTCGTATATTCAAAGACCTGGTGCAGCAGGCTGCCCTTGTCCTCGACGGTATCGGACGAATCGTCGCCGCGCATCTGGCCTTGAGCGAGGGCGCTGCCCGCGGCAAGCAGGCTGGCGCAGCCCAGAATCGCTACGGCCGCTCGCTTCCCCAGCGCACGACGTACGGACATGTTGTCCTGAATCATCTCCCTTCTCCTTGTTACCATTGTCTTTTAGAGAGTCGTGGCCCCGGCCGCTCCCCGCAGCCGGGACCCGTTATCGAGCGCTAGAAACTAGCGGTCCGGGAACTCCCGGCCACCGTGGGTGGGCGAGCCAACCAGCTGGAAGTT
Source organism: Salinisphaera sp. S4-8 (assembly GCF_040361235.1). Taxonomy (NCBI): domain Bacteria; kingdom Pseudomonadati; phylum Pseudomonadota; class Gammaproteobacteria; order Salinisphaerales; family Salinisphaeraceae; genus Salinisphaera; species Salinisphaera sp. S4-8. The sequence continues at coordinate 229,731 of NZ_APNF01000002.1, read as the reverse complement.
GAGGTTGCCCTGCGCGATTGTCGCCTGTGCAGGCAGGATCACCGCGGTGGCATTCAGCGTGATGTCGTCCAGGTTCTTCAGCGAAATCACCAGGCGGCCGTTCTGCTCGAACGTGACCGGACCGACGATGCCGGTAGTGAACGATTGCTGGTCGACAGACAGCACCTGTGCATCCGGCGCGTTGGCGATCAGGTCGAGATTAGCCACGAAGCAGGGCTCGTAGTCATACGGGCGACCCGCGAGCGTGCCGGAGCATTTCTCGACGATATAGCCGGACTGGGCCACGCCATCTTCGGCATCCGCGTCATTCGGGAAGCGCAGCAGAATACGGCCGGTTTGCAGCGGCTGGTCCACATCCCCCAGGCCCAACCCGTCTAGCAGGTTCGGCAGCAGGCCGTTTTCCTGATCAAGCAGCGCGCCGGTGACTTCGCCCAACGTGGCGCCAAGCCCGCCCAGGATCGGGCCGAGAATGGGGATATCGGCTACCGGGCTGGTCGGTTCGCCGAGACCACTCAGCAGGTTGCTGACGACTTCGGCGCCCAGGTTGATACTTGTCAGCGAGTTCACACCGCCCGGCAACAACGCGACCTTGATACAGGCATCCGTTTCGACCGATAGCGTCTCGTCGGAGAAGTTGCCCAGATCGTCGGTACAGCTGTCCACCGACTCGCCGATGATGATCGGGCGGGTTAGCGACAGATAGGTCTGATACTGACCCAGGCTGTTTCCGCCCGTACTCAAATCGACGATAGCGCGGTTGCCCGCCTGTGCGATTTCGGACGGACCTGTGTCGTTCTCGTCGAACTGGCCGTTACCGTTGGTATCTGCCTCGGGCAGGGTGAACTGATTGGCGTAGTAGCTCTGCGTAGGTGCCACCGCATCGAAGGGCATCACGATGGTCGGTCCACCAGCGGGGTTCGCCGCGGCCGATTGTGCCGTGGAGCCGGTTCCGTTGAGCGGATCGGTATTCAACGCACTGCCGTCGACACCGGTGATCTGGCTGGTGCAGGCGCCGCCATCCGTGCCGCAGATGACCGTCCAGTAGCGTTTGCCCTGTTCGAAGGGCGAACTCGGACGGAACGAGAACGAGCGCGTATAGATACCTTCACCCGCAGTACCCAGATCATTGCTCGTGCCGGCGCTGTTACCGAACGCGAGTTCGCCGGGAACGACGCCGACACACTGGGTGCCATCCATTTCCTGGATGGCGATCGTCGCGTTGCCGACATTGTTCGCCGACCCGTTACCGTTGATAAGACAACCATCCGCCAGAACGATCGAGTCGGTTCTCACGAAGGTCGAGAAGAAGCCGTCGATCGCGACATTGGCCGGGTTTTCGAATACCGGGAAGTTGGTGGATTCGGAATCGTCGCCGGGGTTGTCGCCGACGCAATGGCCGGCGGTGTCACCGTTGGCTTCGGTCTGGAAGTTACCGCCCTCGAGCGCACAGGGAATGCCCGGCGATAGGGTGCCGAGCAGCGGCGGCGTCAGGCTGGTGTTGACCTGGGGTTCGGTGGTGAACGTGATGGTGCGGCCCGGGCCGAGCGTGTTTTCGAAACTCACCGCATTGCCGGCGAGGTCTTCAATCGCGTTGGGGCTGTTGAGCGTGATCTGGTACTGGGTGCTCGGTTCAAGCAGGTTGACCGGATCAATGACGACGCTAAAGCCTTCAACACGGTAAGTTGCCGGCACCGTGGTGCCATTGGCCGTGAACTGAATGCTGTCGGCGTTCACGGTTTCCGGATTCAGCGGCTCGCTGAATGTGATCGCCGGGCTGGACTCGATCGGGAAGCTGTTGACCGAGACACCCAGCCCCCCGCCTTGCGTTGGCGGCAGGGGTTGGCCGTTGCCACCCCTGCGGAAGTTCGTGCAGAACGACTCCGGGAAGGCCGTCGGCGGCGCGCCGGTATAGAAGGCGTTGTAGAGCGGCGAACCGAATGCATACAGACAGGCGCTGGGCGACTGGGCCGTTACGGTCGGGCTGATGGTATCGGCGAGCAGTTCGTCCTGATCCTCGAATGCCTCGTTAGGCAGCAACAGGGTGAGGGCCACATCGACGGTTGCGTTGTCGGTGCGGTTGACGTTGATCGGGAACGTGCCGACGGTCGCGATCTTGAGATCGCCGTTTTCCATGGGCGTGGCCAGGCCGGCGAGCTGAATGTTGAGCGCGCTCTGGTTGAATACGCCGTTGGCCAGCGACTGGACAATCGCCGACTGGCTGCCGGCCGCGGCAGTGATGAGCGTGCCGATACCCAGATCGAAACGCAGGCGCACGGCCGTGGGCGTTTCGATATTGCGGTAGTCGTTCGACATCAGGCTGACGTCGACATCGTTAATGAAGTTGACGTCGATCGGGCCACTCGGGTTGATCGAGGTCTGGACGTCGCCATTGAGCACGAGGTTCAGGCCGGTCAGCTGAATCTTCTGGCCTGCCCGGATGGTAGCGGGAATGACATCGCCAAAGCCCTGCGCACCGGATTTCGGCAGCTCGGTCTGCACCGTGCCGCGCTGCGGCGAGGGGCTGGCAGGCTGGTCGTTGGAAGCGATCAGCTGCGACTGGATATTGATGTTGTTGATGGCCAGCCCGGTGAGCTCGTTGTCGGGCAGCTGGGACACGTCGTCGGCGGTCGGCGTAAGCACCAGATTTGCCTTGATCAGCTCGCCCGGGTCGACGACGCTGCGTGTGGCGGTATAGGCGCTTGACAGGGTCTTGCCGAACTGCGAGGTAATCGAATCCGCCAGGCGAATCGTGTAATCGCCGGCAGGCAGGTCGTTGACCGGGTCGAACACCAGGTAGCGGCCGAGCGCGGTAATACGACCCTCGACCGGGCCGTCGTCGCCGGTCAGGGTAAAGGTATCCGCATTCACCGTGGCCGGGTCGACCGGCTCGTTGAGAATGACGCGGAAGGTGCTGAACTCGGTGACGATGCTGGTGCGTTTGGTCACCGGGTTGATTTCGCCCGGGGTCGTGCTTACGACTTCGAGATTTTCGCTGTCCGCCGGACGGCCTTCGGCCGGCCGTGTGGTGAAGCTGAACAGCGTGTCGCCTGCGGCGAAGCTCTTGCTGCCGCCGGAAATCTCGCGGGTGGCGACCACGGAATACGTCTGGTCCGGCCGCAGATCGCGGGCGGGGTTCAGGCGCAGGATATTGGGCTGATCTTCGTCTTTGACGACGGTCAACGCCGGTTCGGCAGTCTGACCATTGATACGCAGCTCAAGCGCGCCGTCGGCGTCGCCGGAGACCGGACCATCGAAATTGACCACCATCAGGCTGGTGAGTACGACGTCCTGCTGGCCGTTGAACGGATAGGTGAAGTTCAACCCGCTGGCGGTGACTTCGCCACGTGGGTTGGATTCCCCGTTGTCGCCGCCTCCGCCGCTGGAACAGGCGGGCAGCACGGTGACTGCAGCAACCAAGAGCGCGGCGAGCGCGAGGCGGGCCGGGCGCGAATAACGCGCGTCGCGGGCCCGGGTGAGCGTTGTGGCCTCTGGATCCTGGGCAGGATCGGCACAACGCGTCCGACGGGAATGCATCGATAGCACGGCTTGTCTCCCTAGCTGTGTACACGCGCCATTGCGACACGCGTTCTTTTTAGAATACCCCGTCGACGACGATAAACGAGATTCGAACGGCGTGCCATACACGCCGGAAAAATATTGAATAGGCTCGTTTTTTGCCGCATTGCAGCATGTTGTTTTGGCGCCATTCCCCGATGCCAAATCGCGCGTGTTTTCAAGGTTTAGAGCGCATTGCCGATAGTATTGGATTGGTGTGACGGCTCTGTCACCGTTCGTCGGCCGACCGGGTGGCTCGCAGGCCAAATCCGGTTCTGTGCGCAAAAACGCGCAAAATTTCGCGGGTAATAGTGGTTTCCCGGCAGGTGTTTATGCTGGGTCGAGGAAATATTGCTAAGCGATTGTTTGAATATGGTTTCGACCAGCACTGGCCGGGCTTTTTATTGGGTATGGTGTCCGTGTGTGACTGCTGGCGGCGTCGCCATGGGCCGGGTCCAGCCGCCTGGTATGAGCTGATTCAGGCGCCAAGAAACGCTTGGATATGACCTGCGATAGCTTGCGGTTTTTGCAGGTGCAACATATGGCCGCAGCCTTCGACCACGACATGACGACAGTCGGCGAAACAGGCGCGCCGCTCGGCCATCTCGGCTTCGCCGCAGAAGTACTTGGCCGGCGAATCGCCGCCGTCGATGCATAGCACGGGCGCGCGGACTTCCCGCCAGAGCGCTTTCGCTTCGGCGGCACGAAAGGCGTAGGGCAGTGGCACGCGGTGCCAGGGGTCGACCCGCATGCGCCGCCGGCCTTGGGCGTCCTCGGCTTCGGTCCATTGGTCGGCCAGACGTTCGACGGTCGCCCTGTCCAACTCCGGATAGCGTTTGGCGATACGCGCGATTGCGGTGTCCAGATCGTCATAGACCTTGTCGGCCGGCGGTGTCGCGTGTGCATCAAGCCAGCGCCGGTAGCGATCGGGCACGTTGGCAGTGTCGCTGTCGGGTACGTTCAGACTGTCGAGCGTGACCAGATGCGACACACGCTGGTTACGCGTACCGGCATACAGGCTGGCTACCTGACCGCCCATGCTGTGGGCGACGAGTATGACAGGTGTATCGCTGTCCACCAGGCTGTCGATCAGCCGCTCGAGGTCGAGCAGATAGCAGGCAAACCAGTAGCTGTCGTGGGTGGCCTGGCTTGCGCCGTGGCCGCGCCAGTCGGGGGCGATATAGCGATAGTGTCCCGGGGCGATGGCCTCGAGGGCTTCGACCAGCGGCGCAAAACTCGCGCCGGTGTCCATCAGTCCGTGCAGAAGAAACACCGGCAGGCCATTCGGGTCGCCGGCTTCGCGAACCGCATAGTCGAGCTCGCCGATGGCGACGCGACGAATACAACTGTCTGAAATCATGAGCTGGTCTCTGGAGCGGAATGGGGCGCACGGGTGTGAACAATCGCCTGGCGCCAGTAAAAGAGCGCGAGCGCACCGAGGATGATCGCAATCGCGGCGAGCGTGCTGGATGTCGGGGTTTCGTTGAGAAACAGTGTGGCCCAGAGGGTGCCGAAGACGGTTTCCAACAGCATGAGCAGGCTGACCTCGGGGGCGGGCAGATAGCGCGGGCCGCGCCCGATCAATGCAAAGGCCAGCGGCAGCACGACGGCCAGGCCGGCCAGTGCGAGCGTGCCGGTGCTCGAAAGCGATAACGGCCGGGCAAAGAATAACGTGACCACCGCGATGATCAGCCCGCCGAAGGCCAGCCCGGGCAGGGTGTCGCCTTGCCCGGTGGCACGCATCACCACAAAGGTGGCGCCGAAGACCATGGCGGTGGCAATACCGGCCGCGCGCCCGATGCCGCTGCCGGCGCCGCCGAAGGCGATCAATAACAACCCGCCGGCGATGACCGCAGCCGTGACCCAGGTCCGCAACGGCGCGCGTTCGCCCAGAAAGATCACGCTGAATAGCGCAGCGAAGATCGAGGCCGTGGCCAGGCAGCCGAGGGTATCGGCTATCGTGGTATGTTCGATCGTGAACACGAACAACATGTTGCTCAGCGCGAACAGCAGGCCCAGACCCCAGCCCAGCGGGCTGCGCACCGCATCGATCATCGGCGTGGTATCGCCGCGTTCGCGCCAGAGCAGATAGCAGCTCAGGCCTGCGGCCAGGGCAAGGCCGCGATAGAACAAGGTCGTGGCGATATCGGTATCCAGCAGGCGGACCAATATCGAATCCGGGCTGAGTACCAGCACGCCCAGTCCGGTGAGCCCGATGCCGCGCAGTCGCGAACTCAAGCCGTGCGCCCGGCGTGCAGCGCAGGCGCGGCGGGTCGGGTCAACGCGCGGCGTTTTCGTAGGGCGCGATCACGCGATGGATGAATTCGATCTTGCGCCGTGCACTGGCATTGAGCACGAACGGATAGGCATCGGCCAGCCCCATGCTGCGATTGACCGCGTTCATACCGATCGCCAGATGGGTCCAGCGATGCATGATGGCGTCGAAATCGTGTGCCTGTTTCTGCCACGGGGGCGTGGCCACCAGCTGGTATTCGACGGCGGTGTCGAGGGTGTCGCGAATATGCAGATAGTGTGCCCACGATTCGGCCCAGTCTTCCCAAGGGTGCGAGGAAGCATAGGGGGTTACGAAGTGTTCCTGCCAGTCGGCGGGCGCGCCATTGGCATAGTGCTGCTGTAGCGCCTGGCTATAGTCGGCGCGCTCGTCGCCGAACAGGTCGCGATATTCGTCGATCCAGTCGCTGCCCTCGATCAGGCGTGCCCAATAGTAATGACCGATTTCGTGGCGAAAATGGCCGATCAGGGTGCGATAGTGCTCGCCCATCTGCTCGCGCATGCGCGCCCGGGCCACATCGTCGGCTTCGGCGATGTTGATGGTGATTGCGCCGTTGGCATGGCCGGTGGTGACCTGGGCCTGGCCTGCCAGCGGTTCGGTGAATTCGGTTTCGGCGTCGGCATCCGCCATGAAGTCGAAGCACAGGCCGAAGTCCGGGTCCTCGTCACGCCCGATGATCGGCAGGCCGAGCTGGCGCAGGTTGTAGATCAGATGTCGTTTGGCGTTTTCCAGGCGCGACCACAGTGCGACATGACGGGGCACGTCGAGATCCGGAATGGTGCGTGTGAGTCGGCATGATGGGCAAAAATGGTGCGGCGATTCATCCGGCACCAGCCAGTTACAGACGTTGTGCTGGGTATAGTTTTCGCACAGCCGATAGATACGCCCGCTTACGCTGCCCGAGGCCGGTACCTGCCAGCGGCCATCGTCCAGCGGCTCGAGCGCGGTCATGATCATGGCTTCGGGTGCGAGCCCCACGGTTCGATTGCATACCAGACACTGCGTATTGCGAAAGAAGAGGGTGTTGCCGCATTGGCAATAGAAATCACGCATGGCGTGGCATGCCGCCTCGTCGGGTCGGAGCGTCGCTCGCTGTCATTGTTGGAAATAACGCTGATGGATCGTGTCGTTGATGGTGTTGAGCTCGATCTGCATGCGATCGAGAAACTCGCTCAGACGGTAGCCGGCCAGCGTTCCCAGGTCGGCATCGTCGAGTACCTCCAGGGTACTATCGACCGTGGCGACACAGCCTGCAGCGGTGGGTAGCCGCGTCAGCCGTTCGGCTGCGCCGTTGAGGCAGAAGCGCACCGAGCGCGGAAACGCACTGTCGGTGAGCAGAAAGCGCACTACGCCGGGCCCGGTTACGCGCACCCGCACATGGCGACGATACATCTGAAAGGCGCTCAACGATTTCAGCACGCTGATCCATTGCACTGTCTGGTAGGGGCGCAGATCGCTTTGTTCGTCGACCAGTAGATCGGCGCTGCGCACATCGATGATGCGCGTGGTCATATCAGCCCGCTCGAGTTGCAGGCCGAGCATGAACATGTCGTAGGCGGCATCGCGGCTCATGCCGGAATCGATCATCCCGGCCATGTGCCGGGCATTGCGAACCACCTGTTCCATGACCCGCGAACGCGCAAGCCGGCTTTCCACATGCGGACCTTCGTCGGCGATGAACAGATGCAGCCCGTTGATGTCCTCCCAGACTTCGCGTGGCACCAGGTCGCGGGCGCTGCGCAGGTTTTCGCGGGCCACGGCCAGACAACTGGCGATCGAGCTGGGGTGCAGCCGGTCGGCCACCAGAAAACGCATGACGCTGGCTTCGCTATCGTCGGGATAACGCTGGGCGAACAGATCGTCGGCACCCACGATCTCGACCAGCGCACGCCAATCGAAGGTGGCCGCACGCGGCATGTCCATCAACAGCAGGCTGGTCGCGTTGATCAGGCGTGCGGTGGACTCGGCACGCTCGATATAACGCCCGGCCCAGAACAGATTCTGTGCGAGTCTGGAAAGCATGGTCAGAACTCCTCGTCCGCAACGATCCACGTATCCTTGCTACCGCCGCCCTGGGAGCTGTTGACCACCAACGAGCCTTCGCGCAGCGCCACCCGCGTGAGCCCGCCCATGGTCACGAAGGCATCGTCGGCCGGGCGCGATACGATGAACGGTCGCAGGTCCACATGCCGCGGCCTTGCGCTGCCGTCGATGAGTGTGGGCGCGGTCGACAGGGCCAGGGTGGGCTGGGCGATATAGTTGCGCGGGTTGCGCTGGATGAGTTCGGCGAACTGCTTGCGTTCGGCGGCCGTCGAGCGCGGGCCGATGAGCATGCCGTAGCCGCCGGATTCATTGGCCGGCTTGACCACCAGCGAATCCAGATTCTGCAACACGTGCGCGCGGTGGGTGTCGTTCATGCACAGCCACGAGGGCACGTTCGGCAGCTTCGCGTCCTGGTCCAGATAATAGCGAATGATCTCGGGGACGAAGGCATAGACGACCTTGTCGTCGGCCACGCCTGCGCCCGGCGCGTTGGCGATGGCGACATTGCCGGCCCGCCAGGCGCGCATCAGCCCGGCCGTGCCAAGCATGGAGTCCGCGCGAAAGACCTCCGGGTCGATAAAGGCGTCGTCCACGCGCCGGTAGATCACATCCACGCGCTGTGGGCCGTAGATCGTGCGCGCATAGACACAGTCGTCGCTGTCCACGAACAGATCGCTGCCCTGAACCAGTTCGGCGCCCATCTGGCCGGCCAGCCAGACATGCTCGAAAAACGCCGAATTGAAGACCCCCGGCGTGAGCACGGCTACATTCGGGGTCACGTCCTTGCGCGGCGACAGGGCGTTGAGCGAATCCAGCAGTTCGCTGGCGTAATCGTCGACCGGCAGGATGTTGTGCTGAGCAAAGAGCTCGGGGAATACGCGTTTGGAGACGAGCCGGTTTTCCACCATGTAGGACACGCCCGATGGCACGCGCAGATTGTCCTCGAGCACATAGAACTCGCCGGCACCGTCGCGCACCAGATCCGAGCCGCAGATATGCGCCCAGATATCGCCGGGCGGACGCATGCCTACGCATTCGGGACGAAAGTTCACCGATTGCGCAAGCACCTCGCGCGGGAATACGCCGTCGGCCACGATGCGCTGATCGCCGTAGAGATCGGCCACGAACAGATTGAGCGCGGTCACACGTTGTTGCAGGCCTTCGCGCACGCGATCCCATTCCGACTTGGGAATGGGGCGCGGCAGGATATCGAACGGCCAGGCCCGATCGATCATGCCCGCATCGGAATACACGGTGAATGTGATGCCCATCGATTTGATTGCCAGATCGGCGGCCGCACGCCGGGTTTCCAGCTCGCTGCGGCCGAACTCGCCGAGATGGCGCACCAGCGCATTCGCCGCGCTGCGGGGCCGGCCCGCGTCGTCGAAGGCCTCGTCAAAAAAACCGGGGCTTTGATAATCCCGCCACAAGTCATTCATGAATAGATGCTTCCCATCGACGAATCACGCATGCCGCGGATTTCTATGCAAGACGTAGACCGTAATCCTTAAACAGCGTGCTAGACTCCCCGGCTTGTTTTCGAGAGTTATTCGGGCATGGCGGATACAACGACCGCAGCCGGTGCCGGCGTCGTGTTCAAGGGTCGTATGATGACCCTGACGGTGCTCGAGGTCCGCGAGACTGACAGTACACGTATTTCACAGCAGATAGACGACCAGATGGCGCGTGCGCCCGGTTTTTTCGAGCGTATGCCGGTATTGCTGTCCCTGCCCGAGCAGGTGCCCGACCTGATGGGCCTGCGCGATATCATTCGCGCAGCAGGCATGATTCCGGTGGGCGTGCTCGACCCCACGCCCGAGGTGCGCGAGGCTGCCGAAGCTGCCGATCTGGCGACCATGGACTCGCCAGCGCGTGGCGCGGCCAAGGCGACCGCCGAAAACGGCGCCGAGCAGCCGCGAACCGCGCAGCAGCCGGCTAGCGAGAAGCCCGCGGGAGAGCCGGTCAGGCGCGAAGAGCCGCCCCGCACGCCCACGCGGCTGATCACCAAGCCGGTGCGTTCGGGCCAGCAAATCTATGCGCGCGGCGGCGATCTGGTGATTGCCACCTCGGTGTCCGAGGGGGCCGAGGTGCTCGCCGATGGGCATATTCATATCTACGGTGCGCTGCGAGGCCGCGCACTCGCCGGGGCGACCGGCGATACCGAAGCACGGATCTATTGCCGGCGCTTCGAACCGGATCTGGTCGCGATCGCGGGCTGTTACAAGGTTGCCGACGCGATCGAAGAGGGGGTACGTTCCAGGGCCGTATCGGTTCGCCTGGATAACGATAACTTGAGCATCGAATTGCAGGAGTAAAGAGTGGCAAAGATCATCGTCGTCACGTCCGGCAAGGGCGGGGTCGGCAAGACCACCACCGCCGCTTCCTTTGCGGCCGGGCTTGCCATGCGGGGGCACAAGACCGTCGTCATCGATTTCGATGTCGGTCTGCGTAATCTCGATCTGATCATGGGTTGCGAGCGCCGCGTGGTGTTCGATTTCATCAACGTCATCAGCGGCGAGGCCAACCTCAAGCAGGCGCTGATTCGCGACAAGCGTTATGACAATCTGTATATCCTTGCCGCATCGCAGACCCGCGACAAGGACGCGCTGAACCAGGAAGGCGTGGAACGCACGCTCAACAAGCTCGCCGAAGACTTCGAATACATCATCTGTGATTCGCCGGCCGGTATCGAAACCGGTGCGATCATGGCGATGTACTTCGCCGACGAAGCACTGGTAGTCACCAATCCGGAAGTCTCCTCGGTACGCGACTCCGACCGTGTGCTGGGCATGCTGTCGTCCAAGACCAAGCGCGCCCAGGAAGGCGGCGAGCCGGTCAAGGAACATCTGGTGGTTACCCGCTATGCGGCCAGTCGTGTGGGCAAGGGCGAAATGCTTTCGCTAGACGATATCAACGATATCCTGGGCATTCCGCTTCTTGGCGTGATTCCGGAATCCGAGAAGGTGCTCAACGCCTCCAACTCGGGCATGCCGGTGGCCATGGAAGACAACGCCGACGCCGGCCAGGCCTATCTCGATCTGGTAGCGCGTTTTCTGGGCGAGAATCGCCCGATGCGCTTCACCCAGGCCAAGAAGAAGTTTCTCGACCGGCTGATGGGGAGGTAACGGACCATGGGTTGGCTCGACGTATTCCGAAGCGAGAAGAAGACCTCGGCGCAGATGGCCAAGGAGCGCCTGCAGGTCGTGGTCGCGCACCGGCGCAGTGGCGGTGGCGATCACCCGGCGTATTTCCCGCAGCTGCAGCAGGACCTGCTGGCCGTTTTGCGTAAATACGTGCAGGTCGGCGACGACGCGGTGCAGATGGAGATCGAGCGCGAAGGCGATCTCGAAGTGCTGGAACTCAACATCACCCTGCCCGAAGACGCGCGTCACTAGACTCGATAACAACAACATGAAACCGCTGGAGGAGCTGCCATGCCCACGAAGGAGCAGACGTTTGATTACATCATCGTGGGTGGCGGCTCCGCCGGCTGTGTGCTTGCCAATCGACTGAGCGCCGATCCCGATGTCTCGGTGTGCATGCTCGAGGCCGGGCCGGCGGACTGGAACCCGCTGATTCATATCCCGATCGGCATCATCGGCCTGATGTGGTCGAAGATGTTCAACTGGGCGTATTACACAGCGCCGCAGAAGCACATGAATTCGCGCGAGATGTTCTGGCCGCGCGGCAAGACGCTGGGCGGTTCCAGTTCCATCAATGCCCAGTGCTATACGCGCGGCAATGCCTGGGATTACGACCACTGGGCCGAACTGGGCAACCGTGGCTGGGGCTTTGACGAAATGCTCGGCTATTTTCGTCGCTCGGAAAAATTCGAGGCCGGTGCCAGCGAATACCACGGCGCCGAGGGCACGTATTGCGTGAGCGCTCCGCGCCACGTCAATCCGCTCAATCAGGCTTTTATCGACGCAGCCCAGGCCTGCGGCCTGCCGCGCAACGATGATTTCGGTGGTGCCACCGAAGAAGGGGTGGGGCTGTATAGCGTGGCTCAGAACAACGGCCGGCGCTGCAGCAATGCCGATGCCTTCCTGCATCCGGTGGCTGATCGCAAGAACCTCACCGTCATCACCCGGGCGCGGGCGAAAAAGATTCAGGTTGAAGGCAAGCGCGCGGTGGGCGTGACCTACAAGAAAGGCTGGTTCGGCGGCGATCATACGCTGCGCGCCAGGCGGGAGGTGCTGCTGTGTGGCGGTGCGATCAACTCGCCGCAATTGCTGTTGCTGTCCGGCATCGGGCCGAAATCCGAGATCGAGCCGCACGGTATCCCGCTCGTGCACGAACTCAAGGGTGTCGGACGCAATCTCCAGGATCATCTCGATGTCAGCGTAATCGATATCGAAAATACCAAACTCAGCCTGCGGCTGGGGCCAAAATTTCTGCTCGTGGATGCGCCCAAGGCGGTGTATCAGTATTTCGCGAAGGGGCGCGGGCAGCTCACCAGCAATGTCGCCGAATCCGGCGGCTTTGCGCGCAGCGAGGACGATCTGCCCCGGGTCGATCTACAGCTGCATTTCATTGCCACCATCGAGCAGGATCACGGCCACAATCTCTGGAACACGATCAAACACCACGGCTATACGCTGCGCGTGTGTGACCTGCGGCCGAAATCACGCGGGTATATCGGTCTGAAGAGTGCCGATCCCATGGCCGATGCCCTGATCGACCCGAATTATCTCGATCACCCGAACGATCTCGCCCAGTTGGTCAAGGCAGTGAAGCTCGGCCGTCGTATCATGCGTGCCGAACCACTGGCCAGGCATCGCGACCGTGAACTGGAGCCGGGCGAAACGGTCGAGGATGATGCCGCGATCGAAGCCTTCATTCGCGAGCGCGCGGAAACGATCTACCACCCGGTCGGCACCTGCAAGATGGGCCACGATGACGAAGCCGTCGTCGATGATCGCTTGCGTGTGCACGGCATGCAGGGGCTGCGCGTGGTCGATGCCTCGATCATGCCCACCCTGGTCGGCGGCAATACCAATGCGCCGACCACCGCCATCGCCGAAAAAGCCGCCGATATGATCCGCGAGGATCACGCCGCGACCTGACCTGGCTGGTCGAATGCGCCATTTAGGTGGGCGCATAATCGCTGTCCGATAGCCAGCCGGCGGGTGCAGTGGTGGTTTCTAGCGCATGGCGGCGCTTTCATCGCCGCGTGGCCGAAAACCGCCGTTCACCTCATGCGCCGGTATTTGCCTGAGCTTGCGATAAATACGTGCATACACAATCCGGGTACGCGCGGCTAGCGCCGTAAGCGCCGTGCGCCCAGGTTCGATAGCGGCGCTATCGACCGGCGCCATCTAAGCAATCTCTGCAGAACCGCTTGCCGTTCGCGTTCGCCCCGAAAAGACTTTCAAGGTCAAATGCGTTGCGACAAGGCGTCCGAGCGCAGTGTCGGCCTGACTGGCAGGCCAAGCGCGACAACGCAGTCGCAGCGTCTGTGAGGCCGAACCCTTTCGGGGCCGCCGGCTTTGCGCGCGCTTGAACGCCGTCAGTGTTCGCTATCGTGCAACGAGCACGCTACGTGCTCACTTGTCTGTCAATCGCGTGCAAAGCACGCCGGCGCGACCGTGACATATTATGCGAAAGATTCCTTAACCGTCATACCGCGAGCGGCCCTCGACTGCAGGCGCGCATCCCCTGGCCGATAGTTCGGCACGACCGGCTTGCAGCCGGGGCATCGTTGAGATACCTTCGCATTAATTATTAGCCAAGGCTAACAATAACTGCAAAATGAAAGAAACAGCGCTAATAGCTATTTCAGCGCCGCGTCGTGGCCTTGCTGGCGCTGCGCGTTTCAATGCCCGTTGGCTGGTGCCATTGATTTTGTCTTTGCTGGTCGCCAGCGGCACCGACATCGGGCTGCTCGTGCGCGATACGCTGGCCGAGGCCTATCTGCAGGTCACGGTCTTCGTGGCCGCCACGCTGATCGCGATCTATGCGCTCGAGCAGCGTTTTGCCTTCGATCTGAATACGCGGATGGCCGAGGCCGGCCGCGGGCAGGTGCCGATCGCGGCGTGTCTGGGTCTTTTGCCCGGTTGTGGCGGCGCGATCATCGTGGTCACCCAATTCGTGAATGGGCGTATCGGCTTCGGCGCCTTGGTGGCAGTGCTGATTGCGACCATGGGAGATGCCGCATTCTTGCTCATCGCCGCCTCGCCGCAGACCGCCGGGGTGGTGCTCGGCGTGAGTTGGCTGTGTGCGGTGGCGTTCGGCTGGGCGATCGACCGGTTGCATGGGCGCGATTATCTGCGGCCGCGGCCCGTTGCCAGTCAGGCTCAGGGTTCCTGTGTCGTCGGGCCAGGCCGTTTCGGGCTGACCATTGACCGCGCCTGGCTGGGGTTGTTGGCCGCGGGCGTACCGTTGGCGGTGGCGATTGCCTTTCAGCAGGAACCAAACGCCTGGTTTGGCGGGTTTGCCGTCTACGAGCCGGTGACCTGGTTCGGCTGTGGGGCCGCGATCGCAGCCACGGCCCTGTGGGCATCGCGTATCGACGAGCCGCGCACGCGCGGCGTTGTGAGGCCGCCGGCCGCAGGTCGGACCGATCCGGTATCGGTGGCATCCGGGCCGTTGGCCTGGGCACGCCAATCGCGCTTCGATACCACCTTCGTAACCGTGTGGGTGATCGCCGCCTTTCTGTTGTTCGAGCTGGGTATTGTTGCCACCGGTATCGCCCCCGAGGCCTGGTTCGTGGCGGCCGCACCGGTCATGCCCCTGGTCGGGGTGCTGGTCGGCTTCATTCCCGGTTGCGGGCCGCAGATCCTGCTGACCACACTCTATCTGAGCGGTGTCGTGCCGCTATCGGGGCTGCTGGCCAATGCAATCGCCAACGACGGTGATGCCTTGTTTCCCGCGATCGCGCTGGCGCCGAAAGCAGCCGTGATGGCCACGCTCTACTCGGCGATTCCAGCCTTGCTGGTGGGGTACGGCGCCTTCGCGCTGGGATACTGACGCGATAACGCGTTTGCCAGGCGGGCCCGGCCCGGTCGCGGGCATGGGCTCGCCGGCGTCTGTCCGAGTGCAGTCGATTGCGTCTCATACCTGGTCGAAAGACTGGCGGGCTGGTGCCGGCTGTATCGAACCGGGTCGATTGGGTCGCTTACGATATCGCTGTGATCGAACGGTGTTGGCCTCCCGGCACCGGATGGGCGTGGTGACCTTGAGGCGATGGTTGCCTCAACAAAAAGGCCGCTGGCGTAATGCGCAGCGGCCTCGATCTGGTCAGCATGCACCGTCATGGGTGCGTGCCGGTTACTTGTCGCGCAGATCCTTGCGCAGAATCTTGCCGACATTGGACTTCGGCAGTTCGTCGATAAAGGCGACCTGCTTGGGCACCTTGTAGCCGGTCAGCTCCTTGCGGCAGAACTCGATGAGTTCGTCCTCGGTCAGGCTGTCGTCCTTCTTGACCACGAAGACCTTCACCGCTTCGCCGGTCTTTTCGTTCTCGACGCCGATACAGGCGGCTTCGAGTACCTTCGGATGCTGGGCGACGACGTCTTCGATCTCGTTGGGGTAGACGTTGAAGCCGGACACCAGAATCATGTCCTTCTTGCGGTCGACGATATAGAAAAAGCCCTGGTCGTCGTAATTGGCGACGTCGCCGGTACGCAAGTGCTCGCCGAAGAAGGTCTTTTCGTTCTCCTCGGGCTTGTTCCAGTAGCCGGCCATCACCTGCGGGCCTTTCACGCACAGCTCGCCCGGCTCGCCGGCGCCGACTTCGTTGCCGTCGTCGTCGCGGATCGAGACTTCCGTGGAGGGCAGCGGCAGGCCGATGGAGCCGTTGTAGTCATCCAGGTCGAGCGGGTTGATACACACACCCGGCGAGGCTTCGGTCAGGCCATAGGCCTCGATCAGCGGAATGCCGGTGATCTTTTTCCATTTCTCGGCCACCGCGCGCTGTACTGCGGCGCCACCGCCCAGGGTGATCTTCAGGCGTGAGAAATCCAGTTTGGCGAAGCCGTCGTCGTTAACCAGCGCATTGAACAGGGTGTTCACGCCGGTGAAGGCGGTGGGCTGATGCTTTTCGAATTCCTTGACCAGCGCCGGAATATCACGCGGATTAGTAATCAGCACGTTCTTGCCACCCTGCTGGAAAAACACCAGGCAGTTCGCCATGAGCGCGAACACATGGTAGAGCGGCAGGGGCGTGATGATCAGTTCCTTGCCCTTGTCGGTCCAGGGATCGAGCCAGGTCTGGGCCTGGGCAATATTGGCGACCATGTTCTTGTGCAGTAGCACTGCGCCCTTGGCCAGGCCGGTCGTGCCGCCGGTGTACTGCAAAAAGGCGATATCGTCGGGTTTGACGCCTGCCGGCTTGAACGTCTGTTTGGCGCCCTTGGCCATCGCATCGTTGAACTTGACCGCGCCCGGCAGCTTGAAGCTGGGCACCATGCGTTTAACGTATTTCACCGCGAAGTTGACGATCGTACCCTTGACCTTGGGCAGGCAATCGCCGATCTGGGTGGTGATGATCGCTTCCAGCGGCACCTTGTCGACGATTTGTTCGAGCGTGGCGGCGAAGTTCTCCACGATCACGATCGCGCGTGCGCCCGAGTCGGAAAGCTGGTGTTCGAGTTCGCGCGCGGTATAGAGCGGGTTCACATTCACCGCCACCATGCCCGCGCGCAGGATGCCGAACAGCGCAATCGGATACTGGAGCAGGTTGGGCATCATGATCGCGACGCGATCGCCCTTGGAAAAACCGAGATCGTTCTGTAGATAGGCAGCGAAATCGCGGCTGCGGGCCTCGATATCGGCATAGGTGAGTTCGCAGTCCATGTTGCTGAAGGCAACAGCGGAATTGAACTCACGACAGCCGCCTTCGATCAGATCGACGAGCGTTTCGCTCGAGTCGATATCGATTTCCTTGGCGACGCCCTCGGGGTAACGGTCCAGCCAGATTTTATTCACGAATTCTCCTCATGGGTCGGCGATGTCGCCGGCGCGCGCGAACGCACAGGCATCGTCTACGGTATCGCAGTCACGCCGCGAATGCATGGGAAAAACCATTATCGCGGCGTGATCGGTGCGGGTTCGGCGTTCTTCAGCGCAATTCCTTGCGCAGTATCTTGCCAACGTTGGATTTGGGCACTTCGTCGATGAACTCGTAGTGCTTGGGTACCTTGTAGGCGGTCAGGTTCTCGCGGCAGTAGTCGCGTACCGCATCCAGGCTCAGGTTGGCACGTTTTTTAACCACGAACAGTTTGACTGCTTCGCCGGATTTTTCGTCGGGCACACCGACCGCGGCCGCCTCCAGAATATCCGGGTGGCCGGCCACGACGTCCTCGATTTCGTTGGGATAGACGTTAAAGCCCGACACCAGAATCATGTCTTTCTTGCGATCCACGATATAGAAAAACCCGCCACTGTCCTGGCGGGCAATATCACCGGTGCGAAAGAAGCCATCCTCGGTGAAGGCCTCGGCGTTGACGTCGTCCTTGCGCCAGTAACCGCTCATCACCTGCGGGCCGCGCACGCACAGCTCGCCCGGCTCACCGATCGACAGGCTATGGCCGTCGTCATCGCGGATATCGACTTCGGTAGAGGGCAGCGGCAGGCCGATCGAGTGGTTGAACTTCTTCGTATTCAGCGGATTGCAGCTGACCACCGGCGATGTCTCGGACAGGCCATAGCCTTCGATGATGGGTTTGCCGGTCACCCGGGCCCAGCGCTCGGCGACCGGTTCCTGGGTGGCCATGCCGCCGGACATCGAAAACTTGAGCGTGGAAAAGTCCAGCTCCGCGAAGCCGTCGGTATTGAGCAGGCCGTTATAGAGCGTATTCACGCCGGTGATGGCCGAAAACGGATACTGGCTGAGTGTCTTGACGAAACCGAGCATGTCACGCGGATTGGTGATCAGCACGTTGTGGCCGCCGACAGAGAAATAGACCAGCGTATTCACGGTCAGCGCGAAGATGTGATACATCGGCAGGGCGGTGATGATCAGCTCGCCCTCGTCGCTCATTTCCGGCTTGAACCATTCCTGGCACTGCAAGACGTTGGCCACCACATTGGCATGGCTGAGCATCGCGCCCTTGGCCGGGCCCGTCGTGCCGCCGGTGTATTGCAGGAAGGCGAGGTCGTCGCCGCCCAGTTCCACCGGCTCGAACTGTTGCGAACGGCCGACGTTGAGGGCGGTCTTGAAGTCGGTCGCCCCGGGCAGCTCCCAGTCCGGCACCATCTTCTTGACCCGCTTGACCACGAAATTGGTGAGCACGCGCTTGATCGGCGACAGCATGTCGCCGAGCTGGGTGGTGATGACGGTTTCCACCGGCACGTTGTCGTAGATCTTTTCCAGGGTCGCGGCGAAATTCTCCATCACCACGAGGGTGCGCACTTCTGCATCCTTGAGCTGGTGCTCGAGTTCGCGCGCGGTATACAGCGGGTTGATATTGACCACCACCAGCCCCGCGCGCAGCGCACCAAACAAGGCGGTGGCGTACTGCAGGCAGTTGGGCATCATGATGGCGATACGCTCGCCCCGGCGCATGCCCAGTGTCTGTTGCAGATAGGCCGCGAATGCGCGCGACTCGGCCTCGATTTCCTTGTAGGTCAGGGTATGACCCATGTTGGAAAAGGCAGCGCGGTCGCCATGTTCGCGACAGCTGTGCTCGATGACATGCGCAAGCGAATCGAACGCGCTTGTGTCGATATCCTGCTTGACCCCGATCGGATAGTTTTCGAACCAGTTCTTTTCCATATGCCCTCCCTCTGGCGTCTTGTTCGGCTCGTCCGGCATGCCAAGCAGCCGTAACGGGCGCTTCCCCCTTGTGGTCTGCCTAGACCGTGTCCCGTTCGCGCATACTCGCACGGACCAGCTCGCGCAGCGATAGTTGGCCGAATAGTTGTGCTCTGGCCTCCAGATTACGCGAAATCCAGTCGTCCACCTCACGATGTAGACGATCGTCGCGTGGTACCGGCGCGGCATTGGGATCGCCGCTGCGCACGGCCGCCAGGATCGCGTCCACCTTCAGGCATTCGATATCCTGGCGCGGCAGCAGCGTGACCGTGGTATCGCCGCTTTCGATGAGCATGTTGGCGGCCACCAGCTGGTCGACGATCGAATAGATATGATCGGGCGCGACGCGCAGATAACGCGACAGCCGCGCGATCTGCCAGGGGGGATTGGCGTGCATGAAGTTGTAGCCGATCAGCCCCATCATGAGTAGCGCGATTCGCTCGCGATCGGCCGCACCCAGACGCGGCGGGTAGGGTTCGCGGGTCAGCTGCTCCGGATGCTGGAGCAAAAACGCCACGCGACAGCCCAGCAGCATGATCTGCCAGGACACATACAGCCAGACCAGCATCAGAATGAGGATGGCAAAGCTGGAATAGATCGCGTTGTAATTACTGGAATTGGAGGCGAACACGGCAAAGCCGAGGCTGGCGGTCTGCCAAAGCACGCCCGCGAACACGCCGCCGCCCAGCGCAGCGAGCCAGTTCACCTTGGTGTTGGGCATGAACGCATAGAGCAGCGTAAAGCCGATGCTGTAGAGCACGTAGGGCACCAGCCGCCCGGCCACATACAACGTGGTGCCGAACGGCTCGATCGTGCTCAGGTATTCGACCACCGTATTGCTGGTTAGCGATGCGGTCATGCTGCTGGCTGCCAGCACCACCAGTGGGCCGACGATGAGAATGCTCAGATATTCGGTAAAGCGCCGTCCCAGCGAGCGCAGTTTTCGCACCTGCCAGATGTAGTTGCAGCCGGCCTCGACCTTCTGGATGAGCGATATCACCGAATACATCAGCAGTACCACGCCGATCGCGCCGAGTACGCCCACCTGCACGTTTTCGACAAAACCGACGATCTTGTCGATGATCTCGTCGGCCTGGGCGCCCAGCGGTGCGAGAAAGCGGTGCAGGACCGGGCGCAGCGCATTGTCCACGCCGAATGCCTTGAGCATGGAAAACGCCAGTGCGAGCAGCGGCACCAGCGATAACAGCGTGGTATAGACCAGGCCCATTGCGCGCAGCGTGATCTGGCCGTCCTGAAAGTCGCGCACCAGGATCTGGCCAATACGAACACTCATGATGCCCCAGCGCCTGGGGCCCGAGCGCGTTTCCAGGTCGGGCTCCCAAATGGCCTCGTTGAAACGGTTGCGAATCCGGGTCAGCATGCGTCGAGTTGCCCTTGGTAGCGATGCATAGGCATTGTAACCATCTCTGGCGGCTGCGCTCGCAGCGCCCGTACGAATCGCCGGCAAGCGCGCGCCGCTGCGCCTTGCCGGATCTGGCCAGGCATTGCTCAGGGCCGTTTTCATATGAACGCGATCGCTTTCGATACCGAAATCACACGCGCCAACGACGGCTCGCCGCGGGCGTTGCGCGATCTCAACGGCGCCCAGGCCTTTGTCGGCTCGCGCTGGGGCGAGGCACTGTCCTCGGCCGGCGAACTGCTGCGCGTACTGGCGCTGCATCCGATTTCCCTGGCCCGCGCCCAGGCCTCGCTATCGCTGGAAATGACGCGGATCGCGCTGGGTCGTTCGCACCTGCGCCCGGCCCCCGACGATCGGCGTTTTACCCATCCTGCCTGGCAGGAGAACCCGGCGTTTCGACGCCTGCTGCAGGGCTATCTGGCCTGGTCGAGCGCATTGCTCGAGCTCGTGCACGGCCTGCGGATCGGCACCGATCAGCGCCGACGGCTGTTGTTCGTGGCCGAGCATCTGGTGGCCGCGGGCGCGCCGAGCAATCTGTTCGTGACCCATCCCGGCTTTTACGATGCGGCCACGCGCACGCGCGGCGTATCGATCATTCGCGGTATTCGCCATCTGCTTGAGGATCTGCGCACCAACCGCGGCTTGCCGCGCCAGGTGGATACCAGCGCCTTCCGGCTGGGGCGCAATATCGCGGCTACCGAGGGCGCGGTGGTCTATCGCAACGACATGTTCGAGCTCATCCAGTACAGCCCGCGCAGCGCCGAGGTCGATGCCGAGCCGGTATTGTTCTGCCCGCCGCAGATCAACAAGTACTACGTGATCGATCTGTCGCCCGAAAAGAGCTTCGTACGTCATGCCCTGGAAGCCGGCCAGCAGGTGTTCACCATCTCCTGGCGCAACCCGACCGCGACCCAGAGCGACTGGGATCTGGCCGCTTATGTGCGGGCCACCGCCGAAGCCATCGATATCGTCAGCGCCATTTGCGGCGACCAGCGGGTCAAGTTGGTCGGCGCCTGTGCAGGCGGGCTGACCGCGGCCGTCACACTGGCCTGGCTGGCCGGGCGCGGCGAACAGGCGAAAGTCTCGTGTCTGTCGTTATTCGTGACCATGCTTGATTCGCCGCGCAGCCGGCGTCTGGCGCGGGTTGCCGACGATGCGGCCGTAACCGCCGCGCTGGCGCGTTCGCAGTTTTCCGGCGTACTCGACGGCGCCGACATGGCACGCACCTTTGCCTGGCTGCGCCCGAATGATCTGATCTGGCATTTCGTGGTCAACAACTACGTGCTGGGCAACGACCCGCCCGCCTTCGATGTGCTGTACTGGAACAGCGATACCACCCGCCTGCCAGCCGCGTTGCATGCCGATCTGCTGATGGTCTATCGCCGCAACCGCCTGCGCCGGGGTGCCGATTTCAGTATCGATGGCGTAGATATCGATATTGCCGCCATCGATCGCGATGTGTTCGTGGTCGCCGGGGCGCGCGACCACATCACGCCCTGGCAGGCCTGCTATCGCTCCATGCAGATGTTTCGCACCAATATGCGCTTCGTGCTGGGCTCGGCCGGGCACGTGCAGTCGATCCTTTGCCCGCCGGGCGACGAGAGTAC
Source organism: Salinisphaera sp. S4-8 (assembly GCF_040361235.1). Taxonomy (NCBI): domain Bacteria; kingdom Pseudomonadati; phylum Pseudomonadota; class Gammaproteobacteria; order Salinisphaerales; family Salinisphaeraceae; genus Salinisphaera; species Salinisphaera sp. S4-8. Next base: position 208,057 of record NZ_APNF01000002.1, on the reverse strand, counting down.
GCGTTTCTACGTCAACGATGATTACAGCCTGGACCCGGCTGCCTGGCGGCGGGGCGCGCGCGAGCAACAGGGGTCGTGGTGGCCGGCCTGGGTCCGCTGGGCCGAATGCCATGGCGGCGAGCGTATCGCCGCACCCACGGTCTATGGCAATGAAACCCACGAGCCGCTCGATCCGGCCCCGGGGCGTTATGTCCGCCAGATCTGAGCCGCGTCGAGTCGAGCATGTCGCGCTCGATGGTGAGCGCCTGCATACCGCCTTCGTGCCTGATAATGGCACGCCGCTGTTGCTGTGCAACGACTTCGCGGCCAACCTGGAGATACTCGACGAATTCGCGCTTGCGCTGGGGCGGCCGGTGCTGTGTTTCGACCTGCCCGGCGTGGGGACGTCCGCGGATGTGACCACCATGCGGCGCATGCCCGCGCTCGCCCAGCTGCTCGCGAGCCTGCTCGATCACTACGGGCTCACGCGGCCAGTCGATGTCATGGGCATTGGCTGGGGCGGGTTGCTCGCTCAGCAGTTCGCCCATTCGCAGCGCGATCGGGTGCGCCGGCTGGTATTGGCGGCAACCGCCAGCGGGCAGCTGATGTTTCCGGGGCGCCTGGCCAGTCTCATGCGCCTGGCGCGCCCGGATGCGCTCAGCCGCGTAGCGCCCGATGCCGAACAGGCACGGACCGTGTTCGGCGGGCGGCGCAACGACGAATGCCAGCAAATCGCGCAGGCCATGAGCCGGGCGAGCGCGCCCACCCGGCGTGGCTATGCCGCCCAGTTGTATGCGTTGACTGGTTTCAGCAGCCTGCCCTGGCTGCATCGCTTGAACGTGCCCACGCTGGTCATGGCCGGAGACGACGACTCGATCGTGCCCACCGTCAACGCGCGCGTGCTGGCGCTGTTGTTGCCGCAGGCGCGCCTGGAAATCCTGCGCGGCGCGGGCCATTGGTTCGTGCTCGAGCGCACCGACGAGGTGGTTCGCATGCTCGATGAATTCCTCGAAGCTAAGGTTGCGATCACCGCAGCCGATCAGAATAGTGTGTTCTGATCGCTTGCAATTTATATTGCACTGCGGCAAAAGTCGTAGACTCGAGCATGTCGCATTGCGGCATACTCGTTCGAATCATGATGTCGAGGGGAGCCCGTGAGCGCAGTGGTCGCTGACAATACCGCGCCTCGACGCAGTTTGCCGCCCAATCTGAGCGTGCTGCGTCGGCGCACGAGAATGCAGGTCGAGTTCATCGACGTGGATGGCGTGCGTTTGCGGGTGGGTGTACGACGCGGGCGCGGCCGGCCGATGCTGTTGTTCAACGGCATTGGCGCCAATCTCGACATGACCCTGCCGCTGGTCAATGCCCTCGACGATGTGGAAGTCATCGTATTCGATGTGCCGGGCGCGGGAGATTCCCCCGCGTTGACCGTGCCGCACCGTTTTCGTTGGCTTGCGCGCCTGGCCGCACGGCTGCTCGACCGGCTCGGCTACGATATGCCGCTCAATATCGCGGGCGTGTCCTGGGGCGGGGCGCTTGCCCAGCAGTTCGCGCTCGATTTTCCGGATCGCACCAATCGCCTGGTGCTGGCGGCGACCTCGACCGGCATGCTCGCGCTGCCAGCGCGTTCGAACGTGCTCAAGCGCCTGACCAATGCACGTCGGTTTCAGAAGAACGAAAATCTGGCCCAACTCGCGCCCACGCTCTACGGCGGCTTGATGCGGCGCCGGCCGGAGCTGCTGGAGCGTAACGGCCATTTTTCACCGGACCCGTCCACGCGTGGTTATCTCAACCAGCTCATCGCCGGGCTGGGCTGGACCAGCGTGCATCGGCTGCACCGCTTGCGTTGTCCGACCCTGATCATGGGCGGCGATGACGACCCGGTCATGCCGATGGTCAATATCCGGCTGCTGTACTGGCTGATCCCGAAATCGTATCTGCATATCGTGCGCGGCGGCGGGCATCTGTTCCTGCTGGTACGCGCGAACGAAAGCGCGGCCGTGATCAAGCGCTTTATCAACGAGCGTCGCTACGACGGCACGGATGGGCAGGATTATTACGCGGCCCAGAATCTGCCGCCCGACGGCACGCTCAAGCCGCTGACTGCGACTCGCGCATTGCCCGACGCCGGGCCTTGATTGCCGCCATCGACTGGCGATGGCTGATCGCCACATAGCTGGCCTCGGCCAGACTGCGCCGGTCGTAGCCGCGCGGGTCGATGGGCGCACACAGGCGCACCTGGGCGCGCAGGTCGTGGATACGAAACAGATCGCGAAAATGCGGCCACAAGGCGGCTTCGTTCACCCAGGGCGCAAGCGCATGGTGCATATCGGCCGGGGTGGTGTCATCGCAGTAGCGTAGTGCGACCGGCAGCACCGGATATTCGCCTTCGATAGCGGCCGCGAACAGCCGGGCATGAAAGCGTTTGGGCATCGGGTCGGCGGTGGTGGTGCCTTCCGGAAACAACAAAACCGAACGCCCGGCATCGAGCACGGAGCGAATCTTGGCCGAGGTTTCCGAGGTCTTGCCCGCGCCGCGGCTGAGAAACAGCGTGCCAGCGGCGCGTGCGAATGCGCCCACCAGGGGCCAGCCGTCGATCTCGGCTTTGGACACGAACGAGGCATTGAAGGCGTGCCCGAGCACGACGATATCCAGCCAGGAACAGTGATTGGCCACGATCAGCACGGGCCCGGCCGGCAGTTCGCCGTCGATATCCAGCGATACGTCCAGCACGCGCAGCATGCGTCCGTGCCACCAGCGCACCAGTTTCCAGGAGCGGTTGCCGATCAGCGGCACGAACGGGCACAGCGCGACACCAAGCAACAGCAAGCCGGTCAGGCGTGCGGCTTTGAGGCACATTCCCAGCCGTCCGAGCAGCGGACGCGGGGCAGCGGAAAAAGATGAGTCGGCCATATCGCGGGCACAAGTTAGCCGCTTGGCGTGGCCCGGGCAAGCCCGCGATTGGGAAAGCGATTTTTTAACAATGGGCCACCCTGCGGCGCACCCGTGTGCGTGCTATCGCGTGACAGCGATACGCATGGCCGGATCGAGGTCTGTCGCCTGCGTGCTCACTCCTGTGGCAGCGGCGGGATGTTTTCGTAGATCGGACGAAAGCGATTGACGATAGTGCAAAAAAGCCGGGCGGTCTGTTCGGTGTCATAGCGTGCCGAATGGGCGGCATCGTTATCCCAGCTCATACCCGCGGCGGTGGCCGCACGGCGCAGCACGGTCTGACCGAACGCGACCCCGGCAAGGGTCGCCGTATCGAAACAGGAAAACGGATGAAACGGGCTGCGCTTGATACCGGTGCGCGCGATTGCGGCATTGAGAAAGCCCAGATCGAAATGCGCGTTGTGGCCGACCAGCACCGCGCGCTTGCAGCCGGTGTCCTTGACCATGGTGCGCACCACGCGGAATACGCGGGCCAGCGCTTCGCGTTCGGGCAGCGCGGGCCGTAGCGGATGGTGCGGGTCGATACCGTTGACCTCGAGCGAGGCGGGCTCGATGTTCGCGCCCTCGAACGGCTCGACGTGGTAGGACACCGACTCGCGCAGTTCCAGTTGGCCCTCGGCATTGAAATCGACCGTCACTGCGGCAATTTCCAGCAGGGCGTCGGTCGCGTTATTGAAACCGCCGGTTTCGACATCGACGACCACGGGCAAAAAGCCGCGAAAACGCTGTGCCATGACCGGCAGCGCGGTTTCGGAAGAGTGAATATCTGTCATGGCGCGATAGTAGCAGCCCGGCGTGTCCGTCGGGGCGATGTCGGCGTATGGATCTGCCTGCTACCGGCCGGGCGATGGCTGTAGCGCGCGGCGTGCGTATAATGCGCGGTTTGCACCGCCATTCACCGCGAACAGTCAAAACCGCAAGCCTATGAGCGACGTCAACAAAGTAGTGCTGGCCTATTCGGGCGGCCTGGATACTTCCGTGATCCTGAAGTGGCTTCAGGACGAATACGACTGTGAGGTGGTGACCTTCACTGCCGATATCGGCCAGGGCGAGGAACTCGACGAAGTTCGCCCCAAGGCCGAAAAACTCGGCGTGAAGGAGGTCTTCATCGACGATCTGCGCGAAGAGTTCGTGCGCGACTTCGTATATCCGATGTTTCGGGCCAACGCGATCTACGAAGGCGAGTATCTGCTGGGCACGTCGATTGCGCGCCCGCTCATCTCCAAGCGCCTGGTCGAGATCGCGCGCGAAACCGGCGCCGATGCCATCGCCCACGGTGCCACCGGCAAGGGCAACGATCAGGTACGCTTCGAGTTGTCGGCCTATGCGCTCATGCCCGGCATCAAGGTGATTGCCCCCTGGCGCGAATGGGATCTGAATTCGCGCGAGAAGCTGCTGGCCTATGCCGAGGAGCACGGCATCGATATCCGCAAGAAGGCGGATGGGGGCTCCCCGTATTCCACCGATGCCAATGCGCTGCATATCTCCTATGAAGGCGGCGTGCTGGAAGATCCGTGGACGCCCGCCGAAGAGGCGATGTGGGAATGGAGCGTGGCCCCCGAAGACGCCCCCGATGCGCCGCAGCAGGTCGATCTGACCTTCGAAAAAGGCGATATCGTGGCAATCGACGGTGAAACGCTCACGCCGTATCAGGTGCTGGCCAGGCTCAACAAGCTCGCCGGCGCGCACGGCATCGGCCGTATCGATATCGTCGAGAATCGCTATGTCGGCATGAAGTCGCGCGGTTGCTACGAAACCCCGGGCGGCACGGTCATGCTGCGCGCGCACCGCGCGATCGAGTCGATCACCCTGGATCGCGAAGCCGCGCATCTCAAGGATGAGCTGATGCCGCGCTATGCCAAGCTCATCTACAACGGCTACTGGTTTTCGCCGGAGCGCGAGATGCTGCAGGCCGCGATCGACAAGTCGCAGACCCACGTCAACGGCACCGTGCGCGTGAAGCTCTACAAGGGCAGCGTATCCATCGTCGGCCGGGCCTCGGAAAGCGACAGCCTGTTCGACGAGGCGATCGCCACTTTCGAGGACGATCGCGGCGCGTACGATCAGAAGGATGCTGCGGGCTTCATTCGACTCAACGCGCTGCGTCTGCGTCTGGGCCATCGCCAGCGCTAAATTCGGGCCTCGGTCACCCGGCGTGAAATTATTTTCATGCCGGGTGGCGGATAGCCGAAAGCGGCTGGCCAAACTGCCGTTATATTGATTCGGCACCAAAACAGCCGAGGTGGCTCGCGGTGGCGTTGTTCGGCCGCGGCGCGCAAGCGTTTGCTTGGGCGCGTCATTAACCCGAACAATTACTTTTTCATGCCGCCTTAATCACAACGTGAATCACGACGGGCCGCGCACGATCGAGTCGTGCGCGATCGAGACTGTCGTGGCGGCCGATCCGTACATAGAATGGCGCGCGCATCGAATGGGTCGATGCGCAGACAGCCGCCGGCCCTGGGCCGGTCCCGAGAGCGCAAACCATGGGTCAGGTGATCGTTTCGCTGGCGGCGATGTTCGCCAGCCTTACGCTGTTTATTGCCGGCACGTCGCTATTGACCACGGTCGTGGCCGTGGAGCTGGGCGTAGACGGGTTGTCGACGCTGCAGGTCGGCCTGGTGCTGGGCTGTCACAGCGTTGGCTTTGTCATCGGCTCGTTGTTTGCCACCCGTTTGGTTCGGCGGGTTGGCCAGGTTCGCTCGTTTGCGGCGTTTGCCGCCGTCGCCTGCTCGGCGTCGCTGATTCACCCGCTGTTCTTCGACGGTGCGCTGTGGGCCGTGCTGCGCGTGCTGGTTGGCTTCTGTGCCGCCGGGCTGATCATGGTATTGGAAAGCTGGATCTCCGGGCGCGCAACCCATGCGACGCGCGGCGCGCTGCTGGGCATCTACCAGGTGGTCTTCTTCTTCGCGGCCGCGTTGGGGCAATATCTGGTATCGCTGGGCGAAACCGACGATTATCCGATCTACACGATCGTGGCGATCCTCATCGTCATGTCGCTGGTGCCGCTGGCGCTCACGCGCTCGGAAGCACCCGCGCCGGATACGGCCGACCGGCTACGTTTTCGCCAGCTCTATGCGCTATCGCCCAGTGGGCTGCTGGGGGGTATCGCGGGCGGCGCGCTGGTGGCCGGTTTCAGCACGCTCGCGCCCGTGTATGCCAGTGATATCGGCATGAGTCTGGCCGAGGTGTCGCGTTACATGGCCTTCGCTGTACTGGCGACCATGGCGATCCAGTGGCCGATCGGCCGGTTGTCCGATCATTTCGATCGGCGTCTGACCGTGGCCGCGATCAGCACCATCGCCACGCTCGCCGGCATCGCGGCGGCCGTCGTTGGGGCGCACGATCTACGCGTGCTCTATGTGGCCACCGCGCCGCTGTTTGGCCTGGCTGCCTGTCTGTATCCGATCAGCCTGTCCATGATCAACGATAATATGGATCGGGGCGATCCTATCTCCGCCAGCGCCGGGCTGTTGCTGGCGTATGGGGTAGGGACCTGTATCGGCCCGGTAGCGGGGGCGGTTTTCATGCAGGGTCTGGGCCCGGCCGGGCTGTTCGTGTTTCTGGCCGGTGTGTTTGCCCTGTATTCGCTGTTCGTGTTCTGGCGCGGCTTCACCACGCCGTCCGTGCCGGTGGCCGATCAGAGCCGCTTCGTGACCATTGTTGCGGCCAATACGAGTCCCGCGATTCTGGAACTCGACCCGCGTCACGAACTCTATATGGAAACGCCGCATATCTTCGACGAGCTGCACGCCGGGCCCGCGCCCGGTGTCGAGCCCGCTGAATCGCCCACAAAGGCCGACGGGCCGGGCGTTTGACCAAGATAAAAGCGGCTTTTTCTCGTCAGGCCTTTCGCGTAGGCTTGCGGTTTCCAAGAAATGGACATGGAAGATCTCAATGAAACGATATATGGCTTTGTTGGCGTGTCTGTTCGCGCTCACGGCATGTGGTAACCAGTCGGACGCCGATAACGCATCGGCCGATGCAGGCGCTTCCAACGGCAGCGATAGTAGCGCCAGCACCGACAAGGCCGGCGATTTCGAGAACGAAAAGCAGCGTCGCAGTTATGCGCTGGGTATGGATATCGGCAATTCGCTCAAGGAGCTGCCGGTGGATATCCAGGTGGATGCCCTGTCCGAAGGCGTCAGCGACGTGGTCAGCGGCGGCAAGACGAAGTTGAGCCAGGACGAACTCGACGCAGTCATGCAGAGCTTCGTCAAGGAGATGGAAGCCGCACAGCAGAAGAAAGCCAGCGAGCAGGCCGAGAACAACCTCGAGAAGGGTCAGAAATTCCTGGCCGAGAACAAGACCAAGGACGGGGTGAAGACCACCGACAGCGGTCTGCAGTACAAGGTTATCGAAGAAGGCGATGGCCCGAGCCCGAGCGCGGACGACAGCGTTACCGTGCACTACACCGGCAAGCTCATCGACGGCACCGTGTTCGACAGCTCGCGTGAGCGTGGCGAACCGGTGACCTTCCCGGTCGATGCAGTCATTCCGGGCTGGACCGAAGCGCTCCAGCTGATGAAGCAGGGTGCGAAGTACGAGCTCTACATCCCGGCCGATCTCGCCTACGGCGAACGCGGTGCGGGCGCTCAGATCGGGCCCAACGAGACGCTGATCTTCGATGTCGAACTGCTCAAGGTCGGCGCTGGCGATAAAAATGCCAACGCCGGCAGCGACAGCAACGAAGACGGCAGCGATGCCGGTGGCCAGAGTGGCGACAAGGCAGGCGCGAACGCCGACTAACGGCAATGCGTGCGCCCGGCTACCGGGTGATCGACGTCATTCAGCCGCCGGCAGTGATGCCGGCGGCTTTTTTATGGGCTGTTTTCGGCCTTGGCGTATGACAGTGCGCGGCGCACGCGCAGTCTTGCCGTCCGACGAAAACGCCCCGCAAACCGGCGGTTTGCCGGTCAGTAATCCTGCAGTGCGTTCACCGCGCGCGGTTCCACGCCTGGCTGCGCATTGATTGTCTGATCGAACAGGCGTTGCAGGGCGCGACGCTCGAGCGTGGTCGGGCGCCGCCAGAGCAGGCCCTGGCGCGTACTCCAGCGTACCGGACGTATGAATAGCGGCTCGATGCGCGGTGCGCGGTCCGGCTCGTGGGTACGCAGTTCGATACGAAAGAGCGTGTCGGCGTCGACGAGCGTAGCCTGCAGGCCGTCATGCAGTTCGCCGCCGCGTTCGATTTGTGCGCGAATATGATCGAACGCAGCGTGCAGGCTCGGCTGCAACTGTGCGCCCTGCGGTGGCAGGCTGCGACAACGCCAGCATAGCCACAGCCCGGCAATATCGGCATCGGATCGCTCGAGATCGGTAATGTCGACCTCCAGCGCGCGCGCCAGATCGTCGACCAGGCGGTCCCATACCTTGCCGCTGCGCTCCCAGGCCTGGATACCACGCAGTCTGGATGCGGGCTTGCCCGAATCGAGCACGGCATCGCCCAGTGCCTGCTGGGTATAGCCGCGGCGCTCGCGCCAATAGCGGATACGCCCCGGATCGAGTGCGATACTTTTCTTCATGCCGCCAACCCGTTAGTAGACCGGGCCGCCTTCCGAATCGAGGCTGCACTCGGCTCGCCCCGGCGCCTCGGCGCAGCGGATCTTCTTGAGCAGGCGTTGCATGCGGTGGCTGTACCACTGCTCGTTCCAGAGCTGTTCTCGTACGTCGCGGAACATGGCCCGATAGCGCTCGCTGCGCTCGGCGTTTATGGGTACCCACAGCGACGCCGGTATATCGGCCTCGGCTTTTTCAAGCCGTACCTGCATGTTGTCGAACAGGGTATCGGCCACCCAGCGCCGTGAGCGTTGCCCAAACTCGGCATCGAAGCGATCCGCGTGCACGACGATCTGGCCCGAAAGCGTACCGAGCACGAAATCGGCGATGCCGCCGTTGGGCGTGACGCCGCGTTCGAGTTCGAGCGGCTCGTAAGCGATTGCGGGCGCATAGGTCAGATCGGCGCTGCCATTGTTGAATAGCGGCCCGAGTTTGGCGATGCTCGCCGGCACCGGCGAGGCACCGACCGTTTCTACCACCGCGCGCGAGGCGCGATCATAGGCCAGAACGGCGATACGCTTGCCGGCCAGCCGGTCCAGGCCTTGGAGATCCTGGCGGTCCCGGGCGAACAGGAAGACCTTGCCCAGCGGCACCACGCCGACGACTTCGTTGCCGTTGGCGCGCATCAGCGACGCGGCCTTGGGTTGGGCCATGGCCGTGATCGCACGCCGCAGCGCAGCATAATCTTCCAGCCCGCCGGCCATGTCGAGACTGCCCGCAAACGGCACGAGCGCGCGGGTTCGTACGCCCGACAGTACGACCATGTCGCATTTGCCGGCCTTGAAGTCGTTCGCAGCGACTGCTTCGTCGGTGTAGGCACGCGCATCGAGGGCATAGCCCCAATCGTGGGCCTGCATCGCGTAGTCCCTGAACAGTTCGTATACGAAGCCGTCGGCGCCGACGGGGTCGAAAACACAGGCACGGCGCTCGCGTTCGGCGGCGGCGCCGAGCTGAGTGAAGGCCGTCAGCAGGGTGGCGATCAAGCCGAAAGCAATGAATCGTTTCATTGGATACGCTCGAAACTCCATGTGAACAGTTGTACACATTAGAGGCGTATGCATACCAAGTCAACACTTGTTCACATCGGCTGATGGCGCAGTCGTTGACGTGCGCGTTGCGCGCTGCGTGGCTTTATTCCCCGGCGTATGGCCGCGGCCTGCAAGCAGCCGCGGCTGCGGGTAATTCGGCGGCGGGCGGCAACAAGTGCTGGCCCGCCGGCGGTGCTACATGACTGCTTCGATACCGAGCTGGTCGAAGCCCTTGGCCTGGTAGTTATCGCGAAACATACCGCGCAGCATTTCGGCCTGACGGTCGTAGGCGGCCTTGTCGTCCCAGGTATTACGCGGGTTGAGTATCTCGCTGGGCACGCCCGGGCACTGCGTGGGCATGGCGAGGTTGAAAATGGGGTGATTCTCGTACTCGGTGTTTTCCGGGTCCAGATCGCCAGCCAGCGCGGCGTTGAGCAGGGCGCGCGTATGCTTGATGGAGATACGCTTGCCCACGCCGTGGGGGCCACCCGACCAGCCGGTATTCAGCAGAATGCAGCGGGCCTTGTGGGTACGCATCTTCTCGGCCAGGATTTCGGCATAAACGGATGGTTTCTGGGCCATGAACGGGGCGCCGAAACAGGCCGAAAATGCCGCCACGGGTTCGGTCACACCGACTTCGGTGCCGGCAAGCTTGGAAGTGAAACCGGACACGAAGTGATACATCACGTCCTTGGTATCGAGCAGGGACACCGGCGGCAGCACGCCAAAGGCGTCGGCGGTGAGTAGCACGATGGTTTCCGGATGCGGGCCGCGCGCGCCGTCGGCGACGTTCGGGTTGGCCGACAGCGGATAGGACAGCCGCGTGTTTTCGGTAATCGAACCATCGGTGAGATCGAGATCCTGCGGGTCGGTATCGGCCAGCGCCTTGCCCGGCAGCGGCGGGACGTTCTCGATCAAACAGCCTGGCGTCGACAGCGCGCCGGCGATGACCGGTTCGGCGTCCTTGTCGAGGTCAATGAGCTTGGCATAGCAGCCGCCCTCGAAATTGGACACGCCATCCTCGGTCCAGGCGTGTTCGTCGTCGCCGATGAGCTGACGATCCGGGTCGGCGGATAGCGTGGTCTTGCCGGTGCCGGACAGGCCGAAAAGAATCGCGCCGTCGCCGCGTGCGCCGACATTCGCCGAGCAGTGCATGGGCATTTCGCCCATTTCCGGCAGAAGGTAATTCATGACCGTGAACATGGTCTTCTTGACCACGCCGCAGTAGTCGGCCCGGCCGAGCACGAGGCCGATCCGGTTGCGGATATCGATGATGACCGCGCGGTTCGACTTGGTGCCGTCGCGTTCGGGGTCGCAGTGGAAGCTGGGCACATTGAGCAGCGTCCAGCGCTTGTCGTTCGGGTTTTGTACATCCACACCGTCGGCGAACATGTTCTTGGCGAACAGCGCATGGGTGGCGAATTCGCCGACAAAGCGATAGGGCACGGCATAGGCCGGATCCCAGCCGCAGTACACATCCTGGACGTACAGATGTCGGCCACGCTCGTTGAGATGGGCGGCCACGCGTTCGAGCAGCGGCTCGAACCGGTCCGGGTCGAATTGCTGGAAGTCGGACTTCCACCAGATCTTGTCGATCAGTTCCGGCCAGGCGACGGCGAAGGTGTCCTGTACCGGACGACCGGTGCAACTCGGGTCGGAGTAGTAGACCAGCGGGCCTTCGAGACCGAGTGCCGTTTCATAGGCCTTGGGTTCGTCATCCGGCCCATCAGCGCGAATACGGCCGCGATCGTTCGCGAGCGCTTCGCGAAACAGCGCGTCCTTGCCGAGATTGTGGCGATACTCGAGGCCGTCCAGGCCCAGCGTCTTGTTCAACTCGGCATTCAAACTCATATGCACTTGTCCTGAGGGCACCAGACCTGCCGGGCCGGCAAAAACGCGCAGATTACCGGTAAGGCCCGTAGCTGGCAATACACGCCCGCGGCACGTCAGCCACGGTGTACGCCGCGCCGCGACGCGCTAGTTCGCCGCGGCCGCACGCGGCGTCAAGCCGCTGTACTGGTGGATATCCTGATCGTCGATCTTGAAGTCGTTGGGCACCCGTACGATCAACGCGCCATCCATCTGGGCACTGATCGTGCCTTCGGCACTCTGGGCGCGATAGTGATAGAGATTGAAACGCAGCGGCGCGTCCGAGTTGCCCATCAGCTGCAGGTTCGCGTTGACCAGCAGGGTGGAGTAGAAGCGTGCATCCCCGGCCTGGAGCCAGATATAGCTGTCGGTGGCCACGGGCGGATCGGTGAAACCGCTATCCGCGGTGTCGCTGGAGAACGTCAGCGTCAGGCCGGCATCACTCAGGGTGGCGCTATCGAGCTTGTCGATTTTCACTCGCGGCGGCGGAAACATGGTTTCCGGATCCATGATCAGCCGGTTGTCCTTGAGCTGTACGCCCTCGCGGGAAAACGGGGTGAGTGTCTGCAGCTTGAGCCCCACACCCGAGAGCAGTGGTTTTACCGGCATGCCGAACTGTTTGACGCTGGTCGGTGCGTAGACGAGTTTATTGTCTTTGGTCACCGTCATCGGGCCTTCGAGCGTCGTCGGCAGCCCGCCCACCGGCGGGATGAACTCGAACAGGCGCGCCCCGACCTCGACCTTCAAGGTGTCTTTCGATGTGCTGTTCTTGACGCTCGACAGCGAGCGCGGCTGGTAGTCGAGCACATAGTTATTGAACAGGGCATCCAGATCCTTGGGCCGGATGAGCACCTCGCCGGACAGGATATGAATATCGAACTGTTCCGGATCGTCGAAATTCACCGGATCGCCCGCTTTTTTGGGTTCGAGTAGCGCACGCAGGTTCTTGACGTAATAGCCGATATTATCGTCGAGATAGAATTCGACATTGCGTGCCTGCAATGCCACCGCGCGCACCCCCGAGTCGCGCAAAGTGAAGTCGCCGACGTTGCGATCGAGCGCGGCAGGCAGCAGACGCCGACGCCAGATATTGCGTAGCTCGGCATACCGCTTCTGCTGGGCGACCACGACATCCGGATTGACCATTTCGTCGTCGTTGGCGTCGGCCGGACTGTGCTCGTCGGTAACGTTTTCGGACGCCGCATCGGAGTCGGCTTGCGATTGCGAATCGGCTTTGGCCTTGTCGTCTGCCTGTTCGTCCTCGTCATCATCGTTGAGCGCCGGGGCCAGCCGGCCCGGCTCCGGGCCCAGCGACTTGCGCATCTGGCCCTGTGCCCAGCCATTGTTCGACAGGCCGGCGAGCAGCAGGGCGAGCAGGATCGTGCCCAGCGGATGACGGGCGCGCCGGGTCAAGCGCTGTAGGCGGTTATCAGGACGCATCGCTGTCCTCCGGCAGAGCGGGTTGGAGGTAGTCGGCAGGCTGGTAGGCGCCGAGATAGATGGCGATCTCGCCCGAGGGTGTGGCATCGAGCACGCCGTTGACCAGCTGCTCGCGATAGTTGTAAAGCGATGTATCGAGCTTGCCGCCGTCGCGCGCCATCAATTGCAGGCGCGCGTCGGTGATCACCGCGCGCTGAATACGCACGTCACCGCCCTGGAGCATGACGTAGCTGTCGCTGTCGACCACCGGGTCCGGGAACTCGGGATCCTGGTCGCTGGTGATATCGAGATTGACCCCGGAACTGTCGATGCGCATGTTTTGAACATGCACGCTCTGCTCGGGTGGTGGCAGCGCGTGGTTGAGATCCAGCACCACGTTGTTACCGGAAAAACCGGCGCCCTGGGACTCGATCTGCAGTAGCTTGGACAGCTGCAGATTGATGGCCTCCAGCAGCCCCTTGGCCTGCATTGGCCCGATCTTGATTTCGTCCGGTTCGTAGACGAACAGATGACCCTGTTTGAGTTCCACCTTGCCGGACATGTGGAAAGGCAGCCAGACATTGGGGATTTTCGCCGCTTCGCCTTCGACGACAAGCCGTCCGTCATCCCGGGTCGAGGCCTTGATCTTGCGCAGCTGCGAATCCGGATAGTCGGCAAGATACTGGTTGAACAGCGCCGACAGCGCCTTGGGCGGCAAGGTGACCTGCCCGTGTAGCGGGTGGAAGATGAAGGAGGTGGGATCATCGAGCACGATCGGCGCGCCGGCTTCTCGCGGGATCAGCACCGCCGACAGGCGTTTGGTATCGAAGGCGATCTCGCCGACGACCCGAAAATAGACATTGTTGATGAACAGCCCGACCGACTTGCGCCCCGAGTCACGCAGGGTGCGATCGCGAATGATCGGATTGAAACTCTCTGAAAAGCTGTTCTGACCGTCGTTGTAGCGCTCGATCGAGGCCAGCTGGGCATGCTTGTCCGAAATGAGCGTGGCCGATTCGGCTGCCTCCGGCTGGGCGGCCTTCATGGCGATGACCGCCCCGGCGAGTACGACCACTACCACGGCAATGACGATGCCGATCTTTTTCTTCTTCGTCATCGACGCTGTCTCCTCCCACGTCGTTATTTCGTTGCATCGTCCCGTAAAGGCGACGAAATGACAACTGATCTTTTTAGAAACGCACGGCGGCGCCAGCTATAGGAGTTCGGCGAGCGAGTCGACTTGATGATCGGGCTGGCTGGCGGCGATCGGTTCACCGTGGTTGTAGCCGTAGGTCACCGCCAGAGTGCGAAAACCGGCCGCCTTGCCGGCCGCGATATCGTGACGCGAATCGCCGACCATCAAGGCATGCGCGGGCGCGACACCGGCACGCTCGGCACAGTACAACAGCGGCGCCGGATGCGGCTTCTTCTGGGCCAGACTGTCGCCGCCCAGCGTGAGCGCGAAAAAGCGCGTGAGCTCGAAGTGGGCGAGAATCGGGTCGATGAAGACGACCGGCTTGTTCGTGACCAGCGCACAGGTGACGCCGCGCGTCGCCAAACTGTTCAGACACTGACGCACGCCGTCATATAGCCGCGTTCGGGCGCAGGGTGCGGCGGCATAATGTTCGAGAAAGCGCGCGTGGGCGGCGTCGACATCGGCGCGATCGAGCGCATCCGCAGCGGTGGTGCATGCATGTGCCAGCGCGCGTTCGACGAGTTTGTGGCTGCCGTTGCCCACCCAGTCGCGCACCCGTGCGATGCCGGCGACCGTCAGGCCGCGCTCCTGCAACGTCGTATCGATGGCCGCCGCCAGATCGGGCACCGAGTCGATCAGCGTGCCATCGAGATCGAACACCACCAGGTCGATATCGGCCAGCGCCGGGTGCAGGGCGACCGGGTGGCCGGCCACTTCGGAAGGGTTCACGCGATCGTCCATTCGGCGCCGGGTAGCTGATCGGCACGGAGTTGCAGGTGCATGCCCGGTTGCAGTGGCCCCACACCTTCCGGCGTGCCGGTGAAGATCAGGTCCCCGGCCAGCAGCTGCCAGTGGGCGCTGAGCATGGCGATCAGGTCGGCCACGCCCACGAGCATGGCTGCGGTATGGCCGTGCTGGCGAACCTCGCCGTCGATGGTCAGCTCGAAATGCAGATCGGCGAGGTCGATATCGTCGTCGAGGGCGATCATCGGCCCAAGCGGTGCGCTGTGATCGAACGCCTTGGCTTTTTCCCAGGGCTCGCCGGTGTTCTTCAAATCGGTCTGGACATCACGCAGGGTCAGATCCAGGCCCAGGCCGATGCCGGCGATATGCTCGCGTGCGGCCTCGGGGGCGATATCGCGACCGCCGCTGCCGATTTCCACGACCAGCTCGGTTTCGTAATGAATGGCCCCCTCATCATCGGGCAGGGTGATGGCCTCGCCGGGCGCGACCAGCGCGCTGGCGGGCTTCATGAACACCACCGATTCCTTGCCACTGAGCGTGTTGCCCAGTTCCTCGATGTGCTTCGCGTAATTGCGCCCGATGCAGAAGATGCGCGGTGTATTGCGCGCGGCAAAGGCGTCGGCCGGACGGCTGTGGTCGGGGGTCATGTGGTTTGCTCGCTCAAATTCTTGTGCCGATATTCGCATAGATCGACGATTCGACAGTCGTCGCATAGCGGTTTGCGGGCCTTGCAGGTATAGCGCCCGTGCAGAATCAGCCAGTGGTGCGCATCCAGCAGAAATTCCTTGGGCACCAGACGCATGAGTCGATCCTCGACCGCGCGTACCGTCTTGCCGGGTGCGATGCCGGTCCGGTTGGATACCCGAAAGATATGTGTATCCACCGCCATCGCCGGTTTGCCGAACGCCGTATTGAGCACCACGTTGGCGGTCTTGCGGCCCACGCCCGGTAGTGCCTCCAGTGCCTGTCGTGTATCCGGCACTTCGCCGTCATGTTCGTCGACCAGCGCGCGGCAGGTCTTCATGATGTTCGTGGCCTTGCTGTTATACAGCCCGATGGTCTTGATGTAGTCCTTGAGCCCATCCTCGCCAAGATCGAGGATCGCCTGCGGCGTGTTTGCGACGGGGAACAGCTTTGCCGTGGCCTTGTTCACGCCCACGTCGGTCGCCTGGGCGGACAGGATGACCGCGATCAGCAGTTCGAAGGCCGAATCGTAGCGCAGCTCGGTTTGCGGATTCGGGTTGGCGTCGCGCAGACGCTCAAATATTTCGGTGCGTTTGGCTTTGTTCATGGGTCAGGCCGTGGCGCGGCAAAAGAGGGCAATCGGGGTGGGATTGTATCGGCTTCGTCGCCTCAAGCGATGCGCAGACTGGGCGACGGTGCCGCGGTGCCTGGCCGCGGATTGCCATTAGCGTGCTGTTCGAAGAGCTCTTTAAAGCATCTATCCGCAGATTACGCCGATTACGCAGATTTATTGATTTGGCCGTGGTGGACGATTGGTTTAATCGGTGCTTTGGGCTGGGCGGGGTTGGCGGCAAAGAACGTTCCGCAGATCACGCAGATCACGCAGATCGAAGGAGAGATTTATTGCGGTTCGTTGACGCTTGGCGCATAGGTGGCGCTCTTCTAATCTGCGTAATCTGTGGTTCCTCTTCAAGAATGAAGCCGCCGAACAGCCCGATTTAAAACGCCCGGCCACATCGGCGCCCGTCTGCGGCGTGTCTTTCGGGTGTGACACGATGGTTCATGAAAGGTAGTGATCCGCAGATTACGCCGATTACGCAGATTTAAGGATTTGGCCGTGGTGGGCGATCGGCTTAAGCGGCGCCCCGGGCGGGGTGGCGTTGGCGGCGAAGAAAGGTCCGCAGATCGACGCAGATCACGCAGATCAAAGGAGCGATTTATTGCGGTTCGTTGGCGCCTAGGCGGCGCTCTTCTAATCTGCGTCATCTGTGAAATCTGTGGATGCGTTTGAAGCCCGAAACCGCCGAACAGCCCGATTTAAAACGCCCGGCCACATCGGCGCCCGTCTGCGGAGTGCCTTTCGGGTGTGACACGATGGTTCTTGAAAGGCAGTGATCCGCAGATCACGCCGGTTACGCAGATTTATTGATTTGGCCATGGTGGGCGATCGGCTTAAGCGGCGCTCCGGGTGGGGTGGCGTTGGCGGCGAAGAAAGGTCCGCAGATCGAAGAACGAATATTTGCGGTCGTTCGCTGGCGGCTCGCGCTGCGTCGTGCGCTTACTGATCTGTGTTATTTGCGCAATCTGCGGTTCCGCTTGAACAACGAAGCCACGGCGCAGAATAGCGAGCTCCGGCGCGTTATGGGGCGCGAACATCAGCCCAGCAGGCGTGCGAGCAATCTGACCTTCGCCTTATTCGCGTGTCTTCACGTTCATTTGCGGAACCCTGCTTGCTTACGCCCCGACTTCGATGCCATTAGCGGAACAGGAAAGCCTGCCGATCGAGGGGTGATGCGCGGCGTTTCGCTGGCGTCTGACGCATAGGCGGCGCTTTTCTAATCTGCGTAATCTGTGGTTCGTCTTGAAGAACGAAGCCACAGCACATCATCACCGATCGATATCGGCCGGGGTGGCGTCACTCGCGCCCGGCGCGGCGGGCCTTGGCGCGGGCGATGGCGTCGGCGATGGTGGATTTCTTGGCTTCGGATGTGGCCTGGGCATCTTCGCGTGCATCCACCGTGGCCTCGTGGCGGCTGGCGCGGCGACGACGCGTGGTATGCCGGTTAAGCCGCTTCTGGCGTGCTTCGAACAGGCGGCGCGAACGAGCGGCGCGTTCGGCGTCGATTTCGCGGGCCGGGGGCCAGACCGGCTGGCCGCTGTCGGCTTGGGATTCCGGCATGTCGATACAGTCGACCGGGCAGGCCGGCACACACAGCTCGCAGCCGGTGCAGTCGAATTCGATGACGGTATGCATCTGCTTGGCCGCGCCGATGATGGCGTCGGTCGGGCAGACCTGAATACAGCGGGTACAGCCGATGCATTCGTCCTCGCGAATGAAGGCGACCTTGGGCAGGCTGGCATCGCCGCATTCCGGGTCGATCGGCTTGATCGCCTGGCCGGTGAGCTCGGCCAGGCGTGCCACCGTGGCATCGCCGCCGGGCGGGCAGCGGTTGATATCCGTTTCTCCGGCCGCGATCGCCTCGGCGTACGGCCGACAGCCGTCGTAGCCGCAGCGCCGACACTGGGTCTGTGGTAGCAGAGCATCGATATCGTCGACGGGTGTCGTCATGGTTTCGTTTTCGACATGTTCTCGGCCGATTGGCCCGCAGGTTACGCGACAGGTGCCAGCCGATCGAGTCTATAGCGGCCGTTCAAGGGGTGTGCATGGCGGCGCTTCTGAGCACGCCCACCGGCGATATATCCGCCGTACGTTCGCGAACTAGCCGGCTGGACTAAAAAGTCCTCAGGGCAGCTATTCGCAGATTGATTTTTCAAGCGGCGCGGTTCTCCGACGCTTGCGTCGTTTGAGTCTCCAGCCGTTTCCCGGGAAGGCGTGTCCGCAGATCGACGCAGAAAAACGCAGATCAAAAGCACACGTTTGCAGGTCAAAAGCAAACGTTCTGCAGGCGCGAACGTTGCTTCGCTTCCCAGGGCCTGTTTTCTTAATCTGCGTAATCGGCGAAATCTGCGGATCGCCTTCCGGCATGGAGAACCGAGACCAAGCCGGGTCAACTAGAGGCGCCAGGTGCCGCGGCGTGAACCGGCTCGGCCGCGCTATTTGACCTTGTCGCCGGGTTTCGCGCCGTCGTCGGGCGAGAGGATATGCGGCGAGTCGCCGGCGGCGAGCACCATGCCTTCAGATACGCCGAAGCGCATCTTGCGCGGGGCGAGGTTGGCGACCATGACGGTCAGCCGGCCTTCGAGCTGTGCCGGGTCGTAGGCCGACTTGATACCGGCAAAGACCTGCTTCTTGCCCAGCGCACCCACGTCGAGCGTCAGGCGCAGCAGTTTGTCGGCGCCTTCGACATGGTCGGCGGCCTCGATACGCGCGATGCGCAGGTCCACCTTGGCGAAATCGCCGATCTCGATGGTATCGCTGTCCACGGCGGCTTCGTCCTTCTTCTGCGGTTTGTTGTCTGCGGTTTTCGGTTCGGCTTCGGGCTGGGCCTGCGGCGCGGACTTGGCTGCGAGGTCTTCCTGGCTGGCTTCGATCATCTTGTCGATGGCCGGTTGTTCCACGCGGCGCAGCAGCGGTTTGAAGCGCTGAATCTCGCCCGATATCGGCGTGGCCAGATCGGCCCAGGTCAGCGAATCGACGTTCAGAAATTCTTCGGCGCGCTCGGCGGTTTCCGGCAGCACGGGTTTGAGATAGATCGTGAGCTGGGCGAACAGGGCAAGGGCGGTAGTGCAGATCTGCTGCAGCTCGTCTTCGCGGCCGTCTTTCTTGGCCAGCTGCCAGGGCGCGCGCTCGGCGACATAGGCATTGGCCTCATCGGCCAGGGCCATGATCTGGCGGATGGCCTGGGCGAAACGGCGCTGTTCGTAGTGCTCGGCGATCTCGTCGGCCGCGGCGGCAAAGCGCTCGAATAGTTCCGGCGCGTCCAGCGTATCCGCGAGCTGGCCGTCGAAGCGCTTGGTGATGAAGGTGGCACTGCGCGAGGCGATATTGACGTACTTGCCGACTAGGTCGGAGTTGATGCGCGCGCGGAAGTCGTCGAGGTTCAGATCCAGATCCTCGACCTTGCCGGAGAGCTTGGCGGCGAAGTAGTAGCGCAAAAATTCCGCCGGCATATGGTCGTGCCAGGTGCGCGCCTTGATGAAGGTGCCCCGCGACTTGGACATCTTCTCGCCGTTGACGGTGAGAAAGCCGTGCGCATGGATACCCGTCGGCGTGCGATAGCCCGCGCCTTCGAGCATGGCGGGCCAGAACAGCGCATGGAAATAGACGATGTCCTTGCCGATGAAGTGATACAGCTCGGCCTTCGAATCCGGCTTGAAGAAGGTGTCGAAGTCGAGATCGTCGCGGCGCTTGCACAGGTTCGCGAAGCTGGCCATATAGCCGATCGGCGCATCCAGCCACACGTAGAAGTACTTGTCGTCCGTGCCCGGAATCTTGAAGCCGAAATAGGGCGCATCGCGGGAGATGTCCCAGTCCTTGAGTCCGGCTTCGAACCATTCGTCGAGCTTGCGGGTGACCGCTTCCTGGAGGTGATCGCTACGCGTCCAGTCGTGCAGGAATTTCTCGAAATCCCCGAGCTGGAAGAAGTAGTGCTCGGAATCGCGCTCGACCGGTGTGGCACCCGAGAGCACGGACACCGGATTGATCAGCTCGGTGGGCTGATAGGTCGCACCGCATTTTTCGCAGGCGTCGCCGTACTGATCCGGTGCGCCGCATTTCGGGCATTCGCCGCGAATGAAGCGATCCGGCAGGAACATCTGTTTTTCTTCGTCGAAGGCCTGCGAGATGGTGCGACGCGCGATGTGGCCGGCCTTGTCGAGCCGGGTATAGATTTCGGCCGCCAGTTCGCGGTTTTCGTCCGAATGGGTCGAGTGGTAGTTGTCGAAGCCGATCAGGAAATCGTCGAAATCGCGCTTGTGCTCGGCGCCGACGTCGGCGATGAGCTGCTCGGGCGCGATGCCCATGTCGCGCGCCTTGAGCATGATGGGCGTGCCGTGCGCATCGTCCGCGCAGACATAGATACAGCGATTGCCGCGCAGCTTCTGGAAGCGCACCCACACATCGGTCTGGATGTATTCGACCAGATGGCCCAGATGGATCGAGCCATTGGCATAGGGCAGGGCAGAGGTAACGAGAATATCGCGCGCCATAACAGGCTTTCTTGTCGGCTGTCGAAAGCCCGCCAGTATGCCACAGCCGTGCTCGGTCGGCCGGCGGTGGCTGCTATCATTGGCGCCGTTTCAATTGACCGAATCATCCTGGAAAGCGCCATGAGCGATGCCCTAAAACAGACCGTCGAAACCGAACTCGGCCGTTTCCACGAGCCCTATCTGGATACCGACCTGATCAGCGCGCGCGCGGTGCGTTCGCTGGAGGTGAAGGGCGAGCGCGTCACGCTCGAACTCGATCTGGGCTTTCCCTGCGGCGATTACGGCCAGACGCTGGCCGAACAGGTGCGCACCATGCTCGAAGCGGTCGACGGCGTCGAGCGGGCCGACGTCACCGTCGGTTTTTCGGTGGCCGCACGCGCGGTGCAGCCCTCGCTCAAGCGTGTCGAGGGCGTACGCAACATCATTGCCGTGGCCTCGGCCAAGGGCGGCGTGGGCAAGTCCACCGTGGCGGCCAACCTCGCGCTCGCGCTCAAGGCCGACGGCGCCTCGGTCGGCCTGCTGGATGCCGATATCTATGGCCCCAGCCAGCCGCGGCTGATGGGTATCGAAGGGCGTGCCCAGGCCAAGGATGGCAAGACGCTGCTGCCCATGCAGGCGCATGGCATGCAGACCATGTCGATCGGCTATCTGATTGACAAGGATTCGCCCGCCATTCTGCGCGGGCCGATGGTGACCTCAGCGCTGCAACAAATGCTGTTCCAGACCGCCTGGGACGATCTCGACTATCTCATCATCGACCTGCCGCCGGGCACCGGCGATATCCAGCTTACCCTGGCCCAGAAGGTGCCGGTGTCGGGCGCGGTGGTGGTGACCACGCCGCAGGATCTGGCGCTTATCGACGCACGCAAGGGCGTGGAAATGTTCAACAAGGTCAATGTGCCGGTGCTGGGCATTGTCGAGAACATGAGCACGCACATCTGCTCGAACTGCGGCCACGAGGAAGCGATTTTCGGCGCCCACGGTGGCCAGACCCTGGCCGATGAATATGACGTGGGCCTGCTGGGCGAACTGCCGCTGGATATCTCCATTCGCGAAAATGCCGATGCGGGCCATCCCAGCGTGGTTGCCGACCCGCAGGGCAATATCGCCAGTGCCTATTTCGACATGGCACGACGTACCGCCGCGCGCCTGTCGCAGCAGAAGAAGGACTACGCCGGCAAGTTCCCGAACATCAAGGTGGAAAGTACCTAGGCGCGCAGCGCGCGAAACGCCTCGACCACATGCTGCGCCAGGGCCTTGCCGGCCTCCGAACAATGCGCGCCGAATACGAGCGCCGTATGGGTATCGATCAGCGGCGGTAATTGCGACTCGTCCAGGATTTCCAGGTCCGCTGAATCCACCAGCGGGCGCGGGAACGGCGCGATCGCCAGATCGGCAAGCACAGCCGCGCGCTGGCCGGCGCTGTGATCGCTGCTGTAGGCCACGCGATAACGCCGGCCGGCCCGGTCCAGCGCATCGATCGCGCTGGCACGCCAGGCACAGCCGGGTTCGGCCAGGGCCACGGGCAATGGCTCGCGCAGCTTCGCACTGCCGCCGCGCCGCGCGGCCCAGACCAGCGGTTCGCTGTGTACGATCTCGCCGCGCTCGCTATCGACTTCCCGGCTGCCGACGGTGACGAGCGCGAAATCGATCTGCTCGGCGTCGAGGCGTTCGAGGATCACGCGGCTGGTGCCCGTGATCACATCCGCCTGCACCGCGGGGTTGGAGCGTGCAAAGGCCGCCAGCACCCGCGGCAGGATGCGTCCGCCCACATCATCCGGCGTGCCTACCCGCACCGTGCCGTCGAGCGCGGGGGCGAGAAAACAGGCCACGGCTTCGGCATTCAGCGCCAGCAGCTGGCGCGCGTAGCGCAACAGCAGTTCGCCGTGTTCGGTGAGTTGCACGCGGCGTGCCTCGCGTACGAACAGGCGCTTGTCGAGCGTGGTTTCCAGGCCCTTGATCTGCATGCTCAACGCCGAAGGCGTACGGAATACCGCCTTGGCCGCGCGCGTGAAGCTGCCGTGCTCGGCGATAGCCACGAAACTGCGTAGCACCTCGGTATCGAGTAGTCGCTCGGTGGCGCCGCTGGTTTGGCCGGGCAGTCCAGTCATTACGTTGTGTTAAATAAAACTGAAAGCAGAGTATAGATCTTTTTGCTGTATTGAAAAGCAGGATGCTTCCATGCTGATCCCGTTGCCAAGACATCGGTCACGCATCTGGAGGTATGTATGTGTCAATCGCCTGTCGAACCTCGCCACGAGCCCGGGCGCGGGTCTGGATCTCGGTCTGGGTCGATCAGCCCGCAGATCGAACGGCTCTATATGCCGGCCATGCCGCCGCTATGGCTGTTCGCACTGATCGGGCGTGCCCTGGCACGGTGGCGCAAGCGCCGGGCGGTCAAGGCACTGCTCAAGCGCGACGACCATATTCTGTGCGATCTGGGCTATAGCCGCGGCGAACTCCGCCGGCAGCTGGGCCAACCCGGCCTAGATGTATCCATGCGCTGTAATCGAACCCCAGGCGACGGGTCGTGAACGAGCGGGCGGCGCTTTGCGTGACGGCAGCCCGGCGACGGACCGGACTGCCGCTTATCGTGTTACGAAAACAGCGCGACGCGTGGCTCGAGGCGCGGATCAAGCGTGCTGGTCGCCATCTGCCTTAATGCCTTTGGCCTTATTTGCGCCTCTTTGCGTGGCCGACAACATGCATGCGTTCGCGCAGGCACAGGCGCATACATCACCAATTGTGCATTTACGCGTTGCGCGCCTCGTCGGCGATATCAATCACGATCTTGCCGACGGCCGCGCCGGCTTCCAGATGCGAATGCGCGGCGGCCACATCGCCGAGCGTGAAGCGGCGCTCGTCGAGCAGCGGCTTGAGCTGATCGGTCGCGGCGAGCGCGGCGGCCTTGGTCAGAATCTCGCCGTGGTGCTGGCGATGCACGCCGTGCAGCATGCTGGTGAGCATGAAGATGGTATGCAGCGTGAGGCTCTTGGTATGCATCGGGGTCAGGTCGGCCTCGTATTGCGACACGATGGTCGCGACCTGACCGTTGACCCGCGCTCCTGCAAAAGACGTCGCGATATCCGAACCGCCGGTGGCATCGAAGACCACGTCGAAACCGCGGCCCGAGGTCAGGCGCTGGACATAGTCTTCGACGCTTTCCTCGCGGTAGTTGATGGTTTCGTCCGCGCCCATGCGGCGGGCGATATCGGCTTTCGCGGCCGAGGAAATCGTTGCTGCCACGCGCGCGCCCTGGGCCTTGGCCAGCTGGATGGCGATATGGCCCACGCCGCCCGCGCCGCCGTGGATGAGCACGTGATCGCCGGGCGCGATACGAGTGCGATCGACCATCGCCTCCCAGGCGGTGATCGTCACCAGCGGCAGGGCCGCGGTTTCGCGCCAGTTCAGCGCATCCGGCTTGAACGCCATGAAGGCGGCATCGACGGCAATATATTCGCCGTAGGCGCCCCCGCGCCCGCGCAAACCGCCGGCGCAGCCATAGACGGCATCGCCGTTTTTGAAGTGGGTCACGCCTTCGCCGACCGCTTCGACGACGCCGGCCACGTCGCAGCCGAGTACGCCCGGCAGTTCCGGCGCGATCGGCGGGCCGGCCGCGCGCAGTTTGGTATCGACCGGATTCACGCTGGACGCGATCTGGCGCACCAGCAGCTGACCCGGGCCCGGGGTGGGGGTATCGATTTCGGCGGCTTCGAAGACATCGGGGGCGCCGAATTCGCGAATGAGCTGGACCTGCATGGCGGGCTCCTGGAAACAGTGGAAGCATTGACCGGGCAACGATACGCCATCGCGACGCCGAACTCAGCCCGCGGATAGGCGTGGGGTGCGACAAGCAGCTAAACTGCGCGCTTTGCCCGCCGCGCAGAGTCGAGTCGATGAGTATCAAATCGGATAAGTGGATCCGCCGCATGGCGTCCGAACACGGCATGATCGAGCCGTTCGAGCCCGGCCAGGTCAAGGAAAACGAAACCGGGCGTATCGTGTCCTACGGCGTATCCAGCTACGGCTACGACGTGCGCTGCTCGCCGCATTTCAAGATATTCACCAATATCAATACCGCGGTGGTGGATCCGAAAGCCTTCGACGAAAAAAGCTTCCAGGATTTCGAGGGCGATACCTGCATCATTCCGCCCAACTCGTTTGCCCTGGCCTCGACGGTGGAATATTTCCGTATTCCGCGCAGTGTGCTCACCATCTGTCTGGGCAAGTCCACCTATGCCCGCTGCGGCATTATCGTGAACGTCACGCCGCTGGAGCCGGAGTGGGAAGGCCACGTGACCCTGGAATTCTCCAACACCACCACACTGCCGGCCAAGATCTACGCCAACGAAGGTGTGGCCCAGATGCTGTTTCTGGAATCGGACGAAGTCTGTGAAACGTCCTACAAGGATCGTGGCGGCAAGTATCAGGGCCAGCGCGGCGTGACCCTGCCGCGCACCTGATATGCCTGTGGTGCGCTAGCGCTCAAGCGCGGTGAGCTGCATCCGAAAGACGCCGGTCTTGGGTTTTTCGTGCTCGACCTGTACCGGAATCCAGTCGGCGTTGCGGGCCAGCCAGAAGCGCAGGCCGCGCTTGGGGTCGTCCACGCGCTCGATCTTGAGCGTGTCGTAGCGCCCGGCCGGGGTCTTGATCCGGCCGCTATCGCTGGCCCGTAGGCGATAGGTCTTGTGCTTCTTTTCGTCGATGAGCTCGAAATCGCGCTCGCCGGCGTTATCCGGATCGGCGGTGCTGGCCACCCAACGCCGTGCCGCAATCTGAATCGATAGTGGGTCGAAGGCCTGTTCGCCCAGGGACAGGGTTTTGGTATCGCCGGCTTCGCTGCGATAGGTCACTTCATGGTTCGACCAGTCGAAGTCGAGCGTATAGCTGTCTTCGGTGTTGCCCTGCATATGATGCGAAAAGTGCTGCGGGCGAACCACGCCGTCTTCGATACAGAAACGGCTTTCGTCGTTCACGTCGCCCACGAACACCCGCACGATGGCGTTCGGGTTGGCTTCGCCGCGAAATACAAAGCAATTGTCGCTGCCGTCGTGGGCGAGCGAAAACCGGGTGGTGCCGAGGGTGACCGCCCCACGTTTGACCTTGAACTGGGCATCGAACGGTTGCATTACATCGGCTCCGGCAAGCGGTGAAAACAGCAGGGCGAGCAGCAGCACGCCGAGCGCGACCCAGCGCGTGGGTCGCGGCTCATGAAAGCGCCAGCCGGTCGTAGTGGTCATGCGGGCAGTGCTCCTGCAGGCGCTGGTCGCGCCAGACCACGCCGTCCTTGAAAAACACGCGCCCGGCCACGAGTTCGGCCAACGCGGCGGGGTAGAGACGTTGCTCGACCTCGGCCATCACCCGCTCGGCGAGTGTGTCCGGCGTATCGTCGGCCTCGACCGCGATACTGCCCTGGCGAATGAGCGGGCCGTCATCCAGATCCGGGGTGACGAAATGTACGCTCGCGCCGTGGCGGTTGTCGCCATTGGACAGCACGCGCTCGTGGGTGTCCAGACCCTTGTAGGCAGGCAGTAGCGACGGGTGAATATTGACGAGTTTGCCTTCGAAGCGTTCCACGAAGGTCTGGCTCAATATGCGCATGAAACCGGCCAGCACGACCCAGTCCGGCCGGGCTGCGGCGATGCGCGCGGCAAGCGCGCGGTCGAAATCCTCACGGTGTCTGAAACCGCTGGCCTCGATACAGACACAGTTAAGCCCGGCCAGACGCGCGATCTGCATGCCCGGCGCATCGGCGCGATTGCTGAGGACCAGCGCGATTTCCGCCTTCAACTCGCCCGCATCGATCGCCTGGATGATCGCCTGCAGATTGCGCCCGCGCCCGGAAATGACCACCACCAGTCGCGGCAATGCCGGCGTCGTTTGCTCGGTTTCGATACTCAAACCAGGCGAACGGCGTCGTCGTCGGCGTTTTCGCGCGCGTGTATGTGTCCGATTTCAAAGACCTGTTCGCCGGCGCCGGTGAGCACATCAATCGCCTGGGCGCGTTGATCGGCCGGTACCACCACGCAATAGCCAATGCCGCAGTTGAAGGTGCGCGCCATTTCGCTGTCGCTGACGTTGCCGGCCTCGGCAAGCCAGTCGAAGATGGCCGGGCGTTTCCAGGCGCTGCGCTCGATGGTCGCCGCCAGATGATCCGGAATCACGCGGGCGAAGTTCTCGGCCAGCCCGCCGCCGGTGATATGGGCCATGGCCTGCACATCCACTGCCGCCAGCAATGCCTGGATGGCCTTGACGTAAATGCGCGTGGGCGCAAGTAGCGCATCGGCCAGACTCTGTTCGCCCAGACGTGTTTCCAGCGTGGCCCCAGCCACCTCGAGAATACGGCGCACCAGCGAGTAGCCGTTGGAATGCGGACCCGAGGCAGCCAGGCCGAGCACGACGCTGTCTTCGGCGAGGCGACTGCCGTCGATACGTTTGTCGTATTCGACCACGCCCACACAGAAACCGGCCAGATCGAAATCGCCGCTGGCATACATGCCGGGCATTTCCGCGGTTTCGCCGCCCACCAGCGCCGCGCCGGCCTGGCGACAGCCCTCGGCGATGCTCTTGATCACGGGCGCGGCAACTGCGGCGTCCAGATGCGCGGTGGCGTAGTAGTCGAGGAAGAACAGCGGTTCGGCGCCGGTGACCAGCACGTCGTTGACGCACATGGCTACCAGATCGATACCAATGCCGTCGAAGCGCTTCGCATCGATAGCCAGGCGCAGCTTGGTGCCTACACCGTCGGTGCCGGATACCAGTACCGGCCGGCGATAGCGATCCACCGGCAACTCGAACAGGCCGCCGAAACCGCCCAGGCCGCCGATCACTTCGGGCCGACGGGTGGCCTCCACCGGTTCGCGGATTTCATCGACCAGACGATTGCCGGCATCGATATCCACGCCGGCATCGGCATAGCTCAGAGAAGGACGTTGGCTCACGTGAAATCGCTCGCGGTTGAAAGAGATTGAACCCGATGGGGCCGGTCGTGCGTGTTATTGTAACGCGGGTATCCGAGGCTGTTGCCAGCCCTGTCGATCGCAGCGATCCGGCAGTGGCCGGGCAGGCACGCATGCACCAGCGTGCCAGCGATTGGCGGATACGCAATTTGACCGAGCTTGCGGTTGTTCAACGTCGTTTCCATGTCGAGGTATGCGTGCAACACCAGTGGATTGACCGGGGCCGCACCGGCCGGCACGCCATCGCAGCGTGCATTCGCGCGCAATCGGTGCATGCCATGACATTCGGGGGCTAGCGTTCATGCTGAAAAGCCAGCGCAATATCTTCATCGGCCTGGTCGTATTCGTGGTGTTCACGATCTGGCTGCTGGGCTCGATTCTGACCCCGTTCATCATCGGTGCGGGGCTGGCCTATATGTGCGATCCCGTTGTCGACCGCCTCGAGCGTTTGCGCATGTCGCGTACCAGTGGCGTGGTGGTGGTGTTCGCGGTGGTCACGGTCGTGCTGTCGTTGTTGATGCTGTTGTTGCTGCCGCAATTGCAGAAGCAGCTCAATACGCTGATCCAGAATCTGCCGCGTTATCTCGACTGGATTCAGCGGGCCACTGCCCCCTACCTGGGCTCGTTCGGTCGCAATGGCCATTCGCTCGACGTGGAGTCGATCAAGACGCTGATTGCCGACAACTGGGGTACGGCCGGCGGGTTTGCCACTACTGTTGCCAAGAAGGCGTTTTCCTCGGGCACCGCGCTCATGGCGATCGCCATGAATCTGCTGCTGATCCCGGTCATCATGTTCTATCTGCTGCGCGACTGGGATCACATGGTCGCCTGGATCAAGTCGCAGCTGCCGCGTCGCTATGTCGGCACCATCAGCGAACTCGCACAGGAAACCGACCAGGTGCTGGGCCAGTTCATTCGCGGCCAGTTGCTGGTCATGACCGTGCTCGGTTCGATCTATATCGTCGGCCTGTGGCTGGCCGGCCTCGATCTGGCCCTGGTCATCGGCCTGGGCGCTGGGCTGGTGAGTTTCGTGCCCTATGTGGGCGTGATCAGCGGCCTGCTGGTGTCCAGCATCGCCATGCTGGTACAGACGGGCGATCCGTTCCAGCTGGTCTGGGTATTCATCGTGTTCGGCATCGGCCAGGTGCTCGAACAGGTGATTCTGCAGCCGCTGCTGCTCGGCGATGCCATCGGCCTGCATCCGGTCTGGGTGATCTTTGCGGTGCTCGCCGGTGGTCAGATCCTGGGCTTTGTGGGCGTGCTCATTGCCTTGCCGGTGGCTGCGGCCATGGCCGTGATCGTGCGCTATGGCGGGCGCCAGTGGCGTTCCAGCCGGGCCTATCTCGACCACTGATGTTCGTGTTCTGGACGGGGCCGCGCTGATGGCGACACAGTTGATTCTGGGCGTACAACTGCCACAGAGCGCGACCCTGGATGCCTTTGTCGGCGAGACCAATGCGCCGGTACGCGCGGCGGTGGCCCAGATCGTCGACGGGCGTAGCGAGCGGCTGTTCGTACACGGCCCCGAGGCCAGCGGCAAGACGCATCTGTTACAGGCCGCCTGTCGCGCGGCGGGCGATGCCGGCGCACGCAGTGTTTATGTGCCGCTGGAACAGGTCGCCGATCAGGCCGAATCCTTACTGGCCGGACTTCAGGATATGGACTGCGTGTGTATCGACGACGTTGCCGCGATTGCCGGCGATCGCGATGCCGAGATCGCGCTGTTGAGTCTGACCGACGGCCTGCGTGCCCGTGGCGGGCGCCTACTCGCGGCCGATCGCCATCCACCGGGCGAAATCGGTCTGGCGCTGCCCGACCTGGCCAGCCGCCTGGCCTGGGGCGGGGCGATCGCCACCGCCGAACTCGACGATGCCGATAAGCATGCGCTACTGGTCGAGCGCGCTGCCCAGCGCGGCATGACCCTGCCGGATGCCACCGCACGCTGGCTGTTGCGCCACGGCGCACGCGACGTCCCGGCGCTTATGCGCGCGCTGGATACCCTCGATCATGCCTCGCTCGCGGCGCATCGACGCCTGACCATTCCATTCGTCAAGCAGATCCTCGGCTAACGCCGGGCGGCGGTAGTTCGTTTTCGCCCGCGCATGGGCTTGGGTCTTCCAATCTGCGAAATCTGAGGTTCCGCTTTAACAACGAAGCCGCCGAACAGCGCGGTTGAAAACGTCCGCCCACATCGGGGCCTGTCTGCGGAGTGCCTTTAGGGTGTTATGCGATGGTTCCCGAAAGGCAGTGATCCGCAGATTACGCAGATTTAATGATTTGGCCGTGGCGGGCGATTGGCTTACATCGGCCTTTTGGGCGGGGTGGCGTTGGCTGCAAAAAACCGTCCGCAGATCGACGCAGATCACGCAGATCGAAAAGAGATTTATTGTGGTTCGTTGGCGCCTGGCGCATAGGCGGCGCTCTTCTAATCTGGGTCATCTGTGAAATCTGTGGATCCGTTTGAAGCCCGAAGCCGCCGAACAGCCCGATTTAACACGCCCGCCCACATCGGCGCCTGTCTGCGGGCTGCCTTTAGGGTGTTATGCGATGGTTCCCGAAAGCCAGTGATCCGCAGATTACGCCGATTACGCAGATTTAATGATTTGGCCGTGGTGGGGGATCGGCTTACATCGGCCTTTTGGGCGGGGTGGCGTTGGTGGCAAAGAACGGACCGCAGATCGACGCAGATCACGCAGATCGAAGAGAGATTTATCGCGGTTCGTTGGCGCTTGGCGCATAGGCAGCGCTCTTCTAATCTGCGTCATCTGCGAAATCTGCGGTTCCGCTTTAAGCACTCCGCAGACAGGCCCCGATGTGGGCGGACGTTTTCAACCGCAAAACGTCCGCCCACATCGGGGCCTGTCTGCGGAGTGCCTTTAGGGTGTTATGCGATGGTTCCTGAAAGCCAGTGATCCGCAGATTACGCCGATTACGCAGATTTAATGATTTGGCCGTGGTGGGCGATCGGCTTACATCGGCCTTTTGGGCGGGGTGGCGTTGGCGGCGAAGAACGGTTCGCAGATCGACGTAGATCACGCAGATCGAAGAGAGATTTATCGCGGTTCGTTGGCGCTTGGCGCATAGGCAGCGCTCTTCTAATCTGCGTCATCTGCGAAATCTGCGGTTCCGCTTTAAGAACGAAGCCGCCGAACAGCACGGTTGAAAACGTCCGCCGACATCGGTGCCCGTCTGCGGTGTGTATGTGGCGTGAACATCAGACCCTCAGGCGTTCGGGTAATCGGACCGTCGCCTTATTCGCGTGTCTTCGCTTTCATTTGCGGACAACCTGCCTGCTTGAGCGTAGTCAGCAGCGTTTCATACCTAACCGAGAGCGCGTTTGAAGCGCGGATGTCGCAAAGCAACGGTTAGGAGCCACGCCGCTGGGCTTCGCGCTCGCGCGCATCCCATTTGGCGAATACTACGGTGCCTACGAACATGGCGATACTTGCACCCAGGCACAGGTCCACCGCCAGGCTGGGCTTGCCGGAAATATATTCGACCATCGCATAGGCCATATAGAACAATGCCGCCATCGACGCCCAGGCCGCGGTATAGATACGGGCCCGCGCCAGCCCGTTGAGCGAGGCCAGCAGCGGCAGGCTGAAGATCGAGGCCAGTAGTAGCCGCTCCATGGTGTGCACACCGGCAATCCAGAACAGGCTCGCGATCAGTGCGATATTGCCGAGTACGGCCATCAGCAGGGCATAACGGGACCAGCGCATTACGATTGCCCCAGCTTGAGTGCGGTTCGGGCCACGCGCTCGCCCAGATTGCGTGCGAGCTGGCGTTCGATATCGGTGAGCGGGTGATCGCCCATGACGCCGGACACGTGGCTGGCGCCGTAGGGCGTGCCGCCGCTGTCGGTTTCGGCGAGCAGATTGTCGGCGGTATAGGTCAGGCCCAAGATCAACATGCCATGGTGGAGCAGCGGCAACATCATGCTGGTGAGCGTGGTTTCCTGGCCGCCATGCAGGCTGCCCGTGGAGGTGAACACCGCGCCAGGCTTGTCGGCGAGTGTACCCGATAGCCACTGCCCCGACAGGGTATCGATGAAGTGCTTGAGCGGCGCGGCCATGTTGCCGAAGCGCGTGGGCGAGCCCAGGATCAGCCCGGCGCAGTCTTCGAGATCGTCGTGGCTGACATAGGGCGCGCCTTGTTCGGGCACCGCCGGTGCGCTGGCCTGCGTATCGGGCGAGACCTCGGGCACGGTGCGTACACGCGCCTGCATCGGTTTCGCACGGGCCACGCCGCGGGCAATTTCATTGGCCAGTGCCGCGGTGGCGCCGTTGCGGCTGTAGTAGAGCACGAGAATTTCGTTACTTGAACGCGCGTTGCTCATGAATCGGAGTCCTGACGAGAGTCGATAAGTTCGAATACGCGCTCGGGCGGGCGTGCGATGAGCGCGTGTGTGCCAAGCTGGATTACCGGGCGTTGCATGAGGGCCGGCTGATCCAGCAACAGGCTTAGCACGCGCTCGCGATCGAGCGTCTGCGCGCTGTAGCCACTGTCTGCAAACGCCGTATCACCGGTGCGCACCAGCGATGCCGGTGGGCTGTCCAGCCCAGCGAGCAACGCGCCCAGCTCTGCGGCGCTGGGCGGATTTTTCAGATAATCGCGCACTTGGGGGGTATGCCCGGCCTCTTCGAGCAGCGCCAGGGCCGCCCGTGATTTGGAACAGCGTGGGTTGTAGTACAAACGCATGGCAGTGGCGGGTGAAAACGGGCGGCTCATCCTGCGGCGCGCGTGTCGACAACGCAATGCCGCGTAGCGATCAGCGGGCGTACCAGCGTGTCTGCAACGCACTGGCCACCCGCGACGGATACCAGTACTGGCCGAGGCTGCCGTTGTAGCGCGCCAGCGCACGGGTGAGATCGCCATCTTCCTTGTCGAGATAGAAGGCCAGAATCGTGCAGCCGTAACGCAGGTTGGTGCGCATATCGAAGAGGTTGTCGTCGGGTCGGCCGATTTCGTCGATCCAGAACGGCATGATCTGCATCAGCCCGATCGCGCCCGCCGAGGAAACGGCAAAGCGTTGAAAGGCGGATTCGACCTGGATCAGCGATAGCACGACCTGCGGGTCCAGCCCGGCACGCGCGGCTTCGGCATGCACGGTCTTGAGCAAAGCCATACGCCGGCCCACATCGGGCATGAGCCGCTCCAGGCGGGTCGACATATCCAGCAGCCACACCTCGGCCTCGAAACGGTTGGAAAACGTGGCCGAATCGTGAACCGCGTTCATGAGCGCACGTCGCAGTGCCGGGTCCACCGTCTCCGGCTGGGCTGCGGCGGCATGCCCGGGCGTGCTCGCGAACACCGCGCAGCCCAGCGCGGCGCAGCACAGCATGCGCGCCAGCCACCGGCGAATACGCGATTGCGGATACGTCTCGGACAAACTCGCTCCCCGTTACCCCGGATTCGTCGGCCGTCGATGCGGCCCGCGCGAGTCGAGCGCGGCGCCGGCATGTCGTATGGCCAATCTTCGACGTTATCGGCGCCTAGCGACCCAACTTTTGGCGCAGCGCTTCAACGCTGTGTTCGATCTGGCTGTTTTCGCTGTCGCGACGGCCCTTGTATTCGAGCGTGCCGGCCTCCAGCCCGCGATCGGAAACGACCACCCGATGCGGTATGCCGATGAGCTCGGCATCGGCGAACATCGGGCCCGGGCGCAGGCCGCGGTCGTCGAGCGCAACATCGATGCCCACCCGACGGCATTCGGCATACAGGTTTTCGCAGGCTTCACGCACCGCCGCCGACTTATCGGCCTTGATCGGGATGATGACCAGCTCGAAGGGGGCGATCGCGGTGGGCCAGCAAATGCCGGCGTCGTCGAAGCACTGCTCGATGGCGGCGGCGACGATGCGCGATACGCCAAAGCCGTAGCAGCCCATTTGCGGGGTCACGGACTGGCCGTTTTCGTCGAGTACGCTCAATTCCAGCGCACGGCTGTACTTGTCGCCAAGCTGAAACACATGGCCGACTTCGATGCCGCGCAGAATCGACAGCGGCGAGCCGTCCGGGCTCGGATCACCCGCCACCACATTGCGCAGGTCGGCGAATTCCGGCTCCTGCGTATCGCGACCCCAGTTGAAATTCACGAAGTGCACGCCATCGCTGTTGGCGCCCACGGCCATGTCTGCGGCGTTCTGGACCGCGTAATCAGCGATTACGCGTACATCGACACCCACCGGGCCGAGCGAGCCCGGGCCGGCGCCGAAATGCTTGCGGATGACGGCTTCCTCGGCGAATTGAAGCGGCGTGGCGATGCCGTCGATGCCCTCGGCCTTGATTTCGTTGAGCGTATGATCGCCGCGCAGTACCAGCAGCACCGGGCGCTCGTCGTCGCCCATGACCACGATTGCCTTGGCGGTGGACTCGGCCGGCAGATCGAGCGCGCTGCACAGCTCGGCGATCGTGGCGACACCGGGTGTGTCCACACGGCGCAGCTCGCCGGTGGCGCTCGGGCGCGGCGTATCGCTGGCCCGCGTTACGGCGGCTTCGATATTGGCGGCATAGCCACCGTTTTCGGCGACCGCGAGTTCGTCTTCGCCGGCATGGGCGAGCACGTGGAATTCCTCGGACTTCGCCCCGCCGATCGCGCCGGAATCCGCCGCGACCACGCGGTAATCCAGGCCGATGCGATCGAGAATACGCGCATAGGCGGCGCGCATGACGTGATATTCGCGATCCAGATCCGCGGCGTCCATATGAAAGGAGTAGGCATCCTTCATGATGAATTCGCGCGCGCGCATCAAGCCGAAACGCGGCCGGATCTCGTCGCGGAACTTGGTCTGGATCTGGTAGAAATTCACCGGCAGCTGCTTGTAGCTGCTGAGATCGCGCTTGGCGTAATCGGTGATGACTTCTTCATGGGTCGGGCCGAAACAGTACTGGCGATCGAGCCGGTCGGTCATGCGCAGCATGAGATCGCCCATGGCGTCCCAGCGCCCGCTCTGCTGCCAGAGTTCGGCCGGTTGCACGGCGGGCATGAGTACTTCCAGCGCGCCGGCCGCGTCCATTTCCTCGCGCACGATGTTTTCCACCTTGCGCAATACCCGCATGCCCAGCGGCGTCCAGGTATACAGGCCGGCACCGAGCTTGCGGATCATGCCGGCACGCAGCATCAGCTGATGCGACACGATTTCGGCATCGGCCGGGGTTTCCTTGGTAGTGGACAGGGCGAAGGCGGATAGACGCATGGGCGAAGGCCGGTTGGGTCGATGAGCGAATCAGCCCGCGATTCTACAAAAAAGCAGGGCGCGCCGCGCAAAGCGCCAGGCGCGCGCGGGGCGGGTCAATCCAGAATCGTGAGCACGCGTTCGCGCATGGCGGCGTTTTCGCGCTGCCAGGCGCGCATTTCCAGTACGCCCTTGATGTTGAGCGAAATGATCAGATACAGCGCATCCGGATAGCCCAGGCCTTCCAGATCGTGGACCGAGGGCTCGGGCGGTGCGCTCGGGTGCGAGTGATAGATCGCGAGCATGCGTTCGCCGCGCTCGCGCATGGTCTTGAGCGCGTCGATCTGACCGGCCGGGTCCATTTCGAAACGACAGGCGGGCTGTGCGGCCACATTGGCGACCGGATAGATCTCATGCGGCATGCCGGCGCGCTCGCTGACACAACCGCAGACTTCGGCGTCCGGCTGTTTCTGGGCTTCGAACAGCAGCCGGGTGGCCAGCATCCGGCTCATCTTCACGGGTTTCACGCCTGGATCCTTTATCTGCAAAAGACGCGCATCATAGCGCCCGATACCAATTCAAACGAGCGCGGCACGCGCACAGGGCTAGTGCGCGGTACGAATCGCGTTCGCGCAACGCTCGGCGCTGACCGGGACCAGTTCGAAATCCAGCAGGCGCCAATCCAGTGACTCGATATCGCGGCGTGCGCGTTCGAAGCGCTCAAGCACGTCGTGCGTTTGCGGGTGTGGGCAGACAAAGGCAATACCGGTCAGGCGCCGGCCTTCCTCGCGCAGGCGTACCCGGGCTTCGGCGACCCAGTCCAGCGCTTCGAGATGATCGCGCAGTTGCTGGCTCAAGGGATCGACTTCGCTGGTGCCGAGCTTGCGCGGCACCTCGTCGATGAGATCGCACACGGCGGTATGCAGATGGCGCAGGCCGTGACGCAGGATATCGGCGCCGATGATCAGCGTGGCCACGAAATCCGCCCACCACAGCCCCAGGCCGATACCGAGTACGCCCACAATGGCCGCACCGCCCGCCAGCCAGCTCGCGCGGCCCATGGTCGCATCCGCATACAGGCCCTTGTCGTGCAAATCGATCGCCAGACGCTGGCGCGAGCGCCCGGCAATCACCGGTACGAGCATGCTGTAGGCCAGCGCGGCGAGCACCGGCCAGCCGGCCCAGTGCCAGATCGGTGTTTGCCACCAGCTTTGAAGGGCCGGATGCTTGAGTTCGATCAGGCCGCGCAAGCCGACATACAGCAGAAACAGGCCCATGGCCGATAGCGCCAGCGCGCCGCTGAGAAAGGCGATGGTGCCGGCACGATAAAACCCGTAGGGAAAACGCGGCCGGGGCGGCAGACGCTCGACCCGGCAGGCCACGAGAAACGCCACGGGCGGCAACAACGCCCACAGGCTTTTCAACCAGATGGCGGTGAGTGACTGGGTCGTGCCCAGCGCGAGATACAGCGCGCCCACCGCCGTGATACGCAACATCAGCGTCAGCCATTCGACACGCCGTGCCCGCGCGAGCGCGCGTTGTTTGGCCGCGGGCAGGCGGTTCGGGTCGCGCGGTGCGTGTTCGGTCATGACCGGGCCGCAACGCCGACGAATGCCGGGTACGCGTTGCGATCAGGGATAAATATGAATCCGCGTACCATCGCTCACGCGCTCCCAGATCGTATCGATCGCTTCGTTGGAAACCGCGATACAGCCGTTGGTCCAGTCGCCCTCGCGCTCGCGATCGTCGTAGTCCGGCTGGCCGTGGATCATGATCAGATCGCCCGGATCGGTGCCGCGGGCGGCGGCATCGCGACGGTCGCGCTCGTTCGGATACGAAATATGGATCGAGCGGTGGAAGATGCTGTCCGGATTGCGCCAGTCCAACCGGTAAAAGCCTTCAGGCGTGCGGTTGTCACCGCGCTGACGCTTTGTGCCGACAGGATTCTTGCCGAGCGCGATCGGAAACTGATCGACCAGTTCGCCATCGGCATACAGATACAGCACGCGATTGGCCTTCATCACCACCACCAGGTCCACTGGTGGTCGGTTGCCATCGTCGGCATAGTCCTGGGCGGGCGCGGCCGTGGCCAGCATCAGCCCCAGTGTTGCCAGCGCAAAGAGCAGCAAACGGATCGTAGGGGTTGCTTTAAAGCGCATGGCGAGCTCGGTTGAAAACGAAACAACGCGCAGGGTGCGCGCGGCAGATGGCAATTCTGCCGCGCAGTGCGCGCTTGCGCCAACCGTAACAATGCGCAGGGTTCAGGCGCCGCGCTCGCATGAAACCGCGACACGCCCTAGGATGAGCTCAGCAGCATACGTATCCCGAAGGCGCGCCGCCGGGCGGCGGTTCGTCGCGCCAGCCTATTTAGCAATCTAGAGGAATCGACATGAGCAAGACGCCGGTCACAGTCATCAAGGGCGACGGCATCGGCCCGGACATCGTCAACGCGGCACTGCGCGTGCTCGACCGTCTGGATACCGGTTTCGACTACGAAGAGGTCATCGTCGGCCAGGCCGCGCTCGACGCGGGCGAGTCCGACGTCATGCCGGAGTCCGCACTCAAGTCCATCGAGCGTACGGGGCTGGTACTCAAGGGCCCGGTCACCACGCCGTCCGGCAAGGGGTATCGCTCGGTCAATGTGGCCATGCGCAAGCATTTCGATCTCTATGCCAATGTCCGGCCGACGCTGTCGATGCCCGGCACGCAGTCGCGCTACAACAATCTCGACATCATCACCGTGCGCGAAAACACCGGTGGCATGTATTCCGGCCAGGGCCAGAAGGTCTCCGAGGATGGCAACCGGGCCGAGGCGCTGTCGGTGATCACCCGCTCCGAATGCGAGCGCATCATCCGTTTCGCCTTCGATATGGCGCGGGCGCGCGGTCGGCGCAAGGTTACGCTGGCGCATAAGGCCAACATCATGAAATCTACCTCCGGTTTGTTTCTGGAGGTCGGGCGCCAGATCTCGGAAGAGTACGACGATATCGAGCACGACGAGGTGATCGTCGACGCCTGCGCGATGAAGTTGGTCATGCATCCCGAGCGCTTCGACGTCATCGTTACCACCAATCTGTTCGGCGATATTCTCTCGGATCTGTGTGCCGGGCTGATCGGCGGCCTGGGCCTGGCGCCGGGCGCGAATATCGGCGAAAGCTGTGCCATGTTCGAAGCCGTGCACGGCAGCGCGCCGGATATCGCCGGCAAGGGCATCGCCAACCCCACGTCGGTGATTCTGGCCGCGGCGCTCATGCTCGAGCATGTCGATCAGGCGGAAAACGCCAATCGTCTACGTCGCGCGGTGCGGTCGGTGGTTGCCGAGCATGATCGGGTCACCCCGGATCTGGGCGGCAACGCCACCACCGAGCGCTTTACCGACGCGGTCATCGAACGGTTGGGCTAGCGCCCGGGCAGGGTGTGGCGTTCTACCCGGCGCCGCACCCTGCGCCATGACTGCCGGGCGCGGATACGCCTGTTCTTAATCGATTCGGCACCAAAACAGCTGACTTGGACCGCTGTTTTCAACGCCATTGAAAAACGAATGACCGCACCTTGCCGGTTGTGCGTGGTTCGGCGGCTTCGCGGTCTTCGGCCGCGCCGCGCAAGCGCTCGCATGTGCGTATTCAAGTCGGAAATCCCCTGTGTTTATGGCGGGTTAACAAGGCCTTAGAACGGTCATGGGCCATGGCGGGCATGGCATGGCTGATGGGCCAAGCTCGATGCCTGGTGCGAATGCCCCATGTTCGTCGGCGCAATGCTAGGCGTTGCTGCATTGTTGCTGGTGTATGCCAGCAATGTCGCGCAATGTCGGTATGGGTAATAATGAGTACAGGCGCGCATCGCGATTGCGGCCTGTTGCCAACGCCGACGGGGAGATGAAGATTACCGTGGCAAGCGCGCGCAACATCTGTAACGTGCGCGGAAAGTAACCGAGTCGGCAAGGCGTTGGCACGGTTTCGTGCATTAACTTGTCTCGAACGTGCTGCAAGCGTTCGGATTTCGATACGACGTCGGCTGCGGGGAATCGGCTAGCGCATGAACGATTACCATTATCTGGCCGAGCACAGCCCGGCGGCGCTTTTACTGGTGCAG
Source organism: Salinisphaera sp. S4-8 (assembly GCF_040361235.1). Classification (NCBI taxonomy): domain Bacteria; kingdom Pseudomonadati; phylum Pseudomonadota; class Gammaproteobacteria; order Salinisphaerales; family Salinisphaeraceae; genus Salinisphaera; species Salinisphaera sp. S4-8. The sequence goes on along the minus strand of NZ_APNF01000002.1, from coordinate 169,293 downwards.
GCCACGGGCACGATCATCGCAGCCAATCCGGCGGCCTGTCGGATGCTCGGCCGGCAACGCGAACAGTTGCAAGCGCTGGCGGTCGATGACTGGTTGCAGCACGCCAGCCAGGTTCTCTCCGTGATCGCCGCCGCGCCCGACAAGGCCGTTGCCGTGACGCTGTATACAGGCGATGGCGCGCAATTGGCAGCACAACTGCATGTGCGCTGGTCCGAGCACGCCGATCACGGGCGTGTGGCCAGTCTCGCCTTGAGCCGGATCGCCACCCAGGCGCGGCGGACCGACGATCGTGCGCGTGCTGCTCGCACCGCGATCGAGCATATGGACGAGGCCGCGGTGCTGCTCGATGCCGAGGCGCGTATTCGCGCGCTGAATCCGGCCTATACGCGTATCACCGGTTATACCGAAGCCGAAGCCCTCGGCCAGCCATTGCAGTTGCGCGATTCGCAGCACGAGGAGGGCTTTCTGCTCGATCTGCTTGCCGGGCTCGAAGCCGGCCAGGGATGGGCGGGAGAGATGAATAGCCGCCGCCGCGCCGGCGAGTATTACCCGGCCTACGTCAAGATCACCGCGCTCGATCGTGCCGATAAGGATGGCGATCGGCTATTCGTGGCCGTGTTTCGGGATCTGAGCGCCGACAAGGCGTATGAAGCACGCATCGAGTATCTCGCCCATTACGATACGCTCACCGGTCTGGCCAATCGCACGCTGATCGAAAAACGCGCCGAACTCGCGCGGATCGCGGTGGCCCGCGATGGCCGGCACCTGGCTCTGTTGTTTCTCGATCTGGACGGTTTCAAGGCGGTCAACGATTCGCTTGGCCATGCGTTGGGCGACGAGCTGCTCTGCCATGTCGCCGACCGTTTGCGCAGTGCTGTCAGCAAGACCGATATCGTCGCGCGTCAGGGCGGCGATGAATTCGTGATTCTGCTCGACTCGATTTCCAAGCCGGAAGATGCCGCCTATGTGGCCACCCGCATCCAGGAAAAGTTGCGGGTGCCGTTGACGCTGGGCGACCAGACGGTGTTCACGACCGCCAGTATCGGCATCAGCTGTTACCCCGACGACAGTCAGGACCTGACCACGTTGCTGCGTAATGCTGACATGGCGATGTATCGCGCCAAGCGTCAGGGGCACGGCCGCTATGTGTTCTATCGGCCCGAGATGGATGCCAATGCGCACTGGATGCTGCAGCTGCGCAACAACCTGCATCGCGCGCTCGAACGCGACGAGCTACATGTGTATTACCAGCCGTTCGTGGATGTCACCACCGGGCGGGTCACCGGCATCGAGGCACTGCTGCGCTGGCAAAGCGACGAGCTGGGCATGGTATCGCCGAGCGATTTCGTGCCGATTGCCGAGGAAACCGGGTTGATTCTGGAAGTCGGTGAATGGGTATTGCGCCAGGCCTGCCAGCAGCTTCAGCGTCTGCACGCCCAGGGCTACGACCATTTGCGCGTGGCGGTGAATCTGTCCGCGCGCCAGTTCCGCCAGACCGATCTTGTCGCCCAGATCGCGGCCGTGCTCGAACAAACCGGCCTGGACGGACGCCATCTGGAACTCGAGATCACCGAAACGGTGCTCATGGAACAGGCCGGCGCGACCCTGGATACGCTGCATGCCCTGCAGGCGCTGGGTGTTGCGGTCGCGCTCGACGATTTCGGTACCGGCTATTCGTCGTTGAGCTATCTGCGCCGGTTCCCGATCACCTATCTCAAGGTCGACAAATCCTTCGTCGACGGCATCCCTGGCGAAAAGGGCGATCTCACCATCACCCGCACGATCGTGGCCATGGCTCGCAGCCTGGGCATCCGCGTAACCGCCGAAGGCGTGGAAACCCTCGAACAGCGAAAATGGCTGCGCCATTGGCACTGCGAAGAGGCCCAGGGTTATCTCTACAGCCTGCCGCTGGCCGCAGACGATCTGGAATGGCTGCTGAGCAATCACGAGGTGTTGCCGCTGGGCAACGAAACCGGCACGCTGGCGAGTGAACCAACTCAACTGAGCAAGGAATAGACGTAGTGGCGAAGCGAGAACTCGTAGCCACGCCGCGCCTGGCGACCGGTGTCGAAGGCCTGGACGCCTTGCTCGGCGGTGGCTTGCCCGATCGACGCCTGACCCTGTTGTACGGCGGTACCGGCGTGGGCAAGACCGTGCTCGCGCTGGAAATACTGGTCAACAGTGCGCGCGAGGGGCTGCCCGGCGTGGCCGTGGGTTTCGAAGAAGGCCCGGACGAACTGGTCGAAAACCATGTCTCGTTCGACTGGGGCCTGGCCGAGACCGTGGACGACAAGATCCATCTGATGGCTGCCCGTGTCGAGGACGAGTTCTATAATGCCGGCGCTTTCGATATTTCCGGTCTGCTGGCCGCTATCGAAGCCAAGGTCAAACAGACCGGGGCGCGCTGGGTACTCATCGATGGCCTCGATGCGCTGCTGGGTACGCTCGGCGACCGCGTGGCGGCGATGCGCGAACTGTTCCGGCTCAAGCACTGGCTCACGGGCTGCGGCGTGGCGGTGATCATGACCGCCAAGCTCGATCACCCCGATACCACCGGCGGTACGCATTTTCGCGATATGCCTTATGTCGCCGATTGCGTGATCAAACTCAGCAACGTCGCCCACAAGCGCACGTTTGCGCGCACGCTGCGGGTGGTCAAGCTGCGCGGCGGCCAGAGCAGCAGCGCGGAAATGCCGTTCGTGATTCGCAGCAGCGGCGTGCTCGTTGCCGAACGAGAAAACTACCCATTGACCGCCAAGGTGTTCGACGAGCGCCTGGGCACCGGCCTCGATCGGCTGGATACCATGCTCCGTGGCGGGTTGATCCGTGGCAACAGTGTGCTCGTATCCGGGCCGCCGGGCGCAGCCAAGACCAGTCTTGCCGCCTGTTTCGCGCGCGAGATGGCCGAGCGCGGCGAGCGTGTGCTCTATGTGAGTTTCGACGAGGCAGGTGATCAGATCGTCGAGGATTTGCTGTCGGTGGGTATCGACCTGCGTCCCTATGTGGGCAGCGGCTTGTTGCAGATCCACGGCATCCTCGCGGGTGCGACGAGTGCCGAAGCGCACTATATCGATATCCATCACGCGATTCGCGAGTTCGCGCCCGCGCATATCGTGGTCGACCCGATCTCGGCGCTGGTCAAGGCTGGCGGCCTGGAGATGGCGGTCGATGTCAGTGATCGGCTGCTCGATCTCGCCAAGGCCAGCGGTACTACGTTTTATGTCACCGCGCTGTCGTCGTCGCGGACGCCGGGCTCGGATATGGAAAGCCATCTCGCCAATATCGTCGATGTATGGATCGGCGTGAGTTATCGCGTCGATGAGGGCGAGCGCAATCGCGCGCTGTCGGTGATCAAGGCGCGGGGTATCAACCATTCCAATCAGATACGCGAACTCACGCTCGACGACAGCGGGCCGAGCCTGGCCGATGTGTATATCGCCAGCGGCGAGATGCTGATGGGCTCGGCGCGCCTGCGCGAAGAACAGGACGCCGCCGCGCGCCGACGCAGTGAACAGCATCGCTACGAACGCGATCGTCAGCGCGTGGAAAACGAGATCGCCGATACCAGCGAGCAGATCGCCACCCTCACGCGCAAGCTCGATCAGCAGCGCGTCGATCTCGAACAGCTCGAGCGCCACGCCCAGGACCATCTCGAGCAGCGCGTACAGGATCGGGGACGCCTGCTGCGCAGCCGCGGCGCGGATGCCAACGATCGCCGGTTTTCCGATGAGTGGCCGTCATGAGCGAAGTGCAGCCGGTGAACTGTGACGCAGAGCCGACGCAGGCCCATCCTCGGGTTCAGTTGTTCGTCGCGGGCGATTCGCCCAGCTCGCGGCGGGCGCGGCGTGCGGTCGAGGCAGCGCTGGGTGCGCAGGCACAGTCATCGGGCCTGCGTTTCGAGGTGGTCGATGTATTACGCGAACCCGAACGCGCGCTCGAATCCAAATTGCTGGCCACGCCGACGTTGATTATCGAACATGGCGGTACCGTCAGCCGCTATGTCGGCGACCTGTCCCAACGCGAAGACGTCGCTTACGAACTGGCTCAGGCACTCGAGCGGGACTGAATCGGCCCGCGCTCATAACCGGGCACAGGTGACCCGCTCGTTACCGCCCAGGTCGCGGATCGTTTTCACGTTTGCCCAGCCGCCGAGCAGGCCACGTACGGCCGCGCCCTGATCGGCACCGTGTTCGAGATACAGCGCGCCCCCGGGATTGAGATGATCGCGCGCGCCGGCGACGATCTTGGCCAGATCGGCCAGGCCATTGTCGGCTGCGACCAGCGCGGCCTCGGGTTCGTGGCCGAGCTCGGGCGCGGCCAGATGTCGATCGCCGGGCGCGACATAGGGTGGGTTGGATACGATGATATCGAAACGCTGATCGCCTATGGCGCCATACCAGGGCCCGCGGGCGAAAACGACCGTTTCGATGCCCAGTCGTGTTGCGTTGGCCTCGGCACAGGCGAGCGCCGCGGCGCTGGCATCGGTGGCTACCAGCCGCCAGTCGTTGCGTTCGCTGGCCAGCGCCAGGGCGATGGCGCCGCTGCCCGTACCCAGATCCAGCACATCACGACGCTGCGCATCATGGTGCTCGAGTACCGCTTCCACCAGCGTTTCCGTATCCGGGCGCGGAATGAGCACCGCCGGCGTGACCGCGAGGTCGAGTGTCCAGAAGCCGATATGGCCGGTGATATAGGCCAGCGGCTCGCCGGCGGCGCGGCGCGCGAGCAGGGTATCGAAGCGCGCGCGCACGGCATCGTCAACGCGCTCATGCGCATGAATCAGCAGCCAGCTGTGGCCCACGCCCAGCGCGTGTTCGAGCAATCGGATAGCATCCAGATCGGGGCTGTCGCTGTGTCCGCGCAGGCGTGTACCTGCGGCGCGGCGCAGCGTCTCGACGGTCGCGTGCACGCGGTGTTTAGGCTGCGCCCATTTCGGCGAGCAGGTCGGCCTGGTGTTCGCTGGTCAGGGCATCGACGATCTCCTCGAGATTGCCGGCCATGACGTCGTCGAGCTTGTAGAGGGTGAGGTTGATACGGTGATCGGTGACGCGGCCCTGCGGAAAGTTGTAGGTACGGATACGCTCGGAGCGATCGCCGCTGCCCACCAGTTTCTTGCGCGTGGCAGCCTGTTCGCTGGCCTGTTTGTCCTGTTCGGCGGTCAGCAGCTTGGTCTGCAGCAGGCTCATCGCGCGTGCCCGGTTTTTATGCTGGGAGCGTTCCTGCTGGCACTCGACCACCACGCCGGTGGGGATATGGGTGATACGAATCGCCGAGTCGGTCTTGTTGACGTGCTGGCCGCCCGCGCCGGCCGCGCGGAAGGTATCCACGCGCAGATCGTTGGGGTCGATCTTGATCGCCTCGATTTCGTCGGCCTCGGGCAATACCGCTACGGTGCACGCGGAGGTATGAATCCGGCCCTGGGATTCGGTGGCCGGTACGCGCTGAACGCGGTGCGCGCCGGATTCGAACTTCAACCGCGAAAAGGCGCCGCTGCCGATCAGGCGCGAAATGACTTCCTTGTAGCCGCCATGTTCACCCTCGCTGGCCGACAGTATCTCGACCTGCCAGCCCTGTTTTTCGGCATAGCTGGAATACATGCGCAATAGATCGCCGGCGAACAGGGCGGCTTCGTCGCCGCCGGTGCCGGCTCGGATTTCCAGATACAGATTGGCATTGTCGTTCGGGTCGCGCGGGATCAGGTGCTTGCGCAATGCGGCTTCCAGGCCGGTCAGGCGGTCGCGGGCATCGTCGAGTTCCACCTCGGCCATTTCCCGCAACTCGGCCTCGTCGGATTGTTCCATTTCCTCGAGATCGGCGATTTCATCGACCAGAGCGCGCCAGGCGCGATAGTCCGCCGCCAGCGACTCGAGCTGGGCGTATTCCTGGGACATGCGGCGGAACTTGTCCTGATCGCCGATGACCTCGGGGTCGGCCAGCGAATGCGCGAGGTCCTCGTGGCGTTCGACCAGTTCCTCGAGTTTTGCGCGCAGGGAATCTTTCATTCGTTGTCTTCTATATTCGTCTTGGAAAACAGGTCGCGCGCGCTGTAGGGCGGCGTTTCGCGATCGAGCTGGAACAGCTGCCGGGCGCTGGTCAGCAGTTCCTGCTGGTGCGCGCCGCGGGCCTTGCGCAATGTGGCGCTCGGCTCGTGCATGAGCTTGTTGGTCAACGTGTGGGCCAGGTAGGCGAGCACGTCGTCGGCGGCTTCGCCCCGGCCCAAACGCCGTCTTGCCTTGGCGAGCACGTCGTCGCGATCGGCATAGGCCTGATGGCGCAGATCGCGAATGGTATCGATCGCCTGGCGCGAGTCCAGCCAGTCTATATATTCCTCGATACGGACATCGAGCATGCCGTCGGCCAGCGTGGCCGCCTTTTCGCGCGAGCGGCGATTATCGTCGATCACGCTTTGCAGGTCATCCACCGAATACAGGTAGATATCCTCGAGCTTGCCGGCGGCCGGGTCGATATCGCGCGGCACGGCCAGATCGAGCGCGAACATGGGCTTGCGTCGGCGTTGTTTGACGGCGCTGCGTAGCTCGTCGAAGCGCACCAGATAGCCGGGCGCGGCGGTCGAGGAAATCAGCATGTCGGCTTCGGCCAGATGGGTGGCGACATCCTCGAGTGCGATGGCATAGCCGTGATAGCGCGTGGCCAGGGCCTGGGCGCGCTCGATGCTGCGGTTGGCGAAGATCATGCGTTGCACGCCGGCCTCGGCCAGGTAACGCGCGGCCAGATCGACGGTTTCGCCGGCGCCGATGAACATGGCCGTGGTTTCGGTCAGGTCGGCAAAGATCTGGCGGGCGAGGCTGACCCCGGCATAGGCGACCGATACCGGATTGGCGCCGATATCGGTCTGGGTGCGAATCTGCTTGGCGACGGCAAAGCTGTGCTCGAACAACCGGGTGAGCAGTGGCCCGGCGCCGCGCGCGGCACGGGCGCTGCGGTAGGCGTTTTTCATCTGTCCGAGAATCTGCGGCTCGCCCAGAATCATCGAGTCCAGGCCGGCGGCTACGCGCAGGCTGTGGCGCACGGTTTCCCGGTCGCGATGAATATAGAAATAGGGCGCCATATCGTCGTCATTGAGGCCGCGCTGTTCGCACAGCCAGTGCCGCAGGCAACCGTCACCGGGGGCGTCGGTTACCGCATAGAGTTCGGTGCGGTTGCAGGTCGACAGGATCGCGCCCTCGTGCACATGCGGCAGACGCAGAAAATCGTCGAGCGCGGCATCGAATTGCTCGGGGGGGAATGCCGCGGTCTCACGTACCGAGAGCGGGGCGGTGATATGGTTCAGGCCGACGGTCAGCAGCGTCATTGCACTATTCTACCGCTACAGTCACTTACGACGCGCGCTTTGCATAGCCGCTGGCTGGATCGTCGCGCTATCATTGATTCATGCATATTATTAATCCGGCACCAAAACGGCTGACGGTGTCAGCTGTTTTCAACGCCATAGGAAAAAGAACATCGGCGCCTGTTCGTCGTTCTTTTCCTATGGCTTCGCGGCGGCTCCCCGCGGCGTCGCTCGTCCTGGCTGTGTTGCTGGCCAGTGGCTGCGCGAACACGTCGGCCATGCGCGCCGATACCGATGTACGTATCGACGCCAACGCCATGCCTGCGAGCCCGGTAAGTCGCCGCGAGGCCTACGAATATCACGTGCTCGCCGGCGAAATGGCGATCCAGCGCGATAACCGCGTCCTGGCTGCGCGCGAATATGTGGCCGCGCTCGATTATTCCAACGACCCGGCGCTGGCACGACGCGCCACGCGGATTGCGCTGTTCGCCGAGCAGCCCGCGCTGGCGTATCGCGCGGCCGGCACCTGGGCGCGCACCGCGCCGGATTCGCTCGACGCGCAGCGTACCGCTGCACGCATGGCGGTGGCCAACGAAGATGCCGAAGGCCTGGCGATCTATGCGCCGGCGCTGGTCGCGGCCGCAGCTTCGCCGGATATCGGTTATCGCCTGCTTGCCGACGTGGTCAGTGGCGCGCCGAATGCCACCGACATGGTGCTCGATACGCTCACCGACATGGCCCGCGCCGATCGTGACAGTGCGCCCGCGCAATACGCGCTGGGCGTGGTCGCGCTGCGTTATGGTCGCAGCGAAATCGCCGCGCGTGCCGCCGAGCGCGCGCTCGCGCTCGATCCGAACTGGAACGATGCGGTGCTGCTACAGGCCGGGGTCTGGATTCGTGCCGGCGAAACCGAAAAGGCTCGGCAGCTGGTCGACCGGCTGCCCGGTAATGCCGCCAGCCGTGCCCAGTACCATCTGGCGCTGGCGCGGCTGCTCATCGAAGCCGATCAGGAAGATGCTGCGCTCGGGGAATTCGAACAGGCAATCGAGCTGCAACCCGACAATACCGACGCCCGCTATGGTCTGGCGATTCTGTCGTTGAGCCTGGGCCAGCTCGCACGCGCCGAAACCGCGTTCGAGCGGCTCTACAAAAATGGTGAGCGTGCCGACGACGCAGCCTTCTATCTGGGTACGATCGCCGAACAGCGCGAAGACTATGGCCAGGCCCAGCGCTGGTATCAGCGGGCCGAAAACGGCGGGCATGCCTTCGAAGCCCAGGTGCGCGCCGCACGCATGATCTTCATGCAAGACGATCTGCCGGGTGCACAGCGACGGCTCGCCGAGTTGCGCACTACCTATCCCGATCTGGTCGAACAGCTCTATGCGGCCGAAGGACAGCTGCTCTACGAGGCCGATGAGCCGCGCGCGGCGCTGGATATCTACAATCACGGCCTCGAAGAAGTGCCCGATAGCAGCGAGCTGCGCTATGGGCGCTCCATGGCCTACGAACGCCTCGGCGATATCGAAGCGGCCAAGGCGGATTTGCAGGCCGTGCTCGATGCCGAGCCGGACGATGCCCGCGCGCTCAATGCCCTGGGTTATCTGATTGCCAATCACGGCACCGATTACCAACGCGCCGCAGACTATATCCAGCGCGCCCTCGAAGCCGAACCCGACAATCCCGCGATTCTCGATAGCATGGGTTGGGTGGCGTATCGTCTGGGTGATCTGGACGCGGCCCGGCATTATCTGGAGCGTGCCTATCGCGAATTTCCGGATGCCGAGGTGGCTGCGCATCTGGGCGAGGTGCTCTGGCAGCAGGGCCAGTACGAGGCCGCGCGGCGCATCTGGCAAAAGGCCATGACCGACAATGCCGAGCACCCGGTGCTCACTGAAACCATCAAGCGTCTCGACCCATGAAGAAACTGTTTATCGTGCTGCTCGCCGCGGCCGTGCTGTCCGGCTGCGCGATCATCCGCAAGCCGCCGGAAACCGAAGCCGGTGTCGTCAATGCTGCGGCCTGGGCCGCGCACAAGAAGGAATTGGCCGATTTTCGTATCTGGTCGCTGCAGGGGCGCGTGGCCACGGGCCAGTTGCTGGGCTGGACCGGCAATCTGAGCTGGCGCCAGCAGGGCGACGCGTTCGATGTGCGCCTGTCCGGGCCGCTGGGCGCCGGCGGGTTTCGTGCCAAGGGCTCGCTGGACGACGTGGTCGTTATTCAGACCAAGGATGAACGCTTTGTCACCACCGAGCCGGATGTGCTGGTCGAGCGCACGCTGGGTTGGACGTTTCCGCTCGAGCCGCTGCGCTTCTGGGCGCGTGGGCTACCCGCGCCCGGCGGCTACGATCGCATCAGCGTGAATGCGCAGGGGCGCATGATCTCGCTCGAACAGCAGGGCTGGGCGCTGTCGTTTCCAGACTATGTCGAACCTGAAAACACCCCGGCCGTGCCGCGCCGCATCGTGCTCGACAACGGCGAAACGCGTATTCGGCTGGTGGTCGATCGCTGGTTCGATATCGATGCTGTATCGCGCGCGAATTGACACCGGCCGGAGCAGTCAAGAAAATACGCGGCCTTCGAGCCGGATGACGATTGGTTTTCAGCCGGCTTGAACCAAAGCAACGACCGATGGATGGTCGTAGCCAGGCGGTAAGGCATCGGGTTTTGATCCCTCTGCGCCGCAGGCACGATGATCCCGCAGGTTCGAGTCCTTGCGCGCAGCGGCAGGATTCGAACGAACGAAGACGATGAAGTTAGATGGGGTGGTGCAAGCGGTAAGGCATCGGGTTTTGATCCCCCTGCGCCGTAGGCACGATAATCCCGCAGGTTCGAGTCCTTGCGCGCAGCGGCAGGATTCGAACGAACGAAGACGATGAAGTTAGATGGGGTGGTGCAAGCGGTAAGGCATCGGGTTTTGATCCCCCTGCGCCGCAGGCACGATAATCCCGCAGGTTCGAGTCCTTCCGCGCAGCGGCAGGATTCGAACGAACGAAGACGACACAGTTTAGATGGGGCGTAGCCAAGCGGTAAGGCATCGGGTTTTGATCCCGTGTACCGCAGGTTCGAATCCTGCCGCCCCAGCCATACAAGCGTTCGCGTGAGCGGACACGAGAGACAGCCGGGGCGGCTGGATGAGGACCTGCAAGGTTCGACGCAGCGCGCGAAGCGAACAGCATCGCCACGCGCAGCGCGACGACATGACAGGGCTCAGGCGATAACGCTGCGCCGCCCGCGCTTGACGCAGATTAATCGTCCGCAACGCGGATCGCTCATTTTCAATTGACAGCACGGCAGCACGAACGCATGGCGGACTCCAGGTTGATGGTCTTTACCGGCAACGCCAATCCGGCGTTGGCCAAGGATGTGGCCGGTTACCTCAAGCTGCCGGTGGGCAAGGCGAGTGTCGGCAAGTTCTCCGACGGCGAGATCGCGGTCGAGATCGAGGAAAACGTGCGCGGGCGCGACGTGTTCGTGGTGCAGTCCACCTGCCGGCCCACCAACGACAACGTCATGGAACTGCTGATGCTCATCGATGCGCTGCATCGGGCATCGGCAGGCCGTATTACCGCGGTGGTTCCATATTTCGGCTATGCCCGCCAGGATCGACGCCCGCGCAGCGCGCGCGTGCCGATTTCGGCCAAGGTTGTCGCCAGCATGCTGGGCGCGGTGGGCACCGATCGCGTACTCACGGTCGATCTGCATGCCGATCAGATCCAGGGCTTTTTCGACATGCCCGTGGATAACGTCTATGCCTCGCCGGTGCTGCTCGGCGATATCTGGCGTCAGAAGGACGAAAAGCTGATTGTCGTCTCGCCCGACGTGGGCGGCGTGGTGCGCGCCCGGGCGCTGGCCAAGCGTCTGGACGATGCCGATCTGGCGATCATCGACAAGCGTCGTCCCAAGGCCAACGAGGCCAAGGTGATGAACATCATCGGCGATGTCAGCGGCAAGACCTGTATCATGGTCGACGACCTGGTGGATACCGCCGGCACCCTCTGCCAGGCGGCCGATGCGCTCAAGAATCAGGGCGCGACCAAGGTCAAGGCCTATGTCACGCATCCGGTGCTTTCGGGCAAGGCCATCGAAAACATCAGCAATTCGCGCCTGGACGAGTTGGTAGTCACGGACACCATTCCGCTGTCGCCCGATGCGGCGGCCTGCGGCAAGATTCGCCAGCTGCATATTGCCGCACTTCTGGCCGAAACCATCCGCCGGGTAAGCAACGAGGAGTCCGTGTCCACGCTGTACGTGGACTAGACGCGTAACCGGCGCCTGCCCGGTCGCGCTGCGGGTCGTGCATTTGCCGTTCAAGCGCGTATACTACGCGGTCTTTTGAGGCCGGTGGGCGGCGGCCCGCCATAAAACACAACGATCGAGCGGTCGACGGAGCGTCCGGCGGCCGTCCTTATTATTGGAGCGAATCGATATGGAAGCTTTCGAGCTGAATGCGGAAAAACGTACCGCGAAGGGCCGCGCCGAGAACCGTCGCCTGCGTCGTGAAGGCCGCGTGCCGGCCATTATCTATGGCGGCAACGGCGAGCCGGTGATGCTCACGCTAGAGCATAACGACCTCGACCATCATCTGGATAACGAGGCGTTCTTCTCGCACATTATCAAGATCAAGATCGACGGCGGTGCCACCGAAGAGGTCGTACTGCGTGATCTGCAGCGTCACCCGGCCAAGCCGTTTATCGAGCACGCCGACTTCCTGCGCATCGTCGCCGGCGAAGCGCTGCGCATGAGCGTGCCGCTGCACTTCGTGGGCGAAGAAGAGTGCCCGGGCGTGGCCGACGAAGACGGCGTGGTCCAGCACAACATGAACGACATCGAAATCGAATGTCTGCCGCGCGATCTGCCGGAGTACATCGAAGTCGATTGCTCCAAGCTGCATCTGCATGACTCCGTGCATCTGAGCGAGCTGGTGCTGCCGGAAGGCGTCCAGATCGTCGAACTGATGGGCGACGAGGAAGACCAGACCGATCGCACCGTCGTGTCGGTTCAGGTGCCGCGTGCGGCGATCGAACTCGAAGCCGAGGAAGAAGCCGAAGCCGAGGCCGAGGCCGAAGCGGCTGTCGTGGAAGGCGAAGAAGGCGAGGCCGAAGACGGCGAATCCGAGGGCGAAGACGCGGGCGACGCCGCCGACGAAGACGAAGACAAGTAGTCTTCGTCTCGCTCGGGCGAACGTGCGCGCAGGCACCGCGGTGATGGCGTGAGCGAGTCGATTCGCGCGGTCGTGGCGCTGGGTAATCCCGGCGCCGATCATGCCAGCGACCGACACAATGTCGGTTTCTGGCTCGCCGATCGGCTGGCCGAGCGCTGGCGCGTTGCGTTTTCTTCCGAGCGCAAGTTCAAGGGCGATCTGGCACGCCACGGCATGGGCGATGCCAGCGTCTGGCTGCTCAAGCCGACGACGTTCATGAACCGCAGCGGCGATGCGGTGCAGCCGTTATGCGCCTTTCACAAGATCGCGCCGGAAAGCGTGCTGGTCGTGCACGACGATCTCGATCTGCCGGCTGGCACCGCCCGCTTCAAGCAGTCGGGCGGTCACGGCGGACATAACGGCCTGCGCGATATCACCCGCGTGATCGGCGCCCAGTACAAGCGCCTGCGCATCGGTATCGGCCATCCGGGTGATCGCGCTCAGGTGTTGTCCTACGTGCTGGGCACGCCGTCTCCGGATGATCGCATCGCAATCGACACCGCCATCGATGCCGGTATCGAGGCGCTCGAACTGGCCCTCGACAAGAGCTGGGATCACGGCGCGCAGAAGCTCAATTCCCGCAAGGCGCCGTCCGCTTGACGCGCGCTTGGTAGCGCGGCCCGCGTTACACGCCATCAAAAGGTAGATCAAATGGCTCTTCAGGTCGGTATCGTCGGTTTGCCCAATGTGGGCAAGTCCACTCTTTTCAACGCGCTTACCGCGGCCGAAATCCCGGCCGAGAACTACCCGTTCTGTACGATCGACCCGAACGTGGGCGTGGTGAGCGTGCCCGATCCGCGCCTGGCCGCGCTGGCCGGTATCGCCAGCCCGGAGAAGACGATCCCCACCGCGATCGAGTTCGTCGATATCGCGGGCCTGGTCGCGGGTGCCTCCACCGGCGAGGGGCTCGGCAACCAGTTTCTGGCCAATATCCGCGAAACCGATGCGATCCTGCATGTCGTGCGTTGTTTCGAAGACGACGATGTCATGCATGTGTCCGGCCGGGTCGACCCGATCGCCGATATCGAAACCATTGATACCGAACTGGCGCTGGCCGATCTGACTACGGTCACCCGTGCGGTGGATCGCACCGCAAAGGCCGCCAAATCCGGCGACAAGACCGCGAAGCGCAATTTCGAGCTGTTCGAGCGCGTGCGCGATCATCTGGACAGCGGCGCGCCGGTGCGGGCGATGGATTTGAGCGATGACGACCGGCTGACGCTGCGCGAGCTGCATCTGATCACCGCCAAGCCGGCCTTGTTCGTCGCCAATGTCGACGAGAACGGCTTCGAGAACAATCCCTTGCTCGATCGCGTGGCCGAACATGCAGCCGCCCAGAATGCGCCGGTCGTGTCGGTATGCGCGTCTCTGGAAGGCGAGCTGGCGCAACTCGATGGCGACGACAAGAACGAATTCCTGGCGGATCTCGGCCTGGAAGAGCCCGGCCTGGATCGCGTCATTCGCGCTGCCTACGAACTGCTCGGCCTACAGACCTTTTTTACCGTCGGGCCCAAGGAAGTGCGCGCATGGACCGTACGTCGGGGCGCGACCGCGCCGCAGGCGGCGGGCGTGATCCATACCGATTTCGAACGCGGCTTCATTCGCGCGGAAGTCATCGGCTACGACGACTATGTCACCCTCAAGGGCGAGAAAGGGGCCAAGGAAGCCGGCCGTCAGCGTCTCGAGGGCAAGGAATACATCATGGTCGAGGGCGATGTGGTGCACTTTCGTTTCAACGTCTGAAAACAGCCCGTTGGGTGCAGCGTTGTCGCCTGTCACGAAAGGGTTGACACAACGGCCCTCGGCGAAGAAACTACGCGGCTTTCCGGCTATGTAGCTCAGGGGTTAGAGCATCGCATTCATAATGCGAGAGTCGGTGGTTCAAATCCACCCATAGCCACCAGGCGACGTGCCCCTTCGATCATCTCGAAGGGTAAAAAGGGATCCGGCGGGCGCCGGATCCCTTTTTTTATGCCCGCCCGCGTGGGCTGTTACGGTACGCCGCGCGTATGGGTATCGATCCTGATCCGGCAAGCGGCGGCGACCTGATAGACTGCCAACTTTATCCGGCGTTCCGAAAGCCCGTATGCCCAGCAAGTCCGACCGTAACCGGAAGCCGCTCAAGCTCAAGACCGGCTCCTTCGACCGTAATGCCGCCATGGCCCGTATGGGCGTCATGGCCGGTGCTTCGTTTGCTGGTCATACGCTGGGCAACATGTTCCGCAGCAAGGAAGGCCGCGAGCGCCGCAACCGCGAGTTCTACGTCAAGCAGGCACAGTTTCTTGCCGATGAACTGGGCCAGCTCAAGGGCAGCGTGATGAAGGTCGGCCAGATGCTGTCGGTCTATGGGCAGTACTTCATGCCGCCGGAAGCCATCGAGGTATTGCGCAGCCTGCAGGACGACAGCCCGCCGGTGGCCTGGGAAGAGCTCGAGCCGGTGGTCGTCGAGCGCCTGGGCGAAAAGCGTCTGGCCGAGCTGGAGATCGACCCGGAGCCCATGGCCGCGGCGTCGCTGGGGCAGGTGCATCGGGCCACCCGCAAGTCGGATGGCATGGAGCTGTGCGTCAAGATCCAGTACCCGCGTCTGGCAGACGCGATCGACAGCGATATCCGCACCCTCACCCAGATCGTGCGGCTCGCGCGGCTCGTGCCCAAGGGCATGGAGCTCAACGCGATCATGGAAGAAGTGCGCGAGATGATCTACCGCGAGGTGGATTACGACCGCGAACTGCGCATGACCCGCGAGTTCGCCACGCGCCTGGAAGGCGACGACCGCTATGTGGTGCCGCAGGTGTTTCCGGAATACTCGACGGAAACGGTGCTGGTGACGTCCTATGAAAGCGCCCATCACGTGCAAAGCGAGACGGTGCAGGGCCTGGAACAGGGCCGAAAGAACGAGATCGGCCGGCATGCCCTGGATCTGTTCTTTCGGGAATTCTTTGTCTGGGGCATCGTTCAGACCGACCCGCATTTCGGCAATTACAAGATTCGCCTGCGCGACGACGGGCCGGATCAGATGGTACTGCTGGATTTTGGCGCCACGCGCGAATTCGCCCCGCGTTTTCTCGGCTCCTACTACGATGTGGTGGCCGGCGCCTTCGAAAAGGATGCCAAGCGGCTGATCGACGGCGCGATCGGAATCAACCTGTTGCGCCGCGATTCGCCCCAGCATGTTTTCGATGCCTTCGCCAAGGTCGGCATGCTCATGATCGAGCCGTTCGCCGATGATGCGCCGGATGAGCTGACCACGCCGGACGGCGCCTATCGCTGGGGCGAATCCGACCTGCCGTTTCGTGTATCGCGCGCGGTATCGGATGCCGCGATTTCACGCTGGTTCCGGATTCCGCCCCGCGAGATCGTGTTTCTGCATCGACGCATGGGCGGTGTGTTCGTACTGCTGGCGGTGCTTGATGCCGAAATCGACGCACACGACATGCTCGCCAGCTATCTTTATCGCGAAACGGAAGTCGACCCCGAGCGCGCCGGCTGATACGAGCCGTTGCGCGCTGCGATTCATTCAAAGGAAAAGCATAAATGAAGTTTGAGGAAACCTTCGATTTCGATTATTCGCTCGAAACGGTGATGACCATGTTCACCGACGAGAACTACTTCATCGCCAAGTACGAGCGCATGGGCACGCACAAGCCGGAGCTCGTGAACTGCGAAAAGAAGGACGATCATTTCTCGATCACCGTACGCCACGCGCTCGATGCCAACCGGCTGTCGTTCCCGGAGATCATCCAGAAACGCATCGGCGATCGCGTAATGCTGCGCCAGACCGATGCCTGGGACATCCCGCGCCGTAGTGGCCGGATCGATATCGACATCGAAAAAACGCCGGTCAATATCGCCATCGATATGCGTCTGACCGACGATTCCGGTAAGGCGCGTCTGAAGCTGGCCTTCGATATCGACGCCCAGGTGCCGTTGCTCGGCTCCAAGATCGAAAAGGCGATCGCCGGCCCGATCACCGAACGCTTCAAGCGCGATATGCAGATATCGAACAAAATGGCGGCCGAGTACGCCAGCGCCTAGGTCATGAGCGAACACAAGCGCCCGCAAGAACAGGACTCTGAGACCCGGCGCCCGCCGACGCTCTGGCAGAGCTGGATGAGCGTGCTGGCCGCGTTTTTCGGCGTGCAATCGAGCGCCAACCGCGAGCGCGACTTTACTCGCGGCAAGGCCAGCCATTTTATCCTGCTGGGGGTGGTGGCGACCGTGTTGCTGATCGCCTTGCTGATCGGGCTGGTGAAGTTCGCGACGTCGATGGCCTGAGCGCGCCGAGCGCGGCCAATCGCGGCTTAGCCCGGCTCGCCGCTTTGCGAGGCCAGACGCTTGAAGCGGTAGAGCAACTCGAGCGCCTCGCGCGGGGTGAGTTCGTCGCAGTCGAGTTCGGCCAGTGCTTCGTGGATCGGGTCGGGCTCAGCCGGTTGTTTTTCGCTGGGCGCTGACTCGAACAGGCCCAGCTGTGGGCCGGATTGGGCACGCGACTGAGCTTCCAGCTCGGCCAGATGCTTTTCGGCCTGGCGAATCACGGTTCGCGGCACGCCCGCCAGCGAGGCCACCTGCAAACCGAAACTGCGCGAGGCAGGCCCGGGACGGATTGCATGCAGAAACACCAGTTTCTGCTCGCCGCCGCTGTTGTAGTCGGCGACTTCGAAATGGGCATTACGGCTGGCGGGCCAGTCCTCGGCGAGCTGGGTGAGCTCGAAATAATGGGTCGCGAACAGCGTGTAGGCCCGGTTGTGACGGGCCAGGCGCTCGGCCACCGCGCGCGCCAGGGCCAGGCCGTCGTAGGTCGAGGTGCCGCGCCCGATCTCGTCGAGCAACACCAGCGAGCGCTCGGTGGCGTGGTGCAGGATCTGCGCGGTTTCACTCATTTCCACCATGAAGGTGGACTGGCCGGCGGATAGATCGTCGCCCGCGCCGATGCGGGTGAAAATACGATCGAGCGGCCCGATTTCGGCAGCCTCGGCCGGCACGAAACTGCCGATATGGGTCAACAGCACGATCAGCGCGGTCTGGCGCATGTAGGTGGATTTGCCGCCCATGTTCGGGCCGGTGATCAGCAGCACACGGCAATCGTCGTCGAGCTGGGTGTCGTTGGCGACGAAGGGCGTATCCGAGAAATGCTCGACCACCGGGTGGCGTCCGCCGGTGATATGAATACCGGGTGTATCGGTGAGCGTGGGTGCGACCCAGTGATAATCGAGCGCACAGCGCGATAGCGCGCAGAGCACGTCGAGGCTGGCCAGCCCCGCGGCGATCGCCTGCAGTTTGGGCAGATGCGTGGCCAGGGTCTCGACGAGCTCGGCATACAGCGCCTTCTCACGTGCAAGCGCGCGCTCGCGGGCCGACAGCACCTGATCCTCGAACTGCTTGAGTTCGGGCGTGATATAGCGCTCGACCGCCTTGAGCGTCTGGCGGCGTTGGTAGTCGATGGGCGCCGCATCGGCATGTACGCGGCCCATTTCGATGTAATAGCCGTGTACGCGGTTGTAGCCCACCTTGAGCGTATCCACGCCGGTACGCTTGCGTTCACGCGTTTCCAGATCGGCGAGATAGCCGTCGGCGTTGGCCGACAGATCGCGCAGTTCGTCGAGTGTGTCGTCGTAGCCGCGCGCGATCACGCCGCCGTCGCGCACAACGACGGGCGGCTCGGCGACCACGGCGCGCTCGAGCAACGCGCGCACGTCCTCGGCCGGGTCGATCTGTTCGTGCAGCGCGGCCAGCAAGGGCGCATCCAGGTCGGCGAGCGTCCGGCGAATGGCCGGCAGTGCGCCCAGCGCACGGCTCAGGCCCGATAGATCGCGCGGGCGTGCCGAGGCCAGGGCGATACGGGTGGCGATACGCTCGACATCGGGAATTTCCTTGAGGCGTTCGGACAGCCCGGCATGGCTACCCGAGAGCAGCGTTTCGATCGCCAGATGCCGGTGGCGCAGGATATCGAAATTACGCAACGGCTCGGCCAGCCAGCGGCGCAGGGCTCGCGCGCCCATGGTCGTGGCACAGTGATCGAGCAAACCGACCAGGCTGTGCCGGCTATCGCCCGAGGCGCTGCGTTCGATTTCCAGATTGCGGCGCGTGGCCGCGTCCAGCACCAGCGTATCGGTGACCGCATAGGTGCGCAGACTCTTGATATGTGACAGCGCCGCCTGCTGTGTCGCCTCCACATAATCGATGAGCGCGCCGGCCGCGGCGATTGCCCGCGGCAGATCGGCACAACCGAAGGCATCCAGCTGGGCGACTTCGAAGAATCCTTCCAGGCGCCGGCGTGCGCTGATTGCATCGAACAGCCAGGCCGGGCGATGGGTGAGAGCCACGCCGTCGCTGGGCAATGCCAGCGTGGTCTGCTCGCTGATCACGATCTCGGCAGGATCCAGGCGGGCCAGTTCCGCGGCCAGCGCGGTTTCATCGGCGACCTCGGTGACCGCGAAATCGCCCCGCGCGAGTTCCAGCACGGCGATACCGATCGCCCGTTTGGCCGGCGCGATAGCCACGATCAGATTGGCCCGACGTGCATCCAGCAGGGCATCGTCGGTGACCGTGCCAGGGGTGACCACGCGCACGACTTCGCGCTTGACCGGGCCCTTGCTCGCGCCCGGCGCTTCGAGTTGTTCGCAGATCGCCACCGACTCGCCGCGCGCGATCAGGCGTGCCAGGTACTGTTCGGCGGCGTGGTAGGGCACACCGGCCATGGGAATCGAGCGCCCCGCCGATTCGCCACGCGCGGTAAGGGTGATATCGAGCAGTTCGGCGGCGCGATGGGCATCGTCGAAGAACAGCTCGTAGAAATCGCCCATGCGATAGAACAGCAGCATATGCGGATAATCCGCCTTGATGCCGAGATACTGGCGCATCATCGGCGTATGCGCGGCGTGCGCGCTCGCTTGGCTGTCCGTCGATGATTCGGTGCTGGGGCGTGCGCTCATGAAGCAGTCTGTATGGATAAACAAGCCAGGGCAGGCCCGGAACGGGCCGCAGCGCGCAATTGTAGACGCGTGCGCCCTTGCGCGCAGAATCCTGGCGGCCTGACAGGCGGGGTCAAGCTTGAATTACGATTCATGCGATCGATTGCGCAACACCCACGGGGCTGATGCGCGGTTTTCCAGCGCCGTTAAAACCAGCGCTGCCGGGCGCTGTCGTAGGGTCCAAGGCCCTGCAAGCGCTTGCGGCAACGCGGTGTTCAAGTCGCCGCGTCGATATTTTCCTGGCCGATTAACAGGCATAATACTGTCATGACCGTACCTTACGATGCCCGACGTTCGATTGCCTCGTTGGTCGATCAGCTCGCCACACTGCTGCCCGGCCGCGGTGAAACGCTGGCCACCGCCGAGTCGTGCACCGGCGGCCTGATTGCGGCTGCCTGTACCGAGCGGGCCGGCAGCTCGGAATGGTTCGAGCGGGGGTTCGTGACGTACTCGAATGCGGCCAAGCACGAGAGTCTGGGCGTGGACGCGGATCTGATCGAACGCCATGGCGCGGTCAGCGAGCCCGTGGTCGCGGCCATGCTCGAAGGCACGCTCGGCCATAGTCCGGCCGACTGGGCCATTGCCGTATCCGGCGTTGCCGGCCCGAGCGGCGGCAGTGCGGACAAGCCGGTGGGCACGGTTTTTATCGGCTGGCGCGCGCGCGGGGCAGAGCCGGAAGTCGTGCGCTATCAGTTCGAGGGCGACCGGGACGAAGTGCGCAGCCAAAGCGTGGTCGCGGCCCTCGTGGGCCTGCGCGAGCGTATCGACGCCGGCTGAATCGAACCCCGGATCGTTCGTGGTCGACACGCAACCGCCGAGCGCAAACGTACAACGGCTGTTCTTTGCCTTGATGCCCCCGGCCGGGATCGCCAAGGCGATCGCAGCTCGTGGCCAGACGCTGGCGCTCGACGGGCGTGTGGTCGAAACCGAGCGCTTGCACCTGACTCTAGCGTTTCTCGGCCGCATCGAGGCCGAGGCCTGTACGCAGCTATGCGAAAAAGCCAGCCGTGTGCAGGCGCCGGCATTTACGCTCGTGCTGGATCGGCTGGGCTGTTTCGTACGCCCGGGTATTGTCTGGTTGGGGCCATCGGTCGTACCGGGCCCATTGCTGGACTTGGCGGCGAAACTGGATAAAAATACAGCGTCGGCTATTGAGAAGGGGCGCTACCGGCCGCATGTCACGATCAGACGCAAGGCCATGGCCGTCGAAGGCCGAGCGATCGCGCCGATCGAATGGCCGGTCAGCGATTTTTCCTTGATTGCCAGCGGTGAATCCGGCCGGCCGGGCGTCTATCGCGAGCTGGGCCGATGGCCATTGGGCGCCCGCTCGGTTGGGCCGCGCGGGCTATGAAATAATGGCGGGGCGCGTCACCATATCGCTGTGATCGATACGGCGATCGTATCCACGAACGACAAAGCGACGAGAATTATGGACGAAGATCGTAAAAAAGCACTGGCCGCTGCGCTGAGCCAGATCGAGCGCCAGTTCGGCAAGGGCTCGGTCATGCGGATGGGCGACCAGGACACCAGCAATATCCCGTCCATCTCCAGCGGTTCGCTCACCCTGGATATCGCGCTGGGTATCGGCGGTTATCCGCGCGGTCGCGTGGTCGAAATCTACGGCCCGGAATCGTCGGGCAAGACGACGCTTACGCTACAGGCGATCGCCGAATGCCAGAAGGCCGGCGGCACGGCCGCGTTCATCGACGCCGAGCACGCGCTGGATCCGACCTATGCCGAAGCGCTCGGCGTGGATATCGAAAACCTGCTGATTTCCCAGCCCGATACCGGCGAGCAAGCGCTCGAGATCGCGGACATGCTGGTGCGTTCGGCGGCCGTGGATATCGTGGTGGTCGACTCGGTGGCAGCGCTCACGCCCAAGGCGGAAATCGAAGGCGAAATGGGCGACTCCCATGTCGGTCTGCAGGCGCGCCTGATGAGCCAGGCACTGCGCAAGCTCACTGCGAACATCAAGCGTACCGGCACCACGGTGATGTTTATCAACCAGATCCGTATGAAGATCGGCGTGATGTTCGGCAGCCCCGAAACCACGACCGGCGGTAACGCGCTCAAGTTCTATGCTTCGGTACGCCTGGATATCCGCCGTATCGGCGCGATCAAGAAAGGCGACGAGGTCATCGGCAACGAAACCCGGGTGAAGGTGGTCAAGAACAAGATGGCGCCACCGTTTCGCAAGGCCGAATTCGAAATCCTCTACGGCGAGGGCAGCTCCCGCGAAGGCGAAATCATCGACCTGGGCGTGGCCAACAACCTCATCGAAAAAGCCGGCTCCTGGTATTCCTACAACGGCGATCGTGTCGGTCAGGGCAAGGACAATGCCCGCAACTTCCTCAAGGAAAACCCGGAAATCGCCCAGCAGCTCGAAAACGCACTGCGCGAAAAGCTGCTCGCGCCCAAGCGCAAGAAGAAGGACGAGCAGCCCGAGGCCGAGGCTGCCGAGGGCGAAGCCGCAGACGATCTGCTGGGCTCGGCCCAGGGCGGCAAGAAAGGCTAGCGCCATGCCGGTTCACGCAGCGACAAAGCGATGAGCCAGCCAACCTATAGCGACGAGCCGCTCGACCCCGAGGCCGAGCGGCTCGCAATCCGAAAACGGGCGATGGATATGCTCGCACGGCGCGAGCATGCGCCGGCGGAACTGGCGGCCAAGCTGTCCAAGCGCGATCACGAGCGCGATCAGATCGATTCAGTGCTGGACGAACTGATCGACGACGGGCTGTTGTCGCCGAGCCGCTATGCCGATGCCATGGTGTCGTCGCGCGCGTCTCGCGGCATCGGCCCGGTGCGCATCCGCGCGGAATTGGCGGCGGTACAGATCGACGACGCCGAGATCGAACGCGCACTCGCCGACAGCGAAACCGACTGGAACGTGCTCGCCGAGGAAGTACGCGCCAAACGCTTTGGCGCGGCCCAGCCCGAGGATTTTCCCGCCAAGGCCAAGCAGATGCGTTTTCTTCAACGCCGCGGTTTCGATATGGACATGCTCAACGCAGCCTTTGACGATTGAACGGCCGGGCGTCGACGCCCGGCCTGCCGGTGCCAAGGCATGCGTGACCACGCGCAAATGCCGGCAGGCCGCATCCGCAGCAGACCGGGCAGGTTGCCAGCGATCAGCTTCGTTCGGTCCTGTTTCATCAAGCAAACCGGTCCGCGAATGAACGCCAATAAACGCGAATACGAGCCAGCACTTTTTATGTAAACCGTTGAGCATGCCGCGCGAACAGCAAGCCAAGTGGCCTGGCGCGATCTGTCTTTCGCCTTATTCGCGTGTCTTCGCGTTCATTTGCGGACAACCTGCTTGCTCTGTGCATAGCCAGCTGCGGTTCATGCATAGTCAACAGGTAACTTTTCAGCCCAAGCGTTGCCGCCGCGGAGTGCCTCATGAAAATCACCGCCGAAATCTGTGTCATTCCCATGGGCGCGGGTGTGTCCGTATCGCGTTTTATCGCCGCCTGTCAGCCGATTCTCGACAACGCCGGTCTGAATCCGGTCGCGCATGCCTACGGCACGAATGTGGAGGGCGAGTGGGACGATGTGTTCGCCGCGTTCAAGCAATGCCATCAGACCATTCATGACCTGGGCGCGCCGCGCGTGTTCACCACGATCAAGCTCGGTAGCCGCAGCGACCGCGAACAAAGCAATCAGGACAAGCTCGATAGCCTGCGCCAGCAGGCTGACTGACGAGGCATTCAGCGGTAGGGCAGGCGGAAAGGCTCTGTTAAACTATCGCGCTATTTGCTTCCCGCTGATTTCGTAAGAGGCGCCTGCCCATGATGTCCACCAACGCGTTGCGTGCGCGTTTCGTCGAATATTTCGAACGGCACAAGCATCGATTCGTCGCCTCGAGCAGCCTGGTGCCGGCCTCCGACCCGACGCTGCTGTTCACGAACGCCGGCATGGTGCCGTTCAAGGATGTGTTCCTCGGCCGCGACAAGCGCGACTACAGCCGTGCGGTATCGTCGCAGCGCTGCGTGCGCGCCGGCGGCAAGCACAACGATCTCGAGAACGTTGGCTATACCGCGCGTCATCACACGTTTTTCGAGATGCTCGGGAATTTCAGCTTCGGCGATTATTTCAAGCGCGAAGCCATTCATTTCGCCTGGGAATTTCTCACCGTCGAACTGGGCCTGCCCAAGGACAAACTGTGGGTGACCGTCTACGAGGAAGACGAGGAAGCCGCGCGTATCTGGCTCGATGAAATTGGCGTGTCCGAGCAGAGTTTTTCGCGTATCGGCGCCAAGGACAATTTCTGGCAGATGGGCGATACCGGCCCCTGCGGGCCCTGTTCGGAGATCTTCTATGACCACGGCGATCATATTGCCGGCGGCCCGCCGGGTACGCCCGAAGAAGATGGCGATCGCTTTGTCGAGATCTGGAACCTCGTGTTCATGCAGTACGACCGCCAGCCGGACGGCACGATGGTCGATCTGCCGCGCCCGTCGATCGATACTGGCATGGGCCTGGAGCGTATTGCCGCGGTCATGCAGGGCACGCATGACAATTACGGTATCGATGTTTTCCAGACGCTGATTGCCGCCGCCGCGGATGCCGTGGGTATCGATGCCGACAAGGCCGAGCCCGCACACCAGGCGTCGCTCAAGGTGGTGGCCGATCATATCCGGGCCACCGCATTTCTGATTACCGATGGCGTCATGCCGTCCAACGAAGGCCGCGGTTACGTGCTGCGCCGGATCATGCGGCGTGCGATTCGCCATGGTCACAAGCTGGGCGCGACCGGCACGTTCTTCTACAAGCTGGTCGGGCCGCTGGTCGAACTCATGGGCGAGGCCTTTCCCGAGCTGGCCGAGGCGAAGGCCCAGATCGAGCGCGTGGTCGAGCAGGAAGAACAACGCTTCGCGCTCACGCTCGCCCAGGGCCTGCGTATTCTCGAAGACGCCATCGGCGCGATGAGCGGTACCGAAATCCCCGGCGAGACGGTATTCAAGCTCTACGATACCTATGGCTTCCCGGTCGATCTGACCAACGACGTCGCGCGCGAACGCGGTTTGACCCTGGATACACGCGGCTTCGATGCCGAAATGTCGGCCCAGCGCGAGCGCGCACGGGCAGCCAGCCAGTTCGGTGCCGACTATCACGCCAAGATCGACGTGCAGTCGCCTACCGAATTCATCGGCTACACCGAAACCCGAGGCAATGCGCAGGTGGTCAGCCTGGTGCAGAACGAACAACCGGTGGAACGCCTGAGCGCGGGTGACGAGGGCGTGGTCGTACTCGATCGCACCCCGTTCTACGGCGAATCCGGCGGTCAGCTGGGCGACCACGGCGTGATCGACGCCGAGGGCGCGCGTTTCGTGGTCACGGATACACAGAAACAGAATGGTGTGTTCCTGCACTTCGGCCGGGTCGAATCCGGCGAATTCGCCGCCGGCCTGGCGGTGGATGCCCAGGTGGATACCGCCCGCCGTCAGGATATCGAGCTCAATCACACCGCCACCCATCTGTTGCACGCCGCG
The DNA here is from genome assembly GCF_040361235.1 of Salinisphaera sp. S4-8. Classification (NCBI taxonomy): domain Bacteria; kingdom Pseudomonadati; phylum Pseudomonadota; class Gammaproteobacteria; order Salinisphaerales; family Salinisphaeraceae; genus Salinisphaera; species Salinisphaera sp. S4-8. The sequence continues at coordinate 144,339 of NZ_APNF01000002.1, read as the reverse complement.
CTGCGTGAAACGCTGGGAACGCATGTACGCCAGAAAGGCTCGATGGTCGCGCCCGACCGGCTGCGTTTCGACTTCGCGCACTTCGAATCCGTCACGCCCGAGACGCTGGCCGATATCGAAGCCCAGGTGAATGCGCGCGTACGCGAAAATATTCAGGGCCAGTTCTATACCCGCAGCTACGACGAGGCCATTGCTGAAGGCGCGTTGGCCTTCTTCGGCGAGAAATACGGCGATGAAGTACGCGTTGTGCGTTTTGGCGATTACTCGGTCGAGCTGTGTGGCGGCACCCACGTGCCGGCCAGCGGCGCGATCGGCCTGGTCAAGATCACCGAAGAGCGCGGCGTGGCCGCGGGCGTGCGCCGCCTGGAGGCCGTGACCGGCGCGCATGCGCTCAAATGGGTACAGGACACGATGGCCCGCGAGATTCGGGTGGCCTCGCGTCTCAAGGCCGCGCCCACCGAGCTCGAAGACAAGCTCGATCGCATGCTCGAGCGTGTGGCCGGGCTGGAAAAACAGCTCGACCAGGCCAACCAGAAGCTTGCCGCCAGCCAGGGCGATGATCTGGCCGATGCCGCTCGCGAGATTGGCGGCGCCCAGGTCGTCATCCGGCGCATGGACGGCGCCGATCGCAAGGTACTGCGCGATACCGTGGATGCGCTCAAGAACAAGCTCGACAATGCGGTGGTGGTCCTGGGTGCGGCCAGCGACGGCAAGGTGGCCCTGATTGCCGGTGTGGCCAAGAATCAGAGCAAGACAGTGCCCGCGGGCGATCTGGTCAATTTCGTGGCTGAACAGGTCGGCGGCAAGGGCGGCGGCCGTCCCGATATGGCCCAGGCGGGCGGCAGCGACGCGAGCAAGCTCGATGAAGCGCTGGAAAGTGTCTACGCTTGGATCGAGCAGCGACTCGGGTAAGCTTAGGCGTACCAAGATTCACGACAGGCGCGATTGCGCGCCCGACAAGGAAAACGGGATTCATGGCACTCATTGTCCAGAAATACGGCGGTTCCTCCGTCGGCACGGTCGACAAGATCAAGCGTATCGCCGAAAAGATCAAAGGCTATCGCGACAACAGCGACGAAGTCGTGGTGGTGGTTTCAGCCATGGGCGGCGAAACCGATCGCCTGCAGGGCCTGGCCGAGGAGCTTGACGGCCGGCCGGTACCGCGCGAAATGGATGTGCTGCTGTCCACCGGCGAGCAGGTCACTATCGCGCTGTTGTCGATGGCCCTGCGCCATGCCGGCGTCTCGGCGCGTTCGTTTACCGGCTGGCAGGTGCCGATCCTCTCGGACGACGCGCACTCCAAGGCGCGTATCCAGAAAATCGAGCCCGCCAACCTGCGCAGCGCCCTGGATGAGGGCGATGTAGCGGTGGTCGCCGGTTTTCAGGGTATTACCGAGTCCAACGAAATATCGACCCTGGGACGCGGCGGTTCGGATACGACGGCCGTCGCCCTGGCGGCTGCGCTGGATGCGGACGAATGCCAGATCTATACCGACGTGGACGGTGTCTACACCACCGATCCGCGCGTGGTATCCGGCGCGCGTCGTCTCGAACAGATCACCTTCGAAGAAATGCTGGAAATGGCCAGCCTCGGCTCCAAGGTGCTGCAGATTCGCGCGGTCGAGTTCGCCGGCAAGTACGGCGTGCCCCTGCGCGTGCTCTCCACCTTCGACGACGGCCCCGGCACGCTCATTACATTGGAGAAACAAGTGGAAGAACCGATCATCTCCGGCATCGCCTTCACCAAGGACGAAGCCCAGCTCACCGTACTCGGCGTGCCCGACAAGCCCGGCATTGCCTACGCGCTGCTCGGCCCGATCGGCGAGGCCAATATCGAAGTCGACATGATTCTTCAGAACGTGTCGGGCGACTCGTCCAGCGATTACACGCTCACCGACTTCACCTTTACCGTGCATACGCGCGATTTCGATGCGGCCAAGGAGCTGCTCGAGAAAGCCGCCAAGGATCTGGGCGCGCGCGAAGTCTCGGGCCAGGCCGGCATCGCCAAGGTATCGCTGGTGGGCGTGGGCATGCGTTCGCACGCCAATGTCGCCGCGCGCATGTTCAAGGCCCTGGCCAGCGAGAACATCAACCTGCGCATGATTTCGACCACCGAGATCAAGATCTCGATCGTGATTGAAACCAAGTACCTGGAACTGGCGGTACGCGCGCTGCACGATGAATTCGAGCTCGACGAAGAGCCCAAGAAGGTCGAAAGCGAACTCACGCCGAGCGCGGAACAGAGCTGATCGCGCGCCGTGCTGATCTTCGAACGTCGCGCCGGCGAGGGCGTACAGATCGGCGACGAAATCGAAGTACGGGTGCTCGATAGCGACGGCGAGCGGGTGCGCATCGCCGTCGAAGCCCCGCGGGATGTGCGCGTTGAGAGCATCGACTCGGCGTACGAGAACGGCGAATCGACAGACGATATGAAATGAAGTGGAATAAGGGGTTTACCCGCAAGGCTTAGCCGGGTATTATTCGCGGCCTTGAACGAATGAGAGTTCGTTTTCGCAAGGCCGCTACTCCGGTAAGTCGGTTTGTCGAACAGTCGACGCAAACGGCTTTTTAGAACGGCGATTGCGTTTCGCAGGACAACGATTTTTGGAGAGGTGGCCGAGTGGCTGAAGGCGCTCCCCTGCTAAGGGAGTAAGGGGTTTATAGCCCCTTCGAGGGTTCGAATCCCTCCCTCTCCGCCATGACAACCAGTCAAGGGCCCGTAGCTCAGTTGGATAGAGCGTGCGGCTACGAACCGCAAGGTCGGGAGTTCGAATCTTCCCGGGCCCGCCATGCTGAAAAGACCAGAAGCCATCGGCCTCTGGTCTTTTTTTTGCGCGCTAACAGCGCGTTAGCTTTGCTACTGCCCTCCGTGGTCGCGCTAGGCCGTATTTCGAGGGTGGGTGCCTCCGGCGCTCGATCGAGCTCTGTGCCCATCTCGTGCCCATTCCGCGCCCACATTCCTCAGGGCCGTTTTTGCGCGCACGTCGATTCGACTCTGAGGCTCTTTGCCCAAGTGACCCCTTCATTTTTCTGCAACGAGTTCGAAGAGGTCGCCTACTTCGCATTCAAAGAGGCGGCATAGCTTCTCGATTGCGTCCAGATCTACGCGGGTAGCAGTTTCCTTGTAGAGCAGCGTGACGGTATTGCGGTGTAGCCCAGTCTCTCGCGCTACGTCCATCACTTTCACTTTGCGCTCCCCCATCATCCTCGATAGATGGCATCTGATCATCTTCGCTTCCTAAATGTCGTTTAGAACGACAAAACGTTGACAACCGAGGCGTCTAGTCATACTGTAGGACATACAGGATGACAAAACGCATCGTAGGCAAGCGTTTTGCTGGCCTGAGAATCATATCGTTATTTGCCAGGAGGCGACAATGACCAACGAGATCTATCTCACTACCGAAGAGTTGGCACAGCGAATCAAGTATGACTGCCGAACGATCCGAGATCGGCTTAAGGATTCGGTGTTAATTGAGGGCAAGCACTATTTTCGGCCATTCGGTGGCCGAAAAATTCTCTATATCTGGAGCGCGATTGAGCGCGACATGAAAGCGGGTAGTGCGCCTCAGTCAGCCCCGGTTCAGACCGCCGGCATTCCGATGGCGTCGGGAGGGTTCTGTAATGTCTAGTATTCGAGCGCGGGCGGATACCGGACTGCTTTTCTTCGACTTCCGGCTGAAAGGGAAGCGTTGTCGTGAGCAGACGATGCTGCCGGATACGAAACGGAACAGGAAACGGCTGGAAAAAATTCTCGACCAGATTGATGCTGAAATCACGTTAGGTGATTTTGAGTATCGCAAGTACTTCCCCAATAGCAGCCGGGCTACTCAGTTCGATTCCAGTGTTGGCCTACCCGAAGGCGACTCGTCACGAGGCTCGCCGCTGTTCAAAGACTTCGCCGACACGTGGTGGCGCGAGAACGAATTACGCTGGCGCCGCAATACGATCTTGGGCAACCGAGCTGTACTGAATCGCCATTTGCTCCCTGCATTCGGTGACCGGCCGGTCGGCGAAATCACCAAAGCCGATGTGCTGACCTTCAGGGCTGAAGTTGCCCAGTGCGCGGGCCGTTCCGGCAACGCGACGCTGTCGCCCAAGACCATCAACAACCTGATGGGCATCCTGAACATGATCATGACCGAGGCGGCTGACCGCTTCGAGTTTCAGAATCCTGTTCGGAATATCAAGCGACTGCGGCTGCGCCGGAAGGATATCCAGCCGTTCTCACTCGACGAAGTCCGTCTGATCCTCGACACGGTTCGCAGCGACTACAAGCAGTACTACACGCTTCGGTTCTTCACGGGCATGCGTACAGGCGAGCTTCATGGCTTGAAGTGGTCACGCGTCGATTGGGATGCACGCCAGATACTCGTGCGAGAGACCGTAGACAAGGGCGTCGTCGACTACACCAAGACCGATGGCTCCCAGCGCGAGATCGCCATGTCATCCGTCGTATACGACGCTCTGCGGGCCCAGCACGAGGTCACCGGAGAAAGCGAGTACGTCTTCGTCACTCGAGACGGCACGCCACTCGACACGACCAATGTCACGCAGCGTATCTGGTACCCGCTATTGCGATATCTGGAACTCGCGCCGAGGCGTCCGTATCACTGTCGCCACACCGCAGCCACGCTCTGGCTCGCCGCAGGCGAAAATCCCGAATGGATCGCTCGGCAGATGGGGCATACCACCACCGAGATGCTATTCCGCGTGTATTCGCGTTACGTCCCTAATCTCACGCGCCGGGATGGGAGTGCATTCGACCGTTTCGTGTCGGGCGCGCTGAACGGCGGTCTGGATTCGGGGGAGCAATCATGACGCGCATCGCAAATTGGCCCCACGGTGTCGGCTGCCCGGTTCGAGGCTGTTACCGCGTGCTCGCTATACGACCGGCTAAGACCCCTGACGTGAGTATGCCGCAGAGCGTCCTACGCGTCGCCGACGCGACGGGTATTGGTGACTGTTTGATTAACGAGCCCGTCGACGCCGTACGTTCGCAGGTCGGAAAGGGTGTGCCCGTGATGCGCCTCGGGGGAATGATCGTCGAAGCGTCTGGTAGCAAGCAACTGCTCGTCAGTGACCTGGCGCCATTCGATGGCATGCCTCAGCCGGAATGGGCACTGATCCCGCTCGCGTGGGTCCCCGAGAATGGTCGTCCCGCGTTTGCCCGATTGCAGCGACTGCTCGACGGCCTGAATGATTCGGCCCTGCGCGCATTTGTCGGCAGCGTGTTTGCCGATTCCCGGATCGCGGAACCCTATATGTGTGTGCCCGGGAGCCGAGCCCACCATCACGCTTACGATGGCGGGCTGCTGATCCACAGTGTGCAGGTTGCAGAGACAACGGCAGCGACCGCTGCTCTTCATGGCGCGACCGCGCGTGAATGTGAACTGGCCGTGGTGGGAGCGTTGTTTCACGACATCGGCAAGATACGGCTCTACGCCCGTAGCATCGCGGGTATGAGTCCCCTTCAGGGGACGGATCCCGAAGCGCTGAACCTGGAGGTGCTCGCGCCGGCGCTGTCGTGTCTTGATGCGCGCTGGGGCGAGGGAGCGGCGGCTCTTCGTTCGATTCTGGCGCCGGCGCGCAGTTATACGCACGCCCCTTATCTGATGACGGATCTGGTGCGAGCGATGGATCGACTCAGCGCGGGGCAGGATCTGCGTGAACACGCGTTTCAAGATGCCGAAAATTGGCAACGCTATACGAGTACGGAACGCGGACAGCTACTGGCCCGGCTCACGCCCAAAGCAGTTGTTTCCCCGCAGGACTGGGTGGGGGCGATCATATGAGTAATTTCTGGCCACATGAAAACGATGCAGCAGAACAGCTGCCAGCCCGTCGCCGCACGCCTCTGGTAAAGGTATTCGACACGGACGCGGCGCATGACGCGTTCGAAGCCGAAAATAGTCAGTCGACACGTCGTGAAACGCTGAACCGACTGCGCACGAGCGGCCCGGATCGTACGCTCACGCTAATCCAGCCATCGATGCTCGACCAGCTCGATTGCATGGTGGAAAGCCAGCCTAATTTCGCGCCGGTCATCGATCATCTGCGACGACAGTTGGCTCTTTGTCGGTTGGCTCTGCCTCCGGTCCTTCAGTGGGCGCCTTTGCTGCTGGATGGCCCGCCGGGGATCGGCAAGACCTTCTTTGCTAGAACGCTCGCCGAAGTGCTCGAGACCGAGTTCGCTGTGATTAACTGCTCTTCAGTTACCGCGAGCTTCGTGCTGGGCGGCAACAGTCCCAGTTGGCAAGGCAGCCGGCCGGGGCGTGTTTACGAGGTCTTGCAAGGTGGCAGTTGCGCGAACCCTATCGTCCTGCTCGACGAAGTCGACAAGCTCTCTACTGACGCACGATTCGACGGGTATGGGCCGCTTTATCAACTCCTGGAGACGGGGACGGCCAGAGAATTCGTCGACGAGCATGTGGGGTTGCCGATGGACGCATCCCATATCGTTTGGATTGCGACCTCCAACAACGCTGACGCCTTGCCGGGGCCGATTCGCTCGCGATTTGACGTGATTACGGTAGATGGCCCCAGCGCAAAAGATTTGAAGGCGATTGCGCAGTCGGTTTACGCGGGGATCCTCGCCCAAAATCCGGGTTGGAGTGCGGCCTTTCGGGCAAAGCTACCGGACCACGTGTTGAACCGCTTAGCAGGCATGCCGCCACGTAGCATACGAAAGCGTTTGATCGACGCCATGGGGGCGGCTGCTTTACAGCGAAAAGGGCGTAATCGACTTGTCCCGGATGCGGGGGGAACTGATTCGAATAACCTGAACTCGCGGCGCTCGATCGGGTTCTTGGGCTAGGGTCGCTAAAGCAGCGCGCAACCAATCTGCGTTCGAAAAACTCCCGTATCCCCGATGTCTAGTTGTTATAGGTCATCAATACGCGCGCTGGAAGACGTTTCGAGGTCAATTGAGCCAGGGCGTGCTCTGCCCGCTAGAGAAACTGCGTGCGCATATCTCGGGCCGCAAACTCAGTTCGATAGCATTTCTGCTAACCCGCGTTCCCCACCAGTGGCGCTTTTGCTACTCTCGCTCGCTCGCCCGTATCGTGCACGTCTATACGGCTCGCGCGGCCGGCAAACCAACGATCTCTCGATTCAGGCAGCCTTGGGGGCCTATGTCCGATCTCTATACCCTCGCCGATATAATGGGTGGTATGACCCAGGGTCGGTTTTTCTCCATCCCGGATTATCAGCGCGGATATTCTTGGCAGAACTCCCATCGCGAGGATCTGCTGGACGATATCGGCGACCTCGCGAACCATCAGGCGATGCATTTTACGGGGACGATCGTCGCTGCCGGGCCCGAAAATGCGAATGACACGTTCAGCGTGGTCGATGGCCAGCAACGCTTGACCACATTGCTCCTTCTAGTTGGACGGCTGCTGTTGGAGCTAGAAGCGAACGATGTTTTCACGCTCAACAATGGGGTCGGCCTCGAAGCCGCAAGGGCACAGTACCTGGTGGCGGGGTCGATCGGAAATGCGGTGCTGCGCCTGACACCCAACGGCGGTACTGCTACGCGCTTTGAGCGGTTAATTTCTAAGCACCAGATTGACTCCCACTCTCGTCCATCGCAGAACAAGGCCGACGATAATCTCGTGGATGCGGCAGAGCAGTTCGATCGTTGGTTGAGTAGACGTAATCCCGAAGAGCTTTGCCAGGTTTTTGATCTCGTTACAGAGCGACTCGGTTTCTTATTCTATTCCCCTAAGAACACGCTCGAAGTCGGACTGATGTTCGAGGTCATTAATAGCCGAGGTAAGCCTCTGAGCGAGTTGGAAAAAGTCAAGAATTTCTTGATTTTTTACGCAAATCGCCATGGCTTTAAGAAGCTACACGCACAGGTGAACACCGCCTGGAGCCGAATCCTTACTTCCCTGAATAGCATCGGATTGACAACCAATGGCGAGGAGCAAGGCTTCCTACGCGCGTGCTGGGTGGTGTTCGGGGATCCCAGTCCGCGGCCGAGAAACCCGGTATACGAAACTTTGCGGCTTAGAGTTGGTGGTATGGATAAGAACCAAGGATGCGAACTCCTGCAGGAGTTTGTTGAGGTGCTTGAATATGCTGCCGAGACCTACCGTTGCTTGTATTCTCAGACCGAAAATCACGCGCTGTCAGTCGACGCCGAAACGCGCTGGCTGAGACCGCTTGCGTTTCACCCGCGTCTCGCAGGCGTACTCCCACTAATTGTCGCGCTTGACCAAAAAGAACCGGGCGACAGAAATCTCGAAGTGCGCGCACAAACGTTAGAATTGATAGAGAAGCTCAACTTCCGTTACTTCGTGCTTGGTATAGCGCCACGAGCTGACTCCAGTCAGGCTGAGCTCTTCGACATGGCGCATCGCTATTTCCACGACGAGCAGAATGCGTCAGGAAATGTCATCGACAACGCAGAACTTCAGACGATGTTGAAGGGCTTCATCGGTCGACAGGCAAAGGTCGGCAGTGTTATCAAGCATCTGGTTCTCGAGGCGGATGAGAACTGGGACTTCTACGATTGGAATGGCCTTAAGTTCTTCCTTGCCAGTTATGAACAGAGTCAACGCGAGAAGCGTAAGGAAGGGGGCTCACTTGCGGCCTTATTGCGCCGACGCGATCCCAAAGCCTATAACGACTTCTACCATCTCGAGCATCTAGTCGCCCAGCACCATGATGAAGGCATCGAGGATGAGTGGGTCGATTATCTGCAGCGTCGCCTGGGGAATTTCATACTGCTTCGTGAAGGTACTAATAAGGCGGTTTCGGCATCGCGAGTCGAAGAAAAGGTTTCAAGGAAATATCGATCTTCCGACCATACGATGCTCTATCAGGTACGCGAACTGGAATCGGTTTGGCAGGCGGCGAAGAAGTATACGTTCAGTGCGGATGGACTGGACTGGAGGAACTCGACTACGGGATCAAGAACACAGGTTCTTCAGCGATTCGGTGATCTGCGGGAAGAAGAGCTCGTTCGGTTTGCCTTATCCCGATGGCACGTGCCGGCTGTCGATGGTGAGTCGCCCATGACGGTGTCCGTTCAGTCTACGCATAGACGCAGTAATGAATATGGCGCTGATCTTCAGTATGCCAAAGCGAGCTGATAGCCGAACGACTAATTAGTTACGGACTATTTAGAATAGCGCGTGCGAGTTGGCGGGTGATCTTCTCAATCTCATCAGCTCGCATGCGATTACCATGCCGGAAGTGCTTGGGACAGTTCTCCCCATCCCGCTAGACCGCTATATGCGATTCGAATCTCGTGTGTATCTAACTAGCGAGGTGTGACTAACCAAATTCCCGCGTGCCGAAAGTACCTCGGAAATTTTGCGTCTCCGCTCTGAATCTTTCGTCGACGCTGCGACTCGCTCTACTCCGTGGCGTGTCAGCCCAATGAACTACCCTGCCGACCAGCGCAGCGGTCAAACGATGACGAAGAAAACCGCCTGAGGGTAGGCAAGTTCACCGATTGATTGCCTGGTATTTAGCCAACACGACCGACTCAGTCCTTTATTCTTGCTTGACCTGCTCGAGGGCCCGAGTCGGATCTCTAACAGGTCAGATTGAACCTTCGGATGTGCGTTCGACGTTACAGCGTTTCGAGAACGGTGATATGCCGGCGTGCCGCGGCGCCCATCGCATACGGCCAGCCTGGCCGAGCAGCGGGCGCGAATAAATGCGCCGCATCAACGGCGAAATTCACGCGGCCACGGAGTCGCCTATCGACCTTGCTCTGGTTCTCGCCCAGACATGCGTCGGGAAACGTTTCGTAGTCGTGACGTTTCGCGCCGTCGATGATCGTCGACCATAACGGATCGAAGCCATAATAATGGTGCTCCTGTCGGTCCACGAGCAGTAGAGAATGCGAGCCAGCGCCCACGTCTGCGACGACCACGCTTTTCGAAAAATCGATGCATTCCAACGCTGCCTCCACGGACTGCGGTGGGCGGTTCGCTTGACGATCAGGGACATGCCTTGCCTTGACTCCGCAGCGTGTCTCGATGCCATCCATAGCGATTCGCCAGTCGGCGGGGCGTTTGTGGCCTCCGCCACCGATGCCTTCTTCCTCGAGCGCAGCATGTAGAAGCCGAACGGCGAACAGCGGAACGAGTTGCTTGTCGTCGAGCACACAGGTCAACCCGTTGATCACAGTCGTCGGCCAACAGCTATTGTTCTGGGTCTGATAGTTGAGGGGTTGGCGTTGTTTTCTGAGTGTCATCGAATCTCCCCGATAACTGGTTGTTATCGGCCGTTAGTCCGCGCGCTGGAAGACGTTTGGGAGATGCGATTCCATTTGCTACGGCGCAAGGTCTTCAAGAAAGTCCGAAGACGGGTTGCGCCCTGAAAGTAGTAAGGTATCGCGAGCCCGCGTCATTGCGACATACAGAAGATGTCGTTCCGTTGCGAAGATTTCTTCGTGGGTTGCAGGGTCCGCCGCCGAAGCGAGCCGTGTGTATGAAGGTAGTACATCATCGTCGCAAGCCATAATGGCTAGTGCGCGGAACTCGAGCCCTTTAGCGATGTGCATGGTGCCAAGGGCAATGGCGTCGCCAGGCGGACTAACTTTCTCGTCGAGCATGGCAAACTTGAGCCCGCTTTGTTCAATTGCCTGACGGCCGCGATCCAGTTCTTCTTCAGAGCGAACAAGAACAGCGATTTCTCCAGGCTGGAGAGCGACTTCGACGCGGGCACTTAGCCAGTCGGCAACGTAACGTACCTCATCCGCGGCATCGTCGAATGTCCTGATCTCGGGAGTCGGCCCCTCGAATAACGAAACCGTACCGGTACGTGCTTCGGTATTGCCATCGACGTCAGAGAGCTCTTGGTCGAGCAGCCGGTCTGCGCTCATCCTGATTTGTTGTGAGGTCCGATAGTTTATTTTCAGCGTGGTCGAACGCCCCCGAATTTCCACACCGAGCGACGACCACGAAAAGGGCGTTTGAAAGATCCGCTGCCCCAGATCGCCCGCGAAGAAAAGGCTGTTCTCGTGGCCGGGTGAAAGGGCCGAGAGGAATCGCAACTGAGCCACTGAAATATCCTGAGCTTCGTCGACCACGAGGTATTCGTATAGGGGGTGTCGGCGACTAGCAAGATTTTTCGTAAGCGCGGCATATAGTTGAGGCATGGTGATTAGCTTTTGGCTAGCTAACCGCTTGCTCGTCTCAGCGAATATTGTCCAGAGCTTTTCGCGCTTAGCTTCGGGTAGGCGCGTTTGCCGGCCCAGTCGACGGATGTGCTTGTAGCTTTCCCAGGTATAGAGCTGCCATGCATCGACGACTTCTCGCCATTCGGTGAGCAGGAATTCTGGCGTGAACTCGTCGAGTGCGAGTGCATCCGCTGTGGCACTCAGTGCCTCGCGCAAGTGGTGGCCTGCAGCAATGTTTGGCGAGCCGATATGCTTCTTATACAAATGCTGAGCCAATTTATCGATCGCACGGATTTCAATGCGCTCTGCAAGAGTGGGCTGATGTGCCACCAGCCGCCGCAGCTTATGACGAAGGGCATTCGCCAGAATTTCATTGAATGTGGTCAGAAGTACCCGTGCGTCGTCGTTCCGCCGGGCTAAGGAAACCGCGCGATGGAGTGCGACTATGGTTTTTCCTGTGCCTGCCGAACCCGAAACGCGTGCCGGGCCGTTGAAGTCGCGCTCGACCAACGCCTTTTGTGATGGGTGAAGGAAAATAGTCCACTTGTCCCAGGGGTAATCGAGCGCAACAGCCAAATCGTCCCGGTCAGTGACCGTGTGAAAACGCCGCTGAGCGTCCGGATGCTCAAAGGGATCTTCTGGGACGCCATCGGTATAACGATCAAGTAACGGCGTACCGCCCGTAGCCAACTCGATCAATGCCTCGGATGCTTCGGCAGGCAAGTGGTCGGTTAGCTTGAACAGCCCGTCCTCATCCCGGACTTCTCGTACGTCGGATAGCCAATCAGCCGGCACGCCATAGTCCAACAAGTCATCGTCAGTGACCGCCGCAAACAGGGGGGTGCTAGCCCCAAGCTGTTCACTAGGCTGCACGTAGTTGGGTACGACGACGTCTTCGTATGTTTCGCGTACCTCAACAATCTGAGCGGCGCCGGTATTTGGGTGCGTGGTGATCTTGCGGCGTTCGGCCCACTGATAGGCCTTGTCATGATGGTCCACGTAGCAGAGCAGTAAACTCGCGGCAGTCTTGTGTACGACAAGGCGTATGTCACGACTGGCCCGGACCGACCAAAAGCTGGAATCCTTGGAACGATCTATCCGGTGGAGCTTCATGCCAGGATTCGCCGGATCGAGTTGTAGTTCGAACGCAGTGTCCTTTGCCGCCTTTTGCTCGTGACCAGCAAGCTTGCGCAGGCTTTCTGTGAATGTGTCGGCGATTCGAAAATGCATTATTGCTCTGCGTTGTTGAGGGCTGGGGTCAGTAAGACAAGACCAATGCACATGCCGCAACGCGTTCTGTATTCAAGCGATGGACGTGGTTGGCCCAAAAATTTCTGGCTTTAAAGCCAACCTGCGGCAAGCCACTGTCGATTCTCTGGGTGTAGATCGGTATTGCTTGCTGTATCAAGCCGGCGATCGGCGTGTTCGGAAGCGGCCCGGAGCATTGCTTTTAGTCGGCTCGCATCGGGTGTCTTTCCAGCCACCGCTTCACGCGGTTGCGCCAGCCAGTCCGACACCTCTGGTGTGTTCGCGCGGCAGCGACCATCCTGAGCAATTTGTACCGCGAGAAACTCTTGTCGCATCCGCTGAGCCAGCGTGTTTTGCCATCGCAGTACGCCAGCGAAAAAGCCCGCTCCTTGAAGATCCGAAATCGCGGCGGCGCGCCCGCCGAAAGCCAATGTTTTTGCGCGCTCAAGCAGGTGCTGCATCAAGGGTGAGCTCAGATCTAGCATGTGAACATGGGCGCGTTGTGCGGCCCATTCACGGTCGAGAGTGACGCGTAATCGTGATCGCATCCCGGGCACTGCCTGCTGTACCGTCGATGGAAGTTGTAGCTCCCACTCGCGGCCTTGATGGAAACGTTGGGTGATTTCCACGCCCGTGTGTTCCAGCATGCTTTCCACGAACGTAAGGACATGACGTTTGTCGATCGCAAGGCTCTCGCGGATTTCGGACGGATCGTAACCGGCGACGTGCGAGAACATTTCGACTTGTCGTTCTGTGGCCTCACGCGCCTTGCGTAGCGCATCGTCGATGCGCGCCTGGCTACGTGTGATATCCGCGCCGCGCGCTTGCTCAATCACCTGTTCGATGTCCAACTCCAACAGATCGGCCATCTGACCCAGAATGTCGTCTTCGAGCCCGTCCCGGAACTCGCCGCCCAGGGTGGCCATGTCTCGCGCGACCTGCGCCAATCGCTCGTACATGATGCCTACGACCTCTGCGTCGATCGTCTCTGGCGCATGCATATTGAATACGATGACGCGTTCCTTCTGGCCATACCGATAGATGCGGCCAATGCGCTGAACCAGTCGCATGGGGTTCCATGGCAGGTCATAGTTGACCATTACATGACAGCGCCGTTGCAGGTTGATGCCTTCGCCACCAGCCTCAGTGGATACCAGAAATTGCGCGCTATCCTCGAAGCGCTCGATAGCGGCTCGGCGCTCGTCGTGCGATTGGCCACCATGGATTAGCTCGACACAGGTATCGCCAAAACGCTGCTCCAGCGCCGCCTGTACATACGCCTGCGTGGCGCGGTATTCGGTAAAGATAAGGATCTTCGTGCCAGCTTGATTTTCATCGACTATCGCTACCAGTTGCTCCATGAACACACGAAGTTTCTGGTCCTCCTCAAGCAGCGACTTGGCCTGCTCGATCAGCGTTTCCAGCGCATCGCGCTCGCCGACGAAGAAGGTCTGGCCGGATTGGCCAGCGAATTGCTCTTCGAGCTCGCCGAGATAACGTTCATCGGCGGTATCGTCAAATAGCGAGTCGGCGCCGAGGAAAAGCTCCGTAGCCGAATAGTCCGCCTCCATTTCTGCCGAAATTCGCATCAGTCGGCGCTGCAAGGCGGCATGTATTGCGGCTACGCTCGACGCTGCCAATTTGCGGTAAACCGTCATCACAAACCCGATGGCGTTGCCTTTGCGGCCTAGCGCCCGCCCGGCTGCGTAGCCGCGGCGTAGATAGGATTGCAACTCGGTATCAAAAGCGCGAGCAGCCTCGCCTACCGGAACCGAGACGGCATGCGTCGTTTTGCCTTTGAAAATGAAATTGCCGTCGGCGTCAGTGACATCCGCCTTGTTATTGCGGATTACCATGTCCGACAGAATTTCAGGGTTTAAATCCAAGTGGCGAATATCGTGTTTGCGGTCCGGTCTCAGCAATTCCAACAGCGCTTGAAACTTGTCCTGCATGCCTTGGTGAGGCGTGGCACTCAACAGCAGGAAGTTATCGCTACGTTGTCGCAGCTTCGCCGCGAGGTCGAAGCGCTGCGAGGAGTCAAACTTGTGTCCGTATTGGCGGCGACTCAGCCGGTGGGCTTCGTCGAATACGATTAAATCCCAAGGAGCTGCGGAAAGAAGCGATTCTAGATGCCCCTCCTGCTTGAACCGGTCCATCGAGCCTATGACACGGTCGTAGAGCTTCCACTGATGCGGCTCGTTTACCTCGAAATCTCGACCGTGTACCACGAAATCATCAAAGTCGAACTTGTAACGCAGCTCGTCTTGCCACTGTTGGGTAATACCGGGCGGGCAAATAATCAGTATCCGTCGGAACGTGGCTCGCTGGGTGAGGGCGGAGAGCAACATGCCGACTTCGATCGTCTTGCCGAGGCCGACATCGTCTGCGATCAGCCAATTGAGATTGCCGGATCTCAAAATGCGGTGAACTAGATGAATCTGGTGTGGCAGCGGATCGATGCTCAGGTGCGATAGCGCGCCGGTATTTTCATTCCAGAGTTCGATCGCATAGGCGAGGCAGCGCAGGCGCAGCGCTTCCGCGCCGCCGCTGTCCGGACGGCCACGATTGAAATGGTGCTCGACGCTATTGATAGCTTTCAGATGGGGAGTAGGTAGCCAGACCAATCGGCCTTCTTCGGGAAAATCGACCAATGCCTGTTCGCGGCCGCCCAAAACGCGAAGGTCTCGTACCTCGCCTATGCCGAGCGTGCTAGCGATGACCGACTCTGGATGGTGCTGAACGGTTTGTCGGATGGACAACCCGCTAGAAAGTTGCCCTGGTTCGTACCAACGTGTTCCGAGCTGACGCGGTCGCAACCATTGCACCTGGACCCGCGCCGACCCGTCGTCGATGAGCTTTCGATTGGTGATGCAGCCGAGGGACTTCTTGCCATCGTACTGGCTCCCATCGGTCACCAAGGCGCCAACACAAGGCATCAAACCCCCGAGCGATGCTTTCATATCGTTCGTGTACTCATGACGTCTCTTCTTTCTTTGCTTTCTTGTTTTGTGGGATCGGTTTCGAGTAGACATACACGGGGCGCGACGTCATCGGGCGCTCGATGCCGTGACCCCGAAGCGCCTCGCAAGTCGTAGACCACGACGCACGCGATTCCAGTTCATTGAACGGGTCCTCCAGGGCGTCGTCGCTTGTGAAGCTGAACTCGGGCCAGTCCTGAAGCGTGCCGTCGAGATAACCGGTCGCATAGCCGAGATAGAGCTGAAAGCTGGTGAAGCTACGTTGAGACACGCTATTGCTATGCCAGAGATCGTAGAGGTCTTCGAGAAAGCATTCGACCTCGGCCGCGTCGGGGTACGCCGGCCAGGAGTCGGCGAGCCGCGCGGCTCGCGGCCAACTCAGCTGCGACATCGCTTCTTGCGTATACACCCAGCTTTCGCCACGCGCGTTCGCCGGCGGTGAAGACTGGCCGAACTCCGGGTGGTCGCGCCAGATACGCCGTATTTCAGTGGCCAAAGCCAGCGCCGGTGCGCTTACCCCGGCAGTTAGCAAACGCTCGATCGAACGTTGGGTAATCGGCCAAGGGCTTTCCTGAAAGATATCGAGTAGCACGGGCCAAAGCTCGTCTGCCTGGTCGTCGAAACGTCTTGCGGTTTGCGCAGCCAAGCGTTTGGCTTTGTCGTACTCGCTGAGCCGAGCGCCGCCCACGTCCACATCGTAGAGTGGTGCGTCGTCTTCTTCGTCGTCAGATCCGACGTCCCATATGTCTGGTAGGGCTTCGACAAGGTCGTACTCGTCGTCGATCTCTGTATCGATATCATCGAAGCCGCCGGGCATATCCTGTTCGATAAGCGGTTCGAGGTCGCCAGCTTCCAGCTCGAGTTCATACTGCTTGAGCGCTGTTGGTTCTTCGTCGTGTGAAAGTGCGGCGGTTGGCAGGCCATTATGTCCGCCGGCATCCGACTTGCTTGGTGGCTCATCGAAAACGCTCGCCTGGGCCTCAGCGCCGTCGCGCGATCTGTTTCCGTCCGGCTCGTAATCTGGTGGCGTCGTTTCGTTAAGAACGGGCGGTGCGGTCTCGCTCTCACTCGACTCCGAATGCGTGGGCGATCTAGCAACTCTCGCGCTATCGGACGGCTCGAACTCCGGCGCGATGGCCGGCGGCGTCGCCACCTCCGCTAACGAGGGTCGCGAACTCTCCGATTCATTGTCGAATGCCTTGTCGTCGAGGGCGGTTAAAGGCTCGACCGCGGTACGTAGGTCGTGCTGCTCCGTTGCACCCGCTTCAATTAAATCCAGATCCTCGTCGTCCCACTCGAGCGCAGCCATCGATCGGTCTTGACGATCAATTTGAGCCGACGCGGTTTTAAACGAATGCGGAGGTGTTTTTACCGGTTTGATATGCCGAGTAGATGCCGCTGCAATCGGCGCCCGCGGGCGTCGGGTTTCAGTGGCCACGACCGCAGTTTCTGGCATCACAGCGAGCGCTGGCGCCGCGCCCGGTACGAAAGAAAGAACCTCGGGTTCTGTCGCCGTACTGAAAAGCGAGCCGTCGTAACAGCTTTCGACATTATTTAAGTAGCTCGATGTTTGAGGGCGGCGTCGCCAACGGCGAACACCGAGCCACAGCATCAAAAGAACGCCGCACGCGATCATCGCGCCGGCAGTGCTCCCGGTCATCTTTCGATCCCCCTAGACCGCAATATGCGATCACGCCATTTCGCGTGTTTTGAATCCGCGATTGCGACGAACTAATCTCCCGATGCGTAAATATCTCAGAATTTTCGCGCGGGCGCTCTGAATCTTTTGTCGACCCTTCGACTCGTTATACGCGCAATACCTTCATGACCTCATCACCCAAATGGTTGATCACCTTGACGGCGATGCGGCCGGAGTCCGGGCGGCTGAATGCGCGTGAGGTGGCGCTGTGGAGCGTATCCCAGGCTTCTTCGTCGATCTCGGCCTTGAGCGTGGTCTTGAGCGATTTGTACGGGTCGGACTGGCCCAGGAAATAGGCGTGGCGGACGAAGAAGGATTCGCTGTCGTAGTCCGTGTCGATGAACCAGCAGGCAATGCCTTCCGGCCCGTCGGAGCGGACTTCGCCGGTGTTCGGGTGGAACACGTCCACGCCCTTCACCTCGACCACGATTTTTCCGGTCGGGATTTCCGGTGCGAATTCGATGAAGCTTTCGGTCCGCTCTTTCTCGGCACGTACCTCCGAAATCGGGCGCGCGTTCTCGTCCTTCTTCTTGTCCTTGCGTGCGGCCAGTTCGGCGGCGAGCCGTTCGAGCCGGTGCTCGCGGTCCTTGATCGTATTCTGTAGCGCTTCGCTACCGCCTTCGTGGATCTCGATATCCGGCTCGCCGAAGATGACGAACAGATTGCCCTTGCCGGTGTTCTTCAAGTCCTCGGCCATGTGCAAGTCGGCGTTCATGCGGGCCTTGAGCACGGGCACGCGACCGAGTTTCTCGAACTCGGTGGTATGAGCTTCGAAGTTGAAGGCACAGGCGATGAGCACGTCGAAATCCGCATCCGCCGCTTCGCGGGCGGCCTCGACCAGATCCTGGCGATCGACCGTGCCGAATTCGGGGCCGACGAAAATGGCGGCGCGCTTCTCGTTGGCGGCGTCGTCCTCGCCTTCCACATAGCGGCCTTCGGCACAGACGAGATCGCCCGGCCAGGGGGTGACCGACGTGAACTGGATCGCATCGTCCTTGTGCGCCTGCTGTACGCCGGCGGTGCGCAAGTTGTCCAGAATCATGGACACGAAATCCTGAGGCTCGTAGTCCGCGGCGTTCTCCCGAATCTTGTCGGCCGGGTCGATCGGTTCGCCGTCTTCGTCCACGCCCAGCGTGCGATGAGGCGAGATGGATTCCACCGTGAACGGCCCGGCCACGCGGACTTTCTTCCTGTCTTCGTAAGGCTTGTCGTAGAGATATTCTGCATCAGCCTTGGCGGCGATGGAGGCATCGATCTCTTGCTGGCGGGCGATGCGCTGTTCCCACCAGTCGGCGTGGGCCTTTTTGGCCTCGGCCGGCCAGTCGTCGCCGGCCTCGCGCGGGATTTCCCATTCTTCCCAATCTTTGCCGAGTGCGCTGTTCAACTGTTTTCTCAGCGGTTCCATCTTTTTCTGGAAGCGCTCCCAGATCACGCTGATCTCGGCGTTGTTGGCGATGGACTTGAGCGTGATATGCGGCACGCGCTCGTAAACAAATCCCTGGCGAATATCGCCACGCGTCGGCGCCGCCGACGGCGCGGTGCGGGTGATCTCGGCTTCTTTCTGCTGACCTTCCGACGAATCGGCCAGGAGATAGTAGGGGTAGCGGGCGCCCATGATGCGAGCGCGAGCGAGGGCGAGAGCGACTCGGGATGTGTCGATAGTGATCCAGCGGCGGCCCCATTGTTCGGCGACGGTGGCGGTGGTGCCGGAGCCGCAAGTTGGGTCAAGCACTAAGTCTCCGGGGTCGGTCGCCATTAATAGGCACCGCTGCACTATTTTCGCCGTCGTTTGCACTACGTAAACTTTCGCATCAGCGTAGCCACCGGTTGCGGTGTCCAGCCAAGTGTCACTTACAGGAAAAACTGGATGATCCGACACGTATCGCCGGTAGCTCAGCGTTTTTCCATAGGCTTCTAGCCTGTCTGCTTTTGCCAAATTTTCCAGCCCCGATACGCTGGTTTTCCAATGGCCACCCCCCGGCGAATAGAAGGTTTCACGATACTCAAACGACCCGGACGTTGTTTCGTTACGGTCAGGTGATGTTAGAGGTGAGCGACGGTATACGAGTGCGCCATCCAGCAAAGAGACGCGGCCTCGCTTTTCATCTTTGTTAATTTTTCGCCGCACCCCATCCGGCTCGAGGACGAAATCGTAGTTGACCCAGTCATACCCCTCCCTGGGTTGAAACAGCGACCGGAACTTCATCGAGCTCCGCGAACGTGCATACCAGAGGAGGAAGTCATTTGTTCCTGGCAACCGGTCGCCTGACTGAGTGGTTGTTTTGCGGAAAATTATCATGGTGCAGAAGTTGTCTTCGCCAAACACCTCATCCATCAAAGCCCGAACCCTATGCACATTCTCATCCCCAATCTGGACAAAAATCGATCCGGACTCGTGCAATAAATCTCTCGCGACAGTCAGACGCTCCCGCAGATAGGTCAGATAAGAATGAATGCCGTCCTTCCAGGTATCCCGAAACGCCTTGACCTGCTCGGGTTCGCGGGTGATGTGCTCGGCCTTGCCGTCCTTGACGTCGCGGCTGGTGGTGGACCACTGGAAATTGGAATTGAACTTGATGCCATAGGGCGGATCGAGATAGATACACTGCACCTGCCCGCGCAGGCCCTCGCGCTCGGCGAGGCTGGCCATGACCTGGAGCGAGTCGCCCAGGATCATGCGGTTCTGCCAGTTGGCGTCGAACTTGTAGAACTCGGTCCGGTCGGCGCCCTTGGGCAGGCCGTTGAAGTCCGCGAACAGGTCGGGCGTCAGCTCGCCGTCGTCGTGCTCGCGCTCCCGGGATTCCTTCTGCAGTTCGTCGATCAGCGCCTTGGGGTGCACCTTCTCCTGAATATAGAGCGGCGGCGCGTTGACCATGAGATCCGACGCGTCCTGCGTATCCTTCCCACGCCAGACGAGCTGCGGGTCCAGATCTCGATTGCGCCGCTCGTACGCCACGCGCAGTGGCGCTTGGGTCTCCTTGTCGAGCAATGGCTGGTGCTCGGCCGTGGGGATGTTCTTGCGCCGGGCTTCCTCGTGGGTGAGCGTTTCGACGGATTTGGACGTGGCGGTATTCTTCTTGGGCATGGTTCAGAGTTGCAGGTTATTCGAGGCGGCTTCGCTGGCCACGGGTTCGGGAGCGACCGGACTGTCTTCATCGTCATGTTCGTCTACGATCGCGCCCGGTAGTGGCTCGAAGGCCACCGGGCGATGCATTGCCGATGAAATGAGTTCGGCGAGCGCGCGCTTTCGATCTCGATAGAATGCGTCGTAGTCGTTGTTGCGTAGGTGTGCCGGGTCGACTAGATGTGTACGTAATAGGTCGTCGAGCTGGTCGCTAGTCAGACCGTGGCGCTGCTCAACAAAACGCAGGTAGTCCGACGGCGCCGCACCGCCGATCGCGCGGTTGGAGCCACCGAACAGCGGTGTTTTGTTGACGATGCTGTTGAAGTTATTCGCACCGTGTTTGCCGCACCAGTTGCTCGGAAAGATGTGGTGGATATCAATCGGGTCATGGTAATAGGTCATGACCTCGGCGCTCTGGCCGGTCACGAAATCGCGGCAGCCGTGGCGCAGCAATAACGCGTTGATGGCTTTGTAGGCAGCCGACTGGCGGCTATAAAGTGATTCGAGCCGCTCCTCTTGGAAGATGCACTCATCGATACTGCGAGGCGCCGGCCCGTCTTCGCTGATCCAGCGGATTAGTTCCGGCACGTCCCGCGCGATAGTGGTTTCTGACGATGAGCCGTAGTACTCGCCGAGCGCGGTGGACCAGAACCAGAGTTCCAGCTTTTCAGCCGCGGGCATTGTGTCAGCCTGTTTGCCAAGGTCGGCGTATACCGCGGCCAATGCGACGAGTTGATGCGAGTAGGGGACGTCCCGGCTACGCATCATCTTCAGTCCCGCCATCAACCGGCAGGCCCGTGTGAAGCCATGCTCGACGGCGTTGTTGTATCGCTCGTAGGCAGTAAATGGCAGGTCTAGCATATCCTCGTGGCGGCAACTCACGAACGGCAGTTCCCGGCCCGTCTTGCCGGCACGCTCGGCTTCACGCCGATTTTCCAGCATATGCAGCACGGTGCACGCCTGAAGAAAATCCGTGCTTTCGACGTGTGCGAGCACGCCGTCTTCTCCGCTGAACTGCAGAAGGCGTGTTTTGCGTCCAGGGCTCTGTTGCTGCTTGTCGCCCAACCAGTCCTTGCGAAGGTCGAACCCATCGGCGGCATAGATCGCGGTAAGCAGCTCGAAGGCGTCGAGCTTCTTGCCGCCGGTATTCACTTTTTCGAAGACCACGCATACAGCCTTGCGGGTGCTTTTTCGGCTCAGACGAATGAATGGCACTTCGTAGTGCTGGATGCGATGCAGCAGGCCGCTACCGAACGGGCTCGCCAATTCCCGGAAGAAACCGCCGTCACGCTCCATCCAGTGCTGCATCCATCCGTGATACCAAATGGTCGAATCGAAGCTTTCATTCAGCGGGAAGAAGTGATGCTCGAACTGGCCTTCTTGGGTCGAAAGGTCACGCACGATGTCCCGGTTGAAATTAGTGCGTTCGACCTTGTCCGCCGGTAAGACGACGATGGCTTCTTCGGTGATCGTCTCCTGCTCGAGCGCCTTGCGAATATCCAGGAAGAAAAAGCGCCCGCCTTTCGTGTGTTTGACTTGAACTGCATCCGGCGAGAACAGCGTTTGATACAGCGTGGTCATTCGCTGCTGGCCGTCAAGCAAAAGCTCGTCGGGCGCGGGCGGCCGTTCCGATAACTTCACGCCCTCGATAGGGCGCGGGGCAAACGATACGTCGCCGCCGGTTTGCAACGTCAGTAGTGCACCTACCGGGAATCCGTTGAGGACGCTTGCCAGCAAGCTCCGCATGGCGTCTTCTGGCCATACCCAGCCGCGTTGGAAATCCGGCAGCTGGATATCGCCCTCATGGACGCTTGCTAGCAGCTTGTGCAGCTGTTCTTTGGTGCTTTCAAACACGGTCTATCCCCTCAAATACTATTCTGTTACCAACTGGCTCTGGCCGGATGTGTGCTACCAGTCGGTCATAAATGCCGGTCACCAGCGCGTGCAGTTCTCGTCGACCGGCGGTGCGCACAAAAAAGCCCCAGGGGTTCGGCACGCACTCAGGATTCGTGAGCGGGCGTACTGCCAAGGGGCGGATGTGCTTAAGACGATGACGTAGCGCAATGTGGAATTCAAGCGTGGCCTGTAACCGGGGATCACGCTGGCTCCTGAACAACGCGCTCGACGATATCGTTGAATCGGGTTTCGACTTCTCTTTCGAATTCGTCGGCCATTTCAAAGACGTCGCCAAACTCTGCGAATGCCCAGCGCCCGTATGTGCCAAGGTGGTTGACCCCGGGTACCCAGTAGCTGTTCATGGTGTCGCGTTTGGTCTTGGCGTCTTCGCCGCGATAGCCCTTGATTTCGACCACAAGGTTGAGCGGGTCATCTTCGCCGCTGCCGTCGTCGATCAGCACAATGAAATCCGGCCGGTAGGTGTGTGCCTCGCCGGCCATGCGATAGGGCACATCGAACCCTAGGTTGTGGTTCTTCACGTAGCGGAGCACGCGCGGATGATTCTCGGCAACGCGGCAAAATTCCGCCTCCCAGCCGCTGTCTAGAATCACGCGATTAACGTGGCATTTGTCGGCACGGGTGTCGTACCGATCGGTCTTCGACGTGTTAAATCCGACATTCGCCGTGCTGCCGGTCGGGTTATAGGGCGCGGGAATGGCGCGCACGGGTTTGTCTTCGGCAGCCATGGTGCGAGTGATCGCTGCTTTGATCTTTTCGCAGGCGCGCTCACCGATATCGCGATACATGAGCTGCGCGGGAAAGGTCTTACCTTTGCATTTCAGGCACTCGTTGATCCACTGGCTAACCACTCGCTTGAGCGGCATGAACAGATGCATCGGCGGCTCTTGCCCGGATTCGCGCCAGTGTTCGAGCAAGGCTGTGGTCAGGTTGTAGACGATGGCGGAGTGCCGCATCTCTCCGGTATGAACCAGATTGAGCTTTTCCTGCATGCCGACAATGCCGCTCTGTTGAACCTCCGAGGGCCCGATGAGTTCGGGAGTGAGTTCCAAAACCGAATCTTCGGTAAATTTCACCTCGACCTTCTCCGGAGGAAGGTCGACTCGATACCCGGCAATGTGCGGAAAGCGGATTTCGAGCGCGTCGCGCGCGGGGCGCACAGCTTCTACGCGAACCGTATCGGCCGGGGGTTGCGGCGGGGCGTCCGTACGCTCGGACGCAAAATCGAAGGGAATACCCAGAATATCTGCGTATCGGGGTTCGAGCCGTCCGTGTTCATCCGTGTTGTGCGATTCGCGGCGCAGGGCTCGGCCAACCACCTGCTCGCAGAGCAGCTGTGTGCCGAACGCACGCACACCGAGCACGTGGGTCACGTTGCTAGCGTCCCAGCCCTCGGTGAGCATGGAAACCGATACCACGCAACGGATCGATTCGCCGAGTTGGCCCGGCTTGCCCACCGTGTTCATCACCTCGCGCAGCAAGTCTTGGTCGGTGATGTTTTCGCCATCGGCCGCGTTGCCGGTTCGTTGTATACGCTCGCGTTTGAAGCGTTCGATTTCGTCAGCGGCGGCTTCCCGGAAGTTCTTGTCCAGTGCCTCACCGGATTCGAGTTGCTCGCTATCGATGAGGAGCGTGTTCGGTCGGGCCAGGGGATCGCCGTGCTCGTTGTGATTACGGAAAAGTTTCAGCCGACCAGGCACGTGCGTCAGATTACCCTGGTCGTCCTCGCGATCGAAGCCGCTGACGTAGTCATAAACAAGCTTGGACGTCGCTGTGTTGTTACACACGATAATGAAGCACGGCGGGATCGACATCCCCGATTTCTGCCATAGATCGGATGTCTTTTCGTAGTGGCCGTAAAGCGCTTCGAGCGCGGTCAGAAGTGGCGTCGGCAGGCGATGCGGATCGTAATCTTTTGCCTTGCCGCGACCTTTCTTTGGCATATCCTTGCCGATGTGCTCCCAAAGGTTGCGGTAAAACGGCACATCCGCAGTCGGGAGGTTGTCATCGATCGGCACACGCGGCAGTTTTACGATGCCGCATTCGATCGCATCCATGAGCGAAAAGTCGCTCATCGTCCAAGGGAACAGCGTGCCTTCTATATAGCCGGACCCTGCGAGAAAGAACGGGGTGGCGGATAAATCGAATACGGTATGCACGCCGACGTGCCGCTGTAGCGCTTCCAGGCCGCTGATCCATAAGCGCGCGGCTTCGGCGTTCTTCTTGGCTTCGTCTTTCGCGTCGCCCTTGAGTTTCTCTGTCGTGTTGTCGACCTCGACGTCGCCAGGCTTTTCGCGATAACAGTGATGGGCCTCGTCATTGAGTACCATTACGCGCTTCATGCCCAATAGCGGGCTGGCTACGCGCCCAAGCATTTCGCTCTCAGATTCCACGGTATCCAGTCGCGGACCATAGCGTCCTTCCATAAGCGCGCGACCGCCCTTGGACAGGTCGCCTTTTTCCCGCTGTTTGAACGCGTGATAGTTAGTAAGCACGATTTGGGCGGCATACAGATCCCGAAGCATGTCGGTCGGCACCAGTTCGCGGCTTTCATAGTAGCTATCGGGATCGTTAGGTTTGAGCACGCGGAGTCGGTCGCGAATCGTGATGCCGGGCGCGACAATCAGAAAGCCTTTGGTAAACAACTTACTGTTCGGCCGCCGAACCGCATTGACTGTCTGCCAGGCGATGAGCATCGCCATGACCGTGGTCTTGCCGGCGCCGGTCGCCAGCTTAAGCGCAATTCGGTACAGATCGGGATTGGCTTCGTCGTTCGCGGTGCGCAAATAGTCGAGATAGTTTTTTCCGGTCTTACCGATCTTCGGTGCGACCTCAGTAAGCCAGATAGCGGTTTCTGCAGCCTCGATCTGGCAGAAGAACGGGCGAAGATTGCTGAACTCGTGGTGTCGCCAGTGTTTGAGCAGCCGAGCCGTTTCCGGCGTGACGCGCCATTGCGCTTCCGGCAGACGCCGCCAACGATCGACCTGATCGCGTACGCCATTGATGATCCCCGAGTGGTAGCGCTGCTCGGCCGAGGACAAGCCTTTCTCGTCGGCGAGTTCAAGCGATTGTTGATCGCCGCGCGTCTGACGTTTGGCTTTCGGGATCGGTGTCATGAACTGCGCTGGACGACGCTTGTTGATCACCTCATGCGTAGGCTGGCCATTTGCGTCGATCTCCCAGTGTTCATCGGGATACTCGTACGGCGTATTGAGAATGGGGCGTTTGAAAAAAGCGTCGGACATAAGGAGTCAGCGACCTTGGTTGGGATACGCTCCGTGAGCGGCTCGGAGCGGCGCCTGCTGATGCGGGTCATCAAGCACGTGATCACATATGAGATTCATACCTTGGCCAGCTCGCGCATCGCCGTTTGTGTGATCGATGTGCCGGTGCCGAGCAGGA
This sequence comes from Salinisphaera sp. S4-8, assembly GCF_040361235.1. Lineage (NCBI taxonomy): Bacteria > Pseudomonadati > Pseudomonadota > Gammaproteobacteria > Salinisphaerales > Salinisphaeraceae > Salinisphaera > Salinisphaera sp. S4-8. The sequence goes on along the minus strand of NZ_APNF01000002.1, from coordinate 118,831 downwards.
TCGATGTCGTATTCGCAAATGGGATGTTCCAGTACTTAGACTCCCGGCCTCTATCCGTTACGCAATGGACGCGACCGCCTTTCATCAATACCGGACAGTGTTGCAGGTAGTAAAGATTTCGCGCGCTTGGAATGCAGAATCGTCTTTAGATCGATTCGCGCGAGATCGTTCATCAGCCGCATCCTTCTGCGGCCGAATCTAAGTGATATCTGGCCCGGTGGGCAAATCTCGCGAACTTACCGGCTCCTGACCCTTCGCAGCTCTTACCGGGAGGCTTACGTCAAGCTCTTGGGTGAGATGTTTCTGGAATGCGCGCACTAACGGGGTAGAACCCATACGACACGCGTTGTCGCAGAATCGGACTAGTCTTACGCGAACCGATTTGAGCTTCCTTGCCCGTCACAGTGCGCAGATCCGCGCTGCTATCGATCTCGTAGGGGCTCGTTCCGTAGCGATGATGCGATGCAGTTCTCAAGACGCCAGTTTCTGACCCTAGGATTGACCGGCAGCGCAACCCTCGGTTTGCCAGCCTTACGAGCCGCAGCGACCGCACGTTGGACAGCAAGACGCGCGCCCGTCGTTTCCGTATGGGACGTGAATGCGGTTCAACTCGATAACTCGTACGCGATAAGCGGTGTTAGCCTCAGTTGCCACGAGGGGTATCCGGTCGAACGCGACAGTGTCGGTCGCCAGCGAATAGAACGATTAACGTGTGAAAGTGAAGGGCATTCGCTGAGGGTCGTCGCGGCCGGCCAGAAAGCACACCAGGTGTTGACGGAGCTACGAAGCGGGCAGGCCGCGACGGATCTGCGCTTTGCCGACATAACGAACGTACCGCTCCAGCCAATGTGCGATATCGCTATTTTTGTTGGCGACGCCGACGATCTGAGTTGGTTGAATCCGGTAGCTGCCGATACTGCGTTTTGGCCGATAGCGATCGTTCTCGACGCTAACAGTGCAGATGAGCTGGTTGCGCGGAACGCGCACGCCTTCAACTATCGGCACTTGTTCTTTGCGGGTGCCGCTAAGGATGGACGCCAGCTGGGCGCTGCCGCCGATATGCTCGACATGGTGGCCGCGCTGATCCTGCGCCATGGCATGATCGGAACCGATCTATGCGATATTCGTCGCATGCTCACGTCCACGGGCGAATGTCATTTCGAGTGTCGTCGCGGCACTAGTCTCGAGACTCTTTACAGCACAATCGATACGGTACTGGCCGACGTCACGCTGGACGCTCGTACGACCGGCGTCCTCGCCATGATCGTCGGGCCGCATGAGGTAGCGATCAATGACTTCATGTACCTCAACGATCGGCTTGTGCCGGCGGCCGGCCAAGCCGAAGTCTTAGTCACTCTCAAGACCCTAGAAGGGGGGCCGCAAGATCAGTTCGCTGTCGCGCTTTGGACGATTAGCGATGATCGATTCCCCGAAATCTGTTGAGCGCGCGTGATAGTGATTTGAGACGGATGTCCGGCCGCCGCTAGGCGTATTGCGCTGCTGCGTCCGTGAGAGCTTCGCCCACACGTAGACGAAGCTCTTTAGGCTGCACGACTTCAACGGCGGGACCGAAACCCAAGACCCACCACGTTAGTGCGTCGGTATCGACCACGCTGGCCGAGACACGCGAGCGGTCGTCTTCCGCCGGGGCGATCCGCTGATTCGTGCTGAGTGGTCGCTCGGCTAGATGAAGCGCCGCATCATTGTCCATCTCGAGCACGAGTTCTATGCGGCCCTCCCCGGTGGGGTAGCTGAATCCTTGTTCGCTACCGATATAGTCGTCCAGGTCAAAACCCTTGGGCCAGTGGCAATCGGTGTCGAGCGGGGTGAGTGTTCGTACACGCTGCAATGCCAATTGCACGACATTTTCGTAGTCCCATAAGGGGCCGACGAGATAAATGACGCCCTCGCGGCTGACTAAGCCGAGCGGACTGAAGTGGTAGGTTTTCGTCTCGCCCCCATGGCGTGGGCTGTAGGTGATTTCGACGCGCCGTTCGTGAAGCAGGGCGTCGTACATCGCACGCTGGATATCAACGTCGATCTCCGCTGCGGCCAGTTGTGGCCCGGTCCCGAGTACTCGTATTTTGTCGGTCCAGTCGTGTAAACGCCGCGCGCTATCGCTCTGAAGTATGTCGCGTGCGCGTGCAAAGTAGGGCGCCAGTAGTTGTATCGTCGACGGCGGGAGTAGCTCTGCCAAGTGTTGCTCGGCGAGGTTGAATGCGAGTGCCGTGTTCGGCTCGAGCCCAGGGATGTCGATACTCTTGAAGTCACCCGGCCAAAACCAATGATTCGTTCGTCCGGCGGTATCGCTCGTATAGCCAAAGATTGAGGAAAGCTTGTCCAGGTCGCGTTCGACGGTGCGTGGCGTGGTATCGAACCCCTCGATTTCGAGCGCTTGATGAACCTCGCGCGTCGATGCCATCCGCGGATGGCGTGGGATAAGACGCAGCATGGTCCACTGCCGGAAGAGGGTGTCGCGATTGTCGGCCATCGTTATAGTGTTGGAATTGGCTAAGGTAAGTCGTCGCCGAAGCCTACATCTAACGCTGTCTGGCGAGCGAGATCCAGGCTTGAGAGAACACGTGCATCGAACAAGTGAAAACCGTGTCGCAGCGTGAACTCGGCGCCAAGCTGATATTCAATAGCGCCGCCATTGACGACAAATGCACGAGCTGTGGTTCGGCCGAGCTTCCGCAAGTGTGACCCGGCGCGCTCTCGTCGTGCCGTCGTCTCGATTTGGAACGGTAACGTTGCCACGGTGGTATGTGGCATGCCGTTCGTTGCCAGATATTGGCATACTGCCCGTGCTGCACAGCTGCCAGCGAAGCCGCCAAGGCAGGCAAGGATGACGATTGCCTCCCTAGAGCTGTCGTTGAGGCAGAGAGTGTCAAGGAATCCACGTAAGTCAGTGTGGACGTGCGCGACAGCTTGCTGTTCAGTACGGTCGTCTTGAATATGCATCCATACGGGCATCGGTGAAATGGATATGGCTTTCCAGTGGCCCGTGCTTAGGTCCGAGTGATACGGCCCCAGGCCAGTCGTATCGACCGCAAAACACCTGGTCGCGGGGCTTGTTGGCAAACGCGACCGCTGCAGTAGACGCGCGGCTGACGTGCCGCAAGCGAAGACTGTAAGCCGCCGGGCGCCATTTGCAGCGGAGCCGGATGAGGCTGTCGTGGTTGGATTCGTCATGTACTCAGCGCACGAGAGTCGGCCGCCTCTTTTAGAATCCGTGCCGCGATACGTTTATTGATGTGTCTGGAATTCGCTGCCTCGGCCATCTCGTACTCCTCTGAAAAGATTTCCGCGCAAGATATCGAGGGAATGCGACAACAAATGTCGCAAGTAAGCGTCGAGTTCGTTAAGCCGGTTCTGTGCCGTGCGGTCCGGCGTACCGGCGCGCTTTTTAACTCGTAAGCGACATGACGTGTCGCTCGTATACGAATACTAGTAACGGCTCGTAGACGCGATGCGTCGCGGCGAGCGAACTAACTCAGGGGAATGAATGAACGACGGATTGGACTTCATTGGTGACATCCATGGTCATGCCGATGAACTCGAGGCATTGCTTGGTCGATTGGGCTACGTCGAACGGCAGGGGGTTTATCAACATCCCCGACGATGCGTGGTTTTTCTGGGGGACTTCATTGACGGTGGTTCGAAAAACAAACGCGTTGTCGAGATCGCGCGGGCCATGGTGAGTGCCGGGGGCGCCTTTGCGATCATGGGCAATCATGAGTACAACGCGATTTGCTACCACACGCGTGATCCAGAGGACCCGGACAAGTGGCTGCGATCTCATTCCGAAGACCATCGTCGCCAGCACGAGACAACGCTTGCGGAGATCGAAGGCGATCCCCAGGCGATTGACGACATGGTGGGGTGGTTTCGCACGCTACCGCTGTATCTGGACCTTGAAAGCGTCCGTGCGGCTCACGCGTGCTGGGATCACCGGTGGATTGCCTATCTAGCCAACCGGCTCGGTGCATCAGTAAAGATGGATGATGCGTTTCTGGCCGCGTCGTCTAAGAAAGGTACGGCAGAACACGACGCAGTGGAGACCGTACTCAAAGGTGCCGAGATCGAACTACCGGCGGGCGTCGCGTTCCCTGACAAGAACGGGAAGATGCGAAACGAGGCGCGTGTTCGATGGTGGGCCAGCGAAGCGAAAGATCTAGCCGGCATGGTCATCGGACCGCCGAGCCTGTATGAGGAAACCCGCGGTCTGCCAGCCACGCCTGAAGCGCTCCAAGCCTACCCACCGATTGAGCCACCGGTTTTTTTCGGCCACTACTGGTTTACTGGCCAACCGGACCTTCAGGCACCGAACGTAGCTTGTCTCGACTACAGTGTGGCCCGCAACGGCAAACTGGTGGCGTACCGCTGGGATGGGGAGCATGCGTTAGATCCGGCGTCCTTTATCTGGTGATGCGAAGGCGTAAGTAATCACTTTGATAAGGAACTGCTATGCCTGATCAGGACCAGAGTCGCGCACTCCGGATCGATGAACCGGTCACGCGCCATACCAACAGCCGACAAATTGATGCACTCGATGAAATCCGCCGGACCACGATTCGAGAAGAGACGCTGAGTCGTTTCGCTTATGAGTATCCGGACGCGTTTTGGCACTGGCTCGATAACCACTCTGAGGTCGTGGAATCGAGCCCAGATCTCGACGCCTTCGAGCTTTTACCGGCTTCGTCCTATGCCGGCAACACACACTACGGCCTCTGCCGCGCGCGTGCCATGCGTGACCTCGCCTGTGATCCGGATTGGCCCCGGCCCCCAGCTAATGAATGTCTGTTCTGCACGCGGTCCGTTGTCGACACCGGTGGCTATCGCTGGGTCCGAACCGCGCACGTCAGGGTTGCCCTCGTACCGGACGAGCTTTTGCACGCTGTGGTTCCCGTGACAGTCGCTAGCCGAACGCAGCCGCTGTTCGACGAAGGTGGCTCGCTCAGCGTCATCCTCTGGAAACGGAACGAGCGCGTTACGACCAAGGTACTTGACCAGGCTGTACGCACATTCCGCGAGTGCCGTTTGCCGTGGTTCTGTCAACGGTGTGGATCCATCGAGTCACGCGCAAAGCCGAGCGCGGCCAGTGCCAGCGGTTGGCTCGTCGTTGACGATGGGTTCATCCGCACGCTCGCGGAGACTCGCGTTAATTCGTACTGACTCTAAGTCCGCTCGGGCTCCATGGCTTGGGCTGAAACGTTCACAGCCGAACACAACGCGACGTCCAACTAAGTCTCTGACCGAACAAAGTGCGCTGCGACATCTCACGCCTGCGCCGGGTGGGGGCCTTCGTTTTACGGCTCGAGTACCGACCACTCGCTGTCACGAGTACTCCGCCCACGTTATTTGATCGTCTCCGGAATCCGTTGTCCCCCTGCCAATGGCTCGGCAAGCGGCGATTCGGCGTCGACCAGCAGTTCCAATCGAACGGTGGCTCGTGTCATGCCGCAAAACAGCAGGCGGCGGGTATCGCCTGCGCTATGAGCCGTAGCAGCGGCGTCGATTAGTATCACCGCTGGCGCATGGCCGCCCTTGAATCGAAGCACACTGTCGAAGCGAAGATGTCCGTCGCTGAAGATCGGCTCTGAGGTCTCCGTGTCGTAGTGAAGGAAACGGCGCAGTCCAACCCCCGCGAGGGTGTCGCACTCGTAGATTGCCGAATGCCGGAAACTACTGCAGGTGAGTATCAGGATATGGTCGTTGTCGAAGCCATCGCGGCGCAACATGTTGATGCAAGCCTCAAGCCGTTTAATCAACTGGCGGTCACCCGAGTGGGTCGTCACACCTACGCCGAGCCCCGGAAGACCGGTGCCGCATTCAATAGGAATCCCGAGGGTGGTCTCGATGAACGTCGCGATGGAGCGCGGCGTGCGATAGCTCGTATCGGCCCGGTACGTTACCAGGGCTGGTGTCTCGATCGGTTCGATGGCAAATACGTTCTGGTTCGGATCCTCAAGCCAGAGCATCTCGTAGTCATCGGTCAAAAACAGCCGCAGCACCTCGAACCAGTGCGCACGAAAATCCTGGCCTTCGTCGATGATGAGTGCGTCGAATTTCAACGCGTCGGGGATATCCAGGCCGAGCACGGAATCCACAAGTTCGTCCCAGAAAGTGTGATCGTCGGCATCCGTGAACACGACCGGCACCCCCGCCGCTTCGCGAGCAGCATGACATAGGCCGTGAAAGGTATGGATCGCGTCAGCGCGCGTTGGGAATTGCGAGAGCAAAGCGTCGCGTAGAACGCGGTTAAAGCACACGTAGAGTGGGGTGCGTCCGCGGTCGAGCCAGCGCTCCATTATTCGATGCGCGGCCAGAGTCTTGCCGCAACCGGCGATCCCTTGGATGCGAAGCCTGTACGGTTCGAAAGAAAGCCCTTCGACTATTTCAGAGAGCCCGCCAGCCAACCGCGTATAGCGCGTCTCGTTGAGTCCGATCCGTCCGGCAACGTCGGGGACCACATCCAGGCTCTGGTGAAAGAAGGCGTGCACGCGTTCCGGGTCTGGCAGCTCTAGCTCTCGTTCATCGGTGAACAGCGATTCAATCGCCGGCCCGAGACCATCCCGCGCGCTCGCATCGACGACTCGCGTTTCGTCTAACGCGCTGCCGTTCACGCGCAGCACACGATGATCGGGACAATAAAGAAGGCAGTTCACGAACAGGCCGCCTTCGCCCGGGTTCTGGGACGCGAATTTTGTTCGGATCGCGTCGAGAGACCGCTGTATCTGATCGCCTACCGACTTGCGACGCGTGCCGTCGTAGCGCTTGTACAGGCCGTTGTCATCCTCCTCCAGCAGGCCGTTCTTCTGTTCGATGACAACGATACGGCCCGACTCGTCGACGACCAGGAAGTCGATTTCGCCGTAGCGGGTCGCAAAGCGCGAGACCGACGACCAATGCACGCCGTGAAAGACGGTCAGTGTGTCTGGCAGGCCCGTTTGCAGCGTTTTCAGTGTCGCCAGCTCGGCGGCGTGGTGATCCGCTGTGCCCTCGAAAACGTCGCTCGGTATCAGTACGGCCATCAGGTTGCTTGTTGAATCCCAGCGTGCAGCTAAGCAAACCCCGCTAGGTTTTGTCGATTGCCGCGGTAAGTCGGTCGGGTAAGACATACGACACAGGTTGTCGTGCGGCAATGGTTAGATGGCGGCGAAGAGTAGGGAGGGGTTTATGAAGGATTTTATCGAGCGTTTCCGATTGTACGAACTGGGTGACGAATTAGCTTCCGTACGATTGGATGCCACTGGAGTGAACTCGTGACAGTCGAATCCTCCGATACCGGTGTAGCGAGCCGGTTGGTCGGCGCCGTCCGCCGAAATGCTCAAAGCACATCGGCGTTCATCGTATTGCAACGTATGGGCTACCGGCGTGTACGCGCGCGTCATCTTTCGCGACTCGCAGCTGTGGTGGGCGACGATCTGCTTGGACTTGATCAACCGTCGTTTGATTTCCACTACACCGCCGAGGGCTTCGCGAGAAAGTTGTGCGAAGTGCTGGAAATCGACCGAGGCACCAGTGAGCGCGGTATTACAGCACTTCGAGATTGCGTCACGAATCGCCGAGCCTACGTGCCGTATCTGTTCGTAGATACGGATTTCCGTCGGGCCTCTCAGCCGATCTTCGTGCTCGCGGCTATGGAGGGCCAGCGACGCTTGATGTTCGCGCGCCACTTTCGAGATCTCAGTTGGGACGCGCAGATCGAAATGGCCGGCAAGCGGGCGCGTCAGCACTATGTGCAGGCCAAAGGTGCGCTGGCAATCTGGGGTGATATCGAGCGTTATCACCTTTATCAGGCGCCTGGTCGGGTCGTTACCCTCAATACCTGCGGTGCGTTCATCACGGTACGAGGGGCTGTATCCATGCCCCGCGCGACGATGTCGCACGGCACACGCACGATTGAGGCCGGCGTCATCGGCGCATCCGGTGGAGCGACACCTTGATCAATAGAAAACGAATCAAAAATTGGTCGCGCACAAGTGACCATCGTGAAAGGGTTGGACCGATTCCAAGGCCGCCACAGCTTCGTGAGGCTTGTCTCTGGTTGTTGCGCCGAGACGCCGAATTATTTTTCGTGAATGGTTCATGTGAACCGATCGACCGTCTTGCGACATCTATGTCAGCCGTCGCGCTCGTGGATGACGGTGTGTTTGCTTGTGATGCGGCGGAGATCATTCAGTACGACGAAATCGTGCCCGACGAAGCCGTAAAGATTGACGAATACGATGACTTTTACGATCTAGACTACCTGCTTGGCGCCACGATCCTCATCGAGGCTGGGCGCTTGGGCCGCGTGGCCTGTTATGTCCCCGGGCGCAAAGGCGGTATTCACGAGCAAGTTCTACGATGGAAGGGTGGCCCTTGGCACGCTCGCGTTGTGGTCGAGCCGTTGGAATCGCCTTGCTGAGCTCGACCATCTCCGGTTTTGGTAGCGTCGCGATTTAGAGTCCCAAGGTCCAATGACCCTCTCCCCAATAGCCGCGTTTGTCGCGATCTGGGCGGAGTAACGCTGTACCTGCGAGTGTTTGAGGGAGAAGATCATCGCGAACACATTGTGTGTCTTGCCTAAACGAAAGTGGGGGTTACATGTGGGAGGACGTTGAAGCTCGTGTAGTCGAGAACGATGCGAAGCAAGAAAACGCGGTCCGACAAGAATTTCTAGGCATCGTCCGTGACAGCGGCGTCCTGCCCAACGGTGGCGCAACAAAATATATGGTGGGTTTCGCGTGCGCGGACGAGACTACGGTTGTTTGGGAGCTGACTGGCCAAGCCAAGAACTTTTTTGTCGCCCCGAACTGGCGAGACGCAATTGAACGCGCGGGCTTTAGATACGAGGAAAAGCCGTTTCTAAATGACTTGAAGGATGGGGGGCGCCACTCCGGTCTCAATAGACACTGGTCCTTCCCGGGATCCGACTGCCTCTGCGTGAAAATTAAAGGGCCGGATGAGCTGCGTGGTCTTCTTGCTGCGCTTGGCGTTCGGGTGGGAGAGCCGAAAGCCGGTTTTTTACGAAGCAGAGTCGAGGCCGCAATGGATGCCTTCGACCGCTATCGTATGAGCGGGGAGAACGTGGGGCTCTTCGGCCACTTTAGTGATCCGCGCGAATTCTGGGTACGTTCTACGCGTGAGCGTGAGGATCGTGTCTATCCAACGAAGCCCGTCGTAGCACACGTACGGAACTCGACCGACTTGAATGGCGGGTGGAGCACTAGGCACAGCGCGGCTGCCTACCTGCACAACGCCGGGTTTATCATCGTCGATCATGAGGACAAACCTCTTGCGCCGCCCGTAGACCAGGATCACCTCGTACGCGGAGCCGAGCGTATACGGCTTTGTGCTTTGAATTACTTTATCGAACCAGCACGAGAGCAGGGCGTCTCCGAGGTCGCGATATGCGCTGGCGATCTTGCCGCGGCCATGGGGCTGGAAGATGCATTTCCAAACGTTTGCCAAGCCCTCGGTGGCAATAAGTTCCAGCAGCTAGCCCGTGTGCCACCGCCGGTGCATACCGAGCCCAACCCGAGTAGCTCGACCATTTTCAGATACAAGCTTGAACCGCAAACTAAGGCCGATACCGTGATAGAAGAAGTAACAGAGCCAGCGCCTTCGGCATCCAACCTGATCCTTTACGGCCCCCCCGGCACGGGCAAGACCTACCGAACGGCATGGGAGGCGGTTCGGCTTTGTCGCGGCGAACAGGTGGCGGCGGAGTTGGAGGGCGAGGAGAAGCGTGAGGATCTGATGGCCGAGTATCGGCAGTTGGCGAGTGAGGGCCGTATCGAGTTCGTGACCTTCCATCAATCGCTGTCGTACGAAGAGTTCGTCGAAGGCCTGCGGCCGAGCACCAGCGACGACGCCAGTGATGGGCCGGAGGAAGCTGTGATCACCACAGGCTTCCATCTGAATGCCCACGACGGTGTGTTCAAGCGGGTGAGCGAGCGCGCACGACTTGATCAGCCCGCAGGTGGCCCCTCAGGGCGGCTAGACCGTTCCGCCCGTGTGTTCAAGGTCGCGCTTGGAAGGCGGCAAGTCGAACAGGAGAGGGTTCGCTTCGGATTGGACCACGGATTGATCCATGTTGGTTGGGGCGGGGATATCGACTGGTCAGACGAGCGGTTCGACGATTTCGATGAAATCGTCTCCGAATGGAGAGCGCGGAAGAACTCCGACGCCACCGGGCACGATGGAAACATCGTGATTACCTTATCGCTCAGGGCCGACATGCAGGTCGGCGATTATGTTGTCATCTCTGATGGAAGGGACCGGATCCAGGCTTTGGGCAAGGTGACTGGTGACTATTTCTACGATCCAGATGCCGCATTCCATCCGCATCGGCGCCACGTGGAGTGGCTTTGGCGCGACGATAAGGGGATTGACCGCAGCCGCTTCTACCCAAACGGTTTCAGACGCCATGCCGTTTACAAGCTGAAACAGTCACTCGTGGACTGGGATGCGCTAGAGGCGATTGTCCAAGGCGATGAAACCCTTCGCGTAAGCCCGTCTGCACAGGGCCACGTCCTCATCATCGACGAGATCAACCGGGCAAACATCTCAAAGGTCTTCGGCGAACTGATTACGCTTTTGGAGCCGGACAAGCGGTTGGGGATGCCAAACGAGATCCGTCTGGTCTTGCCATACTCGAAAAAGCACTTTGGAGTGCCTCCTAATCTACACATCATCGGCACGATGAACACAGCAGACCGGTCTATTGCGCTTCTGGACACCGCGTTGCGCCGCCGCTTCACATTTCGTGAGCTGATGCCAAATCCTTCGGTGCTTGCCGCAAATGTCGGTGGCATCGACCTACAGCGACTCTTGAGCAAAATAAACGAACGCATCGAGTATTTGTTTGATCGCGAGCATCAGATCGGGCACGCATATTTCACCGGCTGTGCGACTCGGGGCGATGTTGAGGAGGTCATGCGTCACAAGGTGATCCCTCTGCTGGCCGAGTATTTCTATGAAGACTGGTCCAGGGTTGCCGTCGTTCTCGGTGAAACGGAACAAGGCCCCGCGCGGTTCTTGAAAGCAGAACGGCTTGTCGCGCCTGCAGGCATTTCCGAGGAAGAATATTCCGGCGAGAAGCTACGCTGGCGCGTCCAGGACGGGTTCGATTTCTCAGAATTCGAGTCCTGATGCCGTCCTACACTGTGCGTGAGTGGGAGACGCTGCCCTACGGCGTGGGTGATGGCTACATTCCGTCGAACCTGGCTGCCCGCCTGGTGGCGGTAGCTAAGAGGTCACGTTTCGCCGGCCGGGGTGGGACTGGCGTGCTGGAGGATCGACGGCACGAGCTGAGGGCCCGTGGTGTGGTCGGCGTGCTGGCGGCGCAGAGCTGTAGCCTGGAGATACTTCCGAAAATGGATGTCGCATCGGATGAAGACCCGGAGCGTGAGATAGCATCCATTCGCAAGCGCCTTGTCCATATGTTGGCGGTCGCGCTTGATCTGAAGATCGAGACAGGACGAGTTACCGACCTCGACTGGCAGCGGGAGACGGTTCTCGAGATTCTGATCCGGGTGTTTTCCAACAAACTGACCGAGGCGATCCGCCGCGGCGTGCCGCGGCGCTATGTCGATCAGGAGGACGACCTGCCAGCCCTGCGCGGTACGCTTGACGTACCGCGGCAATTCACCCACTACGCAGCGAATCCGGGACGCCTTGCCTGTCGCTTCGACGAGTTGTCGGAAGACATCGCACTCAATCGCATCATGAAGGCGGCGGTTGGGCACTTGGCGAGATTGGCGCGCAACCCGACTAGCCGTCAGCGCCTTCGAGAGCTCGGATTCGTCTATGCGGACATCGCGGATGTACCTACAGGGGACCTACCTTGGGAGAAGGTCGTCATCGACCGCACGAACCGTGCTTGGCGAGAACTGTTCACCATGGCGCAACTGTTCCTTCAAAACCGGTACCAGACGACCAGTAGCGGGTCAGGCCATGGAACGGCGCTACTATTCGAGATGAACACGCTTTTCGAAGAGTACGTTGGCCGGCTCGTCAGGCGAGCGCTGGTTGGGACGCCCTACCACGTTAGCTTGCAGGGGGGGCGGTTGTTCTGCCTGACCTCCCTTAACGATAACCGCGACGTATTCCAGACGAAGCCCGATATCTTGATACGAAGCCGCGGGCAGATTATTCAGGTGATCGATACGAAGTGGAAACGGATATCCGACCGGATAGATGATCCGAAATATGGTATTTCCCAAGGAGACGTCTACCAGATGATGGCTTACGCCCATATCTACAAGGCGCCCCGGCTTACACTGCTCTATCCTCATCACCACAGATTAGGTGGAGCCGAGGGTGTCCAGCAGCAATTTCGGATCACAGGTCGGAAAACGGTCATCGAAGCGGCAAGCGTCAACGTCGCCGATGGGAACGACTTGGTCACGCGCTTGAGGAACACTATTCTTCCGGCGATCAGGGAAGAGCAGTTGGTCACTCGATGAACGCCCGCGCTCGATTTGTGTGGCGCCTAGGACGATCGAGCAGGACGAGACCAGAGCGAGAGATTCCTGAAATGTTTCGAATGGAAGAAGTCAGCCCAAAAACGAGCCTACTTCGAAGTGTCGCATCTAATGGGTTCGTACCCTGACGACTATGGCGACGTTAAAGTTCATCCACGCAGCTGACATTCATCTGGATAGTCCGCTCAACGGCCTTTCAACGGATGATGAAGTGGCCGCCGAGCAGATACGTCTCGCCACCCGGTATGCGCTCGAGAACCTCGTGACCGAGGCGATCGACCGTGCCGTGGATTTCATGCTCATCGCGGGCGATCTCTACGACGGCGACTGGCGGGACTATCGAACCGGGCTGTTCTTCACCCGTCAGATGGCGCGATTGAAGTCAGCCGAAATACCGGTGTTCGTGATACAGGGTAACCACGACGCCGAGAGCAAGATGACCCGGCATCTGCAGCTGCCCGAGAACGTCCATCTGTTCGGTTCCAAAAAGCCGTCTACGAAAACGCTCGACGATCTCGGCGTAGCGATCCACGGATATAGCTACAAGACCCGCGACGTCACCGAGAATCTGGTGCCGCACTATCCGGCACCCGTACCGGGCTTGTTCAATATCGCGCTTTTACATACGGCGCTCAATGGGCGGGCGGGCCACGCGAACTACGCGCCCTGTACGTTGGCCGAATTGCAGAACAAGGGCTACGACTACTGGGCACTGGGTCATGTGCACGCGTACGAACTGCTGAGCGAAGCGCCGCACGTGGTGTTCCCAGGAAATCTGCAGGGACGCTCAATACGCGAAACCGGCCCGAAGCAGGCCTTGGAAGTCGTGGTCGAAGATGGTCGGGTCGTCGACACCACCTCAATGTATTGCGACGTCGTGCGATGGGCCGCGGTGGATGTACCCATCGATGACTGCGACCGGCTGAATCAGGTCTATGACGCAATCAGCGAGGCGGTTCAGTCAGCGGTGGCGCAGCATGCCGAAAACCGCCTGCTGGCGATGCGCATTCGACTCGTCGGTACCAGCGCACTACACGGCGAACTGACCGCGCGCGGCGCCGAACTGATTGCCCAGGCCCGCAATGCGGCGCAAAGCCTCGGCGCCGGGGCGGCGTACATAGAGAAACTCGTTGTCGCCACCGAGCCGAGCGTGACCGCGGAGGCAATGCGGGCACGCGAAGACGCTCTGGGGGAGCTGCGACGGCTTATGGACGGTGCGGTCGACGACCCGGAACTGGTGAAGATTCTGGACGACGATATCGGTGCGCTCGTGCGGAGTCTGCCCGCGGACGTCCAGGCGCAGGTGGAAGAGCCGATTCTGCAGGCGGCAATCGACGGCGAAACGGCGACGATGCTGCAGGGTGCCAGCGACTATCTTATGGGCCGATTGACGGCCCCCGGAGACCGCTGATGCGTTTGCGTCGTCTTGACCTGATCCGCTACGGCCGATTCACGGGTCAGAGTATCGAACTGCCCGCGAGCGAACCCGACCTGCGCGTGATCTACGGGCCGAACGAGGCGGGCAAATCGACGACGCGCGCGGCGCTGAATGACCTGCTATACGGTTTCGGTCAGACCTCGGACTACGCCTTTCTTCACCCCTACGGCGCATTGCGTATTGGTGCGGTCTTGGAAGCCGACTCAGGGACGCTGGATTTCGTGCGCAAGAAGGGCCGTAAGAATACGGTGCTCGACCGCCACGACACACCCGCGCCGGCCCTGGAGGCCTCGCTGGGTCGAGCATTGGCGAATACCGACCTGGATTTTTTCGAGCGCATGTTCAGTCTGGATCAGGAACGGCTTCGCGAAGGCGCGGCACAGTTGCCAGGCCAAGGCGGGGATGGCGATACTGGCCTGCTGGCGGCCGGCGCCGGCATCACCGATCTGCTGGCGCGACGCCAGGCACTCGCAGCGGAAGCCGACAGTCTCTGGGGACCGCGCGAAAAGCAGAGTCGCGCCTATACGCAGGCCGCGAACCGTCTGAAAGCGGCGGAAAAGACGATGCGGGACCTTGAGGTCAGCGCAGCGCAGTGGGAGAAACTGAGAAAGGCGTACCAGACAGCCGATGACGACTATGAAGCGCTGAAGAAGCGTCTGCGCGAGACACGGGCCGAGCGGACCCGGCTGGAGCGGATTCGCCGCGTGATGCCGCATATCCGGCGATACCTGGATCTCGGTGAAGAGCTTGCAGCACTTGGTGACGTGACGGCGCTAGATGAGAGCGCGCGCGGCGTGTTTGATGCGGCGCTTCATGATGTTCACCGTGCCGAGGCAGGCGTGCGCGAGCAGCAACGGCGCATGGATACGCTCAAGGAAAGAATCACCAACACGCCTTGCGACGATCAGGTACTGGCTCGCGCAGCGGAGATCGGCCAGCTCGCCGAGCGGCGGTCTCGCATAATCGAGGACGCGGATCTGCTCACGCGATCCCGCGTGGAGCTGGAAAGCACCGAAAGGACGCTGTACAGCGACGCTACTTCGCTCGGGTGGGCGCCGGAGTCGATCGAAGCCCTGATGAAGCGGCTGCCGAATGAGAGCGATCTTGCGCATGCGGTGAATCTTCGAAACGCCTACGGGGAAAAGGCCGAGCGAGCCGAGAGCGCTTCCCAGCGCGAACAGGACACACGAGTTCGCCGGCAGCAGATGCGCGCACGGCTCGAGACCCTGGGTCAGCCGGCAGACGTCGAGGGTCTCGACGCGCTGGCGACCACACTAAAGGGCGATACCGGCCCCCACCTTCGGCTACAGGCCGCGTGGGAGAGCCGGGACCGATACCAGAACGAAATCGATCGTCTACTCGAGCGGATGACACCTGCCATTGACGAAGCCGGCCTGCGCGCGTTCGAGCCGCCGCCAGCCTACACAGTCGAGGAATTCGTCGACTCGCTTCAGGATGCCGATCTTGCCCTTGCGAATGTCCGCCAGGCGCGTGACGACACCGCACAGACGCTGCGCCTGGATCGTCGTGCCTACGAACAGGCGTTGGCGAGCGAGAAGCTGGCCACGGAAGCGGAACTCGAGGACCTGCGCCGCCAGCGCGAGATGGGCTGGCGTTTTGTTCGAAACCGGTACATCGGCAACGCGCCCCCCGATCCAGACGAACTCGAATCTTATGTCGGAGACCACCCGAACCTTGCCACTGCGTACGAGCACGCGGTTCGGACGGCCGACGAGGCCGCCGACCGCCGGTTCGAGAAGGCCGAAACGGCCGGTCAACTGAAGGAGAGATCGCGTAGCATCGCCGTCCAGGCCGAGCGGTTGGAAATGCTGGAAGCCAAGGTAGGTAAGGCCGAGCAAAGCCGCGATCGCCTGAGGCATGAATGGCGCCAGCTTTGGGAAAACGCCCCGTTCGAACCCGCGCCGCCGGCGGCGATGCACGACTGGCTCGACCTGCGGGCCCAGCTGCTGGAGCGCATCCGCGACCGTGAAGCCACGGCTTCGAGTGCCGACCGGTTGGAGGCCGGCCTCGTTCAGGACTGCGAGCGGCTGCGCCTGGCCCTGCGCAGTGCGGGTCGGAACACGGCCTCATTGAAAGACGAGGACTTCGCGTTGCTGATGGCGCGAGCCGAGCAAGTCCTGAAAGAAGAGCATGCACGTAAGCAGGACCGCCAGACTCTGCACCGAGATCTCGCTGAGCTCGATCCTCAACTCGCTCAGCGCCGCGAAGCAGCCCGGACGTGCCAGGACGAACTGAACGACTGGGCAAGAGATTGGACACAAGCCCTTGCGCGGCTCGGTCTCGACGACACATTGACCGCGCGCGACGCCCAGCAGCCGCTGGCTACGCTGATGCGCCTGCGCCAGACCATCGATCAATGGCGTCAACACGACGCAGGCATCGCCGACATGGAGGCGCGCGCGCAGGCATTCGAGGATGCCGTCCTCCAACTGGTCAGGGAGGTCGCGCGTGATCTGCACGATCAATCGGCGCTGGCCGCTTCGAACGAACTGAGGGATCGATTGGTGCTGGCCCGCCAAGTGCGTCAGAAACTCGATGACTGGGCGGTGGAGTTGGAATCGACCGGACAGCGTGTCCACGAGCTGGAGCAGACCCAGGTAGAGGCGGGCGAAACGTTGCAAAGATTGCACGCGCTGGCCGGAACCAGGAATACCGCTGAACTCTCAGGCGCGATCGAGCGATCGGATGAACACCGGCGGCTGAAGGCGCACCAGAATGACCTTCAAGAGACCGCCGTGGCCCAGGGCGACGGTCTGGCGCTCCAGGAACTGCTCGACGAGTGCAGTCGATACAATCCCGGCGCGCTCGCTCGCGCGGCGTCCGAGGTCCAGGATCGGGCCTCGGAACTGGAGTCAGAAGAACCGCGCCTTTTGGAAACACGAAACGAAGCGCGCGATGCCTTTGAGTCCGTCGGGGGTGACGATGCCTACGCCGTGGCCGCGTCCGAGCGATCGCAGGCGCTAGCGGATATGCGTGAAGCCGCCGAAGCCTACGCACGGGTCGGTACCGCCTCGATTCTTCTGCGCTGGGCCGCGCAGCGCTACCGGCTGGAAAAGATCCAGCCGCTCATGACGCGAGCCGGCGAGATTTTTTCGACACTGACGCTTGGGTCGTTCGACGCGTTGATTCCAGTCTTCGACGAAGACGACGAAATGCACATCGCAGGACGCCGGGCTGACGAGGAGGCTGTGCGGGTCAAGGCAATGAGCGAGGGCACGCAAGACCAGCTGTTCCTTGCGCTGCGCCTGGCGTCTGTTGAAGAGTACCTTGAGCGCGGCACGGTACTGCCGTTCGTGGCCGACGATCTTTTCGTGAATTTCGATGACGACCGAGCTTTGGCAGGCCTGCGCGTTCTCGCCGAGTTATCGAAGAAAACCCAAGTGTTGTTCTTTACACACCACCAGCACCTGTGCGATCTGGCACGTCAGGCCACCGAGTCTGATCGCTGCGTGATTCGTGTCTAGGTGTGCGCGGGCTGTTTTAACGTGGCGTCGAAACAACAAAATCGGTGAGCCGGCGCGCGTTCGCGCTCGAGGTCGCATACGCAGTCAGTGCGCGCATACACAATCGAGTATCTGGCGTGCCTGCTAAGGTGACCTTATGCCGCCAGAATGGTCTATGGGCGGGCCTTGATACGAGAACTTATCTGTAGCGGAGCGCGAGCGCGCTCTATTAAATGTTTTTCTAGCGTCTAGCCAAGACCTGAAAAAGTTCCAATAGCGTTAAAAGATCGACGCATGCTTTAGGAGAAGCGCCGCAAAGCTTTGACTCGCACTTTGCGGCGCCTCTTCATGGCGCAGTCGACATACTGGAGCTGTTCCGGGATGTAAACGTCTGACGGTGGCTCTAACTTCCCTGGCGCTACATCGTGGATAGCTGATTTTCTAGCGCTTGGATTTGCCGCCGAATCCGGTCACGTTCTTCGCGACCAACCGTCGTATTTGCGGCGTGTTCGAGGTCATGCCATACGTCAGGGTCATGGGGTCTTAAGATATCGACATTGAGACCCCAATCGTCTGCGCGGCGTAGGAGCGCATCTTCCAAAGCGCGACGCTGCCGATCTTCGCCATGTTGAAGAAACACGGTTGGCGCCATCACTTGGTCGGTCTCTTCCTTGAACGTATGGAATAACCAGTTCACCAAGTCGGATTGGTCTCCATGTGCCGAATACCCGTCAAGACGCTGGACTTCCGCCTTGATTTCGCTGACCGGTAGGCTTGCGACGTGGCCGCCATTCGGTTGTGCCCAGTGGATCTCATCGTTACGGAGTGCACGATCGCCGGGCGAACTATTCATCACCTCGAGAAATTTCCCGCAGGCTGACGACGGGGCGCAGTAACCACTGGGCGCGATCAGGTTACGCGGGTGACGTGCGAGCGATGGCAGCCAGTGTGCGGCCGGTCCGCCATCGCCCATTCCGGAAGTCATCAAGACAACTCTGGGCCGGTTGCCGGTTTGGCGAATCTCTTCGTTTCGGTCTTCGGCTACTCGGAAGAGGGGTCGCCAGGCGCGAGCGACCGCGTTACCCGCCAGTATCTTCTTGGCGGCAAGTCGGTCGGTGCCGAGAGCCATCTCGCATATCGCCAGAGCTGACCGAACATCGTCGGGGTTTTTGTGATCGAGTTCGAGCTCTCGAAAGACCTGCTTGCCGAGCCAACTTGAGAACGTCTTGCCCGTATGTTGGACAGTCTGCGTCTTACGCAGCGCACGCAGGGTTATGTCATTCACCGCAAGCGCGCTGGGTGAATCCAGAACGAAATCGATCGCACCGTACTGGTCTGGGGCGTTCGCGACGATGTGATGCAGGTCGAACATGATGTCCTGGGTGCGCCCGACGGCGAAGGCAGTGATCGCGGCGGTCCCGTTTGATTCGAGTACGCGATCGAGCAGGGCGCGTAGCCGGTTGCGACGGGCCTCGGGCGATCGTTGTTCAACGCATCTGTTCTTGTCGCCATAAGTGGATTCGAGCACTGCGAAATCGGCTGGCGCTGGATGCTGGCGAGGGCGCAGGAATGGAAGGACTTCGTGATCTTTCGAGCCGGGCCCGATGTCACCAGAGAACACGATGCTGCGTTGATCGCCGCCGGGCGGGCCCCACAGCACCGTGATGCTGGTCGAGCCAATGATGTGACCACTGGGAAAAAAGCGGATGAACAGATCATCGTCGACCGGGTGATAGGCGCCAAACCGCGTATCGCCGTTCGGGGTATGCCACCGCACGCGGTCGACATCTTCGAGCGCATACGGCGTGTCAGGGAAACTCGCCGCGTCCTTGAGCAATAGCGTCGCGAGTTCTTCCGTTTCCTTTGTGCAATAGACCGTGCCCGAGAAGCCGCGTTTATAGAGCTCGGGTATCAGGCCGCAGTGGTCGACATGCGCATGTGTGAGCAGGACGAACTTGAGATCGCTCGGTTCGAAAGGCCAATGGTCTCCGGCGTTCCAACTTTTCGCGGTGGCCTCGCTTTGCTGAATGCCGCAATCGACAAGAAAGCTCCAGTTCCTGGCCGTGTCGCGCATCCAGGCGCAGGATCCCGTGACTTTGCCGAGCGGGCCTAAGAATTGAATTTCCATAGCGTGGTTCCTTTTTGGTAGTGCGTGATCGCAATCGCACTTTGGAATGCGCGCTACAGCAATGCAATTAAAATGCAATGCAATGCATCGGTGCAGTAATCAATGCATTCTCGCCGTTTCGACGATATAGTTCGATGCGCAACCGGGAGATGCTATGGGATTAGTCAGACAGGCAATGGCGAACCACAACGTGGTGTCGTTCGATGAACTCGGCGCGCAGCTATGCGAACGGTTTCCAGATCAGGATTGGCCCAAGCCACGCTCGTTGGGGGTAAAGCTCGGCGAACTCGACCGTGGTCGAACTGACTGGTGGCTAAAGCGTGATGCGTTTGTCGAAAAGCTCACTGCTTTTCTCGAGTGTTCATCGAAAGACCTGGGGCTCCATGCGGCTGACCGCGGCCGCGCGATCTATTCTTTCGACGATTTCCCGGAGCTCAAGCCGCTCGATCTTACGCGGGAGTCGCCGTGCGATATTGGGTATTGGACAACCTCTGCTGGCGACGACCCCGACACAGAGATTCGAACCTGGTTCGGATCGCCAGTGAGGGGCTTACGCACTGGGGCGCTGGCGCCGGGCGTTACGTGGCTGCATGTCTCGTCGGGCACCGGGCGTACCCTTTTCTGGGAGCGTCTCAAACGGCACTCGCCGTACGCGTGCCGAACCGCTTCAACTGTAGCTTCCGCGCGCGAACCGCTCGCGCAGGCGCAAGCCGTGTGCCTATACGTTAGCGATTCCGCGGGCGAGCGCGACGCTTTGGCACTGGCACACAAACATCCGGAGTGCGCCGTACTCGTGTGTGCGCCCTTCGAATTTCAGGCACCGGACGACCGGCAATCGATGAGCGAATACAGCTGGACCTATCAGACGGCCTCGACCGATGAACGCGCGAGGTTGCGGCTGACCCAGTCAGGACCCTTCTTCGGCGAGGGCAAGCTCAAGCAATACCGTTGGCAGTTACACGCCGACTGGCGCTCGCGCCTGCTTCAGTGGATTGATCGACGACTCGGGGCGCAGGGCCCAGGGTTTGACCCGCAACATCTCGAACGGTGGCTGGCCGAATCCGGGGAGCAAAACCTGGTTGATACGCCCGCCGATCTGATTGCGATCTGTCGTTTCGCGCACCGATTCGGCAGCCGCAACCTGCCAAGAATGAGTGAGCGTATCGCAGGCGGCCGGCTTCTTGAATTGATCGGTGATTCGAGGCCGGACGTGCGCGCCGATTTCAAAGCGATCGTCGTCGAATGGCTCATGGCAGCCCACGTGCCGTGGGGGCGCTCGATCGATGCAAGATCCTGGCGAGGCATTTCAAGCGCGAGTCGTCACCCGGGCGAATCGGATGATCTCATCGAAGCGATCGCGCAGGAAGCGGACGGCGACAAGCGCCGCGTGTTCGCCGAGCAGATAAAACATCGATTGAGTGAGTCGCCGCGTTCCGATCTAAGCGATACAGAATTTTTGCTTCAAAATCATTTGGCTGAATGGCAGCTACGCCCGAAGCTCCTCGCTCATCTGGTCGCGCGGGACGAACTTCTACAGCAGATCATTCAACACCCACACACGGCGTGGGGCCACCTGTATTTCGACGCAACCCGACGCCCCGTCGTGGATGACGCGCTCGCGTTGCTGAAAGTCGGCGAGTTGAACGATGTGTGTCGGCGCTTGATGACGGCGGGGTCGGGTGATGCCGCGAGCATCGGAGCGGCCGAGGCGTTATTTTGCGCGGTCGGTTTTCGCGACATGTCGGACACAACGCCGGATGCGGAGGTGCTTGAACACCTCGGCGCTCGGGTTATTGAGCGATTGAACGGCGACGACGTGTATATGCCGCCGCAGGCCTGGACATCGATCAATACTGACCGATCTGCTTGGCAGGCGGTGTGTTGGGCATGGAGCCTGACTACGCCTCAAGTTACGGAAATACCCGAGGAATGGGCTGCCTATTTCCCTGGTTGGGTTCGGAAGTTCGATGCGCCTGATTGGACGTTCGCAGTGACCTCTTTCGACGCCGATCGCAGCCTTTCCGAGTTGGCGCCCTCGGACCGATTACTGGTCCGACAGGCACGGCAAGTGGTTGATGTATTGGCTCCATTGGAGGTCGATGCGCCTGGCGTATTGATTCCCGATGCACTGGTGCGTTGTGTGACCGACGAAGCGAGGGTGCCGGATGACTGGTGGGCGTTTGTCTTTAATCATGAGTGGGCTCGCGAGATCGTGGAGCATCGGCTGGGCCAGGTCTCGGGCGATCTGACACCCGTGCTCCTATCCTTTACGGAAGCCGTCGCTAGTTTGGCTAAAAATGAAGTGTTGAATGCGCAGGCCAAGCGATCGTTCATAGGGTTGGCGATGGTGCGGGGCACGGCGCTTCGAAAGACGCTCTTCGACCGATCGAACGCGGCAGCGTTTGTGGACGCTATCTCGGCCGATGCGCATATGTTTGTATGCCAGAACTTCGTCTCACTGCCAACGAACTACCAGCTTGCCTTGTTGAAGCAATGGCAAAGCCGGCCCGATGAGTTGTATGGGTGGTGGGTTCGTATCGCGCCCGACCTCCACGCTGAATTGATTGATGCACTCGTCCCTTGGCTAGAGGAGCGGGGGGCTCAGTACATGTTCGCACCGTTTGTATGGAATGTGTCTCCTGATAAAGCCAAGGCTCTATTGTTGGGGGGCGGCAGTCGAAGTCTGAAACGTTCTCTCATTCTTGCATTCGACATCTGCAGCGATCAGATTGACCCCTTCGGATCAGCATTGGCCGATGTCGTCGAGGTTTTAGCGCGCGATGCCGAGCTCTTGTCTGAGGTGGAGCGTAGGGAGTGGGTAACGCGGCAGTTGCCCCGTTCGGGGTGGTTGGCACCCAGGTTGCTCGCTTTGGTGCCCACACCGGCCGCTCGATAATCGAGCGAGTTCAACGCTCCACAATGCGGCAGGGGTTCTCAACCGTCCGCCGAAACGGGGTAGAACCCCCGCTGGGTGCAAAGTAGTCTGGCAACTTAGCCGCGTCCTCATGATAGACGGGCGTTCGACCACCAAGGTCCCGCTTCAAGGGTAGTTCGCGACAGCTGCCGCGCATTGACACGCTATCTGCCGCTGGCGGTCGTCGAATAGCCGGTGCGGAGATGTCTCGCGAAAACGCCGGTGGCGCTGTCAGCGCCTCCGTGGCCGTGCCATCGCCCGGGCGTGTTATCGCGCGATGAAGCAAGTGCAGATCGGGCAGTGCATATGCGCGAGGCGGTCTCGGCGCTCGGAGATATGAGGGTGCGCGTACCGGCACCCCGGGCAGCCGTCTTCGATCGCCGTTACGCCTTCAAACAGATACGCCGCTTCAATGCCGTCGGCGACATCGCGATAACCGCGCACAAGTGCGCCGAGCGCAGCTGGGATGCTCCGCCCACGCGCGGTCGGCCCAGTGTTGTACCAGCCGTCATCGATTCGACGCTGCATACGCGCGGCGTATTGATACGTGCCGAGAATGGGTCGCAACGCGACACGCCAGTGGTCGCTCACGAGCGGAAAATAGTACGCGCGAGGTGAATGTCCGGGATTGGGCATCGGACGATAATGACTGTATGTGTGTACAGTTCGCAAGGCGATCGTTGCGCGCTATGCTCGCCATATGTGTGGACGCTATGGTCGGTACAGCGCTGCGGAGCAATACGCCGCGATCATCGATGCGATGGTCTCGCCTCAACTCGAGGACAGTGCGCGCTACAACCGGCCGCCGGGTACGTTTCAGCTCGTTGGACTGGTGAACCCGGATGACGGCAACACCACGCTCGGTCCCGCCTGGTGGGGGTTCGTGCCGAACTGGGCGACGGACACAAAGCTGTCGCCTATCAACGCGCGGTCTGAGACCGCCGGCGAAAAGAAGCTGTTTGCGCGATCCTTTGAACAGCAGCGCTGTCTCGTCGCCGCGGACTACTGGATCGAGTGGCAACGCAACAGCGACGCTAAACAGCCGTATGCGATTCGCCCCAGCGACGGCCATCCTTTTTTCTTCGCGGGCATCTGGTCGAAGGCGTCACGTCTGTCGCTAGACCATGCCGCAGCCGGTCAGGTCACGTTCGCCATCCTCACCGGGCAGCCGAACGACGATATCGACCACATCCACGATCGCCAGCCTCAGGCGCTCACGGCGGAAGGTGCCCGGCACTGGATCGATCCGGACCTTGATGTCGACCGTGCGCATGAGGTGTTGAACGACGAACGCCACAAGACATATCAGGCATGGCCCATTGGCCGGCGAGTTGGCAATCCAAAAAACGACGACGCAGGAATTCTGGAAAGGATCGTGGCGGGCTGAGCGATTTCCACACCGGTTTGCATCTGTTTGAGTTCGACTTGCCCGGGTCAGCAGACAGTTTTGCCTACGATTGGCCAGGACCCAGCAGAACGAATGAGCATCGATCAGTCGCATGGCGTCGGCCCAGATCGTAAGCATCGTAAAGCCGGAACCTGTCCGGTCTGAACTAGCGGGGTTGATTGCCGTTGGTCTCTAGCCCTCCTATGTGGTTTCAGGACGTTGCGGAACCCGCCGAGTCCAATAGCAGGCCAGAAGTGCATAGGAATCCGGACAAGTCCAATTGGACGCTGCCACCACCAACCCGTCGCGTCTATCGTCAGCCCTGTATACAGGCGTTGAAACTGGTATTCCGATAGATATCGATTGCTCGGATCTTAGCGTTGCGATCAGACACGACCGGTTTGGTATACGCCTCCGATACCACGAACTTTGTGAAGTTCGTCATTAGCCGTTTGAGTTCGGGATCAAGATCAGTGCGCTGATTGATCGCTTCTTCATCCCGCCTGAGAGCTGTGGGCAAGTCGACGCCAGACTGCCTGGACGCCATTGCCCGCTCAGCGGAATCGTATGCGGCATCGCATAGCTGGCGCTCAGCCTGATCGGCCAGTACTTGCTGAGATTGCGAGAACGCAACGCCGGATGAAAGAACGCAGACAACTGCCGCGATCACGATTTTGGTTGACACCGGGAAAACCCCCTTTTTAAAGCGCGGACGTCGCGCGATTGTTCGAGTTATAAGCGGCGACCGTTTAGCGCGAGCTCGGGCTAGCAGCGCCCGCAAAGCCGGACATTATCTGCGTCAGCAAGGCGCGACGCTGCTCATCGGGTATGGGTTTGCCGTTGATGACGATCTCATCGGTTGTGGCACACCGGTATTACCGATACGGGTAACGTCTAATACACCCGAGCCTTTCGCTTCTCGGCCGAGTCGTATCGCCCCATTATCGGTTTGGCAGGCAAGAACTTTAATGTATTTCGGGCATTGCGTGCCAGGCTGAAAAGCATCGGTGGCGATAAATGCCACCGGCGGGCAAACGAACTGTGGGTCATTCCACACGGCGACGGGATACGGTTGTGCGCGGCCGCACGATATTAACCGGATCATGCATTTTCAGACCGTGGCTATGGGCTGGGTCAGAAGTTGACCCATGGGGCGGTCCATAATCGCTGCGGTCATGTGTGCTAGCGGTAGAAGGGATCGAATACATGAAAGCTCTTGTCCAGTCACTCAAACCAAACGCCGCAGGCCGGGACTTCGTCGTCGGCGACATCCACGGCTGCTTCTACCTGCTCGAGGCACTACTTGCTCACGTCGAATTCGATGAAAAGACCGACCGTGTTTTTTCCCTTGGCGATCTCATCGATCACGGTCCCGAGAGCGAACGGGTTTCCGAATTCCTCTTAAAACCGTGGTTCCACGCGATCCGCGGTAACCACGAGTGGATGCTGCTGCGCGGCGCCCACACCGTGGAGCAGGCCCCGGTGGATATGGCAGCGGCTCAGCAGTGGCTATCGAACGCCGGCTCGTGGTTTTTTCAAATGCCGATCCCAGATCAGGAAGCAGCCTATTTCGACATTTCGCGGCTGCCCGTCATGCTGGAAGTCGAAGATGCCGAGGGCATAACGCACGGTTTGATTCACGGCGATGTCATCGCCGACGACTGGGGTGTAACGCGTGACCGTATTCAGCCGACAGACCCCGATCGGAATTTCGTGCAATCCCTTGAGCACGTGCTCTGGTCACGCGAGCGCTACGCCCGCCTGAGGTCGGCAGCCGGCGCCGAAGCGAACACCGTCGGTGTCGCGAATATCGATATCGTCTGGTTCGGCCACACGCCGCTCCCGCAACCGACCCGATCCGCCAATACCCGCTGGCTCGATACGGGGGCGGCCAAGGACGGCACGCTCTCCATTGCTGAGCTGGCGACCGATGGTCGGGTCTGGTCGATCGCCGAGGATTGCCTCACGGTAACGACCGAATGGAGCCGGCGATGAGACTGCGAGTGCTCTCCGATCTGCACCTTGAGTTCTACGACGTCCCCGAGCGCGCCGGTATCCGCGACGATGTAGACTGCGATCTCCTCGTGCTGGCGGGCGACATCCATGTAGGAACCCGGGGTATCGACTGGGCGGCGCATACCTTTGAGCGCCCCGTGCTTTATGTGTTGGGCAACCACGAGTTCTACGGGCAGGACTACACAACGCTGGTGCACGGGGCACGTGAAGCCGCCGCCTCTTACCCTAACGTGTCGCTCCTCGAGAACGACGAGGTCACGGTCGATGGCGTGCGATTTCTAGGCGCCACGCTATGGTCGGGGCTGGAATCCCCGCATTACACCAAGGCCGAGGTCGCCGCACTCGGGCGTTCGATGCTGATGGATTTTCGTCGAATCCGGGACGGGGATGGCTACATCACACCCGAGATGCTCTCCCGCCACTATCACGAAACGACGGGCTGGCTGGCCGCGAAGATCGATCGGGCAGCACCCGCCGTAGTGATTACCCACTTCGCACCGAGCGCAGCTACGCCGTTGCTTCATCCGCAGTTTGGGGATCACCCATTGGCACCGTACTTCCACAACAATCTCGAGCACCTGATGGGCGCCGGGGTAACCGCCTGGATCTACGGCCACAATCACTGGTCCGCACGCACCGACATCACAGCTCCCGATGGCTTCTCGACGTCGGTGTTATCCAACCAGTTGGGCTATCCGCACGAGCGGGCCGGATTCGACCCGGGCTTTGTGCTCGAGATTGAATGAGTCGGAGGGCCTAGCCAAACCTATAGGTTGTGGTACACGCTGCGACGCCACGCGGGCGAAAAGCGGCTTTATCGCGATGCTCACCTCGTCGGCTGAAGTCCCATTCCAAAAAGGTGTTGGTATCGCCGATCGACTATCGCGCTGCATTATAGTCGTACGACTATAGGACGCTTTCGCATGGCCTTTGGTCGACGTTTTCTGTCGCCATTAGCCAACTTTCATTTGAACAGCGTAGTGCTTCGAAGCGTTAGCCAGTGTCAGCTTGCGGCCAATAGCGGACCTAATTAGGTCTCATGAAATAGTAGGCTGGGCCTCCTAGTCTGGCAGCAGTTCTAGTGTTCGAGCACGAAAAAGATCACCTCACGAAACACGAAGGCAGCCGCGCCCCAGGCCAGCAGGCTGGCGGCACCGATGCCGACGAACCAGAGCAGGCGTCGCGGAGTTTCACTGATGGCGAATCCTTTACGCATGACTAGTGATAGCCCATGTCACGGCTGACCTTGCCGCGAAATATCCAGTACGACCACCCCGTATAGAACAGGATGAACGGCAACAGGATCACCAGGCCCACGAGCAGAAAACTCTGTGTTTCCGGCGGCGAGGCAGCGTTCCATATGGTCAGATGCGGCGGAATGATATGCGGCCAGAAGCTCGCCGCGAGCCCGCCATAGCCGACGATGAACATCGCCAACGAAAGCAGGAAAGGCGCGTACTCCCGCCGCCGGCTCACGCTCCAGTACAAGAAATACGACACCACGATCGCGGCGATCGGGAACGGCACCAGCCACAGCGCATGCGGGAAACCGAACCAGCGCTCGGCATAGTTGCCGTCGAGGAACGGCACATAGATGCTCACCACCGCCATGAACACGATCACGGCCGTCAACAGTACGCGCGACCAGCCATAGGCGCGCCGCTGCAACAGGCCGGTGGTTTTCATCACCACCCAGGTCGCGCCCAGTAGTGCATAGCCGGCCACGAGTGCAGTGCCGGTAAGCATCGTGAAGCCCGAAAACCAGTCGAACGCGCCGCCGACATACTGGGCGCCGTTGGCCTCGATGCCCTGCACGATCGCGCCGAGGGTCACGCCCTGGAAGAAGGTCGCCAACACCGAGCCGAGAAAGAACGCCGTGTTCCAGCCGAACTTGCGCCGCGCCTTGAAGCGGAACTCGAAGGCCACGCCGCGAAAGATCAGCGCGATCAGCATGCCGGTCAGCGGCAGATAGAGCGCCGGCAGCAGCACCGTATAGGCCGGCGGGAAGGCCGCGAGCAGCGCGACGCCGCCCAACACCAGCCAGGTCTCGTTGCCGTCCCATATCGGCGCCACCGAATTCATCATGATGTCGCGCTCGGCCTCGCCATAGGCCACGCCCGACAGGATGCCGATGCCGAGCACGAAGCCGTCCAGCAGCACGTACATGATCACGCCAAAGCCAATGATCCCGAACCAGATCAGCGGCAGGATTTCGACCGTACTCATCGTTTTTCTCCCACCGGCTCATCGGGATACGACAACGGCCGGGCCGGCGTCGCATATGGATCGGGCACCGGATGCGCAGGCGCCTTCTCGGGCCCGGTACGCACCACGCGCACGATGTAATACAGCCCGGCGCCGAAGACGATGCCGTAGACGATCACGAAAGTGATCAGTGTCGCCAGCACGCTCGGCGCCGCCACCGGCGACAGCGAGTCGGACGTGCGCAGCAGGCCATAGACCGTATACGGCTGGCGCCCGATCTCGGTGGTGATCCAACCCGCCAGCACCGCGATGAAGCCCGAAGGAATCATCGCCACGAGATAGCGGTGATAGAGGCGCGAATCGAACAGCCGACCGCGAAATGCCAGCCACAGACCGAGCATGCCGGCAATCAACATGAGGATGCCCAGCCCCACCATGATCCGGAACGAGAAGAAGATCGGCGCGACCGGCGGACGCTCGCTCTCCGGGAAATCTTTGAGCCCGACCAGCTCGCCGTTCCATTCGTGGGTGAGGATCAGGCTGGCGAGATTCGGCACCGCGATCTCGAAGTGATTGGTTTCGTTCTCGGCATCCGGCCAGGCGAACAACGCCAGGGCCGCGCCCTCTTCGGTCTCCCAATGGGCTTCCATGGCAGCGACCTTGGCCGGCTGGTATTCCAGCGTCTTCAAACCGTGAAAGTCACCGGCGACGATCTGCAGCGGCGTGACGATGGATACGAACGCCACACCCATGATCAGCATCACGCGCGAGGCCTCGTGGGCCGTGCCCTTGAGCCGATACCAGGCGCCGACGCCCAGAATCACGAACGCCGTGGTCAGGAAGGCGGCCAACACCATGTGCACCAGCCGGTACGGGAACGACGGGTTGAACACGATCTTCCACCAGTCAACCGGATAGAAGATACCGTCGCGCAGTTCGAAGCCGTCCGGCGTGTGCATCCACGAATTCGCGGACAGAATCCAGAAGGCAGACAGCATGGTGCCGATCGCGACCATTGCGGTCGCGAAGAAATGCAGTTTCGGGCCGACCTTGTTCCAGCCGAACAGCATGATCCCGAGGAAGGTCGCCTCCAGGAAGAAGGCCGTCAGCACCTCGTAGGAGAACAGCGGGCCGAGTACCGGCGCGGTGGCTTCCGCGAACACCGACCAGTTGGTGCCGAACTGAAAGCTCATCACGATGCCGGAAACCACGCCCATGCCGAACGACACGGCGAAGATCTTTACCCAGAAGTGATACAGCCTGCGAAAGACATCGCGACCGGTGAGCAGGTGCATGCCTTCGCACATCGCCAGCCAGCTCGCCAGACCGATCGTGAATGCCGGGAACAGGATATGAAACGACACCACGAACGCGAACTGTATTCGCGACAGGATTTCCGGATCGAGAGCCATGCTTTTCACCTAGGAAGCTGCTTATCGAAGTATACCGGAGGGGGTATATAGCGTCACTATCCAATCGCGACTTAAATTACATGGCGGCTACGGAGAATAAGTCGGACCGCAGGGAGACGGTTGATTCAGATATGACGCACTAAGGAGGCTGTCAATGTATAATTTAGTAGGGCTTATTTCCTAGCTAGTAAACACAATGTCCGAAAATGCCGACATCCTTCCTTTCGACCAGGAATGGGAAGCCAGCAAGTCCGCACTCATTCGGCGTCTGAAACGCGTCGAGGGGCAAGTTCGCGGCTTGCAGGCTATGCTGGAACGTGATGCCGAATGCGAGGACGTAGCGGTTCAAATGACCGCTGCCCGCAAAGCGCTCGACCGTACCTTCTATAACATGCTGTCCTGCGTAATCGAGCGAGAGCTGTCTTGCCAGAAGCTTGATGCGGCCGATGCGCGCGAGCGTCTTAAGTACGCAACGGAGCTATTGTCACGCTACGGCTAGGTACGAGTTGCCAAAAGAAACCGATCGGCTAGCCACCCACCCAATAATATGGCGGGGAGAAAGATAGCGGCTTCTCGAAAGTTGAATACCAAGGCTGCCAAGGCCGGTCCGGGGCAATAACCTGCTAGCCCCCAGCCAACTCCAAAGAGGGCGGCGCCCGATAGTAATCGTCGATCGATAGTCAGCGAGCTGGGTCGGTGGAATGTAGACCCGAATAGCGGGCGTATCCGTTTTCCCAAGAAAGCATTCGTAAGGCTGAATACGGCGAGAGCCATGGCCATGACCAGAGCAAGGCTCGGATCCCACCGGCCCACGGGATCCAGAAAAGCGAGCACTTTCTCCGGGTTCACCATTCCAGAAATCGTCAGCCCGATACCAAAGACCAGGCCGGACGCTAGCGTGATCACGTACTGCATCCGCTCAGCCCGTAAAAAGATGTCGCGTGATAACCGCTGTAACCACGCCGCAGATAAAGAAGACAAGGGTGGCAGCAATGGATCGCGTCGAACCGCGCCCAATTCCGCACACGCCGTGGCCGCTGGTGCAGCCTGACCCTAATCGTGTGCCCATGCCAACCAGCACTCCGCCAGCTATGAGCAGAGGCGTCGGAAAGTTCGTGCGTTCCGGCACGGCGTTCGCGCTGAATAGGGCGATTAGTACAGCGCCGCCGACTATGCCAACCAGGAACATACCTCGCCGCATACGGTCGTCCGTGCGACGCCTTACGACACCGTGCAAATGGCCCGAGACGCCAGCAATACGGCCCGTTCCGATCCATAGCAATGCCGCCGCCACGCCGATAAGCGCACCGCCGACCGACGCAGTCAGTGGCGTAAAATAAAACACCTCAAACACGACGTTATTCCGTTAGATCCGGGCGTGGCTTGGGTTTCGGCCAGTGCCAGTCCAGCCCGCGTAGCATGACCTGCCAGTACAGGGCGGGGAAGAATTGGCTTTTGATTGGCCAGTACATTCGCCGCGAAGTGCGCGGATCCAATGGGAAACTAGAGACCACTTCACCACCGTAGCGGAATTCGGCCAGCATGACCTTGCCATGGGCGACCGTGAGTGGGCACGCCCCGTAACCGTCGTAAGTACGTTTTTTAGCCGATTCCCCCAGGGCCGCGCGCAGTTCAGCGACCACGACTGGGAACTGGCGGCGTACGGCGGCCATGGTCTTCGCATTAGGGGTGTCGGTGCAGTCACCCAAAGCCAGCACATTATCGTAGCGGGTATGCGTGAGCCGGTTCTTATCGACGGTGACCCAGCCGGCGTCGCCCGCGAGTGGACTTCCCTTGATAACGTCCGGCGCAGACTGCGGCGGCACCACGTGGAGCATGTCGAACGCACGCGTTACTGGCCCATCGTCAGTCGAAAAGGTGGCTTCGTGCTTTTCACCGTCCACGGCCACTAGATTGTGTTTGAAATAGGGCGTCGCTCCATACGAAGCAATAACTTTATCGAGCTCCCGTGCATAGGCGGGGACCCCGAACATCGCACCGCCTTGATTATAGAACCCGATCTCCGCCGATATCCCGCGTTTGCGCAGTGTATCGGCGGTCAAGTAAAGCGCTTTCTGCGGAGCGCCGGCGCACTTGATTGGCATAGCCGGCTGCGTAAACAACGCCTTGGCGCCATCGGTCAGCGATTGGGCCAACTCGTGGGTATAGGGTGCGAGGTCGTATCGATAGTTCGAGGTTACGCCGTTGCGCCCCAGTGTCTCGGACAGACCATCAATGGCTTGCCAGTCGATCTGGAGGCCTAGTGCCACTACCAAAAAGTCATAGGTGACCGACTCGCCGGAGGCCAACTCGACGCGATTTTCGTCGGGTGCGAACGCACTGATCGTGGCCCGGATCCAGCGGGCCTTGTCCGGCATAACTTCTTCCTCGCGCCGCTTTGTGTCTTCGGCCCGCATGTCGCCACCACCTACGAGCGTCCAGCCCGGCTGGTAGTAATGCACGTCGCTCGCCTCGATTACAGCGACATCAAGTTGAGGCGATTGCCTCAGTAGGGCGGCGGCGACTGATAGCCCGGCTGTACCACCGCCCGCGACAACGACGCGATGATGGCTTGTGTTGCTCGACATGATTTACTCCGTCTTGCGACGTATACCCCTAAGGGTATAATAGAACCCGAAGGCATTTGCAAATAACCGATTCTTAGGTTGGTGCAATTCTGGTTTCCACAGATTAGAAGGAAGACAACCATGGCGAGCGGCACTCCGGAAGTCGTCGGATTCTTCGACGAAAAGACTTTCAGCGTTCAGTACGTCTGTGTCGATACAGTCAGCAAACACTGTGCGATCATCGACCCGGTACTGAACTACGACGAGAAATCGGCGAGCACGAGCACGGAATCCGCCGATGAGATCGCGGCGTTCGTGCAGTCGCGCGGGCTCACGGTCGACTGGATTCTGGACACACATCCGCATGCGGACCATCTCTCGGCAGCGATCTATCTTCAGGGGCTTTTCGACGCGCCGCGCGCGATCGGCGAGCACGTCATCGACGTCCAAAAGCTCTGGAAGAAGATCTACAACTTCGGTGACGACTTCAAAACTGACGGACACCAGTGGGATCGGCTTTTTGGCGATGGCGACACGTTCACTGTCGGCGAGCTTGAGGCGAGGGTTATGTATTCGCCGGGTCATACCCTGGCCTCGATCACCTACGTGATCGGCGATGCCGCGTTCGTGCACGACACGCTGTTCCAGCCCGACTTCGGTACCGCACGAGCAGATTTCCCAGGCGGCGATGCAGCCACACTCTATCGCTCGATCCAGGCCATTCTTGAGTTGCCGGACGAGACTCGCCTTTTCACCGGTCATGACTACATGCCGGATGGGCGAGAACCGCGCTGGGAGTCCACGGTGGGCGAACAGCGGGAGCGTAACCCGCATCTGCAGAACATGGACGAATCCGCGTATACGGCCTTGCGAAACAAGCGTGATGCGGAACTACCGCTGCCCGCGCTCATGCTCGCCGCGCTTCAGATCAATACGCGGGGAGGGCGCCTCCCTACGCCGGAGAATAACGGCACCGCGTACCTGAAGATCCCAGTGAACGCTTTCTAAAGAGAGCGAGGCAATGCGCAACGTTCCTCACCGACGGGCCGGAGCGAGTCGCACACCTACTCATTCAGCATCTGGAGAACGATATGAGCTCGATTAACACCGGGATAGATGAAGAAGGTCGGATGAACACCGGCGAAGGTTTGAAAAAATTGCTCGCTGATTCTTATACGTTGTATCTGCAAACGCATAACTTCCATTGGAACGTGACCGGCCCGCGCTTTCGCGAGTTGCATCTTATGTTCGAGGAGCAGTACACGGAGTTGGCTGCGGCCGTGGACGAGATCGCGGAGCGCATACGCTCGCTCGATCAGGTCGCGCCGGGTACATATCGCCAGTTCTCGACTTTGAGCTCGATCTCCGAGGTCGAAGACGTGCCTAATGCAGATCGTATGGTCGAGGTTCTAGGTGCGGGACATGAAAAGGTCGTGATGACATGCCGGGATGTACTGCAACGCGCGCAGCATGCCGGTGACGAGTCTTCGGCGGCTCTTGTCTCTGATCGTATGCGCGTGCATGAGAAGACGGCTTGGATGTTGCGGGCGATGGCTAGCTAAGAGAGCGCACGAACATTCTTACTGGGGCACGACAGCGTAGCCGCGACTTTGAAAGATCACCAGATCGCTGAGCGCCGACAATGCAACATCGACCTCATTGTTGACCCATGACTGATCGAACGCATGCTTGGC
Source organism: Salinisphaera sp. S4-8 (assembly GCF_040361235.1). NCBI lineage: Bacteria > Pseudomonadati > Pseudomonadota > Gammaproteobacteria > Salinisphaerales > Salinisphaeraceae > Salinisphaera > Salinisphaera sp. S4-8. The sequence goes on along the minus strand of NZ_APNF01000002.1, from coordinate 85,130 downwards.
GAGCGCCTGGCCACATACGTGCAGGGTAACGCCCGCCTTGCGTAGGGCGGCGATCAGCGCGGTGTTGGGGTTGGCCTGTCCGAACTGCTTCTCGTATTGGGCGTCATTCAGAATACCGGGTGTCGCTGGTCCGTGAACCACAACCACGAAGTCGAGCTTTTCAGCGGGCACGCCGGCCGATGCGAACACGTTCACGGCCCGTGCGACGCGTTCCAAGCCCGGGTTCAGCTGGTCGGGGCTCTTCGCTGCTTTGGTCACATCGAATACGGCTTTGTGCTCGGCCTTGACTGAGGGCTGATTGGCTGCTTCGGGGAGTGGTTTGATGCCGCCATAGCCTTCGATGGCCGGGTAGCGCCAGTCGCCCCCTGCGGCCAAGGCGGGGCCAACACTAGCCAATGCGACACTCAAGATGATGAGAGTTGTACGAAACATTGGGGTCATAACGAGCTCCTTTATGCGTTACTGAATGGTTGAACACTGGGCTGGGTGCGCTCGATCCAGTGCCTCCCAAGGCTCTGGGTCAATGTCAGCCCGGGTGTGCCGGATATCGGTTGATACGGCCACCCATGCGACTCCAAACTAGCCAGTCTTCGTTCGAACGTTAGGCGACGCTCGAGAATTCGAACGACGGTGGCCTTAGCCGACGTGGTCGTATTTGCGTCGGTAGCAGTGGGATCATCGATTCGCTCACCCAACGCAGGAATGGCTTTTTGCTGCGCCGTGACTGCCGTTGGCAGGTGCAACGCGTCAGCTGAAGATGCCTTGATGACCACGATTGCCGCGCTGAACGCCCTGATCAGGGTTTGGGTCCCAGAATCTTCTCTACGTCGTCGCCGCGTGGCATGCCCTGTTTGAGTCCGATATCCCCGTTGGTCTTGCGATAGAGAATCGTCGGCGTGGCGAAATAGCCCAAGGCCTCCATGAGGGCGTTGTTGTCCTGGACCTTGTCGCGAGCGGCGTGCGAAATATTCTCGGTGACTTCGATACCGCCGCTGGCGTAGTTGCGCTCCTGGCGTTCCAGTGCAGCCTCCGGATCATCAGCGCCGACGATCGTGGCGGCCTTCGGCACGCTGTCGGCTTTGAGAATACCGACCATGACGTGGCGGATCTGGACGTCACCCGCTTCCACCCAGGGGCGTGCTGTCTGCCAGAACTGGTTGCAGTAAGGGCAGTTCGGATCGGTGATCTCGTAGACGATACGGGGCGCGTCGGCGTCACCATCACGGACCCAAGTGGCGTCTTCCAACTGGTCCCAAGCCTTCTTGTTCTGCGGTCCCGACGATATACGCTCCAGAGGGTCGGCCGTCAGATTGTTGCCCTGTTCGTCGACTAGCGTGCCGAGTACTGCATGCTTGCCGTCCTCCGTTACATAAATCGCCATTGGCCGGCCCTGGACGGTAGCGGCGTATCCGGTCAGCCCGCTTGGGGCATCGAAAGAGCCGAGAATATTCATTCCACGATCCTCCATCGCCGCCACGGGCGCCGGTGAATCGGATTCTTCTTCGGGGGCGGCCCATGCGACCAGCGCGTACATGCCGATGGCGGTAGCGGTGATCGTCAGGATTAGAGATAGTCGTGCGGTTCTGGTCATGGTTGTTCCTCATCATCGTGAGAAGAAGCAGTGGGCGCCGTGTCGAAACGTTCGAGAGCGGCGGTGAGAGTCGCGCGCGACAGCTGGCCCAGATGGCTGTCGACCAAACGCCCGTCGCCGTCGTAGAACAGTGTCGTAGGCAATGCGGCTGATCCGGCCTGCTTGGCCAGATGCCCGCCCGAGTCGCGCAGCACGTGTTCGATGTGCAGATCCTGACTGTCCAGGAAACTCTGGATGGTGGGCGTTGCCTCGGCCTGGTTGGCGAACACGAACAGCACGTCGTCGCGCTCGTTCTGGGCGGCCTCGAGGACGGGCATCTCCGCACGGCAGGGCGGACACCAGGTCGCCCATAGATTGACCACCATCGGCCGGCCCTCGGCTTCGGCCTGTAGCGTAGCTAGATCGGTGGCGCGGCCATCCAGCGTCTGCAGCCGTGCCTCGGGCAGGCTCGCCGCCTGCTGTTCGATCAAGGTGAGCGCGCCGCCGGTCAGCCCCCAGGCGAGGCCGCCGGCGACCAGCGCGGCGGCCAGCGGTGCGCGCAGCAGCGGCCGGCGCCAGACCACGAAGCTTGCGTAGGCGGCCATGCCCAGCAGCCCGCCGATCGCATCGAAACCGCCGTCACGAATGTCGAAAATGCCCAGCGGCGCCGGGCGGTATTCGCCGAAATAGCGGATCACGAACACCAGCCGGGCCGCCACCGCGCCGGCCAGCGCCAGGTTGAACAGCGTGTCGGTGATCGGCACTTCACGCCGGCGCGCGGCAACCTTGCCGGCTATCAACGCCGTAATCAGCGCGAAAAGCATCAGGGCATGGGCGACCGAGATCGCCAGCGGGCCGAGGTTGAAGGACAGCATCAGGAATTCTCCAAGTCGTCACGTGCGCGCTCGAGGTGATCGAGGAAGGCCTCGGCGTCCAGCTCGCCGACGATGCGCGCGCTGCGGGCCTCTTCGCCGTCCGGGCCGATCAGCAGCAGGGTGGGTGGGCCGACGACGCCGTAGTGGCCCATCAGCGCGCGGTCGGCGGCGTCGTTGTCGGTCACGTCCGGGCGCAGCAGCTGCACGTCGTCCAGTGCCGCCTGTACGCGGGCGTCGCCGAAGACTTCGGATTCGATCACCTTGCACGAGATACACCAGTCGGCGTAGAAATCCACGACCGTCCAGCGGCCGTTTTCGCCGGCCTTGGCCACTTGCGCATCAAGAGCGTCGAGATCGGACACGGGCTCGAAACGGGCCATGAAGTCGTCTGTCTGCGCACCGGCTTCGCCGCCCGCGTCGGTCGTGTTCGCGGGCGCGCCGGCAAAGGCCAGCGGCCGCATCGGATCGCTGGCGCCACCGGCGGCGCCGATCACCAGCAGCGCGCCCCAGAGGCCGATCAGAAGGCCGGCTACGCGCGCGATCATCGCTAGCGGTAGCGTCGCCAGGGCGGCGCGCAGCGCGACCTGATAGAGCGTGGTGCCGATGGCGAGCAGCCACGCGCCCCACAGTCCGAGCATCCAGGGGGCGGGCGTCACGCGGGCGACGAACCACAGCGCCATGCCCAGCAGGACGAAACCGAACACCGCCTTCACGCCGTTCATCCACGGCCCCGGGCGTGGCAGGAATCGGGCCCCGAGGCTGCCGGCGAGGACCAGCGGCGCGCCCATGCCCAGGCCGAGCGCGAACAGCGCGCTGCCGCCGATTAGCACGTCGCCGGATTCGGCGATGAACAGCAGCGCCCCGGCCAGCGGCGCGGTCATACACGGGCCGACGATCAGCGCCGATAGTGCGCCCATGACCGCCGCGCCGCCGAGGCTGCCGCCGCGCTGGGCGCTGCTGGCGCGATCCAGCCGGTTACGCAGGGCCGCCGGCAGCTGCAACTCGTAGACGCCGAACATCGCCAGCGCGAGTGCCACGAACACGAGCGCGAATGCGCCCAGCACCCAGGGAGTCTGAAGTGCGGCCTGCAAGTTGGCACCGGCCAGCGCCGCGGCGACGCCGAGTAGGGCATAGGTCAACGCCATCGGCAGCACATAGGCCAGCGACAGAGTCAGGCCGCGCCGGCCGCGCGCGCCGCTGCCCACGATCAGGCTGGTCAGGATTGGAACCATGGGCAGTACGCAGGGTGTGAATACCAGCAGCAGCCCGAGCCCGAAGAACACCAGTAGCACCCAGGCCGTGTTGCTGTCTGACAGCTGCGCGGCCAACGACTGATCCTCGCCGAGGGCGTCGGATTTCCCGGCTTTGGCTTGCGCCGTCGTAGTGCCGGCGCCTTCGTCGTTCGAGTCCACGGGGGCGGCCGTGCCGCCGCCCAAGTTGTAGTCGGCCAAATCCAGCGTTGCGCGCTGCGGTGGATAGCATAGGCCGGCCTCCGCACAGCCCTGCCAGGTCAGTTCGACGGTTTGAGCGTTACCGGGGTCGACGCGGACCGCGACCGAGTCGTGATATACCTCGGATTTGCCGAAGAATTCGTCCTCGATGGGCTGGCCGTGCGGCATCTCGACGGCGGCCACAGGTGCCGGTTTGCCGGCAAAATCGAATTGATGCCGATACAAATAGTAGCCGTCAGCGATCGTCCAGCTTACGGTCAGCGTGTCGTCCGCGTTGACCGAGACGTCATAAGTAAAGGCCTCGCCCACGGAAAGGAAATCGTTTGACGAAGCCGTACCGGCGGCCAGCGCACTGGGACCGCACAACAAAATCAAGACCACAATGGCCAGCCGACGATACGGGAAAAGAGTCATCTAACGCGCTCCTGTCTGCACTGATGCACAAGATAAGGACCGCGGTTAAGTCAGGATTAAAAAGCCTCTCGCATCAGCAACGGCGCTAGGTGATGATCCACCAGCAATGCCGTGAACAGTGCCATCAGGTAGAAGATCGAATAGCCGAAGGTGCGCATCGCCAGCCCCGGCTTCGGCGCGTATTTCAGCCGGATCGCGTAGATCAGGAACCAGCCGGACAGGCCGATCGCGCTGATCAGATACAACGGTCCGCTCATGCCGGTCGCGAACGGCAGCAGCGACACGATGAACAGCAGCACCGTATAGAGCAGCACCTGGGTACGGGTGTACTCGAGCCCGTGGGTAACCGGCAACATCGGAATATCGACCTCCGCATATTCGCGATGGCGCTCGATCGCTAGCGCCCAGAAATGCGGTGGCGTCCAGATGAAGATAATCAGGAACAGGATCAACGCGTGCACGTCGACTGTTCCGGTGACGGCGACCCATCCGAGCACCGGCGGAGCCGCCCCTGCCGCACCGCCAATGACGATGTTCTGTGGCGTCGCACGCTTGAGATAGACGGTATAGACGCCGGCATAGCCGACCAGCGTGACCAGCGTTAGCCAGGCGGTCAGTGGGTTGACCAGCCAGAGCAGGATCGCCATGCCGATCAGGCCGATGGCGGCGGCAAAACGCGCCGACTGCACCATGTCCAGATGGCCAGTGACCAACGGGCGCTTGCGGGTACGCGCCATGCGCTGATCGGCCTTGCGATCGAGCATCTGGTTAACCGCGGCGGCGGAAGCTGCCATCAGCCCGATGCCGAGCGTGCCGAAAAGAAGTGCATCGATCGGCACCATACCGGGCGTGGCCAGAAACATGCCCACCATCGCGGTGAACACGATCAGAAGCACCACGCGCGGCTTGCACAGCTCGTAGTAATCAGTAAGACGCGTAGGCATGCGCATTATTGAATCGATGCGCACGAAGAATAGCGCGCTACGCCAGCTCGCGCGGGTCGATCTTCGGCGGCTGCTCGAAGGTGTGGTACGGCGCGGGCGATGCCACTGTCCATTCCAGGCCTCGTGCGCCTTCCCATACACGTCCGGTCGCCTTCTTCCCGGCACCGCGCATGCACATGATCATGTTGTAGATGAACACGAACTGCCCGAGGAAGAACAGCAGTGCGCCCAGCGACGAGATCATGTTGAAATCGGTGAACTGCACCGCGTAATCCGGGATACGACGCGGCATGCCGGCCAGACCCAGGAAGTGTTGCGGGAAGAACAGTACGTTGATCCAGACCGCACTCCACCAGAAATGGAACTGGCCGAGCTTCTCGTTGTACATCACGCCGGTCCACTTCGGAATCCAGTAGTAGATGGCTGCGATGATCGAGAAGATCGCGCCCGGCACCAGCACGTAGTGGAAGTGCGCGACCACGAAGTAGGAATCGTGATACTGGAAGTCGACCGGGGTGAGCGCCAGCATCAGGCCCGAAAAGCCACCGATGGTGAACAGCACGACGAAACCGAGCGCGAACAGCATCGGCGTCTCGAAGGTCATCGAGCCACGCCACATGGTGGCAACCCAGTTGAACACCTTCACGCCTGTCGGTACGGCGATGAGCATGGTCGCGAACATGAAGAACAGCTCGGCCGAGACCGGCATGCCCACGGTAAACATGTGATGCGCCCACACGATGAAGCTAAGGAACGCGATCGAGGCCACGGCGTAGACCATCGAGTCATGCCCGAACAGCGCCTTGCGGGCGAACGTCGGGATGATGGTCGACACGATGCCGAAGGCCGGCAAAATCATGATGTAGACCTCCGGATGCCCGAAGAACCAGAAGATGTGCTGGAACAGGACCGGGTCACCACCACCCGCGGCATCGAAGAAGGTCGTGCCGAAGAAGTGATCGGTCAGCAGCATCGTGACCGCACCGGCGAGCACCGGCATCACCGCGATAAGCAGGTAGGCGGTGATCAGCCAGGTCCACACGAACAGCGGCATCTTGAGCAGCGGCATATCCGGCGCGCGCATGTTCAGGATCGTGACCACGATGTTGATCGCGCCCGTGATCGACGAAATACCGGCCAGATGGATGGCAAACACCATCAGCGGCAGCGCGTTACCGGTCTGCATGACCAGCGGCGGATACATGGTCCAGCCCGAAGCCGGCGCACCACCGGAAACGAACAGCGTGCCCAGCAGCATCGAGAACGCGAACGGCAGGATCCAGAAACCCCAGTTGTTCACGCGCGGCAGCGCCAGATCGGAACAACCGATCATCATCGGCACCATCCAGTTCGCAAGCCCCACGAACGCCGGCATGACGCCGCCAAAGATCATCACCAGCGCGTGCAGCGTGATCATCTCGTTATAGAAGCCGGGGTCGACAAACTGGATGCCCGGCGCGAACAGCTCGGCTCTGATTATCAGCGACATCACGCCGCCGATGAACAGCATGGTCAGCGAAAAGATCAGGTACAGCGTGCCCAGATCCTTATGGTTCGTGGTGCCGATCCAGCGTTTCATCCACGGCCATACGCCATCGGCCAGCGTCACCGGCCCGTGGTGGTGATCGTCATGACCGTGGTGGTCGTGGGTATCGGTCGGATTGACAGTACTCATCACAAACTCTCCAATTCGTAGCGCCCGACTTAGCTCGTTACTCCGTGACTAAGATTCGATCGAGCGAGCGGTAACCCACTCCTTTAGCCGTTCGGCTACCTCAGCCCGTTCCTCTTCAGTCAGGAGGGCCCCGATCTCGCAGCCGTGCCCGTGGCGTGTTACGAGAAGGCGCGACCGGCCATTTCGATGAACACTGCTGGAAAGCCGAACTTGTGTGAGTAGACGCGGAAATTCCCATTGGCGCTCGGGCTTAGCAGTACCCGCGACGATCTCAATACGTTCGTCGGTGATCGACACGATTTCCCGGTAGCTGTTCGCTTTTACGCTCGCATAGAGAGCGGTGCCGAGGGCCGCCATCTCGAGGCCGGCGAAGGGCAGAACTGGCCAGAGCCCTAACGTCATAAAAAACAGAGCGATAGAGAAAGAAACGCCGCACATGGCTAAGAAGCACCACTGTGCCTGTGCTCTCGTCAGCGATGCATTCGGGGCGATGACGAGACGACGGGTGGGCGTGTTGGATATTGCGTCGACCATAGCGATCTGGCTTCTATGGCAATATGGCTCGTGTTCAATAACATATACCCGTACGGGTATATAAACAATGGTCATGCAGGCAAACCTTTGCCCGCGGTTAATCCTCACTTCATCGGCTTCGGGATGATCCCAAGTACGCAAGAAAGAACTACTGAATGCATATACTTCTAATCGAAGACGATGCGCTAGTCGGGGCCGGTATTCGTTCTGCGCTCGAAACCGTTGGGTACACGGTCGATTGGGCGACAAGTGGGGAAGAGGCGGGGTTAGCTTTGAGTGCGGTGGCGAGCGATATCGCCATACTCGATCTCGGTTTGCCGGATATGGACGGCGTCGCGTTATTAAGGGATTGGCGCAAGCGCGGTGTCGCGCTCCCAGTGCTAGTCCTGACAGCGCGTGATGGTCTCGCGGATCGTGTGAGCGGGCTGCAAGCGGGGGCAGATGATTATTTACTGAAGCCCTTCGATCTCGATGAACTTATCGCGAGAGTACAGGCGCTGCTAAGGCGGGCAGGGGGCCACGCCGGACCGATTGTCGAGCATGGTCCAATCACTCTCGATCCCACGACGCAAACAGTGTATTGCGAGGAGCGGGAGGTTGAACTCACCCGCCGCGAATATGCGCTTCTGTCCAAGCTTCTGCATGCCCGGCGATCAATTCTCACAGCTGAGCAACTTAAGGACGCCCTCTACGGTATTGAGGCCGAGGTCGAAAGTAATGCGATCAACGTCCATATCTATCATCTGCGGCGAAAGCTAGGCGCTGGCCTCGTGCGCACGGTGCGGGGCTTGGGTTATCGATTGGGTAACGCTTCGGACATCGGTAAGCGGAGCACGCCTTGAGTTTACGCTGGCGTCTTTTATTAACACTGGGCCTGTCCTTTGCGGCGCTGTGGGGGCTCGTTGCCGTCTGGCTATATAGCGACTTGCAAGATCAGGTGCGCGATACATTGGACCAGCGTCTGGCTGCTTCCGCCCGGATGGTGGCGGGCCTGGTCGCCCAGTTGCCCGACTCGGCCTGGCAAAATACGGGCGACCCTGTTCTTTCGGTACCGAGCAGCGCTGGCGTAGCGTGTCAGATCAATGCGCCGAGCGGACGCGTTCTGATGCGCACCCACGGCCAATTCGACGATGGCCTCGAGTCGCCGGCACCCGGTTTCACCGACCGCGATATCGACGGCGAACGCTGGCGCTTGTTCACCTACGTTCAGAACGGCGTGCATATCACGACCGCTGACCGACTCGTCGAGCGTAGCGCCCTCCAACGCAACGTGATCGCGGTCGCAGCTGTGCCGTTTGCCGTAGCACTGCTCGGCAGCCTGGTAGTGCTCTGGTTCGGTATAAGACGCGGACTCCGCCCGCTCGAGCGTTTGCGTGGCGAACTGTCCCGACGAGCGCCGGATACACTCATACCAGTCGAAATCGACGATGCGCCTAAAGAGCTCCGACCTGCGGTCGATACGCTCAACCAGCTGCTCGCCCGAACCGGCGAGACGCTCGCCCGCGAACAGCGTTTCACCAGCGATGCCGCACACGAACTGCGCACTCCGCTGACAGCAATCAAGACCCATGTTCAGCTTGCCAAACGGCTCGACGGAAATGAGGCGTACGCCGCGCTCGCACAGGCCGAGGCGGGTATCGCGCGGCTGCAGCGCACGCTCGAGCAATTGTTACTGCTCGCACGGGTCGAGGCTGGCGAGTCGCATTTCGATATGGCGCAGGCGACAAGTTCGGCGATCGCAACCGCAGCGTTGGCTGATCTGCCGAACGGCGGACGCGTCGGGATTCATGAGAATGGTGTGGCGATACCCGTTGCGGTGCCCAAGGCGCTCGCCACTGCCGCTCTGCGCAATCTGCTCGATAACGCGCTGCGGCATACGCGAGCCGATCGTGAGGTCTCGCTGGCTATTGAAGTCAAAGCGGCGCGCGTGACGTTCGTCGTTTGCGATCAGGGTGATTGGCCTGCCGATCGTGACACGCAACCCCTGACCCAGCGCTTCTGGCGTGGCGAGGCGTCGCGCGCGGGCGCCGGCAGCGGTTTGGGACTAACCATTGCTGCCGCGATTGCCCAGCGCTTTGCCGGCGAGCTCGCCTTCGAGCCACGTCCCGGCGGCGGCTTGGCGGTGCGTCTTTCCTGGCCCCGAGCGGCACCGTCTTAGACGTGACCGGCCGATGACGCAAGCCGATGTCCTCACCAAATGCATCGTATATCGAGAACCGATCTAGTCGTTCAAAGTGGCGTCTCAGAATAGGAGGCGCAGGGTTTTCCCGGATACAGTCCTTAACGGCAAGACCTTATGTTGGGTCTGCGTAACATAGAGGCATCTAGGAGATAGTAGTGAGGAGTTCGGCATTGCCTGACGTGGTGGGCGTTGCGGCGCTGAGCACGATTTTACTGGCCGGTTGCACAGGTATGGGACGTACTGGGCCCGCTGCGGAAGTCGATGGCAGTCCCGACAGCATGAAAACGAACGTGCTCGAGGCCGGTGCAGACGCGTTACAGACCGATGCGCCGACGGATCAACTCGATATTTATCTGGTCGGGTTCCACCCGATGAAGAACAAACCAGAAGAGCAGTTTGAGGCGCATCACTTTTGCCAGCAGGTGAACGAAGATTTCGCACAATGCTCGCTCTATGACGGTAATACGTCCCACGCGAACATGACGGGTATCGAATACATAATTTCCGAAAAACTGTTCAAGCGGCTACCGGAGAAGGAAAAGCAGTACTGGCATCCGCATAACGGTGAAATTCTTTCGGGCCAGCTTGTCGCGCCCAATCTTCCCGAAGCGGCTGACCACGAGCTGATGAAGGAGAAGATGAACAGCTACGGCAAAACCTGGCATACCTGGAATACAACACGTAGTGCTGAAGGAAAGGTGCGATTACCCTTAGGCGAACCGTCTCTGGCGTGGTCGTTCAACCGCTTCGGTGAGCCCAAACCTGGGTTGGTCGAGGATCGTGATAAGCGAATGAATATCGATACGGCCGACCGTCGGCGGAATCGGCAGGATCTGCTGCCTTTGGCGAAACCGCAGCAGGGCGTGGATGTGCTCAAAGGGCAGTTTCCGCGAGGCACCCAGGCGATTCCGGGTGTCGAAGATAAGTCGTCAAACGTGCAATCGCAGTGAATGCATGCAGAGCGAGGGGCTGAGCCTTAGGCCCTCGATCATTTTCGGGTGCCTGTCGAAGCCTTACGGTTGGGGAGCGGGGACTTTATTCCCGTGCAACGCGTGACCTCGTATCGCCAGGGCGCAACGTTTGTATCCAAATAGCGCTTATTTGGCGGGGTGTTTGCTAGCGAGCCCACGGAAGTGCCAAGTGAGTGGTTTCGGCCCCTGAATATAGCCGGAGTCGAGCGTGTCTATGGAAAAGCCTGCGTCGGTCAGTAACTCGGGTACGTTGCGATCCAGGTGACAACCGCCTGCAATATGCCGCCACGCCGGCGTAAGGCGCTGCTGCCAACGCGCCACTTTCGCCTCCGGCGAGCGGCCGTGTTCGCAGAACAGCATCGTGCCGTTCGGTTTGAGCACGCGGCGCATTTCGCGCAGGGCTAAGAACGGATCGGGAATACTACACAGACTATAAGTCACTAGCACGGTGTCGAAATGGTCGTCTTCGGCCGGTATCTGTTCGGCGCTAACGGCCATTAGCGATACGGATAGGCGCGTTTCGGACAGCCGTCGCCGCGCACGCGGATGCATTTCAGCCGCGGGATCAAGCCCGACGATCGTATCCACGTTCGCTGGGTTGTAGTGGGGCAGGTTACGGCCGGTCCCGATACCGATTTCGAGCACACGCCCGCGCGCCTGAGGAACCAGACGCGCGCGTTCACGCTCTACGGCAGGCAGGCCGCACGCGCAATCAAGCACGTGCGGCAGGATATAGCGGTTATACAGACCCATGCGGCAGACTCAGTCGAGTTTCTTTTGTATCGCGGCGAACAGGGGCGACTCGGGGTTTAGGCCCGCATCCAAGCCGACCTGAAGCGCTTCGTCCGCGTTTTTACCCTGAAGGTAGCGTGCACGATAGGCCATAAGCCCGCCCACGCGGTTCGAGCTCCCGCAATGCACGATTGCCGGGCGCTGATCCTCTGCGAGTGCTGCGTCAAGCGTGCGCGCACTCGCGTCGTTGATGTCCTCGGGGCCGGCGACAGGAATATGAACGTAATGCATTCCTGCTTCGGCTATCAGCGCGGCTTCATCGAACTCATCGAATTCGCCGGCGGGCCGCAGATTGACGACGGTTCGCACACCGCCAGCCAACGCTTCTTTCAGCTGTGCCGCTGACGGCTGGCCGGCTGCGACCACGTTGTTCTCAAGCGGGTGGGCATTGGCTATGTTCGAAGCGTAATCGGTCATGGGGTCTCCTTCGGTTCGAATGCGCGATTGGTCACGGCTGGTTCACCTTGGCGGCCGTTCCCGAGGGTGGGGCATCTTGACCGAGCACGACGCCGTTCACGGTCTGGCCGTACATCGAGTGCTCGCCGTGATATTGCTCCGCGGTCTCGCTGACCGATCCGGTGAAACGCGGATCCTGCGGGCGCTCTTGGCTATCGATAAATCGGGCCACATCCCAAGCCTGTTGATCGGATAGCGTCGCCGCGCCCAGCGGCATGTTGGCCTTGATGAAACCGGCGGCGGTGTTCACGCGATGCATGCCCGCGCCCCAGTTGTAGGAGCGCGGTCCCCACAGAGGCGGAAACGCCAGACTGCCGTCCGCCGCTCGCTGACCTTGCCCGTCACTGCCATGACACAGGGCGCAGTGGTCGGCGAACACCTGTTTGCCGCGTGTGAAGCTTGGTGGCTGTTCGGGGGCCTCGAGTTCGGAATAGCCGCGCCCCGGGAGATTCTTGGCAACCGGCGCGCCGCTGGCCAGCCAATAGGCATAGGACTCGAGCGCGACGAGCACCTCGTCACCGCGCGGCGGCGGTGTGCCGTTCATGCTGTAGCGAAAACAGCCTTGGATACGCTCGGCGAAATCGTTGACGTGCTTGTTCTTGCCACGATACGCGGGGTACATCGCCCACGCCGCCCAGAGCGGTGCGGAATCCGGCCGACGGCCTTCGTCTAGATGGCAATTGGCACATTGCAGGTCGTTACCGACGAATTGATCGGCGTGCTGCTGCGTGTCGGTGAAGATGTCGCGGCCTTTACGAACCATGGCGCCGAACTCGTCGTCCGGGATCTCGCTGCGTGCGGGTGGGGCAAAATCGTCAGCCGCACTCGCAGCGCCGGGCTGCGCCGCGCCCGGAAGCGGTTCGCTTCTCTCGGACGCCGCGTTACCCGATACAGCCACGTCCTCAGATTTCGTGGCGCTCTCTGTCGTGTCGCCTCTAGCTGCGGGAGCGGCGTTCGCAGTTTTTGCCTGTGCTGGCGTCGGCGCGCTCTGATCCCGCGTGCCAACCCAGAAAATAACTGCGGCGAGCATGGCAAACGACACCGCGACCGTTAAAAGCGGAATACGATTACTCATGATCTAGCCCCTTGGCGGGTGCCGGTGATTGCGCAGCGAAGTATTGGGCGACTGGCTTGATATCCGATTCGTCCAACTTAGCGGCGATCGACGCCATCAAACCCATGGGCCCGCCGGGTCGCTTGCCATTGCGCCAGGCCCGCAACTGACCTTCGAGATAAGCTGCTGGTTGGCCGGCGAGGGCGGGGAAGTGCTCGCCCACACCCACACCCGCCGGGCCATGGCATTGGACACACGCGGGAATATCGTTCGCCCAACGGCCATGTTCCGCGAGCTCGGCGCCAGTATCGGGTGGGTTATCCGATTGTCCTTTGCTTGCCTGCGCGCCTTCTGCGGAAAGCTGACTGTAATAGGTGGCCATCGCGCTTCGCTGGTCCGTGGACAACGCACTAGCAATCGGCTGCATGACCGCATTCTCGCGCGCGCCGCTGGCGAAGGCGTCGAGCTGCGCCTCGAGATAGGGCGCGCCGAGCCCGGCAAGGCGGGGAAAGCCGGCGGCCGCATTGCCTTCGCCATGCGCGCCATGGCAGCTACTACAGGGCGCGATGTTCTCGCCGAGGCCTTGATTCGCTATATCGCTTGGACTTGCCTGTACCCAAGGCGAGACCGATAGAAGCCACACAAGCGCAGAAAGGGTGCATTTACGTATTGCCATTGTTAGAGCCTCCGCTTGGACCATTCCATCGTACCCCTACACGTATCTGTATACTACCGAGGCATAAAGATAGAGCAATTAGTTCTATCGGAATTGATATCCAGATGGTGGATGAGCGCCATGAGTGTGATTTTCGGAGTTCTGGTAGGCCTTGCCCTTGGCCTGACAGGCGGAGGCGGTTCGATTTTCGCAGTGCCGCTATTGATTTACGGCCTCGGCGAACCGGCGCAGGCTGCGATAGCGGTATCGCTCGGCGCAGTCGCAATTACCGCGGCGTTCGGGGCAGCAGAGTCCTATTGGCGCGGGTTAATCGAACTCAGAGCAGGACTCATCTTTGCAGTGGCAGGAGTTGCGACTGCGCCGGTCGGCGTCTATCTGGGCGATCTGGTTGACGAAGCTACGATTACGGCGCTATTCGCTGGCGTGATGATCCTCGTGGCTACAAGGATGTTTCGAAGCGCGCGCCGTGCGGGTGATGACTCGAAAGTCGTACGGGCGAGGCCGGCCGCCGACGCTCATGACGACCCGGGCACCGTTTGTCACTACAGCCGCGATGGCCAACTCCGGCTGAACGCGCCATGTAGCGCAGCGCTTGTAGCCGTCGGAGTTCTCGTCGGTGTCCTCTCCGGCTTTTTCGGCGTGGGTGGCGGCTTTCTAATCGTACCGGCGCTGATCATGATCACCGAAATGGGAATTCACAGAGCCGTCGCAACTTCCCTTTTGGTGATTACGCTTATTGGGTTATCTGGACTCACATCAGCGGTTTTTTCCGGTCGTGATATCGACTGGGCACTGACCGGCTTATTCATACTCGGTGGTGTTTTGGGGATGATCGGGGGCCGTACGTTGTCACGCTATATCGCTGGCCCGTCGCTACAGCTGGTTTTTTCGATCGCCATGCTGCTCACTGCCGGCTACATGATATTCAAAACGTTCTCGTAATTGAGGAATCACACTGACCAATGGCCGCATGCGGCCAAGAGCGGACATACGGCACTGACCTTTTTTTGCAAGGCTTGGAATTAGAATTCTCGAATTAGCTTTCATTATTGAAGCAGGTACTAGCTCAGAAATCGAGCGGGTCTCGTTCTCTTAATCCTAGCCATACATCGAGAAAGTATTGCAATGTACGAAGCGCTTCCCGGTCTTCGGGGAAATTAGCGGCATCAATTGCATCGCACCTCGTCTTCGCCAGCTCAATGCCGACGAATTCTTCGATTGTCGATTTATCGAAAGTGTGCCGAGGCGTGGCGACTCGATCGCCCATGGAATGAACGGTGCCGCGATTCATCATCCGTGTGGTAATTCTTGCGAAGCCTTCGTCTGTTCTAATTATCTTAGCCACCCATTCCCGAGGCTCTTCCGACGAGGCTGCGTAGTCTTTCCAACGGTAGAGCAGTAACATTAGATTTGGGTCGTTGATTAATGTTCCCTCGCGAATCGCAAGGCGCCTAATCGCTTGCAGCCACTCGGCTTTCATCGTCTCCAGGGTGTCTAGATCGAGCGGCGGATCGAACCTGCCACTTTGGCCTTCCTCACGATCTGCGGGATCGCTTAAGTGGATTAACATCGCCGCGATGGACAGTGCTTCAGTTTGGCGCAGAGCACTGACTGCTATACCACCGCGTGCTTCAGCTGGAATTCGTCTTAAAAACCAACTCGTTGCCCGCCAGGCGGAAACCCAAGGAGAACTGAATGGATCATCCATTCTAGAACCTGAAAGCTTCTGCGCGATCGTGAACATCTCGGGTAGCAGCACAGTGGCGTTTTCTACGGGCAGGCGTTCAACGGACTCGTCGAGCCTCGCAGCGAGTGACGGCAACAGCTTTCTCCTTTCAATATCGGCTATCTCTGCTTTAAGCTCATTTTCTCCTGCCGTCGCTTCAAGAAACGCGACGAATTGACGCTCAGATATTTCACCCATTGCTGTCTGAAGCTCGAAATAGCGCGGAAAGTAACGCTCAGTACATACCCGCTTTGCTTCTATCCAATTCTGCCGAGAGTCGTTGGCATAACGCATTCCTCCATAAGCCCATTCGAGCCCGGGGAATAGCTCTTTGATAGCGTCCCGCGTAACGTTGCGGCGGTTTTCAGAAACTAAATTGAGAAGCCGCTCCGCTGCAAACTTATTTTCATCATCCATTCGATCACTTGGGTAACGCCCTATTTGAAGAACGAGTTCTTTTTCTCGAAATAACGCCTCGTGCAGTCTAGGCTCAAAGACTCGAAGTGCCTCCAGAAGAATAAAGTCGATTATATTTACTTCAAATACATCACCGGCGACGTGTAAGGGAATATGCACAGCAATCGAAGAGATCAGTCGCCGAACGTCTCGTATGTTATGCAGCATCGGCTGAATACAGCCTACAAAAACATTTCCCCACCGAGTTTCTGAAAACCCGTTTGCGTCGGTGGCGTAAGGCTCCGCCAATTTAGAAAGTTCTTCCCCGAAAATTTTATGCACTGTCGGTACCGGCACCGCGGGTAAATCGAAGCTGGTTTGCACAACTTTTTCTAGAAAAGCTCGGCCATCACCGTCAGCAACTGGATCGAGCGCTCTTTCTACGATGCTGGATTGGAAGAGAAGAACAAAAACAATATTCGGCAAGTTCGCGTTCGCCTTTACCTGACGAAACACCATGCGGATTTGTTCTGGCTCAAGCCGGTCTATGTCGTCTACGAAGACGATCAACGGCCGCTCAAGTTCACGTAGATGCCTCTCTAGGGATTCGCGTACTTTATCTAGCGAGTCCCTGCGGTGGTCATGCGCGAAATGGGAGAGTAGTCGTCCGACTAGAGACAATACGGCGGCGATGCCAGCAAGAATGCCTACGATTTTCGCGTCCGTGGGAAGGCTAAATCCTATTGCCGAAGCAATACCGATTATTGAGGAGTGAGTGAGCACCATCGAGATGAGATAACTTCCATCTCGTCCTTCTTTGAGTGGCGCGGCAGTACCCGTGAGAATCGCGCCGTAGTTTCGCAAAGCGTCGGCGCGAGCCAGTGCGGCCTTAGAATGCGCACCCCCTAACCGGTCAGCTATCTGGGTGAAAAGGGCGCGGGCGATCGCGTCGCCGTCGCCCCATTGCCACGGATTAAAGTCGAGCCAGTCTGCGCTAGCGCTTCTTTTGCTGAGGTACTCGATGATCAAATTTTTAAGGGAAGACTTGCCAAAGCCCCATCCGCCACGGATGGCGAAGACCCTGCCTTCGCGCAATTTTAGTTCAGAAAGTACTGTGGCTATTCGGCCTGCAAAGTCGGTTCGTCTTAAGCGGTCCTCGGAAGCGTCGAGGATAGCCTCGTCGGCACCGATGCTCGCCTCAATCGGCAGCTCAGGCCCAGAGCCCTTTTCAAACCGAGCTATTCTGCGACGACAGCACCATTCCGAGAGACGTCTCAATAGTTGCATCATTGCTTAACGCCCCCGTGAGGAAGTAATTATTTCGCCGAAAAATGGGGTGGTGGCAAACCGGTCTATTCAAGCTCCATCGTTTCTGAGCCGCGTTGCTTCTCGGCTTAATTCGAGCTTAAACGACTATGTTGCTCAAGCCCTACACGATATAAGCGACCGCTTTGGGTCGCTACCTGATCACGGGTAATCGGTCGGATATTGATGGTTCCGTTCATCAAAAGGAATCGTCATGGAGTATATCGACCAACGGAAAGGCACTCATTCTAAAGGGTCCATCATTCCGTGGAACAAAGGCCGCCTAGTCGGTCCAAAACCGCCGCTAAAGCTCAAGGAGATCTGGGGCATTCGGGTACGGCTACAGCTTGCGACCCAGACGCGGGATCTCGCACTGTTTAACCTCGCGATCGACAGCAAGCTACGCGGGTGTGACCTGGTTAGGCTCAAAGTTCAAGATGTCGCGCACAGTGGCCGCGTACTGTCCCGTACCGCGATTGTTCAGCAGAAGACGGGCCGACCTGTACAGTTCGAACTGACAGAGCAGACACGTACCTCGATCGAAGCATGGATAAGCGCCGTCGCGCTGCGAGCCCATGATTATTTGTTTCCGAGCCGGGTGTCGGGTTCTCCACATCTATCCACGCGGCAATACGCCCGAGTCGTTAAATCGTGGGTTGAGAGCATCGGCCTTGATCCTCTCGAGTACGGTACGCACTCGATGCGTCGCACGAAAGCGACGCTGATATATAGGCGAACGCGCAATTTACGCGCCGTGCAGCTCTTGCTGGGACATACGAAGCTGGAAAGCACGGTGCGCTATCTGGGCATCGAGGTCGATGATGCGCTCGAGATGTCGGAGCAGACAGAGGTATGAAGGGCATCGCTGCCGAACGAGTTAGCTCTAGGCTCGTTCGGCGCGTACGCCTACCGGCCAGAAGCCGCCGTCGTGATAATCGATTCGGGTGGTTTCCAATGATGCTGGACACTCTGGATGGGTGCGCTACGCGATAGCAGGGTATGTTCGAGGCCCGGCTCGGAGTGCTGCTTTGGATTCGAAGAAAGCCTGTAGTCGCAGAACCAATCGACGACTACAGGCATGTTCTTATCAGGCGGCGAGTTTCCCGCCAGGGCCGAAGAACTCGTAATGCACATCCTGTTCAGGCACGCCGCGTTCGCGCAGCAGTGCATGGACATGCTCGAGCATTGGTGTCGGGCCGCAAAAGTAATAGGCCGCTAGCTGTTCACCGACCATCTCGTCGAGTAGCGTTGCGTCGATCAGGCCCTCGCTGTCGTGCAGCCCGGCGGCGCGATCGGCCTCGCGAGGCGCGTCGTAGCGCACATGAACGCTGAGGTTCGGGTGCTTGGTCTTCAGCACCTTCAATTCGTCCGAAAAAGCTTGGACGGCGCCGTTGAGCGCACCTTGAATAAAAATGATCGGACGCGTGTTGTTCGAGTTTTCAACGGCGGCGTGCAGCATCGAGATCACAGGCGTCACCCCCACGCCGCCGGCGATGAACACCAGCGCCTTATTATCGTTATCAGGGATGTCGAGCGTGAATTCGCCACAGGGCGGGCTGAGCTCTACGCGATCGCCGGCATAGATGCGATCGTGCACGTAATTCGAGAAGATGCCGTGCGGTGCCTCCTCCGCGGCTGCGGGCTCGCGCTTGACGCTGATGCGGTAGTAATCGCTGCCAGGCGGATTCGAAAGGCTGTAATTGCGCATGACCGTCTGGCCATTCGCGAGAGTCGCACGAATGGTTATGTACTGTCCCGGCGCATGGGCAGCTAACGGTTGGCCGTCCAGCGGCTTGAGATAGAATGACGCGATGTTGTCGCTGCTTTTCTCGCGCCGATCAACGATGAACGACTTGAAGCCGTGCCAGCCGTATACCGTGTCCTGGGTGCTGTAGATCTGTTTCTCGCGGGCGATAAATATGTCCGCCAGTACGGCGTAAGCCGCTGCCCATGCGTCGATGATGTCGTCGGTCGCGGCTTCGCCGAGCACTTCGCGAATCGAAGCGAGAAGGTTGTCGCCGACGATCGGATAATGCTCGGGCTGGATGCTCAGCGATGCGTGCTTCTGTGCGATCAGTTCGACGGCGTCGCCGAGCACGGCCGGGTTATCGATATGCTGCGCATACGCCAGGATCGCGCCGGCCAGAGCGCGCTGCTGGCTGCCCGAGTGCTGGTGCGCCGGGTTGAAATAGTCACGTACCTCCGGATTGACGCGAAACATCCGTTCGTAGAAATGCCGTGTCAGCGTTTCGCCGTGCGCCTGCAATACCGGTACCGTCTGTTTGACGATCGATTTTTGTTGATCCGTAAGCACCGTTGTCTCCAAATAGGTAAGTGACATGCCAATTAATAATTGGTATGTTAGTTACCGAATTAAGAAAGTCAAGCCGTCATGCAACTGACCACACATACGGACTATTCCCTGAGGCTGCTGATCTATCTGGCGGTTCGAAAAGAGGGCATGCCGGCGACGGTTCAGGCGGCGGCCGATCGCTATCGTATTTCTGCGAACCATATGGCGAAGGTGGCTCAGACCCTTGTGCTATATGGCTATATCAACAGCCAGCGAGGCCGCGGTGGTGGGCTGTCGCTCGCAAAACCGGCGAGCCAGATCAATATCGGTGCGGTGGTTCGTCGTACGGAAAATCTCAGGCTGCTCGAATGCTTTGGCCCGAACTCGACCTGTCCGATCGATCCCGCATGCCGGTTGAAGAATATTCTGGGCCGCGCGCAGACCGCGTTTCTTGAGGTGCTCGATGAGTATTCGCTGGATGCCCTCGTAACCAACGAAGACGAATTACGGATGTTGCTCGGCGGCGCGTAAGCGCCACGGCGGTTTCGATTCACACCAGGCGGGAGCAGACCATGAGCCAAACACCGGGACAAAAGCGCAAGGAACTGACACCGGATGCCGAGCAGGCGTGGCGAACGTTCAGCAAGGCGGTATTTGCCGAGGGCGAACTCGATGCCAAGACCAAGCAGCTGATTGCCGTCGCTGTGGCGCACGTTACGCAGTGTCCACACTGTATTGAGGCGCATGCTCCGGCGGCCAAGCGAGCCGGCGCGACCCAGGGTCAGGTCATGGAAGCAATCTGGGTGGCCGCAGAAATGCGGGCCGGCGGCGCTGTCGCGCATTCACATCTTGCGCTGGATGCGTACGACAGCGCACCGGATGACGGCTAGATGTACGGCGCCTTGAAAGAACTGTTGGGTATCGAACATCCGATCCTGCTGGCGCCCATGGGCAACGTCTCAGGCGGTGCGTTGGCGGCTGCCGTGAGTCATGCGGGCGGTCTCGGCCTGATCGGCGCGGGTTACGGCGATGCGGACTGGTTGGATCGTGAATTTCAGAAAGCAGGCGAAGCGAGGATCGGTGTCGGCTTCATAACCTGGGCGCTGGCGCGCAATGCGTCTCTGCTTGATCTGGCGCTCGCCTACGAGCCCGAGGCGGTGATGTTCTCGTTCGGCGATTGCACGCCATTTCTACCCGCGGTGCGCAAGGCCGGTGCGAAGATTATCTGTCAGGTCCAGACGTTGGCGCAGGCGCGTGATGCCGCGGCTGCCGGCGCGGATCTGATCGTGGCCCAGGGTACGGAAGCGGGCGGGCACGGTGGGACACGGTCCACATTGACCTTGGTTCCGGCCGTCGTGGACGCCGTGGCGCCAACACCGGTCGTCGCTGCCGGCGGTATCGCCGACGGGCGTGGACTGGCTGCCGTATGCATGCTCGGGGCTTCGGGTGCGCTGATTGGCACGCGGTTTTTTGCCAGCGAAGAGGCGTTGGGCCATGCCAACGCGAAACGCTGTATTGTCGAAAGCCAAGGCGATGCAACAGTAAGAACGCGCGTGTTCGATATTGTGCGCGGCTATCCTTGGCCGGTGCATATCACCGGTCGCGTGCCGCTCAACCGCTTCTCGGAGCAGTGGCATGGGCGTGAAGATGCCTTGTCTGCCGATCTGGCCCATCAGCAGATACGCTACCGCGAAGCCGAAGCCGCGAACGATACCGATACCACGGTTGTGTTTGCCGGCGAGGCTGTGGATTTGATCGATACCATCGAGCCGGCGGCAGCGATCGTCGCGCGGCTCGCAAGCGAGGCGTACCGGCTGATGGGGATTCCTTCTACATCCGACGCGAAAATTGGGAGCGTGCGATGAGCCAGACATTCAAGGTTGGCGATCATGTCGCCTGGAATTCCGAGGCCGGCCAGGTCAGCGGGCGTATCACCAAGGTCCATACGCGCGATTTCGAATACAAGGGCCATATGCGGCGTGCGTCCGTCGACGAACCGCAGTATGAGATCGAAAGCGACAAGACCGATCATATCGCGGCTCACAAGGAATCCGCGTTAACGCGGATCGAGTAAAACAGCGCCGTGTCGAGTTCTGTCTTCTATACCGTCGGCCATTCGACGCGTACGCAGGAAGAGTTGATCGATCTGTTGGGCGTGGGCGGGGTCGATCATGTTGTTGACGTGCGAGCCATGCCGCGTTCGCGCACCAATCCGCAGTTCAATCACGATGTCTTCGCGATGAGACTCGCGGCCTCGGGTATCGGCTATGACCATAGCGAGGCACTGGCCGGTCTGCGCAAACGTTCGAAGACGGTCGCCGACGAGATCAACGGCTTTTGGCGCAACCGCAGCTTTCATAACTACGCGGATTACGCGCTGAGTACGCGCTATCAACAAGCGATCGAATCATTGATCGAACTGGGCCAATGCCATGTCTGTGCGCTCATGTGTGCCGAAGCCGTATGGTGGCGCTGTCATCGACGCATCATTGCTGATCACTTGCTCCATCGCGGCGAGCGCGTCTGTCATCTGATGAACAAGGATCGTATCCAGCCCGCCGAGATGACCTCGGCCGCACGTACCGGCGACAATGGCATGTTGATCTACCCCGCGGCCGAGTGAGTGCCGGGCCGCCTCGCTTATGCGCTAGCACGGCGATACCCATACGCGGGACGCCGAGCACGCACAATTTGATCGCCCGGCAGGCGTACCAAGCGTTGCGTCTGGTCGAACGCCTGCCTACCCTGTGTCGTCGAGGCCACGACCTCTCCCAGCTATGGGCCGGAAACGACCGGGACGACCCGGCACCGCAGGAGACGCGTGCCCTGGATCATATTGTTCGCTGCCGGCCTGTTGGAGATCGTCTGGGCGTTCTCAATGAAGCAATCGGCCGGCTTTTCCCGACTCACCCCGTCGGTCGTAACACTCGTTGCGATGGTGGCCAGTTTTGGTCTGCTGGCGATTGCGATGCGCACGCTGCCGCTTGGCACGGCCTATACGATATGGATCGGGATCGGCGCGGTGGGCGCGTTCTTCGTGGGCGTGTTGGTGCTCGGAGAATCGGCAAGCACACTACGCATTCTGGCGCTGATCCTGATCGTGGCTGGTCTTGTTCTGATGAAACTCGCGTCCGAAGGATGATCTATCGCTGAGACGCGGATGGCTGCTCCGTCTTCTCATCGGATTCGGCGAGTGATTCCAGCGTTTCGGTTAAATTCAGCCTTCGTATCGCGCTGATCGCCACCTCCAGCGCGCCTTCGCCGCAGAGCCCGGAGATTGAAGCGTCCTCGTAGCCGGTCAACGCAGCTTCGCTACAGGCATCGCGCACGCCCGCGGCGATTGTCAGCTCATCGGTGTTCACGGCTAATGCCTTCGCGACTCACACCGAGCGATAGCGGGCTTCGGGTTGATCGCGCACCTCGAGCACACGCAGCTTGAGCGTATCGCCGCCCGGCACCTGCCACTGGATCATCTGATCGACTGCAAGACCGAGCAAGGCGCTACCCACCGGCGCGAGTATCGATACCTTCCTTGGGCTGCCGTCCATATCCTTCGGATAGACGAGCGCAAGCTCGAAACGCTTCCCGCTATCGACGTTTTCGAACGCGATGGTGGAATTCATCGTCACCACATCGGCCGAGATTTCGTCGGAGGCTACAACATGAGCACGCGCGAGTTCAGCCCGCAACTCGGGTATGCCGGGCACGCTGTCGCCGGTTTTTTCGAGCAACGCGTCGATACGTTCGTAATCGGTTTCGGTAACGATGATCGGTGGCTGATCCATGAGACTATCCGAAGCTTGTCGCGCTA
The DNA here is from genome assembly GCF_040361235.1 of Salinisphaera sp. S4-8. Classification (NCBI taxonomy): domain Bacteria; kingdom Pseudomonadati; phylum Pseudomonadota; class Gammaproteobacteria; order Salinisphaerales; family Salinisphaeraceae; genus Salinisphaera; species Salinisphaera sp. S4-8. The sequence continues at coordinate 62,005 of NZ_APNF01000002.1, read as the reverse complement.
TCAGCGCGACTTTATGAGTGGGTCAACCAGTTATTAAAGCATAGTACAAGCGGTGCCGGAACAAGTCGTCGACAGGCAGTATCGCGGGCGCCGATTGGTTCCGATCCGTCGGGTTTCGACCGCTGGGGCTGCCATGAGCAGGCTTGCCGCTGCTTTCCGCTCGTCGTACTGCCCATATCGGGGCTGGCACCAGTTTGGATACCACCCGAACTGGCACTCGGCTTTTTCTACCTTGGCGCCTTGCCTTCGGCGGTTTCTTCGTCGATAGCATTTACGGCAATGGCCGGCGGTAATGTGCCCGCGGCGGTCTGCAGTGCAGCGGCCTCGAACGTCTTCGGCATGATGATGACGCCGTTTCTGTTAATACTTCTTGCGCAGACTGCCGGCGGTGATGCATTCGCCGTGGGTGATGCCTTGCGGGATATCGTCGTGCAGCTTCTCCTGCCCTTTGCCGCGGGCCAGGCCATCAGGCCTTGGGTCGCCGACTTTATGGACCGGCATGAGGCACTTTCGTCACGCTACGATCAAGCAGTGATCCTGCTGATCGTCTACGCCGCGTTTTCGAAGTCGGTGGCCAGCGGACTGTGGCACGACCTGCCGCTGGGTGCGATTGCACTCGCAATTGGTCTGTGTGCAGTTTTACTCGCGGCCATGATCGGTATCGCAATGGGCTTGTCACGGAGACTTGGCTTCAACCTCGCGGACGAGACCGCAGCAGTATTTTGCGGCTCGAAGAAGAGCCTGGCGTCGGGTCTACCCATGGCGAATGTTCTGTTTGCCGGTAATCCGGCGCTCGGCATGATCGTCCTGCCTATCATGGTCTACAACCAGATCCAGATCGTGGTCGGTGCGTTACTGGCCAAAACGTATGCGAAACGCTTGCGACGCCAGGCGGTGAAGGAGTCAGACGCATAGTTTCGTGCGGTGCGCTTCTATGAAGGATTTTCCCAGCGGGCGTGTCCGCTTTGGGTCGGTAGCAGCCAATAAAGTCTGATCGAACTCGCAAGCAACTACGAACTCGCGGTCGGTGATTGAACGAGCCAAACCGCTCGGACTAGCTACTAGTCGTCCCCGCTACTGTGTCGGAAGTCACCCGGTGCGGGATACTGGTCCCCTGAGGTGTAAGCAAATTGGAGCTGGTTAAGTGGCTCTCCACCTTTATGTGGGGGGCAACTTTACGTGGGCACTTGCGGTATCGATTGGAGGCGTTTGCTGCAGTTCGTCCAAGGGCATTGGTTATTGCTGATCGGCTATACAGACGGTTTCTAGTCTATCGAATATAGGTGATCTGGTTTATGGCCCTTCTTGGCTTTTGCTGGCGCTCCGAGCTACGGTGCTTTTCCGTGCTGCCCGCTGTTCGAGTGAAGATCCAAAGGCCGGCAGGCACGCCGCAGCCAAGCTTAGTCGCCCCAGGCCCAAGGTCCTTGCGAAGGGATCTCGTCCGAACGTGCCCGGGCACGTTGCCGTTCGTTGCCTTCAAGCTTCACCAGCTCCAACGGACTGATCGGAGTATAAGGCAAAATATTAGGGTATCCGGAATCTACTGTGGATTGGGGTAAGCTGCGCTGTAACTCGTTCGTTCTCACGTTTGTGGATTTCCGTGGTTTATGCCAAGTCACGGCAGGTCCCGAGGATGTGGGTTCTCGGAACGTCTATTCGAAGTAACCTGCTTCCAGAAGCCCACAGAGGGTAGGAATATGGGGGCCGTACTCGATTGTCCGGCTCTCTGTCGTCGTGGAAGCAGCAGCACGAGTGAATGTCAGGTAATCGGTCGCAGAGGTATCCGGTAGCGCAGGGGTCGACCGGGCGCGTTGTCGTAGGGGCTTGCGGTTCGGGCGGCGGGCCTTCTCGTCGTATACCAACCGGGCACGGATCACATCGAAGCTATAACCTCGGCCCATTCGATTCATGTCCTTCGCGAGGCGGTTGATGGACTCAGTATAGCCATTCGAGATGGGATGCTCGTAGTAATTGAATACCGGTTCCCACCAATTGCGAAGGGCGGTAGCAGTCTCTTTGAACTGAGGCGCCACCAACTCAGGTATGCCGTTTAACCACGCCTGGGCCGCTCTTTCAGCTTCCCGGCGACAATCATGCTCGTATAGGCGATGGAACGTCTCTTTCGCCTCGTAGGCCGCCCCCAATGCTGGGAACTGTGCAAACCAGCGATCGAGAAGCTCACATTGAGCTTCGTCAAGATCCCGCTTACGCGCCAACAGCAGAAAACGGTCATCCTTTAGCTTGAGGCGAGTCCGTGTATCCAAGCCCTTGCGGATGAGCTTGCGAACCTTCTCCACGGCATCGTTTGTCATCCGAACGACATGCCAGCGATCAGCAACGATCAATCGACCCGGTAGCTGCGCATCAATCACCTGTCTATATACATTCCACAGATCCATCGTGACGACCCGCACCCGATGTTTATCCGGGAGCTGCTGAAAATACGCGAGCAGATCCGCCTTCTTGCGCGTCGGCAGCATATCGAACAGGGCGAGTTCGGTGACGTTAGTGATCATCGCCCGGTACTGGCCGATGATCTTTAGTTCGTCGATTCCAAGCACTTCGGGCGTTTCGAATTTCACTTCCCGTGAGAGCCGTTCGACATAATCGTCGAAGATGTGGCGGATCGTGCGCTCGTCCACGCCGACATCGCGGGCAATCTCAGCGAAGGTGCGGCGCAAGCAATGTTGCTCGATGTAAGCGATCAGGCGGGAGGTCGCTTGACGCTTCGAATCCACATTGAGCAATCCACTGAATGTGGTTTTCCCGCAGCGCTTGCACCGATAGCGGCGCCGCTGGATCTCGATCAGGACACGCTTGCCATGCATCGGTGTGTCGATGAATTTTTGTGTTTGGCGCCCGTGCCCTTGCATGCCGTCATGTTGACATTGTGGGCAGCAGGGCGGCTCGGCCTGCCCATCTGCTAGCACTCGGTAATGATCGCCCAAGTCATCGATTTCCAAGGCCCGGAGCGGCCGCAGGTTCAAGAAGTCCTGAATCATCCTGGCTCCTTAGGACCGTATCTCAGCTCGTTCGCACACATCTATAACGTCGATCAGACTACGCTCACCGGCATAGTGCTTGGCTCGCTGCCACCAGAACGTATCAAGGGGCGACGTGTGCCAACCTGAAAGTGCAGGCTAAGCCGATATTGGGGCACTAATTCGGAGCATCTTTCCGCCTCTCCGGCCGCCCGGATGCCTGACTACAGCGCGCCATCGAGATGCCTGACCCTTGCGTGGCAGTTTGTGTGGCCACCAATTTGGGTTTTTACAGGGCTCGCGGCGTGCATAGCCCCCAGGTGATCATCACTTCCGGTGACACTTGGGTAACATAGCCTGCCGTACGGCATCGCGGACCGTGTCGGGTCGCTCCACGGGCAGGAAATGGGTCGTTCCGGCGATGGTGTTCACTTCGGCGCAGGGCAATAAGGCGCGCAGGCGCTGGCGCGCCCTTGGCGAGAAGGTCGAAGCGCGTTCCGCGGCCAGTGCGATCACCGGACACTGCAACCGACGGATGCCGGGCCAGGGGTTGTGTTCGGTATGGGCGAAGGTGGTGCTCTCCCACTCGGGCGCACAGGCCAAGCGAACGTGATCGCCACGCTGCACGAGGCCGTGCTGGACATAGGCTTCAAGCCACGCCTCGGGCCAGGTCTTGAAGCCACCGCGGCCACGAAAGTTGGCAAGCGCCGCGGCATGCGAGTCGAACACCCTGCGCCGGCGTGCCGCGCCGGCGGCCAGTGAGAACCGGTGCGACTGGCGAAGCAGCTTGGCCAACCACAACTGCCAGCCCTGCCAGCGATCCATGATCACGGGCTCCGCCAGGATCAGCCCCAGCACCTTGTCCGGCCGTCGGGCCGCGGCCATGATGCTGGTGGTGGCGCCGATGGAATGGCCGGCCAGCCAAATCGGCTCATCCAGGCGCTCCAACCAGGCGGTAAGGTCCTGGTAGTAGGTTTCCCAGCCACGGAACGTCGCAATATCCGCGGCCTCGGCGCTGGCCCCGTGGCCGCGCATGTCCCAGGCCAGCACGTTGCAATCGCCCGCCAGCTCGTCGAGCAGCGGCCGGTACAGCCGACCATGGAAACCTGTCGCATGCGCCCAGTGCAGGGTGGGGCGTCCGTCCGATTGCGGCCAGCGCCACAGCACGATTTCCCGGCCGTCCGGGGCCGTGAAGCCGTCGCGTTCGATCACGCCGCGCGTCTCAGTAGGACTTGGGCAGGCCGAGGACATGTTCGCCGATGTAGTTGAGCAGCATTTCATTGTTGATGGGCGCGATCTCCATCAGCCGGGCCGAGGGCCATAGCGTGATTATGTCGTAGTCCTTGTCGAAGCCGTAGCCGCCGTGGGTTTGCAACGCGGCCTCGACGGCCTTGACCGCGGCGCGCGAGCCCAGCAATTTCGCCATGTTGGCATGGGCGCCGGCATTGCCGCCGGCGTCGAACGTCGCGGCGGCCTGGATCATCATCAGCCGTGCCGCCTCCAGTTCGGCCTTGGCCTCGGCCAGCCGGTGCTGCAGGGCCTGGTAGCGACCGATGGGGACGCCGAAAGGTTTGCGTTCGTTGGCGTAGGCCACGGCCTTTTTTAGCGCGTAGTTGCCCAGGCCCACGGACATGGCGGTCACGAGTAGGCGTTCCGAGTTCAGCGCCTCGAACATGCCGGCCAGGCCCTGTCCCGGGTTGCCGATCAAGCGGTCCGCGGCGAGCTCGACGTCGTCGAAGAAAACCAGGTACTGTCGCTCCGGCCAACCGACGTCAATGTTCAGGGGCTGCAACTCCACGCCGGGCGCATCGGTATCCACCACGAACAGGGACATACCCTCGGTGCGGCGCTCGACCTCGCCGGCCTTCTGGGTGCGGGCCACGACCAGCATGCGGTCGGCGTCCGCGGCGCCGGAAATAAAGACCTTGCGCCCGGTCAGCCGATAGCCGTCGCCATCCCGCGTCGCCAGCGAGGACATCGCGAAGCTGTTGGTGCCGGCATCAGGCTCGGTGATGGCGAAGCACAGTTTTTCGGCCCCGCTGATCGTCGGTCGGACGAAACGCTCGAACTGCTCGGGTGTGCCATTGCGGATGATCGGCACCCGCGCGAAGCCGGTGAGAAGCAGCATGGGCAGCACCAGCCCGGCCTCGGCCAGCGCTTCCATCAGCGCGACCAGTTCCACCTGGCCGCCGCCCGTGCCGCCCCGATCCTCGGGGATGGTGATGCCGAGCAGCCCGTATTCGCCCAGCGCCTCCCAGGCCTCCTGCGGGAAGCGGTGGTTATCGATGCATTCGCGCATGTATTCCCGGGAAAAGCCTTCGCTCACGACGCGGGCGGCCTCGCGAACATCGCGCATGCGCTCGGCGACGCTGGCCTGGTCGAACTCGATTTCGGTTGCAGCGCTCATTATGATCTTCTCCTCGCAGTTACCCGTCCGGGGTGAACAGGTTGCGTTTGCCGTCGTTACGCACGCGGCCCGTCCGATCGAGAAATTCCTCGTTCGTCATGGCATCGAGCAGGTCGGTATCGGTGGGCGTGTTGGCGACAAAGCGCCGGCCATCGCTCAGGCGGCCGAGGACGATGCCCTGAATCGGCCGGTCGGCGCGGTCGTGCATGACGGTGTAGGTCTCGATGCGGCCTTTGCCTTGCGCCTGCTCCACAATGTCCACGACGGGACCGGCGTCGATTTCAGCTTGCAGCCCGGCGGTATCGATCGGCCGCCAACCGCCGGCGGGCGGTCGCCCGCCGTAGAGCCCCAGCGAATGCTTGCTCATATACCAGCCCACGCCGCTGACCAATCCGGTGGCGCTTCGGTCGGCGCGGATGCGGGCCATGATCTCGGCGATGGCGTGAGTGCAATAGTTGTTGCCGGGCCCGCCATGGTAAGCCAGCCCGCCCGTGACAGTCAGCGGCCGGGGATCGTGCGCGGCGATGCCCAGCGCGTCGCGCGCCATCTGTACCGCGCTTGGGAAACAGCTGTACAGGTCGAGGTGATCGATCTCGTCGATGGTGAGTCCGCTGGCCGCGGACAGCCGCTCGCCGCAGGCAGCGATCGCCGGCGAGCGGGACAGATCCGCCCGCTCGGACACGAACCAGCGCTCGTGCGCGTTTGCCGCGGCCAGGGGGTACACCCAGCGCTCGGGGTCGATGCCCAGCTGCCGGGCCTTCGCCGCCGACATCATCACCAGCGCGGCGGCCTGATCCACCGCGATGATGGCGTTCATGTGCTTGGTGTAGGGCGCACCGACCATGCGGTTTTTCGGTGTGCGCTCGGCGATGTCGGCCGCCGATAGCGGCTCGCGGCGCCAGGCCTGCGGATTGCGCACCGCGACGGCATTAAGCCGGGCGTATAATTCGCCCAGCATCTGCCGGTGCTCGATCGGGCCATGGCCGTAGCGGCCGCGCAGGGCCTGCTCGAACAACGGATAGATCTGGATGGGCAGATCCAGCCCGTGGCGTTGTTCCGTCGCATTGGTCGGCTCGCGGTCGTCGCCGAGCAGCCGCGGGCCCTCGCCGCTTTCGGTGTCGATCACCCCGGACAGGCCGGCGCCCTTGCCGCGCATTTGCGTGGCAAGGGCCTCACCGCCCGCGATCAAGGCACAATCGAGCCCGCCAGCGGCGATGCGGTCGGCATAATACCCCACCAGCCATTGACCCATATTGCCGCCGATGGGGGTGTAGAAGCGCTCGCCGGGATCGATGCCCAGGCGCCGCGCCAGGCTGGCCGGGGCGTCGGGATAGGCCGGTGCCAGTATGTTGAGACAAGTCAATGACTGGATCTGCCCCAGCACGCCGGCCACGCCGCAATCCTCGGCCGCGGCCCGAGCGGCCTCCGCGATCAAGCCGATGGGCGTGCGCTCGGCATCCGGTTCGCCTGCGGTGACCTGGCCGGCGCCGACCAGCACCGGCGTTGTCTCCTCATGCGTCATCATCGATCCCGTGTTTGTCGACCGGCGCACCGAACAGTAACTGAACTCGTCCGCGGGCGATCGGCGCGCTGGTCCTGTCCTGCCGGCAGGTCAGGGCCACATCCGTCGCAACGCCGGGCGATTACGGTAACAGCTACCCGGCGCGCCTTTCCTGTTCCATCTCCGCCCCCATGTCGCCGCCCAGTTCATCGAGTGCCGCCAGCAGACGCGGATAATGCTTGCGATAAACGGCTTCCAGCTCGGCTAATGGCAGGTCGGCGCGGGGGCCGTGATCGGCCAGATACTGCATGTGGCGGCGCCCCGCGGTGTCGAACTCATGCATCAGCGCATCCTCGCGACCGTCGAAGTCCAGCGCCTTGACGCCGAAACGTTCGCACAGTTCGATGTTGAACGCCGGGGTGGCTTTGATCCAGCGCCCGTCCAGCCACAACTCGGTATAGCCGTGGTAATAGAAGATGTCGGTTTGCATCAGCGCCAGCAGCCGTTGGCTGGCCAAGTGGTTTTTCACATCCGCCAGACCGATGCGCGCGGGGATGCCGGCGGCCCGGGCGCAGGCCGCCAGGAGGCCGGCCTTGGGCACGCAATAGCCGCTGCCCGCGGTCAGGGTGGCGCTGGCGCGCAGGTGAACGGGGTCAAGCGAGAACTTGTAGGGGTCGTAGCGGATTTCATCGCGCACCGCGTAGTAGAGCCGGACGGCGCGTTGTCTGTCATCGCCATCCCCGGCGCGGTTCTGGGCAAAGGCCTGGATGTCGGCGTGATCGCTATCGATAAAAAGACCGGGCGCAAGATAGTCGCGGGTGTCTGCATTCATGTGAACATTCATTCGATTGAGGGCGGTGGCGCCGGTAGCCGAGCGCGAATTACCGCAGCATAACCAGTGTCAGCGAGATAGCATCGGGTAGACGGGGGAACGCCCACAAGGTCATTTTTTGCCAGCATGGGGTTATTTGAAGACCCAGGGAGATCGGCGGTTTACCCGATTAGGATGACGGGCCCGACGTATGCATGACTCGCAAACCGGCACGGCGCCTGTACTGCTCGGGCGGCTGCCCGAACCAGCGCTTGAAGGCGCGCCGGAAATTCGCGCTGTCGTGATAATTCAACAGTGACGCGATGGCCTCGACGGGCAGTTGGCTGTCACTCAAATAGTGGGCCGCCTGCTGGGACAAAATCTCGTCGCGGATCTGGCGAAAACCGCTGTGCTCTTGTTTGAGCTTGCGCGCTAGGGTGCGTTTGCTCATGAACAGGGCGGCTGCCGCCTCGTCTTCGCTGAGCGTTCCGGGCGGGTGGGACAGCATCATTTGCTTGAGCCGGGTCCGATAGTCCGGATCGCGGGTCTGAAGTCGAGCGAGCATGGCTTCGCACTGCTGCAAGGCCAGGCGATAGTTTTCATGATTGGCGGAGGCGTTTGGTTTCCGGCACAACGTGATCGGGAATGTGACCTTCAACTGATCGCAGCCAAAGTGAACCGGCCCCGGCAAATGGTCGGGGTAGATAGCCTCGTATGCGGGGGCCGGGTGAGGGAAACAGACCTCGGCCTCATATATCGGCCGACCGACGATGAATTCGCCAATTTCAAGACATGCCTTCACCACCGTATCCGCCAGGCAACGCGCCACAACCTCATCGAGCGGCACCTGGAAATTCACCAGGCATTCCAGGCGATCCTCAACCTGTTGCAAGTGCAACTGGATGAAGCTGGCGCGCGTGGGCAGGAATGTATGAAACGCCTGTAGCGCGGTGAGCAGGTCGGGGCTGCTATAGGCGACGAAGCCAACCGCGCCGTGGGTAGCCGGCGTCAGGCGCGCGCCCAGCCGCAGTCCGAACTCCGGCCTGCCTGACAATTCCAGCGCGTTGCGCAGAATCCGGATCTGCTGGGCCGCGGTGAGCAGGCTGTCCTCGCTCAGCAACTGTGCAGCGTCGAGCCCGGTGCCGCGCAACAGTCTGGGCAGTTGCCGCGCCGCCAGGCCAAGCTCACGGGCGATCAGCCGCGAGTAATTCGACGGAATATCGGCTTTCGGGTAGTGCGAACCGTCCGCGTGCTGCGTCGTTGTCATAGGCGCCCCTCCACGCTGCTCGTTGAGTGTCTTCAAATGACCCTGTTTTGTCAAAAAATGACCTCGTCAGGGTGCCGTCACACAGCCACCATCAGCATAGACAGTTCTCGCAGGAGAAGCGCATTGGGCAAAATCACGTTTATCGAGCACGATGGCACCGAGCACGTTGTTGAATTCGAGGCTGGCGCCTCGCTGATGCAAATCGCCGTAGATAACGCCGTTCCCGGCATCGATGCGGACTGTGGCGGTGAGTGTGCCTGTGGCACCTGCCACCTCATCCTCGCGCAGGAGTGGTTCGCAAGAACCGGCGTGCCTGGTCCGAATGAAGAGCAGATGCTGTCCCTGACCCCGGAGCGAGCAGAAACCTCGCGTCTGGGCTGCCAGGTTCAAATCACCGAGGCGATGGACGGGATGAGCGTCCGGCTGCCCGAATTTCAGATGTGAGAACGGAGGAGACCATGTCAACGCGAACCGAAGCAAGCGACGCGATCCAGGCCCGAGTGGTCAATGCTACCGCCCGGCTGGTGCCGATGCACTGGCAGATCCGGGGGCTGAAGGCGCTGGTAAACGCCAAGAAGAAGATCATCGGCCCGCGACGGCCCGCGGCCAACTTCGTTGAATCGCCTGTGCCCGATGTCAACACGCTGGCGCTCGAAGACATCGATCTCAGTAATCCCTTTTTATACCGGCAAGGTCAGCGGGGTGCCTACTTCAAGCGGCTGCGCGACGAGGCGCCCGTGCACTACCAGAAGAACAGTCCTTTCGGACCCTTCTGGTCGGTCACGCGCTATGAAGACATCCGGTTCGTGGACAAGAATCACCGGCTGTTCTCTTCCGAGCCGCAAATCGTTATGGGTGATCCCCCGGAAGGTCTGTCGGTGGAAATGTTCATCGCCATGGATCCGCCCAAGCACGACGTGCAGCGCCGCTCCGTGCAGGGCGTGGTGGCGCCCCAGAACCTGAAGGAAATGGAAGGGCTGATCCGTAAGCGCACCGGAGAGGTGCTCGACAGCCTGCCTCTGGACGAAGCCTTCAACTGGGTGCCGGCGGTGTCAAAGGAGCTGACGGGGCGCATGTTGGCCACGCTGCTGGATTTCCCTTACGAGGAACGGCACAAGCTGGCCGACTGGTCGGATCGAATGGCCGGCGCAGCATCGGCGACCGGCGGCGAGTTTGCTGATGAAAAGCTATTCTTTGACGACGCCGCAGACATGGCCTGGTCTTTCTCCAGGCTTTGGCGCGACAAGGAGGCGCGCCGCGCGGCGGGCGAAGCGCCCGGTTTCGATCTGATCAGCCTGCTGCAGAGCAACGAAGACACGAAGGATCTGATCAATCGCCCGATGGAGTTTATCGGCAACCTGACGCTGCTCATCGTTGGCGGAAATGACACCACGCGCAACTCCATGAGCGGCGGCGTACTGGCTTTAAATCAGTTCCCCGAGGAATTCGCCAAACTGAAGGCGAACCCGGATCTGATTCCGAACATGGTTTCGGAAATCATCCGTTGGCAAACGCCGCTGGCGCATATGCGCCGGGTCGCCACGCAGGATGTGGAAATGCATGGCCAGACCATCAAAAAGGGCGATCGCGTGGTGATGTGGTACGCCTCGGGCAACCGGGACGAACGCAAGTTCGAAAACCCTGATCAGTTCATTATTGACCGCAAGGACGCGCGAAACCATATTTCTTTTGGCTACGGTATCCATCGTTGCATGGGCAACCGTCTCGCCGAACTGCAACTGCGCATTCTGTGGGAGGAACTGCTCCAGCGGTTCGACAACATCGAAGTCGTCGGTGAGCCCGAGCGTGTGCAGTCCAACTTCGTGCGGGGCTATTCCAAGTTGATGGTCAAACTAACGGCGAAGCCGCAGTAGGCCGGGCAAGCGTCAAACCGCCGGTGCATCCCCGAGCGCAGCGGTATTGGCTCCTGGGCCGGTCCATCCGAATCCGGTTCGCGGCTGCCGTTGTATTTGACTGCACGGAGCCGCTCACCGCTCGCGCACTGGCGGCGCGAAGGGCTTCAGGAGCGCCGGCGCCCCTTGTCGATCTCCTGAACGATCCGGTCCCAAGGCACGGCTAAAGAGAGAGGCATGGCAAACAAAGGGAGAGATGCGACGGTCATCGTTGGCGGCGGGCACGCGGCAGGCACGCTTCTAACGACCCTCATTCAGAAGCAATGGCCACATGAGGTGGTCCTCATAGGCGACGAACCCCATCCGCCGTACCAGCGTCCGCCCCTGTCCAAGGACTACTTAGCGGGCAAAATGGAACGTGAGTCGTTGTACCTGAAGCCGCGCTCGGTGTACGAGAACGCAGGCCACCGACTGCGGCTCGGCGAGCGCGTCGAGCACATAGACCGGGTCAACAAGACCATTAAGCTGTCGGACCAGAGCAGCCTGGGATACGATCAGCTGGTCTTGGCCACTGGATCACGCGCCCGACGCCTAAACGTGCCCGGCGCTGATGACTTGGAAGGCATTCATTATCTGCGCGACATAGCAGACACGGATGCCCTGCGGGGTCAATTTGTCCCGGGGCAACGCCTGGTCATCGTTGGTGGTGGCTACATCGGCCTGGAGGTGGCCGCCATCGCCGTCAAGGGAGGCCTCAAGGTCACGGTGCTGGAAGCCACCGGGCGAGTCATGCAACGTGTCACAGGCCCTGAGATCTCGGCATTCTTTCTCGCCAAACACAGTAATGCCGGCGTGGAAGTGCGCCTGGACACGTCGGTAACCGGCTTCGAAGCCGACGGCGACGGTCATGTGGCTGGCGTGGCGGTGGCGGACGGCCGCACCGTACCAGCCGACCTTGTGCTCGTCTCGATCGGCATCACGCCGGAAACCGCGCTGGCTGAGTCCGCCGGCCTGCCCTGTGATGAGGGTATTCTCGTCGACGAGTATGCGCGCAGCGACGATCCCGCCATCCTGGCGATCGGCGACTGTACCCGCCACCGGAATCTTTTCTTCGAGCAGCCCCAGCGGATGGAGTCAGTCGCCAACGCGGTCGATCAAGCCCGTACCGCGGCGGCCACCCTGATGGGGAACGACAAGCCCTACGATGCCGCTCCATGGTTCTGGTCGAACCAGTACGACGTACGCCTGCAGATGGTGGGCCTGTCCAAAGATCATGATGAGCGGGTGGTGCGGGGTAACCCCAAGGATGGGGCATTTGCGGTGTTCTATATGCGCGAAGGCCATCTTATTGCTGTGGACGCGGTAAATCTGCCTATAGCTTTTATGGTGGGCAAGAAGCTCGTCTACCAGCGCAGGGACGTCGATGCTGAGGCATTGAGCGATCCCGATATCGAATTGAAGTCTTTGCTCTGACGCATGCCGAGACTGCCGTCCGTGACCCGGGGCCCTTCCGCGGCATGGCAGCGGAGATTCGAGTATTACCTTCTATCCAAGGCGGGGCCCGCTCTCTGCATCGCTCTCTCGACGGCATCGGCTGAGTAAATCGAGGCGCATGCCGATATCCCATCTGGCCTGGGCCACATTACTATCTGCGTGACGGGACAACTCAACGACTTCTTAACATGAAGTCGGGACTGGATCTTGTTCGCTAGGGATATGGGCGCCCTTTTCAGCCACTGTGGTCTGTTTCTTAAGTGTCCGTGACGGAGAATTGAACGTCACGCTGTGTTCCAGTTTACGAGCCGACACTCACACAGGGATTGCCCACATACCATTCTATTTTACAGATTACATGTCACACGCGGAGTTGTCATCGAACCCACACTGTATTCCGGATACCCAAATATTATCGAGGCCGCGGTACTCGCCCAGTGCTCGAAGCACGCGGACCAAGTTCACAGTGGTTACCGGTGCTCCATTCTCTAGATTGGAGACGGTTTTGCGGGATACGCCCGCCTCGTTCGCCAGTATCTGTTGGGTCTTGTTGCGATTGAGGCGGCGCCGCGCGAAGCGGGCACCCAGTGCTTTCAACGCTGCCGTATCTCCGCTCTCTAGAAGATCAATAACGCCCATTACGATAACCATTAAAGCCATTTTTCGCCTTTAGTGTACCTTTGGATGGGCGTAAAAGGTCTGGCGAGGCGTGCGATGCTGTTGGGCAATTCCTATACTTTGCTGTTGAGAAATCCCTATAGGTTGTTGTCGCTGGCGGTGAACGTGCGTTGCCAGCACGCAAGCGCGTTCTGTACCCGTCGACCGGAGCCCTGATGCGTTCTTTGCCGAATCGATGAGAACGCCCGTGAATTTCCGGCATCATGCGCCGCAGTTGTCTGACGGGGGAGTTCAATGCGCGTAGTCTGCCGGCGGGGCCTGCTTATTGGCCTGATGATCGTGCTGTTGTGGGTTGGCATGGCACCGGCGCACGCTGCCGTGCGTATCGCCTCCTGGAACCTCAAGCATCTCGGCTGGAACAACGACAAGGATCTCGAGGCCGTCGCGCAGGTCATCCAGCGCTTTGATCTCATCGCGTTGCAAGAGGTCATGAAGCCCGCCGCCGCGAAGGCGCTGGCGACGCGGGTGTCACAGCGATCCGGCGAGCCCTGGGGCGTGGTGGTCTCGCATACGCTTGGCGACAACCGCTACAAGGAAAGCTATGCCTTCCTCTGGCGTGAATCAGCGGTAACCAACGACGGTGGCACCACTGTCTATCTGGACCCGGGTAACCATTTCGCTCGCGAGCCGCTATCCAGTCAGTTCACGGTCACCGTAGATGGCAAGCCGCTTCGACTCGCTGCGGCGACCGTCCATATCCTCTATGGCGACAGCAAGCGCGATCGGGCCTCCGAAATACGCCAGCTCGACGAATATTGGCGGTGGCTCGGCCAGACATTCGAAGGCAAACGCATCCTGCTCGGCGACTTCAATATGCCGCCGAATGATCCCAGCTGGGAGACATTCGACAGCATGGCGCAACCGGCGCTCACACGCGGCGCGAGCACACTCGGCCAAACCGGTTACGCCAATCTGTACGACAATATCTGGACCGATGGGACGTTGCCGATTTCCGCGCGCGGCATTGGTCGCTTCCCGACCTGGCTCGGTCTCGATCACGCCACGGCACGCGATCGAGTGTCGGATCATGCACCGGTGTATATCGTGCTGGATGACGACGCGGTACGAACCCATCGGGTGCCGACTAGGGAAATCGAGACCGATCCCACAGCGTGTATCGATCTCAATAAAGCCTCGGTGGGCGCGCTGGACCGCCTCGCTCATGTGGGACCGAGTCGTGCCCGCGACATCGTGGCCGGACGGCCGTGGCGGCGCATCGGGGACCTCACACGCGTTTCCGGCCTGAGTGCCGCCCGCGTGGCCGATATTGCAGGCAATGGCTCGGTCTGCCCGATACGTTAGGGGTCTGGAAACTCAGTGACCTTATCTCGCTCTGATCTATCCCGCATCCGCGGCATCGTGTTCGATGCGTTTGGGACGACCTGTCGCGGCGAGCCGCTCTCCAAATTTGTGCCGTGGCACGAATCCCTGCCGCATGCTGAGCGGCAACTGCTTCTCGATCGCTGGATGGCCGGCGAGGTAGGACCTGCGGAACTGATCGCCTACGGTGATCGCCGCCAGGCGCCGCCACTCGATGTGTTGGCCCAGACGCTTGAGGTCGGATTAGACGAAGTCCATGTCTATTCCGACGTCCCGCCTGTGCTCGAAGCATTAAGTGGGAGGGGCTATCGCCTCGCGACGGCGAGCAATCTCGTCGCGCCCTTCGGTCGCGCGTTGGAACGCGAACTCGGTGCGTGGATGGATGGATTCGCACTGTCCTACGAGGTCGGCGCCCTCAAGCCTGATCGCCGGATGTTCGAGGCGGCCGCCCGTCATTTGGAGATGTCAGCAGACCAGATCCTGGTGGTCGGGGATTCCGTAACCGATGACATTGAAGGGGCGCATGCGTTGGGAATGGCGTCGATCCAAGTGGATCGTAGCGGCACGGTAGCCGATACCATTGCCAGCCTTGAGCCGCTGTTATCCCTTCTGTCGAAGCCAGCTGACACCGAGCCGCCTCATTTTTGAACGCCTCGCTTTGCGGGTCGATCGAAGGCAGTGTCGTTGCGATCGAATACTGAGCGATGCAGGTTTACGCCGGCGGGTTTTCTATACTGGTTTAAGCTGCTCTTAAGCGGTCCCAAGCGGTTACGCTGCCCAGCCCACGAAGGCGTGGCACTAATATAAGACGACCAAGGGCACGCCACGATGCGTATTCGAATCCTCTCCGACCTGCACCTCGAAGCCGGCCCGGCCGCTGTCCGGGACGACGTGGACTGTGACGTTGTCGTGCTGGCCGGTGATATCGACAGCGGCACGAACGGGCTGTATTGGGCGCGAGAAGAATTCGATCGACCGGTCATCTATGTACCGGGCAACCATGAGTTCTATCACCACGATGTCGTTGAACTCGCACCGTTGATGCGCGAGACCGCTAACCGGCTCGGTATCCACATACTCGATAACGACCAAATCACAATTCAAGGTCAGCGCTTTCTCGGCACGCCGTTGTGGCCCGGCTTGCCCCCTGATCCTATCCAGCGGGCTGACACCGCGAAACTCTGGAACGCACGGCTCAACGACTTCCGCTGTATTCGAGCAGCTGGAGAGTTAATCACGCCGGATCACATGAGCCGCTGGCACGCTGGCTCGATCCGCTTTCTTGAGGATGCGATTAACGAAAACGCACCGGCCGTCGTGATCAGTCATTTCTCGCCAACCTTTTCGATGCAGAACCCGAGCTTCGCGGGCGACGCCCTGACGTCGTATTTCCAGAACGACCTGGACGAACTGATCGGTCTCGGCGTGTCGCTGTGGGTGTATGGCCACAACCACCACAGCTGTGATCGTGTGGTTTCCGGAACGCGCGTGGTCTCAAATCAACGAGGCTACCCTGGCGAGCGCACCGGATTCGATGCGGGCAAGACGGTCGATATCCCCACGCCCGCACTACCGCGATGAATTACCGGCGCTTAGCAGCCATGCATATAGATAAGGCTCCCCGCTGATCGGCCCGAGTCCTCAATTCGGGTCGATACCCAATTTTGCATGGCCTGCCTTGAGTTGCGTGAAGAACGCTCTTTCGTCATAACTGGCACACATCGTCAGCGCTTCATGCTCTGCGTCGTAGACGGCACGTTCGTACGCGCCGAGATCCCCAGGATTGATCTGTCCTCGCAGCACCACGGGCGTGACTGGAGCAGTGCAGCAATACGACTGGAAGGACGGCCTATCCGTATCTTCATGTCATGAGGTGGTACGCCAGGGACGTAACTTCATGTGACTTCCACCGCGGTGGGCGGCGCTATGACCCTACGGGCAGCTATGTTTTTGTTGCTGTTTCTCATGCATACCGCTGGTGACCATCCTCCGGTATTGAGTAGCACACCGATCTGGAGTCCACTCCTAGGGGCTACGAATGATCAGAAATTCCGATGGCGGTGAAGGACTGCTGCCCCTGCCGCCCTATTGACCCGATTGCGCCGCGACGACCTTTTGTTTTCAGGCTTTTCCAATCCGACCGTGACAACCGGGTAGAACTTGAAGTCTGGCGGCCGAGGCGAACTAAGAAACCGCGGCCGCCAGCCTGAATATAGCTCGCACGCCACGCAAATCTGAAAGTAAACTCGTTAGTACGTTACTTCTTGAACATGTGCGTTGCGTGTGTGAAGCGCCTCCGGCGCGGATCGCCGCGGCAGTCGAGACTGGCCATGGTTATCCGCTGCTGGGTAGCGCCGCAACCCTCGTTCGGCCCGACTCTAAGGGCACAGGCCGGGATGGGGGCTTCGCCACATTGCTGCTCAAGTACGATCAATACACGTCACAAAGGCCAACCCTGTCCTTCCGAAGCCATGCCTGCTGATCCATGGGCGCGATCTGGTATCGAGTGAAGAATGGGTTGTACAAGATTCCCTCTATCGTGGAGTAGCCGGTGCGAAGTCTGACTCGTCCCGCGAGCGCAACCTTCACGGAATCGCTGCCAACTTGCTCCACGTTACCGACCATGTTGTCCGACCACGTGCACACGCGATCGCCGGTCGAAAGGGGGGCGGACGAGGCGCGCGCCCACTTCAGCTGCGCTACCTCGTGCATACGTCGAAGTTCGGCTCTTGCATGCTGACGTTTGGTTGCGGATGGGCCGTTCTGGGCACTGGTGGACTTCTCAGCCGAACCAGTGAGGGGTGCCCTCTGGGTGGTCGAACTAGCGCAACCGCTAATGGCGAGTACGACAAGCATCGCTAAGAGGGGAAGGCTGCCTTTATTACACATGTGATTTTGTAGTTGGTTGAAGAGTTTGGGTTGTATCTAGGCACTCGAGGGCCTGCGGGAAAACGGCCTCGACGCCGTCTGTTATCGGCCGCAGGTTGAACGCCTAAACTCTGGTCGGGCCGGTCTTGCGATAGCCGGGAAACATTCGTCCCGAATCAGGTATGCGAGCCAGAAGAAGAAGCGGTTAACCATTGGGCCGAGTCAGTTCAGCATCACGCCTAGCATCGTCATCGTCGCAAAGATCAGCGCGCCCGAGAGCATAAGCGGCTGAGGGACCCGGACAAGTCCACCACACCCGCGGCGTGGTCCATTAACTTGGGTCGCTTGAAACGGATAAGGATCCCAGCTGAATACCAGCAGGGGAGCCACTCAGCTTGTTCCCGAGGCCGCGCCCTCAAACCATCCTGTGACTACCCGGCTTTCTCGGAAGCCCGATGGCTTGGCATGCCGCTTGGCCAACGGTTTTTGATGCGGCACTAAACCGGCAGGACGTCTTGCCGATACTCGACCAGAGCCCACAAGGGCGCAGTTGGTCTTTGCTCTTCGCGGAGCCGAATAGTACCGCGCCAGACCTCGAAGCATTGCCGAAGGAAATGATAATGGCCACCGATGACCTTGCTAATAACGGGAAGCCGCGGCGGGAGACCGCAGATGCTGCCGTCGCAACGGGCTTGGCTGACACGATCAACCTGCATGGGGAGGCCAGTGCAGAGTTCGTGAAGTCGTACCGCGGCGTCGACCGACACACTGGAGAGGTCTTCGCACGTGGTCACAAAAAAATTAGTCAGTACAAGATAAACGAGCGATATCGATCCAGTAATCTCAAGCAGCAAGCAGGGTTCTCTGCTGAAGAGGCGGCCTCAGCCCGATACAACGCACGTCAAATTCTTGATGGCAAACCCGAGCGCATGGTCCGGACCGAAGATGCCGGCTTCGGCGCAAACGACCCCGTGAACGATCATGTAAAAACCGTCAGTGGTCGAGCCATCCCAGGCAGCGGCTCACAGATGAAGTTCGTAGATAACGTTGACGTTCTGTTGCAAAAGATCGCGAAGGGTCATGGGGGAGGCGCCAACGACCTTTCTCGCTACTTAAATAACCCGCTCGATCTGCCGAGCGATCAGGTCGCTTACGCTAAAGCGTTGTGCGACGACCAGTCAGCATTACTGCACGAGCAGGCCAATAACCTAGAGCAAAAAGGTGAAACCGAACTCGCGCAGCGCAAACGCGATCAAGCGGAAAACTATCAAACGGTTAAAAAGAACATCCAAGATTCGGGAGTAAGCCGCGAAGAGGCGCTCGAATACCGCGAACGGCCGAAAATTGCAACGGCTAAAGATATCGGGCGAGTCAGCCACCGAGCAGGCCTGAAAGGGGCTCAACTCGGCGCCGCGCTGGGTGGTGGGGTCGCAGTCGTAACGAACTTCATCCTTGTAGCCTCGGGCGAGAAGACACTGGATGCCGCTTGTAAGGACTGTGCCGCTGCCACTTTGAAAGCTGCTGTAACCGGATACGCAACAGCGTTTACCGGGGCCGCGATTGCCGGCTTAATGCGTCAGGCTGCGAGCGAAGGGATGCGCAGACTGGCGAGCACGAATTTGCCTGGAATGGCTATTACGGTCTGCGTTTCACTTGCGGAAAGCACCAAGCGCTTGGTCACGGGAGCGATCAGCTTTGATCAATTCGTCGAAGACATTGGGGAGTCGGGCTCAAGCTTACTAGCAGCAGGTGCTTTGGCTGCCGCAGGTCAAATGCTTATCCCGATTCCCGTGGTCGGCGCGGTGATCGGCGGAATGGTCGGCTACAGCCTCTCGTCCATGTTCTACAGATCAGCGGCGCACGCGCTTCGTGAGGCGCGAGAATCAGAAACGCAATACCTCGCGTTGAAGCAGTTCTGTGAAGAAAGCAGGCGCCAGCTGGACGCTGAAAAAAGACGCGTCGAGACGGTTTTGCGCGCACAGATCGATCTGAGGAAAGCGAATGTTCAGACTCTATTCGATGGGTTAGAGCAAGCGCTTGAGTCTGGCAATGTCGACGCTTTTTGCCAGCGATTAAACCAGTTCGCGAGCGGCCTGGGGCACGAGGTTGCTTATGCAAGTAAGGAAGAGTTCGACAGCGCAATGCTGTCGGGGCGACCGATATCCATATAAAAGGACAGTTGTAAATGTACCTCCCGATGATTCAAGAAACTGAGACAAAGGCTCTCTTTCTAGAGCTAGCAATATTCGTGAGTATAGCCGACGTTCGCGGCGGCTGTGACGATGAATACACTGAAGCGGAAGCCTATGGGTTTTCGGTTTCTGGCGTGGATACAGAAAAAGAGAAAGCGCTTTTGAAGCTATTCTCGAAAAAGAATATAGAGCAGCAGCAACTTGAGCTCTATAGGCAGGAAATGGGTTATAAGCAGGCGTCCGTGTGGGTCCCGGCATCTAAGGGCGATAATACGATTGCCATGCTCTATGGCTCTGTAATGACAGCCCTGATCGGAGTTGCGGAGACTACGAACGAAAGGCTGCTGTCTGACGAGTCGCTACGCGTTCAATTTCTATGTGACGCGATTGATAAAGTTCTCGAGGAGTTGGACTTAGAGTTGGATTCAATCCCGCCGCAAGAAAAAAAGGCCATGGTATTTGAACTGGCAGGCATGGGATTCGCGGATCGGGAAATCTCTAGCAGCGAGCGCCATATCCTCGAACATATCTGTACAAGGTTCGATGTTGACGACGGAATCATCGATGAAGCGCAGGAAATAATCGTTCGCATGCAAGATCTTCGAGATGAAGGTCTTGCTCTAATTCAAGAATAGTGCTGAGTACTGATCATGCCTCTTCCTCTACTTATTCCTGTCGCTGTCGGTCTCGCGGGGCTATACGGCGGTGGTAAAGCTGCGAAGGCCGCCATCGACTCGGGCGACGCCAAGAGTATAAACCGAAGTGCGAAACGTATAGCGGATGAATCGCACCAGACTGTCGAAGACGCGAAAGAGAAGGCCAATGCGTCACTTGAACAACTCGGAGCCAAAAAGCTCGAGTCGCTCGAAAAGCATATGGCTGAGTTTTTAGCAGCATTCTCAAAAATGAGCCAAGTCGAAACTAAAGCTATCGATTTGGGTCTTGCTGGGCGGGTGTCGGTAGACGATAAATCCCCTAGCGCGATTGTCGATGATTGCGAATTCCTGGTCGAGAGCGGTCGCGGGGTCCTCGCTGGTGCGACGGGTGGTTCTTTAAGTGCATTCGGCGCCTATAGTGGGACGATGCTGCTTGCCAGCAGCAGTACAGGGACCGCGATTTCCACCCTCAGCGGTGCTGCGGCAACCAACGCGACTTTAGCGTGGCTAGGTGGCGGTACGCTCGCCTCCGGAGGTCTCGGTATCGCTGGTGGTGCGATGGTGCTGGGCACGTTCGTTGCTGGCCCCGCTCTGCTGGTGTTCGGATCGGTTCTGGGTGCGAAGGCGACGAAAAGCTTGAACGATGCGAGGTCCAATCTAGAGCTTGCCAAGACGTTCCGGGAAGAATCGGGACTCGCGGAAGCGAAGCTTCGCGGCATTACAGAGATAGCGACCTTCGCGCTTAGCGTTCTATCGCGAGTGCGTACCAAGTTGCGGCGTGCGACGAAGGAAATGAAAGCTATTCAGGCGCAACACGGCCTTACGTACTCGTCGTACCCTGAGCCCCACCAGGAAGCAGTGCTGATTGCCGTGAAGTACGCGCAATTACTACGTGTAGTGGTCGATACGCCGCTTCTCAACGACGAAGGCCAAATCGTCGAGCAGTCACGTTTCGCGCTTGAAGATCTACGGTCACAGTTGGTCTAGAAGACAGCGCGAGCTCATAGCCCTCTGGAAACCAAAGGGGTCTACCCTGTTTTCGCGGACGGTTGCGAAAAGGTTTGGACTTGTCCGGGTCCATCAGGCACCTCCGGCCTATGATTTGAGCATAGGAGGAAGTGAAATGAGCAGTCAGAGAGATATCCCAGAATTCAAGAACGAAGCGGTCCGGCTGGTGCTGGACCGTGGCTATCCGGAAGCCGATGTTGCCGGGCGTCTCGGTGGAGTTGCCCCTATAAAACCGGACACGCGTTCTCACTTGCCTGAGCCTGTCTAAATTCCCGCGGCGAGCGCATTTTCAGCGCCTTGTGCGGGTGCGTGTTGTTGTAATCGTCGAACCAGGCCGGCAGCTGACGCATCACGGCTTCAGCATCCGGCCGCGGGTTGATCGCGACGTAGTCTCGCTTGAACGTCTTCACGAACGCCTCGGCCATGCCGTTACTCTGCGGGCTGGCGATCGGAGTACGTTTCACGTCGAGACCGAGCGTCCTGCCGAAGCTTCGAGTCGCACCCGCTGTATAGCAGCTGCCGTTGTCGGTCAGCCACTCGATCGGCTCAGGCACGCGTTCGGCGTTGCCGAAGCGTGATTCCACCGCCTGCAGCATCAGATCCTGCACCATGGCCGCATCGATGCCGCGCGTCGTGGCCACCCAGCTCATGGCTTCCCGATCGCAGCAGTCCTGGGCGAAGGCGACCCGTACCCGCTGGCCGTTGTCGCAGGCGATCTCGAAGCCGTCCGAGCACCAGCGGCGGTTGCTGGCCTCGACGGCAACGCGGTCGTCGTGGGCGCGGTCGGGACGCTTGGCCGTGTGACGGACCAATAGCAGCTGATGATCACGCATCACGCGATAGACTGCCTTGTGATTGGCGGGCGATCGGCCGGCTTGACGGCGCTGCCGATTAACGCGTGCCGCCACCCGCCGGTAGCCGTTGGTGGGTCGATCAGCGATGACGGCATGCAGATCGGCCAGCAGCGTCGTGTCATCCGGCGCGCGTCGACGACGACCATCGATCCAGCTCTGGGAACGACCAAGCTGTGCGACCACGTTCGAGCGAGCCACCTGCAGTGTCTGACACACGGCACTCACCGCGTATCGCTGTCGCCGGGCAAGGGCGCACGCGAGATGTACTTTTTTCGTCGGCCCACCTCCACGGCCTCTTTCAGGATCTCGTTCTCCAGCGTCTTCTTGCCCAACAGGCGCTGCAGTTCTCGCACCTGCTTCTCGAGCGCCGAGAACTCGCTGGCTGGCACCACGGCATCGCCCGACCCGACGGACGTCAGGGCGCCTTCTCTATACAGCTTGCGCCAACGGAACAGCTGATTGGCGGCCACGCCGTTGCGGCGGGCCACCAGCGATACGGTCATCCCGCGTTCTAGGGGCTACTCCACTCGGTGTGTCGGCACAAGCCGGGGCAGTCAGCCGAGCATTCGTGGAGCCGTTTCATCGAGCGGGCAGGCATCGAGCCGTTCTAACCGGCTGGTTGAGTAGCAGAGTAACTCGGAGCGTTGATCCGGACCCTGAGGCAGTGAGTGTCGAGGGGCTAAGGCAGCGAGAAGGCCGTGAATATTTGAGATATCTTAAGCCGTCAACGTCATGACCCACCCGGGTGTCCCCGGTAAGTGGTTCTGGCGCTAAGTGCCTTGCCTCATCAACGCTCTTCGGGGACCGCGCAGATTGAGCACGCTTGGCCTGGCCAACACAAATGGAGCGACGTTTTCGGCGTATCGCCGATCTTGTCGGCGCTATTTGGTCCGCCGATCAATCGCCGAGCTCAGCGGTGTCGATGCCGGCGTTTTTCATAGCGTGCAAACGCTGTGAATGCGCCTGGGCTTCGTCCGCAGCGGGCGTCCGCATCGCCGGGTCGTGCTCTTCATCGAACACGGGCTTTCCCCATTCATTAAGGGCATCGATCTCCAGTCGGCCCAACAAGGCCTCCTTGATCTTGTTGTAGTCGAAGTGCTCCGAGCGTTCCACAGCGCGGCCGAGACGAGCCCAATACTCGATTTGGCTGCTCAGCGAACGATGCATTACTGCCGATTCGGCACGTGAGATCGTCGTCATCTCGTCGGAGATGCGAATTGTCGTGCCAGTTCTCATCGATGCCTCCGTGCCAGAGCGCTCTAGCAATGTAGCAAAGTGCCACATAAGTGGTGACGCGCTAAGCAGTTGGCGCAAGATCTCCGGTAACGCTTTGACGACGCCTAGCTGTGACCTCTCGGTAGATTGTTCATCCGAGCCGCAGTCCCTGAAGCGGATGGGGTGTTGAATCCGTCAGAGGGGAGGAGTGACCCGCAAGAAGCAAGCATAAGAATGGGCTACTCGTCGTTCACAGCCGACAGGTGCTGGCACAGCGAGTGATTGGGCCAGATTGAGGCCGGTAGATGTGACCCAGGTTATGGTCGATCATAGGCCAAAGTGCTTAATGGACCCGGACAAGGCCCCCGGACTTACCCGACCGAGGCGCGATAACGTTCAGGCTGCTATGTACGCTTGCCGTGAGCCCAGCGATAGGTGCTACTCGAAGTTGCAGAGTGGCGTCGTTTGCTCGAGGGGTTGGTTTTTTTCAAGCGCAGCGCGGCAACGCTCGATCTTTGCGCGAAGCAGGTTTCGTTGCGTCTCTTCCTGCATTACTGCAACCCGATCGCGTGCTGGGTTGCGTAGTCCCGACAGAATCTGGCTCAGAGCACCCGTGTAGGCGCCGATAAGCTTAGCGGGTGCGGTCAGCAAGGTCGCCAGTTCACTGTCTTTTTTGTAGTTCGCCGAAATGAGCAACCCATCCTTGAACCCAAAATTGTTATTCGTATCCGCGAAGAAACCCTTTGCCACCTCAAGCGCGCGAATCGGTGCTCCCGACGGGCTGTAGTGGATTTGAGTCTTGACGGTTTTCTGTTTCGTGGACGAATTGGTGATGGTCACTTCCACTGCTTGCTCTTGACGATAGAAGATCACGTTATGTTTTCCGCTCTTGTATGTGGAGGACAGACCGGAGTCATCGGATTTGCTATCGTCCGGATTGTTATTTGTATCCGAGCCACCTGACCTTGGGGAGTCCTCGGATTCGCTATCGCCCGGATCGTTATTTGTATCCGAGCCACCTGACTTTGGGGAGTCAATCACTCGTGCCTCGGCTTGATATCCGTTACAGAGCGGGTGTGTTTTTCTGACCTCCAAGCGGAAGGTGTGAACCCCCTCCTCGCATTCGATTTCATCACCCCCGGTCGAACCAGAATCGATATTAATAGTGTTTAGGTCCTTCGGTATTGCCGCAGGCGCCAATTTGTCCAGTGTCGCCTCGATCTGTGGGTCTGACTTGGAATCGATTGTTTCGAGCAGGCCAAGCTGTGAAACGCTGAGCGTGTCATTGTTGTTAGCGATGAAATTTTGCCGTCGGTGAAGGCCGAATGCCCGGTTGCGATCTGGATAAGCCGGCGAAGGGGTGATCTCGAAGCTGATCGGTGTACCCGGCTGGCCGATCGTTTGTTGGATGATGAAATCCCGCTTCGGCATGTAGTAGACGAGCCCTTCGGCAGAGTCGGAGGGCGACTTATTCAAATGCTCTGATTGGATGCTCGCGCATCCGCATAGTGCAACTAGCGCCGTTACCGCCAGGGCGGCTGGAAAGCTCGTACGCATGGCATCCCCCGATTTTGCCCCGATTCTCCAATACCGGCGTCTTCGGTACCGTTAGCTTAAGTAGAACCGCAAGCGGCGGTCCCGGCAAGTTTGGTTTCGCGTGCCATGCAGTTGCCCACTGGGCAGATGATGAGCAAAGGCTTCCACGCAGAGAACCCAAGGGCTTGACACTTAGCTCGCTGACCTCTGCTGCCATAGGCGATCGAGATCGCCCCTTCAGTTCCCGCTGAAAATGCGATCGCCGGAGGAGTTTCGACAGGCTCAGGCAAGTGAGAACGCGTGTCCGGTTTTATAGGGGCAACTCCAGCCCGAGCTGAGATAAGGCCTTGGATTCGTGCTATCGCCGCGGCTGTCCGGTAGCACTTACGACCGACCCGGCGAGGTCAACGGCGCCGCCGAGGGCGATGCCGTGCACTGTCACTCCGCGTTCATCCGCTTCGTGGGTGTACTGCTCGTGCACATGGCCGTGAAAGATTGTCCGCGCCCCGAGGTCGTGGGCGAGTTGTGTAAGAGCCTGGAAACCGTAGCGATGGCAGCCGGGGGCTTCGTGCGTGACGAGCACATCGGCCCGTTCTGTCGCGAGGTTCTCGACTTCGTCCGGCCAGACCGCGCCACGACGCTTTAGCGGTAGACCGTCCCGCCACCAGTTCCCCTTGCCGCAGGTTCGCAGGAACTCGCGTCGGCTTTCGAAGCGCGGCGCCACGTTGGGCGGATACCAGATACGCGATTGGAAGTTGCCGCCCAGGCCGGCGATGCGCAGCCCATTTACATCAACCACGCGACCGTGAAGGTTGAGTTGCTGTGTATCGTGGAACAGATGGTCGTAATAGGTCGCGTCGTCGAAATCGTGATTGCCGGCGACAAAGTACAGCGGGCAGATCACCAGCACGTCGGCGAACGCTTGGCGAAATGGCTGTTCCAGATCGAAATCGCCCACATGGATCATGGCATCGGGCCGATGGCGCCAGGCGAGTTCTATGACGTGCCGATGATCGCCGTGCGTATCGCCGAGAACGATGATGTTCGGCTCGCTCATTGGGCATCCACCACGTACTCGGGCGCAAAGCCTGTTGGCTCATTTGCATAGCCGAGTTGGTTGCTCACGACCCGCGTGCGTCCGTTGTCACCCTCGACCCAGGTGTCGAACGAATGGTGGTGATGGCCATGTATCCAGAGCGGCGTGCGTGCGCGCAGCAGATGCGACAGGTCGTTGTGAAAATAGGAGGTCAGTAGATCCCGACCGTCGAAATACGGGTTGATCCCGATGGGTACCGGCGAAAAGTGTGTCACCACGACCGAGGGCATCGCATCGTCGAGCATGTTTTCGAGCCAGATACGGCTCTCCTCGTGTGCGAGCGTCATCGCCAATGGGGTAAACGCCTTGTCGCCGTTACCGATATAGCTGAAATCGGCCAGCACCATATGCGCGAGGTCTGTGATTTCGCGCCACGAATGCGCTCGGCTGTCGAAGCCGGACCAGAGCGTGCAGCCCAGAAACCGGATGCCGTTCAACCGCACCTCGTCTTTTTCCAGCAGATGGATGCCGAGTCGTGGCGCATCCTCGCGGGCCCGCGCTAATGTGTAATGCATGTCCTGATCGTAGTACTCGTGGTTGCCCATGACGTAGACGATCTGGCGTGACGCGAACGTGTCCGCGGCCCATTCCAACCCGTCCACGCCATTGGCGATATCGCCCGCGAGCACCACCACGTCGCACTCGATATCGTCAACGATGCCCGCGTCTGTCGGGTTGTCCAGACATTCCAGATGGAGATCGGAAAGAACACGAATACGCATGGCGATTGAATCCCACTTAAGGAGTGGTTGTGTTGCGTGCGGCGTCGCCGTTGTAACCGGCCGCGATAAATCGCGCAAATCGACTCGTGCAACGAACGAAAACATCAGGATTCGCCCGGGAGTGCGAGCAGGAAAGGCTGCGTTGCGATAGAAATATGCGCGACGCATGACGTACTCGTCGGGCTTAGCCTGCAGGCAATACCAGGGCTCAGGTCGACGGTTTGATTCTTTTGGGGAGAGCACGATGGAGAAGAACGAGCAAGCCGCCACGGATGGTGAAAATTGGCGCGAGCTCGGCGGGCAGTGGCGGATCGGCCAAGATGCCGTGTTCGATGCAGAGCGCCGTACCTTGGTGGCAAAAAAATCAGAACGCAACTTGCACCCCGAAAGTAGCCGATATCCTTGCTTTTCTGATTGCGCGCGATGGCCACTGGGCGACGCGCGACCAGTTAGCGCATGCTGCCTGGAAAAACGGCGCGGTTTCCGATAGCGGCATCGACGCAGCGATCACTCGTGTTCGCAAGGCGCTGGGGGAAGACTCGACCTGTTTAGAGGCGGCGCCGAGAGGGCACGGCGCCTACGAATTGAAGGCGGTCCAGCGATTGGATGGCGCCGAAACGATCTCCAATTCTCAGCCGGCGCATGCCGCAGAGGAAAGAACCGAGTCGGCGGCAGAACCCGAATCCACTACCGCGCTGCCGTCAGAGCCCGTGGCAACGCGCGCATCCGATTCGCGCCAGACAGGCACCACAGTCGGCTACACCGCCGCGGGGGTTATTGCCGTCGTCGTCATCGTCGGTGGCGCGCTCGGCCTTTTGGGTGCGTTCGACTCGCGCGATGCGTCAATCCCGCCATGGCCGGAGCAGACCGGATTGGGGGAGTCGAAGACGAACAGTGCCGGCCCGGCCACGGCCAACGCCCAACAGGACCCGGACGTGCAACACGGTGCCCTCAGCACAATCGGCCGGAATATCTTCAACGAGCCCAACGTCTCCGCAGACTGGCTCAGCCGTGTAGTGTCCGGCAACACCTTTTATCTAGATCCGACGACCCGCGCCGGTGTTGCCTATGCCGATGGCCTGCACGCTTATGCGCAGGGCGACTACGAGCGGGCACGCCAAAGGATTAAAGCGGCGCAGCAGGCCGCACCGGATACGCCTGATTACAAGGCAGGCCTTATCGCCGTCGAAGCCGCGGCCGGCAATCGCGATGTCGCCCAAGCGCTTCTCGACGAGCTCAACAACGCGGAGCTCGAGTATCCGGAGCCAACCCGGCTGGCCGCGCGGCTACGTTATCTAACCCACGCCGCGGATAGCCTTCCTGCCGAGGACCGGCTCGACGCCTTCGATGACCTGCTCGAACGCATGGAGTCTGTTTTCGCTGGAAGCAGCACTGCCGTGGCTGGCGCACTAGCGGGGCGCGGCCACGCGCTGGCCGCACTCGAACGCTGGGATCAAGCGCACCGCTCGTTTTTGGATGCACTGGCGATCACAGAGACGATCATGCACTCGTACAGCACGTGGTGGCGCCAGACTCTGATCCCAGCGCTCGGGCGCACGGCGCGTGAAGGCGGGCACTGCGACACGGAAAACTCGCGGCTGGAGAACTCGCTGCAGCTCCAAACAATGATGCAAAAGTACAGCACGCTCGACGCCGCGATCGCCATTGAGGCGGTGCGCTGCCTCTACGCGCTCGACCGCGCCGACGACGCGACAACCTATCTTCAGGCGCTGCGCACCGCACGACAGAACGGTGTATTGACCGAGGCGCAGCGCTCAACCCTCGCCGAATTGACGGCGGATTCCCGCGCGTGAATGCGTCATGACGTTGGCCACCGGTTTTTCGCAGGCCAAAGCTTGTGTAAAGACGGGAATCGGAACGTCTTGTTTTTGAGGTTTGAAAGCTAGCCGAAAGCTACGCGCAAGCCAGCTGCAAGCTTAATCTGGCCCGTCTGAATCACTCTGACCTCGCTACCGGCCGGCACGTCGGTCCGGGTAGCGCACTCATTCAAACGAGGTCAGAGACATGAATTCATCAAACTTATTCCATCCCGTGCTCGCCGGCTTGTCGGCCGCGCTGGTCGTTGCCGTCCCCGCGTGCAGCAGCGAGCCGAGCGCCGTCTATGCCGACACCTGGCAGGCCGTCGACCCCAACGATCCCAGTGTCGTGACGATCGAGCGCAACAACGACAACTTCTGGGTCGACCTCGAAAACGACGACGACCCCAACAACGACGTCATCTTCCATCTAGAGAACGGTGCGCTCGTGTTCAAGAACGAGATGCTCAATGGCGGTATGCGGATCACGCACGTCGAGCCGTCCGACCAGGCGAAGTTCGAGTTCACGGGTGGCGTACGAGCCATGGCCCAACTCGACGGCAAGCCCACCGAAATAATGCTCGAGCGCGAGTAAGAGCCAAACCGTATCTCTTCAATCGCGGCAGAACACGCGCCGCGCGACACAATATTCAAGAGTCGATCATGACCCACCGCCATTTCATCGCCACTGCGCTACTGGCCCTGTGCAGCGGGCCGCTGATCGCGGCCGTCCCCACGCCGACGCCCAACGAAGACGGCACCTACGACCTCGCAGAGCCAGCCGTCTATCTCACCTGGCTCAAACTGCAGCCGGAATACGACTACGAGGCCAATAAAGCGGAGCTGGCCCAGGCGTTCTTTTGGAACGAGTACGTTCAGAACCGCAACAACGAATTCTCGCTGCAAGACGTTCTCGAGGATGCCGCCGCAGAGGTCGAAGCCGCCGTCGCCGAGTGGCCGCAGGACATCGCTTTTCATATTCGGGCCAGTGGCGAATTCGGAGAGTACGACTTCGACAAGGCAGAGTTCGCATTCGATCCGGTTGAGACAGGCTCCTACTATTCGGTGCCGAAAGGCCGCGAACTCTATGAAGCGAGTCCGGTCGGCCTGACAACCGGCTACGTGCTCACGATCGCCGATGCTGTCGATATCGACGGCCTGCCCGTGCCGCGCGACAAGGCGCGGGCGCTGATCGAGGGCCGCACCAGCCGATCCGGCAGAGTCAATCGGGACGTGGTCGTTGTCTACACCGTCGACGTGCTGTCCGCCGGCACCACCCAGATCGACTACACGAACCGTGCCGTCAAGGAACTCAAAGGCCGAATCAGCTCGGACAAGGTCTATGCCGTCGGCTCGCGTAACCCCGTAAGCGACGAAGCGCTACTGGCCGGTTGGCCGGTTGACTCCGCTTCGCGCTGAAACCTTTCATAATTCGAATCAAGGAGTTGCTCATGACCCGTGTTCAAATTGCCGGTCTTGGTGCTTGTGCCGTGATGGCCTTCTCAGTCTTCATGCCGATACTTACTGCACGCAACTGACCTACAGTCTCATGTCCTACAAGGAAGTGCTCGCGGTAATTGTGCTGGCGCTGGCCGCGGCAGCGGCGGCGGGCTTCTACTTCCGCAGACCTGTCGTTTCCGCTCTGGCCAGCCTACTATGCCTGCTCTACGTTTGCTTCCTGTTGTTCGCGTTCATCTCGGCCCGCTCGGAAAAAGATCCTGCCGAGTTCTCGGCGCTCATGGTCATGTCCATGTCGTGGGGGTGGCTCTTCATGGTGGGCTCCGGTTTGGTTATGGCCGGTGCATCGTTCAAAGCGCGTCGTGTCCGTCGGGAAAACGCTTCCGAGATATCGGCATAACGTGGCATAGTCGAACGCAGGAGACGGACAGGCCGCACAGCGGCCTGTCTTCGAAAGGGGGCGATTTCAGTGCGATTACAGAAGGCCCTCGCAGCCAAACGCCCCATCGCGCTCGCGCTCGCGTTGGCGCTTTGCGCCACAGACGCTATCGCCATGAACCCGGCGCTGCTCAAGCATTACATCGGGCCAAGCGAAGAGAGGGCGGCCAATGGTGCGCCTCATAGTCGTTTCGTTCTAGTAATCAAGCCCGGCGACTGGAAGCTCAACCACGACGAGGACCGACTCGAGGCGACAATTGAAATTCCGGCGGGTACGTCGATCCAGGCGTGGCCGACGACCACGCCTCCAAGATCGTGTCGCAGCGACAATCCCCCGGATCTATCAGCGAATCGAAGCCGTGTACCGGCAACGTAGATCTATCCGTTAGCCTGTCCCTAACCGCCCGTGACGACGGGGATAATCCCGAGCAAGAGGAGTGAGAAGATTGAAGTCCGATAACGAGAAGCTTTTAGGCTGGTTTTGGAGAGAACATTCAACACGCCAGCTCTTGGCTGTTGCTTCATTGCTATCGCTTATCGTCTGCGTGGGCTTAATTGTCGCGGGCTTCATACTTCAGGTCCCTCTCGGAGATTTCAGCGGTCTCTCTCAGGGGGTGGGTGTTGTTACTAGCACAGCAATCGGACTTGCTGGTGCTTTGGTGGCTATACGCCTAGCTGAAGCGTCCCTCCATACCTCGAAGGCTCAGCAGAGTTTTGAGGAACAAGAAGGCATTGAAAGAGCTTATGGCGAAATTTATAGCTCATTCCAGCGCGTAATAGCTCATGCGACCGAAATCGATGTTATGGCTTCAGTCATCTATCAACGCCACAAACCTAATACAGCTGATGTTCGTTTAATACAGGATTCCGAGTCACTAACGCGATACGAGGAGAAGCTCGACGAGGGAATAAAAAACTTTTTCCTAAAAAACATGAAAACTATCGATCGGGTACGCGCTAGATTGGTTCGTCCGCTAGACGATAATGATATCGAGTATAAAGCGAGAACGATTTCTAATGCTTTTCTCGAGTCTAAGAGCGAAATAGATAAACTAATTAGTCATTTGGTGGATGAAAATTTGGTCGAATATTACTTATGCTTAACCGACTCCTTAGATGAGCAAGCATTGGCAGATAATGATGAAGAAATCGATGTCATCGAGTCCGCTAAGCCGATTTCTTATTTGAAATTCCTAGAATCAAATGGACAAAATATCGACAGTCTTTGCGATGAATATCGTAGCATTAGGCGACATTTAACAGAGCTATCCAATTCCCTATTAGCGATTAATACGTCGCAAGGGGGCTATGACATCCTCACTGCGTGGGATTGGGGAGGTTACTGGCGCGAACTATGCGAGGAAACGCGCTGGCAATTACGTTGTTTAAAAAATTGCGTCGATAAGACACAGAAGCGCTTCGGGGAATTCGAAGAACTCGGCGAGAAAAAAGAATTGGTGAGCCGATTAGACGATCTCATAGTCGAATATGATGATTCTAAATTGCTGACTGCTGCTAATCTGGCAGCGATTATTAAAGAGATTTCGCTATTGTTATACACGCCAGAATTCCGAGCTGCTTTGAAAGAGAGTTTGTATGATGCGGCGACCGACGAAGTCGCTGATATAGATTTTGGGCAGTTCTACGAAACAAGGCGGGCTATTCACGATAATTATGCTGGGTCGAAGGTCTTCTTTAAGACACTCAGTCGTGTAGCTAGTCCGGTCGAGAGATTTTTACTGCACAGAAAGGTAGAGTTTGATTCTAAAACTCAAGCGCCGAAAAGACAGGTTGCTTGTCGGGTTGAGCTTAAGATGGATAGCCGTGTAGCTTGCTTGATCTCTCTGTTTGCGCGCCTTGAACGGTTGCCGGACGGCGTAGAGACTGCTTTAGCTGATAAAATCCCCGACGAAAAATTACGTACCGGGATGTTCACAAACGACCGAAACCCAGCATCAGTCCGGCTCGTGAGTGACATCGCTGACCGATTCCGGTTAAGTGATGGCTTGTCACCTGGTTTACGTGGGATTGGGAAGAAGCACGATATAGCATATTCGACTGTAATCGAATCGAAGATGCGAGATGCAATTGAGTGGCCTGGCACGACTAAGGTTCTTTTCAGAGAGCGTAGTGAAACCATGTTCAAATTTCCGCTCGTTTCGTGGTGTTTGACCGTCACTGAGAATGACCTTGCTGGAGTCGAATCGCTTGCGCACGGTACGTTACAACGGAAATTGGAGCGGTCGGCGAGTAGGGGACGGGCAGCCAAGCAGAAACGGCACGTGCCCCCTTTTAAGCCTCGCCCCACGAATGGTTGAGGTTATCACACGAGGTATAGTTGCTTCGCGCTGATGCTCGCTCGGTAGGTGGCGGTCATTTGGTAATGCCCCAGAAAACAACATAGGTCAAAAGCGGAATTTCCTCAGAAGTGCCCCTCTCCACAATAACCGAGCATTCAGACTTGGAAAAATCAGGCCTGTGAGTGACTCAAGTAGTACTCGCGAAGCGTCGCATTCCCGAGCGAGCTATGGGTCCGGTCTTCATTGTATTCGATGCGCCAGTTCTCGATTTTCTCCTGGGCGTCTTCCAGGCTCAGGAACCAATGTACGTTCAGACACTCGTCTCGAAAGCTGCCGTTGAATGATTCGATGAACGGATTATCCGTGGGTTTTCCGGGCCTTGAAAAGTCCAGCTGGACGTCGTGCTCATAGGCCCACTTGTCGAGCGCCTTCGAAATGAATTCGCTCCCATTGGCGACTTGTATGCGTTTCGGCAGTCCGCGCATCTGGCCGATCAGTGCCACGGTATCCATCACGGCATCGCTCTCCAGCGAGTGATCGACCGTGATCGCCAAGGCTTCCGGTAATCCCCCCGGAAAGCAACGCAGGTCAAAAGCGGAATTTTCTCGTAATCTAACCCGAGGAGGTTCCCGTGAAGACATCCCGTTATACCGACAGCCAGATCCTGGCGATCTTGAAGCAGGCGGAAGCCGGTACGCCGGTACCACAGCTCTGCCGCGAGCATGACATGAGCTCGGCCACGTTCTATAAGTGGCGCAGCAAGTACGGCGGCATGGACGCCTCGCTGATGGCGCGCATGAAAGAGCTCGAGGACGAGAACCGACGGCTCAAGAAGATGTACGCCGAAGAGCGGCTCAAGGCCGAGATCGTGCAGGAAGCCCTCGACCATCCCCCGCTATTGAGTAGCAGTCCGATCTGGAGTCCAATCACCCGAAGTCTGGAGATTGGACATGAAGAAGCGGTATACCGAAGAACAAATCATCGGTTTTTTGAAAGAGGCCGAAGCGGGAACGCCGGTTAAAGAACTGTGCCGCCGGCACGGTTTTTCCGAGGCCAGCTACTACACGTGGCGGAACAAGTTCGGCGGCATGGACGTCTCGGACGCCAAGCGTCTGAAGGCGCTCGAGACGGAGAACAGTCGCTTGAAGCGTTTATTGGCCGAGTCGCTGCTTGAGAACGAGGTCACGCGCGAGGCCTTGCGAAAAAAATGGTAACCGCAACAGCCAAGCGCGAGCTGGTGCGGTTTATGGGCCAGCGCGGCTTGAGCGAACGGCGTTCGCTGGCCGTCGTGGCGATGAGTGCCAGCGCATTCCGGTATCAGCCGGCGCCGGATCAAAACGAGCGCTTACGCGCTGAGATCCTGCGCCTGGCTCAGCGTTACCGCCGCTACGGCGCGCCGATGATCTATCTCAAGCTCCGCCAGGCGGGATGGACGGTGAATCACAAGCGGGTTGAACGACTCTATGCCGAACAATGCCTGCAGGTTCGGCGGCGACGACGCAAGAAGGTGCCGATAGCCGATCGGCAGCCGTTGATGCGGCCCGCTCGAGCGAACGAAGTCTGGTCAATGGATTTTGTATTCGACCGGGTGGCCGATGGCCGTGCTATCAAGTGTTTGGGCATTGTCGACGACGCGACCCATGAATGCGTCGCGCTGGTGCCCGGTCGGTCGATCAGCGGTATGCAGGTCTCTCGTGTGCTGGATGAGTTGGCGCTCACCCGAGGCCTACCGACGGTTATACGATCAGATAATGGCCCTGAATTCATCGGCAGGGCGATGCTGAACTGGGCACATGAAAACGGCGTTCAGCTCAAGCAGATCCAACCCGGCAAGCCAAACCAGAACGCCTATATCGAGTCGTTTAACGGCCGCTTTCGAGATGAATGCCTGAACGAGCACTGGTTCGTGAGCCTCGCCTATGCAACTACGATCATCCGAGGCTGGCATCGCGAGTACAACGAAAAACGGCCAAAGAAAGAACTCAGCGGGCTGACACCCGCTGACTACGCTGCGCAAATGGCCGCAAAGGCCGCCATTTAAACCCTTGGGCTCTGGATCGAAACACTACTGAAACCGGGGTATGGTCGCCACCGACCACTCGCGGCACACGGTTGGGTGAACACGGGCGACAAACCGCTTAAAGTGCTCTGGGCCTGGTGGTCGGAAGAAGGTGACCCAAGTGTGTTCGATAAGGGAGCGCGTATGATCAACCCTGAGTTGGTCAGCGACGAAAATAAGGTGAAGCCGCACGCGGTACCGGTACCGGAGCCAATCAGCGATTAATTCGATACGACGTCAGGTTTATCCGCTGGCCATTCATTTGAGCCAGCTCTTTGACTCTTGCCGCTTGAGAACCCGGACAAGTCCACAACCTTTTCTCAACCGCCCGCGGAAACGGGTAGAACTCCTGCGAAGTGCCCACGTTAAAGGGTGAGAACTAGAGGTTAGAAGTCAGCCTTGAGATTGCATATTGCGGCCTTCGGCCTCGTCGGTTCTATAAAACGGGCCATCGAGAATTGTTTGGGCGCGCTGCGCAGCCAGTAACAACAGGGCGATAAATTCTTTCGTTTGGGCGATATTGAGTTGCTTCTCTAATGGTCCAATTGGCTTATCTCTAAATGTCCGCCGCATTTCATCGCCTATTTCATCTGGTAGCAGGCCCTTCACCGCCTCGGTAGCAATTCTCCCTCTCTCAATGTCTATATACGCTACGCTCATGCGGGGGTTGGACTGAATAGCCGATGCGCGCAACGCTTCTGGATGATTTGTATCGAGATCACGTGCGGTATATTCGTCGCCGTCAATCTGCATCCGCGTTGCGGCGTCGCGGAGCTCTTCGGCCTTTTTCTGGCGCGCCTCTGGTGTTCTTTCTTTGTTAACAATCGCCTGACGGGCACTATCCAGTGCCCCAGTGACCCTGCTTTGAAGAGGCAGTAGGTCAGCTTGCGGCGCCCGTTTTGGTTCGAACTCGGATAAGGTAATTTCAAAGCCGGTAATAAACTCCGGACGCCCCTCGGCGTGAGTGATCGCTATATTCTGAACCCTCAGATTCGCTTGTGCTGCGGCTGTCAATACATTCTGCTCGATTTCGATGAATGCTTTATGAAGCTTTTTAAAGTGCGCGGGCTCAATCGGGTAGCTTACGACGGACTCAGGCATGTGACGTGTAAAGTTTTTATAGTGTTACAAATTACACCACAAAATCCGTTTGTTGCCTAACGGCGCTATAAAAAGTGAATATTTTATTGCTTTTTTCTGTCTGAAAAGCAATTTGGCATGAAGATCGAAGTCGCGGTCATATGCCCGAGACAGTGAGCCTGCGCACATAGGCTCGCACTCTGTTTGAAAATTCGATTCTTAAAATATGCTCGGAACATTCAGCGGTGGTATCTGACCGGGGCGCGTAGTCCTTCTACGCCGCGCTTCGGTATAAGAGCCGCGACTTTTTTTCGGGGCCATCCGTGGACCGTAGCAGTCAAATTTTATCTGAGTCACGGCGTAGCCAGCTGACAGCCGCCGTAACCAACAAGACTAACCGTCGATCGGAATCTGTTAGGCGTAGGATGCATATACCCTCCCGATTGCGAATTATTGTCACTCGTTTATGACTCGCGATGGCGTTCGCGAACCGGAGAAACTCACCCTCGAAGAGCAGATCGAGTTGCGACTCTTTTAAGCGCGCTCTACCTCTGGGTTGACCCAGCCACCAGCTACGTAATGTGGGACCGTCGATTGTCCCGGCTGTTAGATCGCTGTCGAGACTGCGGAAGACCGCTCTTAGATCGTGAGCCGCCGGGATTCGTAGGCGCCCGCGGGGCCGAATTCGGCGGCCGGTCAGATAACCGAGGTCGTAACTACGATCGCGTTCATCGAGCAATGCAGCGATCGCATGGTAATGGTGGATGCCTAAACCCCAGTGCCAAGCTGCGGTCCAGGCGTCGACTCCCTCTCGTACGGTTAGTGCAACGCATGCCGCGAGCTCCGCCGTTAGCGTACTCAAATCGATGGATCTAGCTGCGAGAGGTGCTGATTCGACGTTTTTATATTGCTCGGTGCGTGGATGTATCGGCACACCAGTCCAGGCTGGGTTGAAGCGTTTCAGAGACGGGTTGCCTCCGGCAATCAACGCTCCTCCATGATGGTGCCTCCAGCGATCGATATCTGTTGCGCGCCGACTGAATAGGGTGGCCTCGATTTGTCTTTTCAGGCCCCGCCACGGCGATGTTTGAGCGTGCAAGAGCGGCAGAGCGTGTGCGTACCAAACCAAAGTCGTGGTGGATGAGCTATGGCCGAGTTGTTTGGATAGATAACGAAACTGCAGTCGCAACGGCAACTGGGCGAGCGGCTTTAGCCGGTGACACGATGACTCGT
The DNA here is from genome assembly GCF_040361235.1 of Salinisphaera sp. S4-8. Lineage (NCBI taxonomy): Bacteria > Pseudomonadati > Pseudomonadota > Gammaproteobacteria > Salinisphaerales > Salinisphaeraceae > Salinisphaera > Salinisphaera sp. S4-8. The sequence goes on along the minus strand of NZ_APNF01000002.1, from coordinate 25,161 downwards.
AATGCGCTAGCGGCTCTAAGAACGAAAGGGCGCTCGACAGGCGCGCCGGATGCGTTGTGAGTACAGCGGCAGTCGCAGCGTTATGACGTGCTATGTGGCCACGTGCGCTCGATGGGCCAAGATGATCGCTCGCGGCGGCTCTAAAACCGCCTGATATCGTACGGGCGATAGCCGGGATATCCATGGCACAGTCGGGCGCGAAAAGCAGATCCGACCGCTTGCCTATCCCAGCTTTGAGGCGTTCGAGCAGCTCCTGCAGTCGCTTCGTTCTCGCTTCAGGTAACGAGAGTGGAACAATACGGTGGCTCGACGTCGTTTTGAGTTGGCGCCTTTTTATAGGGTGTACATGGAGTGACAAGCAGCGGTCACTCACAGCGAGGTCCCGGGACAACAGCCCTGCAACCTCGCTCAAACGCAGGCCTGATGCCATTTGGATGAGGGCGCCGGCCTCGCTGATGACCGCGGCCCTTTTCGATGTGTCGATCGATAGCCTCGCGAGGGCTTGCTCCGTCGTAGAGGTTAGTTCGGCCTCAATCGCGCCGTTCTCGGTCTCACTGGAGAAGTATCCGGGGTGGCGGGCAACTTCAATCTCGAGGCCATCGAACGCACGCGACAGGTCTATTTCGACACCTGCTCGGTCGAGAAGCTCGGAAAAATGCGACGCGGCGGTGGCTACGGTGCGAGCGCTTGCTCGTTTTGCGCCCGTTCGAGAAGCGACGGCGATGTGCCTGAGTTCACTCTCGATCTCGCCCGGGTCGATGGCTTGAATATCGCCTGGTCCCAACCGGCTCAAAAGTCGCATGCCGATGGCGGTGAGATATTCATACGCAGAGCTGTTCGCGAGGCCCCGCTGTGTTCGTAGATGGTTAACGAACTCCGCCAATAGATAGATCAGGCTTGTCGATCCGAACCGGCGTCGAAACTCGTCAATCAGTTCGATCAGACGGCGACGGTTGTGACTGACATTGCGATTGGCCGAAATGTCATGCGCAAGACGACGCAGCCGGCGGTAGGCCTCTAACCCCTTCTTGCGATTAACCGACTCATAAGCGGGTATCGGGGGCTCACGCAATAGCGGTTGCGGCGCGGTGACATGGACCTGTGAGGAGAAAAGCGAGGCCAGTCGGCTTAGATGAGGCCCCACACTCTGAAGGGCGCCCCGCTCCCAGGCGCTTCTCGTGCCAGATATATAGCATTGCCGTGCCAGGCCGATCAGGCGTAAGGCGGAATCGAAGGGGCTTCGGGTGGCGCTCGGAATGAGCGTGCTCAGTTCACGCTGTCCAAGCAGTGCCTTGTCGATACCACGCGGTGTCACCGCTGTCGTTCGGCGACGCCGGATGCACGTGACGAGTGCTACGCTGTCCGCCGTCAGCAGTTGGCATTCGCGCTCCTCCGCGTGGGCTGCTGATTTTCCGAGTCTTATTTCAGCAATCAGTCCCGCTTCGAGTCCTTTGAATGCATGCAAGGGCGTTGCTGGATCCAGTAGGTTGAGAATCCGGACGACCGTTGAGCCAGCGCCATAGCTCGCGAGCAGTATGGCGGTAGCTGCGAGAATCGCTTCATCATCATCGGCTTTCAAGCCTTGGTCGAGCGTCTGCAGTGCGCCGGCCTCGACCGCGAGCGCCCATCGGGCGGCATCAAAATGGACTCGCGCAAAGGCGCAGTACGTATTGTCCGGTGTAACGAGCTGAGGTATGAATGGACGTCTGAGAGAACGGCCGCCGGGTATCGTTCGGCGTCGCGACGCCACGAAAGTCGCCAATTCTCGGCGCACCACCTGTTGTACGCCCACAGATTCACGCTTTGATAGCTCCAGGAAATCTTGGAGCATTTTGGGTTCGATGACCCATTCGCGTGGTGCTAGGGCTTCGACGTCCTCGCGAAATGCGTTAACTCGCTCTATACCTAGACTCTCATCGGCCTCGTCCGGTGGATCGATTTTCAGCTGAGCGCGCTCTTGGCGCAGCGATTGCAGGGAATGATAGTTGGCGAGCAGTTCGTCAGCGGACTGGGGCGCTAGCGGTGAGGGCGGATCGTACCGCTGTGCTGTGCCTACCGGACGGAAACCGAGTGCTTCGATGTAGCATTGAATATTAGGGGATATTCGCGAGCCGAAATCGTACGGCGAGTCCGGATCGGTTGCGTCGAACGGCTGCCCGCCGATGCTATGACCCATCTGCAGCGCAATGTCCGCACCTGCGATGCCGAATTTATTCGCATTACTGGCGAACAAATGTCGGAATAGGGGGAACGGGACGGACCATTGCGGCCACAGCGATGCCAGTACATGTCGGTCGATTGGTTGCGCACCGGCGGCATCGCGAGCGAACCATAGCGGACCCGTACCATCGAGCGCGGACCGAACTCGTTCCTGCAATGCTGGATGGGCGCGTTTTTGCGTGGCCAGCAATCGTTGGAGGCGTTCGAGCTGGCGCAGATACGCGTTCAGCTGCTCGGTGAATAGCGGTGGTAGTACGCAAATTCTAGCGTCGAGATCGGGGCAAGACGCTTTGTCTGCGACCAGGCTTACGGTCCATCGCGGCGCTCCTTCGTTGGTCGTGATTAAGTCGCGACGACTGACGTCGCCAATAGACGCGGTAAAGCGATGCGCGCTACAGGCACCGAAAAGCACGGCGAGATACGCGCCAAGCGCATAGACGCCATCGATGACCGCGTCGGGTGGCGCTTTGGCTAGACGCACCGACGCCTCTGTCTGGGCGGCAAGTCTTTCGACGGCCTCGCGCGCCATCTCCCAACGAAGAGCTGCTCGGGGTGCGCCCATTAAGTGGTCAGGCGGGTCCGCGGGTATTCCGATTGGAATGCCCATTGCGCAGAGCGCGTCGTTATATGTCGATATGAATTCGCTGGCAGGCGCCGCATAGTAATGTCCAGCCGCGGTCGAGTGCTGGAGTGAAGAACCCGATAGCCATTGCGCGTCACGTAAGTGGCCGGTCTGTACAAAAGTCAGGACTGCCAGCGTGTGGATACAACGCGTTTCGGTGAATCGAGCGCAGTCTGACCGCAGTCGGCCCCGTAAATCCTTCCACGCGTTTTGCCACCGCTCGCCTTCGCCGATCGTTGCCAACTCGGCGGGCGAAAAACGTTCACGTAATGTGGTGAGGGCTTGGGAAAGTAGGTCCGGCAACGGGAGATCCAGGCTCGACGATGTCTCGCCGAACCAGGTCGCCGGCAATTCCTTGAGTTCAGGTAGTTGTGGGATTGTGGTTTGCCACGAGCGCGTTGCCAGCGTTAACGCCCCTGCCACTGTGCTTTCGGTTTCACTGAACAAATGCTGCACGGCATGCAGACATTCGGGTCGGCCTCTACCGGTAACCAGCATCAGCGCGGCGCATGAGGCGGCGATGACATCGAAGAGAGGCGCCGTACTGGCGCACGCCATGGTTTCAGCCACGCGCTCCCAGAGACGCGCTGTTTCCGCTGTAGTCAGCGAGCGGTCGGTATCCGGAAGTAGCGGACCCTCAAGATGGTGCCGGGTGGCCTGTTCGAACTCGAAGGCGGCTGCATCGACGGTTTCACTGGGCTCGATCTCGAGCGTGCTCTCTTCATCCTGGAAAAAATCCAGAGCTAATGCCCGCTGTGAACCTTCCAGATCCTCTGGCGGAATCTCGTCTGGTGGTGGGGCGTCCAGCGTCGAAGGCGGAGGCTTGAATCGCCAAACCCCCGTTAGGCCGGTCGGTTGAATAGGCCCGGTAACGGTAACGAACGAATCTGGCGAATCGTCATTCGGCGGTTGCGGTGGTGTAGTTCGTGGTGGTGTGACAGTTTCGGGAACTGGGGGCGACTCCTGCCGTGCATCGGCGGAGGCGACCAGTGCCGCGTGAGCGAACACCTGGGCTAGATCGTCGTGCTCGACGAAATAGCCAGCGAGCAGCTGGCTGAACTCGGAGACGCTGATTCCAGTCTCTGGATTCCAAGCTCGCGCCAACGGGGGCGAGGCGGTCTCGTCGAATTGCCGCATCGGTTCGACAACGAGGATGTCTCGGATTCGTCGAACGGCAGACTGCGTAGAGCCGGCCTCGATTCCGTTTGTTATGGCCCGGAGGAGTGTGGCGCGGAGCACTCCCAGTGCCACGTGCTCCCCTCGCCGCGGTACGAACGCGCCGAAGAAATAAGACAAGCCGAGCGCTCCTGCAAGCGGGTGCATGCTGCCTGCTGCGCGGCTCGGATCTCGGTTGAATTCCGTGTGGAATTCATCGCTCAGCCACGCCAGTTGCTCCAGCCGTTCGAGCTCGTTCGCCGAGTACAAATGACGCAGGGCGGTAACACACCGCCGAATCTCGGCGGCGACAGAACGTCCTCTCGGCACGTAGCCGCTAGGGAGTACAGCGAGTGCTGGATGAGGTAGCCGCGAGATGCGCACACTGTTTGCGTTGGCCACGAGCGCGATTTCGTGCCGCTGAGCGAACGCAGCTATAAGGTCGGTTTTGGCCATTGAGCCTGAGCCCGCGAGGGCCATTTTGCGTAGTGAATACCGCGTCGCGGCGAAACGTAAACCGATCTAAAATGAGATTGGATTACGCAAAATTATAAACCGAAAACCATGCAGAATAGATATTTAACGCCTAATAGTGCCGACCATGGGAAAATAATGGCGTGTAATACCGTGCCACTAAATACGGCTACGAACCGCAGTCGGGAGTTCGAATCTTCCCGGGCCCGCCATGCAAAGAAGGCTTCCCAGAAATGGGGAGCCTTTTTTATTTGCAACGACTCATTCGAACTCCCGACAGACAACAATAGAGTTCGACAACCGCGCCCAGCGCGGTTGAACGGGGCGGCGCCAGCCGCACCGGCCCCGAAAGGGGTGAGCCGCGCAGCGGCGAATAATTTTCCCGGGGCCCGCCATGCAAGCAAAGAAGGCGCATTATTCGATGGGCCGGCTTGTCGCGCGCGCATCGATTCTTCTCCTCGACAGAGCGCTCGGCGGTACGCCTGGGCGTAGGCGTGCCGAAATTAACGTCGTAAAAGGTAATAAATACCGATGACTCGCTGTCGCCGGTGCGCTAACGTCGACTGACTATTAAAACCAGGTCGTCGAATGAGACGGCCAGCGCGAGGGGAGACCATGGGTATAGGGCGTATGTGCATACGGTCAGCCGCAGTGCTGATCGCGGTGGCCGGTTTGTCGGCCTGCGGCGATGACGGTTCGGTCGATATGGGCGGGTCCAGCCCGTCGCTGGGCGGGGGTGGCGATACGCCGCCGGTTTCGGCCAGCTTGTACTGCGATGAAGACGCACCGGCGCAGACGGCAGACAGTCGGGACGCCATTACCCAATCCACGGCGATCGACGGCACAACCATCGATGTGGCCATGACGCTGTACACGCCCGCACTGGAGGCGGGCGAATGTGCGCCGCTGATCGTGCAAAGCCACGGCTTTGGCGGCAGCCGTATTACCGCCCTCAACGAGGTGCCCGACGATGCCAATGCATCGGAACTGGCTACGCGCGAGGCCTGGAAAGCGGGCTATTTCGTGGTCAGTTTCGACCAGCGTGGCTTTGGCGAAACCGGTGGTAGCGTCAAGGTCGAAAATCCGGATTTCGAGGGTCGCGATACCCGCGCCGTGATCGATTATGCCGTGGCGGAGTTAGGCGGCCATCTGGCCTATCGCCGCGGCGATCCGGTGATTGGCGCGCTGGGTTTGTCCTACGGGGGCGGATTTCAATTGGTTGCGTCGGGTATCGACCCGCGTATCGACGCCATCGTGCCGGCAGCGACCTGGTACGACCTCACCTATAGTCTGGCGCCAAACGACACGCCGAAGACGGTCTGGCTGGATCTGCTGGTATTGCTGGGTGTGACCGGGGCCGAAGGCGCACTCGACCCCTTTCTCTACGAAGGCTTCCTGCAGGCGCAGTTCGGCAGTATTTCCGACGATATTCTGGACGAAGTCCGTGGCAACGGTTTGAATGCCTTCTGTGACGGCCTGCGTCCGAGCGAAGGCGTGCCGCGAGTCGATGCCTTTATCGTGCAGGGCGTCAACGACACCCTGTTCAATATGAATGAGGCCGTTCGCAACGCCCAGTGTCTGCGCGCTGCCGGTAACGATGTACGCCTGCTCGTGCAGCGTACCGGTCATATTCTGCCGCTGTTCCAGGCCGTACAGGGCGCGTTCGGTTTCGATCTGGACCCGCGTGTGGTCTGTGGTAATGCCACCTACGATACATCCGAACGCATGCTCAGCTTTCTCGATGAGAAACTGCGGGGCGTGCCGGCCCGGCCGGCGATCGACGCCAACTGTTTCGTTCAGGACGATACCCACGGCATCGTCACCGACGATATTCCCATCGGCGGAGCGCGCTACTCGATCCCGGCGACCACGCTAACCACCGGGCCGGTCGTCGAAACCGTGGTCAACGTGCTCCAGGGTCTGCAGGTCAACGGTAGCCCGTTGCTGCCGACGATCGCCGAGTCGCTGGGCATGACCGTCGCGAATTTGTTCGACACGCTCGAGGCGCTACTCACCAATCCCGCGGAAATCGACAGCGTACTCACCGACGAGGTGTTGCAGCTGCTACCGCCCGAATTGCTCAACGAACTGACCGCGCCCTCGCGCGAGCTGTTCCTGTTCACGGCCGATCAGCCGATGACCCTGGCCGGCATCCCGATGGCGGATTTGCAGCTCGATAGCGCGGCTGACGACGCGATCGTATTCGTGGGGCTGGGCGTCAAGCGCCAGGGCGAAACCCGGATCGATCTGATCAACACCCAGGTGGCCCCGCTGCGCGGACACAGCGACGGCAATTACGCCCAACCGCTGGTGGGTGTATCGACCCATCTGCAAGCTGGCGATGAGGTGTATCTCATGGCCTACGGTTTTCACAACCAGTACTACCTCAGCTTCAATCGGCTGCCGCGCGTGGTGACGCTTTCGGGGGCCGTCGATCTGCCGTTGTTGCCAGACGACCCGCGTCCGTAGTGACGGAGTGACGCGTGGCCGGCACGGCGCCCGGCGCATCAGCAACGGGTGGGCGTACGTGTTCGCTTTGTGCCGATCCCGCCCTGGCTACGGCGGGCCGGCGCGCGCGGTCTGAAGCAGGCGGCAAAGAAGGCAATCGCCATGGCGATCGCGGCCAGGTCGCCGCCGTAGTACATCAGTTCTGCTGCCAAGCGCCGCTGATCGAGCGTGCTCGCCGAATCGAGCGGATAGCCGTGCAGATACATGTACTTCGACAGGGCGCCGTGCAGCGCCATTGCCAGGAAGAACACGAGCAAGCGCAGGCGTAGCCCGGGGCGGTGTGGGGCCGGGTCCGGCCCGACGATCGACCATACGAACAGACAGCCGGCGAGCAGAAAGTGCAGGTGCAGCAGCGTGCCCGCCCACGCTGTGTCGTGCATGAAGCCGTAGAGCGGGGTGAGATAGAGCACGAACATGGCGCCGATATCCAGCAGCGCGGCGCTGACCGGATGGACAAGCGTGCGCACCGGTATGCTGGCGAGCAGACGCACCAGGGTACGGCCGGCGCGCTGCGGCAGCACGCGTAGCGCCAGGGTGACGGGCGCGGCCAGCACCAGCCCGACCGGGGCATACATGCCGAGCATGAGGTGCTGGATCATATGGCCTTCAATACGGGCATGGCCAAAATGCATCATGGGCGGGCTGAGTGCGATCAGGGCCAGCGCGGCGCCCGCCAGCCAGCTTAGCCCCCGTCGCAGCGCCCATTCGTTTCGACAGGCGTACCAGGCCCGACCATAGGCCAGAGTCGCCGCGCAGACGCCCGCGACGAGCAACGCATGCGCGATCACTGGTGGGCGCTGTGTCGCCGCGCGTTGCGCAGGGCGAGCATGCCCGCCACGAGTATGAGCAGGCCGGCGCCGATCCATGCCACGTCGTAAGGCCAGACGGGGTCGACATAGCGCACCTGATGCAGGCCGAGGATCTTGTGGTCGACCACGCCGTCGAAGATCTGGAACCCACCCGCACCGAGCAAAAGGGCGGCTTTGAAATGCCGGGGCGCGAACTGCTGCGCCTGCAACAGCGAGCGGGCGATAAACGCGCCGGCCACCAGGAACAGCAGCTCGCCGGCATGCAGCAGACCGTCGGAAAACAGCGCGAAGGCGCCCGAGCGCGCGTCGACGAAGTGGTGCCAGGCCAGCAGCTGGTGGAACACGATCTCGTCGATCGCTGCCATCAGCCCGATGCCGATCAGCAGGCCGGATTGGAGCGTGGCACGGGTATTGACGCGGGTCTGTTCAAAAGCGGACATCGCGCGGCCTTGAACGAAAAATGACGGCCCGAGGCTAGGCCGGCACGCCGCCACGAACAATCCGCAATTTCCGCATGCGGTTGCGTCGCGCTGCGTTGGCCATCGATACCGTAATCGACCCCCGACGCCCCGGTGGCTACCGTTACGTACTTCTACTCAAGGAGGAAACGCGGTCTGGGTTTTAGCATGGCGCCAGATTCCAAACGGCGATAACGCAATGAGCGACGAAACGCTGGTTCTTCGCGAACCCGATGTAAACGACGGCGCGCGGCTGCACGGTTTCGTGCGGGCGCTGCATCCGCTGGCCGAGAACTCGGTCTACTGCAATATCCTGCAGTGCACCCATTTCTCGGAAACCACCGTGGTCGCCGAACGCGGCGGGCAGATCGTCGGCTTCGTAAGCGGCTATCTGCATCCGAAGAAGGCGAACACCTATTTTTTATGGCAGGTGGGCGTGCATGCCGAGGGGCGGGGTGTAGGCCTGCCGCTGCGCATGATTCAGGCCGTGCTGGCGCGACCGGTCTGTGCCCATGTCACGACCCTCGAAGCCACGGTGACGGCGAGCAACAGCGCCTCGCAGGGGCTGTTCCGACGCCTGGCCCAGGCCGAGGCCGCGCAGTGCCACGTGACCCCGGATTACCTGGAAGCTACCCACTTCGGCCCTGACAACGTCTATCCGGAAGAACTGTTCACGGTCACGCCGCTATCGACACCGGGCCGCGGCCAGGCAAGCGACGACGCTTAGCCCAGACGTGGTGCCCGGTCGGTGAGCGGATGGGTCTGCTGTAGTACGCGCCCGGCGCGCATCACGAGATGATCTGCATGGCGGGCGCCGACGAACTGGGCGCCGATCGGGCGCTCGCCGTCACCGAAGCCGCAGGGCACGGTGATTGCCGGCTGGCCGCTCATGTTCCAGGGCCAGGCGAACACTGCCCAGCTGGTCCAGCGCTCGTGCGGCCAATCGGCCGGTACTTCGCGTCCGGCCTCGAAGGGCAGTACGGGCGCGGTCGGACAAAGCACGAGATCGTAGTCGCGATGAAAATCGCTCATGCGCTGCATCAGCGCGACCCGTTCGCTGTCGGCGGCCAGATAATCGGCCGCGCTGGCCTGTAGATAGCGTTTGACCATTGGCTGCAGGGGCGCATCCAGCGTTTCGATCTGGGCGGCGCTCCAGTTCCGGGCCATGACCGCCGTCTCGGTGAAGAACAGCTGGTGGTAGCTGTCGCGCAGCGAGCCCGTATCCGGATGGATGGGCGGATCGGTACGCACCACGCGCGCACCGTGGCTGGCCAGCAGGTCCGCGCAATGTTCGAGCGCGGCCGCGATCTGCGGATCCACGTCGACATCGAAACCCAGCGCCGGGCTGAAGGCAATACGCAGGCCGCGGATGTCGCCGGCCATGGCACGGTCGGAGCGGCTTTCGTCGCCGCCGTGCTGGGGCGTACTCGGATCACTTTCGGTAATGACGTCGATCAGCGTAGCGGCGTCCTGAACCGTACGGGTGATCGGCCCGCGCTCGGTGAGCTTGTCGTGGTGGCTGCCGGGCAGGGTGGGCGCATGGCCATGCGATGGCTTGAAGCCCACCGCGCCACAAAAGCTGGCCGGGATGCGTATCGAGCCGCCGGTATCGGCGCCGAGCGCGACCGGGGTGACGCCTGCGGCCACCGCCGCGGCACTGCCGCCGCTCGAGCCACCGCAGGTCATGTTCGTGTTCCAGGGGTTGCGGGTGATGCCCGTCAGCGGCGAATCGGTGACCGCTTTCCAGCCGAATTCCGGTGTAGTGGTCTTGCCGGCGGGCACGAAGCCATGGCGTCGACAGGCCGCGACCGTGGGTGCATCGAAGGTCTTGGCCTGGCTGCCGGTGAGTTTGGAGCCGTCGCGGGTCGGCCAGCCGATCATGTCGAAGGCGTCTTTCACCGCCACGGGCAAACCGTCGATCCGGCCCATGGGCTGGCCGCTGCGGTAGCGCTCGTCGGCGGCTGCCGCGGCATCCCGGGTAGCGCGTTCGTCGATATGACAGAAGGCGTTGAGCCGGTCATCGACCTGTTCGATACGCTGCAGCGCGCAGTCGGCCAGCGTTGTCGCACTGACCTCACGCCGGGCCAGGCGCGCCAGCATATCGGTCGCAGTCAGGCGGATGTAGTCATCGATTTGCATAGCTGTTTCGGGTCGTCCAAATCTGCGTAGCGCGTGCTCGCATCAAACGCCGTTGCGCGCGATCGTTCGATTCCAGTTGTTCGAGTAGACGCGACGCCCGTCTTCGTAGGCGTCGAGCTCGGCGTGCACGTGAAAATCCTTGCTGTCCGCGGTGAGCACGGTGCGGGTACGCGTGTAGACCGACCAGCCTTCGCGTTCGAGCGTGCGATGCGCCACGACTTCCGCGCTGGGCGAGCCGAAATCGCCGGTGCGAAAGCTGTAGTACTCGCGCGTATCGTCGGCGACGGTCAGATCGGCGTCGGCGATGTGATAGCGCCCGCCGTCCTTGATGACCTCGAGCGTCGACTCGTTGCTGTCGAGATCGCGATGCACCAGCCAGCGCTGCTGACCCTGGGTGAGTTGTTCGACGTCGAGCTTGGGTACGTCGCGCGGCGCATCGAAGGCAATATCGGCGTCGCTCGCCTGGCGCTCGCGTTCGGGCAGGCGCAGCCGCGAGTTCTCGGTATGAATCGTCAGCCGGGTGGACTGCGCCGGCGGCCAGGCCAGTGGGTAGTAGGAGCAGGACACGCTCAGGCGCAGGCAGTGGCCGGCCGCGATGATCTGGCCCAGCTCGTTGCATTGCACCGATACGCGATAGCGTTTGCCTGGCTCGAGTTCCTCGACCCGGTCATGGCCGTTTCGATGGGTGAGGTTGAGCAGCCCATAGGTACAACGCGTGGCGCTGCCGTCCGGGGCAACGTCGGACAGACGCACCGCGACCATGCCGGTCGGCTGATTGCAGGACAACTCCAGTTCGACCACCGGCGCGCCAAGCATTTCGAAGTCCTGCTCGAACAGCTCGGTATCGAACACCAGGGCGCCGCCGTCTTCCTCGCGCTGATCGTGGGGCAGGTCGGGGCCGGCGGCATAGGAGCACCATTTGCCGGCGAACAGGCCCACGCTCAGCGGCGACTCGACATCGTGGTGGCCGACTTCGGGATTGTCGAAGTTCTCGGTCAGCAGATCGGGTTCGAGCTGGTAGACGCGTTCATCGCGCTGCGGCGGCCACTGGCTTTCGCCGGCCCAGTAGCCGGGGCGGAAGCTGTAGCTGCCCGAGGGCGGAATGCTCTCCTGCATCCAGGCCCGCAGGGCCGGCTGGTTTTCCACGCCGTTGTCGACGTTCTTGATCCAGCGATCGCACCAGCGCAGCACTTCGCCCTGGAAATCGATGGCCGGCCCAGGCACGCCCTGGTGCGGATACTTGTGGCTCCAGGGGCCGACCAGCCCCTGGGTGGGCACGTCCAGATTGTCGAGCAGGCGGAATACGGAGTTGGTGTAACCGTCCGCCCAGCCGCTCACCGCCAGCACCGGGCATTGGACCGAGGAGAAATCCTCGCAGATCGAGCCGTGGCGCCAGAAGTCGTCACGCGTCTGGTGGGCCAGCCACTTCTCCAGCCACAGGCCACTGCCTTCCAGGCGCTTGAACCACAGGTCGCGCCACTGCTCGCCGACCAGCTGCGGGTCCGGCGGCAGGGAGTTGAAAGCGAACATTACCGAGGCCCAGGACAGGTTGTCGCCCAGCAGGCAGCCGCCCATGTAATGAACGTCGTCGGCATAGCGATCGTCGGTCGAGCACACGCTGATGACGGCCTTCAACGCCTCGGGCTGGCGGGCAGCGACCTGCAGCCCGTTGAAGCCGCCCCAGGAAATACCGATCATCGCGACGCTGCCGTCACACCACGGCTGCTTGGCCAACCATTCGATGATCTCCACGCCGTCCTGGAGTTCGAGCTCGAGATATTCGTCTTCGAGCACGCCTTCCGAGTCGCCGCTGCCGCGCAGGTCCACGCGCACGCCGGCATAGCCGTTGTCGGCAAATACCGGGTGCATGGTTTCGTCGCGCGAGCGGGTGAAGTCACGCTTGCGATAGGGGATGTACTCGAGGATCGCCGGCACCGGTTGGCTCTCGGCGTCGTCGGGCAGCCAGATACGGGCTGCCAGATGGGTGCCGTCGCTCATCGGAATGGTGGTGTGCTCGATGACGCGGTGATGGGCCTCGTGTGCCGCTAGATCGCTCATGTAGTTCGCTTGTTCGACGTCGTGAATGTCAGTCGTAGTTGGTCTCGACCTTACGCGAGAACCGATACCCGAGGATATGCATGGCCTCGTGGAAATACGTGCTCAAGTCGTCGTAGTTGTCCGCGCCCAGGAACAGGTCGCCCAGCTCGAAACTGTAGCTGTCCTGGTTGGGCAGATCCTCGAGCTGCATGCCTTCGCTGACATGGCTTTTGAACATCGCATGCGGAAAGCGCTCGCGCAGACGCTCGATATCCTTCTGGCCGGGGACGCGGGTCACGCGCGCGCTGTCGTAGACACGCGGCATGAATTTGGCCGAATAGTTGTACGGGCCGCCGCCGTTGGGGAAGTTGGGCTGCTTGCCCATGGCCACGTCGATAGCCACTTCGTGGTGCGATGCGCCCTCGACCAGATAGAACAGCGGCGAGTGCGACTTCGAGATCCGTGCGTTGACCTCGAGCAGCTTGAGATCGTCGCGTTCTTCGTCCCAGAGGAATTCGATGTTGAATGGCGTATTGTCCAGCCCGATATGGGTGGCCAGCTCGCAGGACTTTTGGCGCAAGTGATCGAGCACGTCATCCGGCAGGTTCGACGGATACACATAGCCCGTGAAGCTCGAACCGCCCGGGGCACGCAGCGAATCGATCACGCCGTAGACATGGGCCTCGCCGTTCTGCACATAGCCTTCGACGGTGCAGCCACGACCGGCGATGATGCCTTCGGCCACGCAATAGCGACCGCGCAACAGCGCGCGCTGATCACTCAGCGTCGCCCGCTGGCTGAAGGCCTCGAAGGGCTCGGCGAACTTGCCGATGCCCTGACGGATTTCGCGCAGCGCATGGCGCAGGTCTTCGCGGCCGTCGATACGAAAGCCCAGCGTGCTCGAAAACGCGACCACCGGCTTGAGCCAGAACGGATAGGGCAGCGGCGGATCGTCGAGCAGCGCATCGTCCTCTGGATCGACCAGGGCGAAGGGCGGTGTGAGCTCGGGCGCGACTTCCGATGTCGCCAGGCGCGTGCCGTATTTGTTCTCGCACATCAGCGCGGCCTTGAGCGAGGGCGTGACATGCCCGGCCCGGTCGCGCAGGATCGGCAACAGGCTGGTGGTGGGAAAATCCCAGTGGCCGACAATGGCCTGCAAGCCGCCCGGCACGTCGTCCATGCCGTTCTGCGCGTCGTGGATGAAATCCTCGACCGGATATTTTTCCGGATTCACGATCTGGTCGTAGTCGATCAGGCCGGAGAAGTTGTAGCGCTCGGCGTCGCGCACCGTGCGCAGCATGTCGAGGTTGAAGTCATCGAGACCGATGACTGCGATGTTTTGTTCGTCGTCCATGGTTCGGCAGGTCTCCGAGTAGTCGAATCTGGGGACAGCGCGGTGTTCGAGCGCACGATTTCGAGGGCGCGCCAGCGATCACCATCGCTGTGAAAAACTGGACAAGGAGCGCGACCCTAGAAGCCATAACCGGGGTAGAACTATCCGTAATTCCACCCGCAACAGCCTTGGGCCCCAGTCAAAATCGCCCGCGCCGGTGCTGGTCGCGGCGGTGCGGCACGAGGCAAGGCCTCGTCGTCACGGACTGCGTATCTAGTCAAAAGCACGGACGGACGACAGGCCCGGTCGGGTATAGCGTGTAGCGCTCTATTTGAAAGCAGCCCGAGTCGGAGTCTCGCCATGGACCGTATCGAGGACATTGCCAACTTTTTGCTGCGCAACGAGATCAAGCTCGCGAGCGCCGAATCCTGCACCGCCGGGCTGATGGTGTCGGAACTCGCCCGCGTACCCGGCAGCGGCCAGGCCATCGACTGTGGCCTGGCGGTCTATTCGCCGCAGGCCAAAAATCGGTATCTGGACGTCGATTATGAATTGATCGACGAACACGGACTCACCAGCGAAGCGGTGGCCGATGCCATGGTCGCGGGCGCGATCGATAACAACGATGCGAATGCGGCCGTCGCCAATACGGGTATTGCCGGGCCGGCCCCCGGGCCGAACGGACTGCCGCCGGGCACCGTCTGCATGGCCTGGGCGATTCGTCGCGGCGATACCATTCACCGCTTTACCGAGACCCGCTATTTCGAAGGCGAACGCAACGAGGTACGGCGCGGCGCAGCGCACTACGGGTTGCAGCGGCTGGTGTTTTATTTCGACGAAGTCTTTTCCGGACACAACCCCTCGGCGGCATAGCCGGACAACCAAGGAGTAGCCCATGGATACGCACACACGAACGACCCAGCGCGACATCATCGAGGCGCTGGATGTCTCCCCTCGTATTGACGGCGAACAGGAAGTCGAACGCCGTATCGATTTTCTTGCCAGCTATCTGCGCGATAACGGGTTGAAGGCCCTGGTGCTTGGCATCAGTGGCGGTGTCGATTCCACCATCGGTGGGCGTCTGAGCCAGTTGGCCGTCGAACGCGCCCGGGCAGCGGGTGCCGATGCGCGTTTTTATGCGGTGCGCCTGCCGCACGGCGAGCAGGACGATGCCGACGATGCGCAGACGGCGATCGATTTCATCCGGCCCGACGAAGTGCTCGACGTGAATATCGAAGCGCCCACGCGCGGTATGCGCCAAGCACTCGAAAACAGCGAACTGAACTTCGACGACGCGCATCAGGAAGACTTCGTGCTGGGTAACGTCAAGGCGCGTCAGCGCATGGTCGTTCAGTACGCGATCGCCAGCCGACATCAGGGCCTGGTGGTGGGCACCGATCAGGCGGCCGAAGCGGTGATGGGCTTTTTCACCAAATTCGGCGACGGCGCGGCCGACGTCACGCCGCTGTTTGGTCTGAACAAGCGCCAGGTACGCGCACTCGGCGAAATCCTGGCCGCGCCCAATGCGTTGGTACACAAACAGCCGACCGCGGACCTCGAGTCGCTCCAGCCGCAGCGCCCGGATGAAGAGGTTTTTGGCGTGAGTTACGATGAGATCGACACCTTCCTCGAAGGCGGCGACGTCAGCGAGCAGGCGTTTCGTACCATCGTCGAAGCCTACGAGGCCACGGCGCACAAACGCGCGCTGCCCGCTGCCCCCTGATGGCGTAGCGCGTTTCGATGATCGCCGGCCACGGGCCCCGCAGCCGGCGATCGCCGGTCCGGGCGCCGGCACGCGTCGCCGCGGCGTGCCTGACGCGCTAGACTCCGCGTCCCGAATCCCTGAGCGAAAACACGATGGCCGATACGGTCGAACTGGGCCTTGACGAGGTCGACACCCTGGCCCGGCAGGTGCTCGAGCGCAACGGCTTTGCGCCCGCGCATGTCGCGGCGATAGCCGATCTGCTCGTACGTGCCCAGTACGATGAATGTCAGTCGCACGGCCTGTATCGACTGCTGGGCATGGTCGCGGCGCGCGAACAGGGCGTAGTGGCCGGCGATACCCTGCCCACGGTTCACGATCAGGCGCCGGCGATCGTCAAGGTGGATGCCCACGGCGGTTTTTCGCCGCTGGCCTTCGAATGGGGCCTGCCGAGCCTGGTTGCGAAAGCGCGCCAGAACGGCCTGGCCGCGATGGCCATCAATCACTGCTTTCACTTCACCGCGCTCTGGCCGGAGGTCGAACGTATCGCCGAACAGGGGCTGGTCGGGCTGGCGATGACGCCCAGTCACAGCTGGGTGGCGCCGCATGGCGGCATTCGTGGCCTGCTGGGCACCAATCCGCTGGCGTTTGCCTGGCCGCGAGCCAATGCACCGGCCTATGTCTTCGATTTCGCCACCAGTGCCGTCGCGCGCGGCGAAATCGAACTGCGTCATCGCAGCCACGAGCCGCTGGAGCCCGGCTGGGCGCTGGACGCCCAAGGCCAGCCGACGTGCGATGCCGAGACCGCGCTCGCCGGCGCGATGCAGACCTTCGGTGGCCACAAAGGCTCGGCGCTGGCGACGATGATCGAACTGTTGGCCGGGCCGTTGATCGATGATCTCACCAGCGCCCAGTCGCAGGCCTGGGACGCGGGTCGCGGCGCGCCACCGTATCACGGCGAACTCGTGCTCGCCCTGGATGCCCGAATGTTTGGCGGCGCGATCGATGCCGAGGGCGCCGAGCGTCTGTTCGCAGGGTTCATCGAACAGGGCGCACGCCTACCGTCACAGCGTCGTCGCGCGGCACGCGAACGCAGCTATGCCAACGGCTATGTCACCCTCAATGCGGCGTTGGTGCAGGAATTGCGGGCGCTGGCCTGACGGTCAGCCGTCTGGCATGACGGTGACGCTCACGACCTGTAGCAAGCCGTCGCCTGTTACGTCGGCGCCGGGATACCGTAGCCGGCGGCGATCTCGCGCAGACAGGCCCGAAAACACTGGACTGCGCGTGGCATGGGCTGGCTGGTGTTTACCGCATAGCCAACCGAGCCGCCGCGT
Organism: Salinisphaera sp. S4-8; assembly: GCF_040361235.1. Taxonomy (NCBI): domain Bacteria; kingdom Pseudomonadati; phylum Pseudomonadota; class Gammaproteobacteria; order Salinisphaerales; family Salinisphaeraceae; genus Salinisphaera; species Salinisphaera sp. S4-8. The sequence continues at coordinate 8,367 of NZ_APNF01000002.1, read as the reverse complement.
GTTTCGATCGGCTCGGCAAGCCGTACCATGGTGCCCGCGGCAAGCGGCTCACGCGCGGTATCCAGTGGCGTGATCCAGACGGCGTCCGAGAGCAGTACATAGCGGCTGCACAAGGCCAGGGACAGGGTTTCGATGACCAGGCGGGCCGGGGTGGCCGCGCGCTCCACCCAGTACCGTTCGAGTTGTTCGCGCAGGGTCGTGCCACGTGGCGGGACCACCCAGGGATAGTCCATGATGGCGTTGCCGGCGGGCGGCGGCTCGGCGCTCGGCTGGAGCAGGGGATGCTCGCGACGCACCACTGCGATCATCGGTTCGTGATAGAGATGCTCAAACATCAGGTCGCGAATCTCTTCGGCTTCGCTGAGCCGGCCCATCACCATATCCAGCTCGCCCAGCCGCAGTCGCGCCAGCAGTCCGGCACTGGTGCCGGTATCCACTTGCACGCACAGATGCGGATGGCGCTGGTGCAGCGCCTGCAGGACCTCGGGGAGCAGGCCGCCTTCGACATTGGACAGTGCGCCCAGGCGTATCACGCTCTCGGCATTGTCCTCGCGAATGGCATCGATGCCTTCTTCCAGCGAGCGCAGGGCAGGCGCGGCATGGCGCAACAGCGTGCGCCCGGCCGGGGTCAGCCGGACGCCGCGTGGCAATCGCTCGAACAGCTTGACGCCCAGGCTGTCTTCGAGCTCGCGAATCGTTTTCGAGATGCCGGGTTGGGTGATCGACAGGGCTTCGGCTGCGGCCTTGATTCGTCCAAGCCGTGCGACCTGCTGAAACGTCACCAGATGACGCAGCTTGATCGGTGAATGAATCATGATGGCTTGCCCCTCGATCGGCAGTTATCGATACACGATACGCTTAGCGCGGGTCGGCCACGCCCGAGCCGGTTTCGCGGGCCCGCTTGTCGTCCGGCGGCGAGGGATCATGCTCACCACAGGCGCTGCACAGTGCTTCGCTAAACGCCGCGCTATCTTCGACCGACGGTACGTGGGCGACGTGATCGAGTGTGATCAGGCGTGCGCTGTGCAGTTCTTCGGCCAGTGCCTGCAGGGTGGCGATCGGGGTGGCCGGGTCTTCGGCGCCGGCGATGAGCGCTACCGGGGCCTCGACGCCCGCGAGTTGGCCGCGAAAATCGGTTTCGGCGAGTAGTTCGCATAGCCGTGCATAGCTTTCATCGTCGGTACGTGCGAGCTGGATGGTCCAGCCCGCCAGACTTGCGGGTCGGGCCTGCTTGTAGGTGTCGGCGAACCAGCGCTGCGAGAGTTCGGGCGCGATCTGTGCCAGCCCTTCGTCGCGAACGCGCGTAGCGCGTGTATGCCAGGCCTCGGGCTGGCCGATCGTCGCACCGGTATTGGTGAGCACCGCGCAAGACAGCAGCGCCGGGGTATCGAGCAGCAGTGCCTGGCCGATCACCCCGCCAATCGAAGTGCCCACGAAGGCACAGCGCTCGATGTGCAGATGCGCCAGCAGGGCCTGTGCATCGGCAGCCAGATCATGCGCACTGACCGGGCGGGTGAGGCCCGCGCTGTTTCCGTGGCCGGGCAGATCCCAGGCGATACAGCGCCAGCGCCCGCGCAGTCGTGTCGTCACCTCGGTCCAGACCTGACGCGACATGCCCAGCGGGTGGGCAAACAGCATCGCCGGCAGGTCGGCTTCGCCGCTATCGTCGTAGCCGATGGTGCGGCCGTTGCACTCGACAAATGCCATGGCGAGCCCCGCCTGCTCTAGACGCGTTCGATGACGGTGGCGATGCCCTGACCGACACCGATACACATCGTGCACAACGCATAGCGGGCATCGGTGCGCGCCATTTCGTGCAGCGCGGCACTGACGATACGTACGCCGGACATGCCCAGCGGATGGCCGATGGCGATCGCGCCGCCGTTGGGGTTCACATGCGGGGCATCGTCGGGTACGCCCAGTTCGCGCAGACAGGCCAGCGACTGGCTGGCAAAGGCTTCGTTGAGCTCGATGATGTCCATTTGGTCGATCGACAGACCGAGACGATCGAGCAGCTTGCGCGAGGCATGGACGGGGCCCATGCCCATGATGCGTGGCTCGACCCCGGCCGTGGCCATGCCCAGAATACGGGCCTTCGGCTGCAGGTCGAACTGCTTGATCGCGTCCTCGCCGGCCACCAGCAGCGCACCGGCGCCGTCGTTCACGCCCGAAGCGTTGCCTGCGGTTACGGTGCCGTTGTTACGAAACGGGGTCGGCAGCTTGGCCAGTTTTTCCAGGGTGGTGTTCGCCCGCGGGTGTTCGTCGGTATCGAACACGATCGGGTCGGCCTTGCGCTGCGGGATCTCGATCGGCGTGATTTCTTCGGCCAGACGCCCGGCCTGGCGCGCGGCTTCGGCTTTCTGCTGCGAGCGCAGGGCAAAGGCGTCCTGATCCTCGCGGGAGACCTTGTACTGCTCGGAGACGTTCTCGCCGGTTTCGGGCATCGAGTCGATGCCGTACCACTGCTTCATCAGCGGATTGACGAAGCGCCAGCCGATGGTGGTGTCTTCGAGAATCTGCTGACGGCTGTAGGCGGATTCGGCCTTGGCCAGCACGTAGGGCGCGCGCGACATGGATTCCACGCCGCCGGCGAGCATCAGTTTCGTTTCGCCGGCACGGATAGCGCGGGCCGCGGTGCCGATCGCATCCATGCTCGAGCCACACAGACGATTGATGGTCGAACCGGGCACGCTGGTGGGAAGTCCGGCCAGCAGGCTGCTCATGCGCGCGACATTGCGGTTGTCTTCGCCGGCCTGGTTGGCACAGCCGATGAGGACATCGTCGATCGCGGCCGGATCGAGATTCGGCGTCTGGGCAATCACGGCCTTGATGATATGCGCGAGCATATCGTCCGGACGTACGCTGGCCAGGGTGCCGCCAAAGCGGCCGACCGCGGTACGCGCGGGATGACAGAGATAGACGGCGTTGGACATGTTCGATTCTCGTTGTGATCTACTCGAATAAAGACGTACGCGCGCAAGCGCCGTGCGGGCAGTGGTACGCCGGCCGGCGCCGTATCCGGGCGCTATGGCCGGTGTGGACATGCCACGCGCACGAGGGCGCCCGCGCGACCGCAGGCTCAGTCAGACCTGCGGTTCGCTTTGCGAACGTGCGTTTGCATTGCGAATAACCTAATCGTTGTGCTGTGCCGGCGTCAACGCGGGAGAGCTTCGCCGCCCGTTCAGGCGGCACGCGCCATACGTTCACATCGCGTTCCACTGGGGGCGTAAGTGTTCGCCCCGAGCTGCTTGGCTGTGGCGCGCCTTGTCGGCGGCAAGCGCAGGCGTGCCAGCAACGATGTCTGATAAGGCGCGGCCGTCGTCAGCGCGCCCGGGTGAGGAAAGGGATGGCCCGCTTGCCGGTGTCAGCGCCAGTGCCGCGCCCGATCGAACCTATCGCGACCGCCGCGGCTTCGAACGCCGTGGCGCTGACTGCTGCGCTGTTTTCGGTGGGCTAGCTGACCTGACGGGCGATTTGTTCGCAGGTGTGCTGCAGTAACGGCAGAAAGCGTTCTTCGAGCGTCTTGCGCTCCACGCGCGCTGCATTGGTGCTGATATTGATCGCGCCCAGCAACAGGCCGTGCATGTTGTAGACGGGCACGGCGAGCGAACGCAGGCCGGATTCGAGCTCCTGATCGACGATACAGAACCCTTGTTCCCGGGCCGTGTCTACTTCGACGCGTAGTGCGTCGATATCAGTGATCGTACATGGCGTATAGGCGGTGAGTTCGAGATCGGCGAGCACGGCCTCCAGTTGCGGGCGATCCAGTGTCGCCAGCAGCATGCGCCCCATCGAGGTTGCGGCGGCCGGGAGCTGGGTGCCCACCGCAAGGGCGATCGTCATCAACCGATGCGGGGCTGCCGAACGGGCAACATAGATGACGTTTGCGCCCTGGAGCACGCCCATCGACGAGGATTCGCCCGTTTCTTGCGTTACGTGTTCCAGGTGCTGGCGGATCACGTGCTGGTAATTATTGGCCGACAGAAACGCATAGCCGAGTTCGAGCGTTTTCGGCGCCAGCTCGAAATAACGCGCCTGGCGTCGGACATAGCCAAGCCCATGCAAGGTGAGCAGAAAGCGGCGTGCTTTGGCGCGGTTCATGCCCGTGCGCGTGGCGACTTCGCTGAGCGTCATGCGCGGGTGATCGGTATCGAATGCGCGAATCACCTCCAGGCCGGTGGCCAGCGCGGTTACGAAGTCGCGGTGGTCGGGGGCGAGCCCGGTCGGGTTGTCGTCACTGGAATCGGCTGGCACGTGTCAGGTCGGTCGCTCGGGAATAGATGATCCGAGTGTAGCAACGAAAACACCTGTTCGCATCGCGAACATGGCGCATTGTGTCAATTATTTGGCGCAGGTACGGGCCGTAGCTTATCCGCTCCAGGCCGAGGCGTAATCGTCGATATCCACGCCGTATGCGCCATTGGCCAGAGTGCGCACGATACGGAAATTGGGAAAGCGATTGAGATCGCGCACCCGCTGGGGAAAATAGCGGCGTTTTCGGTGGTCGAGCACTACCAGCATCAGTGGCCGTTTCTGGCCCGGATCGCCGGGCACGACAAAGCCGACTTCGCCGGTGTTGAGTTCGATCAGGCTACCCACCGGGTAGGCGCCGAGCGTGTGTACGAACCGGTCCAGCAGCGCCGGGTTGAAGTCCCCCTGGCTGCGGCTCATGAGCTTCATTACTTCGCCGGGCGAACGGCTTTGCTGATAGACACGGTCGCTGGTCATGGCGTCGTACACATCGGCGATCGCCACGATCTGGGCGTAGTAGGAAATCTCGTCGCCTTTCAGACCGCCGGGATAGCCGCGACCGTTCATGCGCTCGTGGTGCTCGAGTACGATGCGCAGGCTATCGCGCGACAGCTGCGAGCCCTGTTCGAGCAGTTGTACGCCATACTGCGGATGCTGCTTGACCACCTCGAATTCGGCGGTCGACAGACGCGCAGGCTTATGGAGGATATCCATCGGCACTTTCATCTTGCCGATATCGTGCAATAGCGCGCCCACGCCCATTTCCTCGACCTCGGCTTCGGGCTCGCCCATGGTCGTGGCCAGCGCGACGGAGAGCATGCAGACGTTCATGCTGTGCAGGGCGGTGTACTCGTCGCGATTCTTGAGATTGGTGAACCACACCAGTGCATCCGGATTGCGCGATACGCTGGCCATCATCTGGACCACGAGTTCGCGTGCATCGCCTTCGTCCACGGCATGACCGGCGCGGGCATCGGCCTGGATCGAGCGCACGAAATCCCGGGCCTGTTCGCGAATGAGCCGCGCCTGGGCGAGTTCGGCGCTGAAACTCTGGGGCGACCGGCTGTAGACCGCGGCCGGCGCGAGCCCGCGCCGGGAGAAGCCGGCTGGCTCCGGGCGTGCCGGCAGCGGTATGCGATTGGGCTTCGGTGGCGCCGAGATATAGACATATTCGACTTGCCGACTCAGGCGTTCGATATCGGCGCGTGACTTGATATGCACGCCTTCGAGCGGATAGTCCGTCTCCAGCCAGGGGCGATCCAGTGCCTCCACGTACATGCCGGGTTCCAGCTCGGTGACCGGTATCTTTTTGGCATAACGCAGCATGCAGGGACGAAACCTCGATCGGCGATCACGCCATTCTAGGCGCTCGCAGGCCTTCTTGCGACGCTGTATCGGTCTATCTTGCCGCGGTGAAAGCACTTTGCGTCGGTGACCCGGCAGCTGGGCCGGGTATCCGGCTGGTCTGCGCAGGTTTGGCTCGCGGCGGGGCGAGGCTGAATCGTCAATTGGTCTTATGTGCCGAACGCTTGTGCGGTCTGCGGGTGGCAGGCGGACACGCCGAAAGCCCAGCCGGAAAGCGGCCCGGCGGGTATGACGACCCCAAGCCGATCGCGACGCGGACTGGGCGATGGCAGTGCTCGGCGATAATGAATTGTCGTTTCACGAACAACATGATTAGCTTGGCAGCTGTCTCGCGCCGGGGGTGAACAGGGAGCCGGCCGGCGCGTGCATCTCGTATTACTTTTGCAGGGGATAGGTGCATGGTTTCTTTGACGATGTCGCTGCTCGCGTTCGTCCCGCTGGTGCTGGCCGGCGTGTTGTTGATTGGTTTCAGGTTTCAGGCGCGCACCGCGATGCCGGTGGTGTTCATCGTGACCGTGCTCATTGCCTTGCTGGCCTGGGATATGAGTGTCACCCGGGTGGTGGCCTCCAGCCTGCAGGGGCTGATGCTCACGATCTCGATTCTGTGGATCATCTTCGGCGCGATCCTGCTGCTCAATACGCTCAAGCATTCCGGTGGTATCGCGGCGATTCGTAATGGCTTTTCCGGCATCAGTCCGGATCGGCGTATTCAGGCGATCATCGTTGCCTGGCTGTTCGGCTGCTTTATCGAAGGCGCTTCGGGTTTTGGTACCCCGGCAGCGGTCGCCGCGCCGCTGATGGTGGCGTTGGGTTTTCCGGCGCTGGCAGCGGTGGTCGTGGGCATGATGATTCAGTCCACGCCGGTGTCCTTTGGCGCGGTGGGCACGCCGATCATCGTCGGTGTGGCCGGCGGGCTGCACAAGGATCAGATTTCCGAGCAGCTGACGGCCAACGGTTCGGACTGGGCCAGCTATTTCCAGCTGATCACCTCCGAAGTGTCCATCACCCATGCGATCTGCGGCATTCTCATGCCGTTGATCATGGTCACGGTCATGGCCCGTTTCTTTGGCGAGCGCAAGTCCTGGAGCGACGGTCTGGAAGTCGCGCCGTTCGCGCTATTCGCCGGGGTGAGCTTCGTCGTGCCCTATGCACTGGCCGGCATCTTTCTGGGACCGGAGTTTCCGTCCATGATCGGCGCCATGGTGGGCTTGGCGATCGTGGTACCGGCGGCCCGTCGCGGTTTTCTGATTCCGTCCCAGCCCTGGGATTTCCCGAATGAAAGCCAGTGGCCGGCCGAATGGGTCGGCAATATGGAGATCAAGGCCGATCATGTGGCCGGGCGCACGCCGCTCACGCCCACGATGGGCTGGGCGCCGTATGTATTGCTGGCGATCCTGCTGGTGATCTCGCGCACCGTGGAGCCGATCACCAACGCGCTCAAGGCGGTGGCGATCAGCTGGAGCGATATCCTCGGTCAGGCCGGTATTTCGGGTTCGATTCAGCCGTTGTATCTGCCCGGTGGCATCATCTGTATGGCCGTGCTGATCACCTTCTTTCTGCACCGCATGCGTGGTGGCGCCATGGGCGCGGCGTTCAAGGAATCCACCAACACGATTCTGGGTGCTGGTTTCGTGCTCATCTTCACGATTCCGATGGTGCGTATTCTCATCAACTCGGGCGTGAACGGTTCGGATCTGGTGTCCATGCCGGTGGCCATGGCCCAACTGGTGGCCGACGGCGTGGGTCATATCTATCCGCTGTTCGCGCCGGCCGTGGGTGCTCTGGGTGCCTTCATCGCCGGTTCGAATACGGTGTCGAACCTCATGCTCAGCGACTTCCAGTTCAACGTGGCCGCCACGCTGGGACTGTCGACCGCGATGATGGTCGCGCTGCAGGCCGTCGGTGCGGCTGCCGGCAACATGATCGCGATCCACAACGTGGTCGCGGCGTCGGCTACGGTCGGGCTGCTCGGGCGTGAAGGCACGACCCTGCGCAAGACGCTGTTGCCCACGCTCTACTACTGCGTGCTTAGTGGCGTGATCGGTCTGATCGCGTTCTATGGCATCGGCGTGGTCGACGGCTTGATGAACTAGATCGTCGACCGTCGCGAGAGAACGGCCCGCTCCGGCGGGCCGTTTTCGTTTGTCACGCCGTTCGCCGAGCGCTTGAATACAGCGTTTATAGTAGTGGCTGTCACAACATCCATTTAATGATCGGGATATGCCCATGAAACAGAAATCCGTTATCACCCTCGACGATGCCCACGCCATTCTCGACGCGGCCCAGAAGGAAGCCGAGAGCCAGGGCTGGAACGTGGCGATCGCGGTCGTCGACGACGGCGGCCATCTCGTGGCACTGCGCCGCCTTGATGGCTGTGCGCCGATGGGCAGCTATGTGGCGACCGAAAAAGCGCGCAGTGCGGCACTGGGTGGCAAGGAAACCCAGGCATTCGAAGACATGATCAACGGCGGCCGTGCAGCGTTTCTATCGGTGCCGGAACTCAAGGCCACGATGACCGGCGGCGTGCCCGTCATGGTCGACGGCCAGCTCGCCGGCGCGGTCGGCGTATCCGGCGTCAAGCCCGACCAGGACGCACAGACCGCCAAGGCGGGTGTGGCCGCGGTCACCGGCTGATCACGCGGGACGCGCTACGATACAAGGCGTGGGCTGCGGCCCGCGCCTTTTTTATGGTTCATCGCGGATCAGCGGGACGGTAGGTAAAGAAGCGGCGACGCTTCGCATATAGAGTTG